>JARUKX010000049.1 GCA_029688825.1 Haloarculaceae archaeon H-GB1-1 | reverse complement strand
CTTCGGGCGGTGGACCGTCCGCTGGTCAGGGCCAGGTGCCGGCTTCTTCGGCGGCCCGCAGGACGCGGCGGATGGCGACGACGTACATCGCGGTGCGGAAGTTGGGCACGTCGTACGACTCGTAGACGTCCGTCAGTTCGTCGAACGCCTCGACGACGACCCGTTCGAGTTCGTCGTTGACTCGATCCTCGGTCCAGTAGAAGCGTTGGCGGTTCTGGACCCACTCGAAGTACGAGACGGTGACGCCGCCCGCGTTGGCCAGGATGTCCGGGAAGACGGCGACGTCGCGTTCCGTGAGCACGTCGTCGGCGTTCGGTGTGAGCGGCCCGTTCGCGGCCTCGACGATGACGTCGGCACTGACGTCCGGGGCGAGTTCGGCGTCGATGGCGTTCTCCAGGGCTGCGGGGACGAGGAGGTCGACGTCGAGCGTGAGCAGGTCGTCGTTCCCGAACTCCTCCGTGGCCTCGGGATAGCCCGTAACGGAGCCCGTCTCTCGCTTGTGCTGCTTGACGGCTCGCGCGTCGAGGCCGTTCTCGTTGTATATCGCTCCCGAGGAGTCGGAGACGGCGACGATGTCGGCACCGAGGTCGTCGATGAGCTTCGCGGCGACCGACCCGGCGTTGCCGTAGCCCTGTACCGCGACGGAGGCACCCTCCATGCCACGCTCAAGGTAGTCGAACGCCTCGCGAGCGACGAGCATGACCGAGCGACCGGTGGCCTCGACGCGGCCAGCGCTACCGCCGGATTCGAGCGCCTTGCCGGTGATGACACCCGGTTCCGTGGTGTTCTCCAGCGTCTCGTAGGTGTCCTTGATCCAGTTCATCTCCCGCTGACCGGTGTTCACGTCGGGGGCGGGGATGTCCTTGTCCTCGCCGATGATAGGGCGGAGTTCCGTCGCGTACGACCGGGTGATGCGCTCCAGTTCCGAGGCGGAGTACTCACGCGGATCGAGCTTGATACCACCTTTGCCACCGCCGTAGGGGACGTTCACTGCTGCGGTCTTGTACACCATCCAACCGGACAGGGCCTTCACCTCGTCGCGGCTGACGTTCGGGTGGTAGCGGATGCCGCCCTTGTACGGGCCGCGGTCACCGTTGAACTGCGAGCGATATGCTTTGAACACTTCGATGGACCCGTCGTCCATCTCCACGGTCAGGTTCGTCTCCAGCACGCGTTCTGGGTGTTTCAACCGCTCGAGAACACCGCTGTCGACGTCGACGTAGGCGGCCGCGTCGTCTATCTGCTCTTGCAGACTCTCGAACGGATTTACGTCACCTGCCATGCAGTAACTGACACCGAGCGACCTGAAAAGCATACCGGCGACTTTGGTCTATTTTCGTTCTCACGAAGGAATTACACGGCGGCGAAACAGGGAGACGGCTATCGAATTCCAGCCGCACGTGCGCGCTCGAGAATCCGGTCGGCCTGCGCGAGAAGGGGGGCGTCGATCATCTCGCCGTCGACCTGGAAGACCCCGCGGTCATCACGGGCGGCCTCGTCACGAGCGGCGACGACGCGTTCGGCCCACTCGACCCGCTCGGGGTCGGGCGTGAAGGCCTCGTTGATGACGGGGACCTGCGACGGATGGATGGCCAGTTTACCCTCGAAGCCGAGGGTCCGCGAGAACGCGGCGTCTTCGGCGAGTCCCTCGGAATCCTCGAAATCGGTGAACAGCGTGTCGATGGCGTCCACGTCGGCTGCGCTGGCGGCCAGTCGGACGTGCTCACGCGCGTGCAGTACTTCCGTTCCCTCCGTCGTCCGGGTCGCGCCCAGATCCGCAGCGAGGTCCTCCGCACCGAACACGAGGGCGTCGGTTGCCTCGGCAGCTGCGATCTCGGCGGCGTTCAGAACGCCGCGGGCCGTCTCGACGAGCGCCAGAACGGGGCGTTCAGCGTCGTGTTCGGCGAGCGTATCCGCGAGCGCCTCGACGGAGCCAGCGTCGGCTACCTTCGGCAGCATGACGCTATCCGGGAGCGCGTCCCCGTCGAGGACGACGTCGAGGTCCCCGGCCGCCTCGGCACCGGAGTTGACCCGAACGCACACCTCGCAGTCGGCGTCGGCGACCTCTCCGAGGACGCTCGCCACCGCCTCGCGGGCCTCGCTTTTCCGGGCCGGTGCGACGGCGTCTTCGAGATCGAAGACGACCACGTCGGCGTCGGTCGTCGTCGCTTTGCGCAGCATCTCCGGGCGGTCCCCCGGAGAGAACAGAACGCTTCGGCGTGCCATATCTGGTGGTCGAGACCCCAGTCCTTGTAGCTGGCGTGCCGGGACTGGAGGCTGACCACAACCACCATGCTGCTCGCAATGCAAGGCGACGCATGGTCGGAAAGGTGCCGCCGGCGGACCTGCGGGACGTGGTGTTCGAGCGACTCGGTGCGGAGAGCGACGCCGTCGTCCAGGGGCCGGCCTACGGAGAGGACGCGGCAGCCCTCTCGCTCGGCGACCAGTTGCTCGTCGTCAGTACGGACCCCATCTCGCTCGCGGCCGCGCACGTGGGGACGCTGGGCGTCCACGTCGCCTGCAACGACGTGGCAGCCTCCGGGGGCGACCCTGAGTGGCTCACCGTGGTCGTCTTCGTCCCCGACGACCAGCCGGAACTGCTCGACACCGTGACCAGCCAGCTCGACGCCGCCGCCAGAGCGTCCGGGGTCGCCATCGTCGGCGGGCACTCCGAATACAGCACCGAACTCACGCGGCCGCAGTTGTCGCTCACCGCGATGGGACTCGCCGAGGAGTTCGTCCCGACGGGTGGTGCTCGGCCGGGCGACGCGATCGTCCTCACGAAGGGCGCGGCCATCGAGGGAACGGCCATCATGGCCACCGACTTCCGGGACCGCCTCTCCGGGGTCGTTGGCGAGCGTACCATCGACGAGGCGGCGGGCTACTTCGAGGAACTGAGCGTCGGCGACGAGGCTCGAATTCTCAGGGAATTCGCGACGGCGATGCACGACCCGACGGAGGGTGGCGTGCTGGACGGCCTGCTCGAACTGGCGGTGGCGTCCGGGGTGACCGCCGTCGTCGACCGTGATGCGGTACCGATTCGCGGGCCGACGCGCGCGCTCGCGGACGCACTCGACGTGGACCCGCTGGCCACGTTCGGCTCGGGTGCGCTGCTGGCGACCGTTCCGGAGCCTGCGGTCGACGAGGCGCTCGACGCCTGTGCCGACGCCGGAATCGAGGCCGTGCGAATCGGGACGGTCGAACCCGGGCCGGGGTCGCTCGTCCTCGACGGGACCACGTACGAAGAGCCCGTCCGCGACGAGATGTATCGGCTCTGGGAGTGAGCGGGTCCGGTCGGCCACGAGGAGTCCGTCACCACCGTTATTGTCGCGGGCGACGACGCTCGGCCATGCCCGGCAAGTACTTCGAGGAGTTCACCGTCGGCGAGACCATCGACCACGACAAGCGCCGGACCATCAGCGAAGCGGACAATCAGCGGTTCTGCGATATGACGATGAATCAACAGCCGCTGCACCTCGACGCGGAGTTCGCCGCCGAGACCGAGTTCGGCGAGCGCCTCGTCAACGGCCTCCTGACGATGAGCATCGCTGTGGGGGTCAGTATCCCGGACACGACGGACGGGACCATCGTCGCCAACCTCAGCTACGACGACGTCGAGCACCCCGCTCCTGTCTTCCACGGTGACACCATCCGCGCGCGCTCGACGGTCACGGACAAGCGCGAGACCAGCGACGGCGAGCGTGGCGTCGTTACCATGCGCGTGGAGGCGTTCGCCGTCAACCGAACCGACGACGGCGACGACGTGCTCGTCTGCTCGTTCGAGCGGACTGTCCTCTCACTGAAACGGCCTGGGGAGTAACCCAGAATTTCCGAACGACGTAGGCGCTTCCGAACGATGGCGATAAGGTCAGATTTCGCGATCCGCTGAAGTTCCGATTTCGACGGTTTCAGTGGATAATCGCTCTATTACTTTCCGAACGAATCGCCTTTCTTCGAACGCATGATAGCATCGAATATCGGTGGCGGCGTTGCCCTGCAACTCGGCATCGGTGAGATTCTCGCAGACGTCATCAACGACGTCGCAGTGTTCCTCCCGCGCATCATCGGAGCGCTGCTAGTGTTGCTCATCGGATGGCTCGTCGGAATGGCCGTCGGCGGGGCCGTAAAGCGACTCGCCGACCGGGCGCAACTCGACAGGGTCGTCCTGGAGACGCCAATCGGACGAATGCTCGGCGGCACCGAACGTGCGGTGTCGGGGGCGTTCGGGAAGCTCGCGAAGTGGTTCGTGTACGCGCTGGCGCTACTCGCAGCGACGAACGTGCTCGCGATAGAACTCTTCTCGGAGTGGATGTCGACCGCCGTGTCGTACCTGCCGGCATTTATCGCCGGGCTGCTGGTGATCGTCCTCGGGTTCGTCGTCGCCGACTTCATCGGGGACGCGATCACCCGGACGAAAGCCGCCACGGAGACGGCATACACGTCGTGGTTCGCGACCGGTACGCGTGTCTTCCTGTACTTCACCGCGGTCGTCATCGGGCTCGACACGATGGGAATCGACGTCGGTATCCTGCTGACATTCGCCCAGGCGCTGGCGTGGGGACTGGCCGCTGCCCTCGCTATCGGTATCGGAATCGCCGTCGGCTGGGGTGGCCACGACTACGTCCGCGAGCACGTCGATTCGTGGATGGGCAGTGCGAGTTCGGTCGGGCCGTCGTCGAAAGCAGGAGCCGGTGACGACGACGACTGACACCGCTGGCCCACCGACTCGACAGAACGGAGTAGGTGGGTGCCGGCCCCGCGGCACAAACCTCACTGCACTGAGTACGGAACGAGCGGTCGCACCGGAGCGACGAGATACGTTTTGAGCGGGTGTCCGCGATAGGTGCGCCACGTCTCGACGGACCTGATGGCGAACTCGTCTTCGTAGGCGCGTTCCACCGCGTCGAGCAGGTCGTCGAACCCGTCGTGGTCGAACGCCGACCGCGGAATCGGATCCGTCTCCGCTCGGACGTCTCGAGCGGGTGCGACGTCGACGCGGCCGTCAGAGATGACACGCAACTGCTCGACGAGTTCGGTGGCCATTCCGAGGAGCGACTCACCGTCGCCCGTCTCCGTCGGAAGTTTGAGATAGATCGCGTAGTAGTCCGGTCGGTTGTGGACTCGGCGGTGCCAGACGGTCAGCAGGCGCTCACGAATCCGTCGCCAGAGAGTGCGCGGTTCGTCTTCGGGTTGGTCGTCGCTCGCTCGCTCCTCGAACAGTACGCTGTGTAACCTACGCATGTGGTCTCCCCATCGGTCGTTCCGGGACGCCGCGAATTATCTACGACTCTGTGTGCAACGACCTTAGCGTTCCGAAAATGATGTCAGGTCGTGCCCGCCAGGAAGGCACGACCGGAGACGCGAGCCCAGGTACGGGCCGAACCAGCACCCAGTCGAACGCCGAACCGACGGAGGGGGTGGGGAGTTTGGGGTCCGTCGGTCGGCGCGATCCGAACGGGAGCGGCGCGTACGACCGAGATGAGGTGTCCCGGCACGAGACCGGGGGAGCTGCCATGACGCGGCGGGGGCAGCCACGTCACGATTGTGGGGGAACCACAGCGGGTGGGGGTTGATTGACAGGGGAGGTCACGTGACAGGGACACGGGGGAGATTCTGACTTCCATGTCCGGGCAACCGGATGGAAGCCATCTGAACGATAACGACCCACCGACATTGTTACGAGCCAGCTACAGGGCCGTAACGTCGCCCTATGCGACGCGCTAGTTCGTTACTGTGGCCTATGGCGGGCCGCCGAGCATCACCAGGTTGACGAAGACCGTCGCGACCCACGGGACGCCGACCGCCAGCGGAATCAACGCGCCGAGCTCAGGCCGTGCCGCGCGGAGTAAGCCGGCCGTGCCGAGAATCAGTACCTTCGACAGCCCAAGCACGGGGAAGCCTGCGACCTCCATCGCGTACTTCATCACGGGATTCCACTCGGACAGCCCGTACTTGAGCCCCTGGAAGGTCAGATACACGTCGAGAGTCAGCGAGACGAGGACGACGAGCCAGAGGACGTGCTCTGCGTCGGCGAGGAACACCAGGAACCGTGACGGCCGCGGCTCCGAGGTCGACGCAGCCTCTGACGAATCGTCGTTCCCTGACATCCTTTCTCGACGGCGCAGACAGCCGTCCGGAACACTGTGGACGCCACCGAGAAATAGCTATGGTGAGCGTTCGTCGGCCCTACAGAATCGTGCCGTGTTTCTTGTTCGGGAGGTCCTTCTCGACGGTCTCGTAGAAGGCGAATCGCTCGGCGAGTTCCGTCCGCAGAGAGCTTGGTGGGACGATCTCGTCGATGACGACCTCGCTGGCCATCCGGTGGGCGTCGATGTCTTCGCGGAACTCTTCGCGGAGTTCCTGCTCTTTCGCCGCCCGCTCGTCGTCGTCCTCTATCGCGGCGAGCTTGTTCGCGTAGACCGCGTTGATGGCCGCTTCCGGACCCATGATTCCGATCTCGCCGCTCGGTAGCGCGAGGGTGGCTTCGGGGTCGTACGCCGGGCCGCTCATCGCGTAGATGCCCGCACCGTAGGCCTTCCGCACGACGACACTCTGTTTGGGTACCGTCGCCGAGGAGGTGGCGTAGATCATCTTCTTGCCCGCTTCGAGGATGCCATCTTTCTCGACCTGCGAGCCGGCCATGAACCCCGGCGTGTCACACAGGTACAGGAGCGGGATGGAGTAGGCGTCGCACTTCCAGATGAACTCGGCGGCCTTGCGGGCTGCGTCGGGGAAGATAGCACCCGCGCGCTGGGCGGGTTGGTTCGCGACGATGCCGACCGGTCGCCCGTCGATGCGAGCGAACGCCGTGAGAATCTCCGGCCCGTAGTCTGGCTGTAACTCGAAACACGACTCCGCGTCGACGACCCGGTCGATGACCTCGCGGATGTCGTACGCGCGGTTCGGCTCCTCCGGAATGACGTCGTCGATACCCGCGGGGGCCTTCGCGGGGTCGGTCCCCGCCGTCCGCGGCGGGTCCTCGTCGGCATTGTCGGGGAGGTACGAGACCAGTTGGGCGACCAGTTCCCGGGCCTCCTCCTCGTTCGCGGCGACGAGGTCGGCGCTACCCGAGTGGCGGGCGTGGACGTCCGCGCCGCCGAGGTCCTGCATGTCGATGTCCTCGCCAGTGACCATCTCGACCATCCGCGGGCTCGCGATGGCCATGGCGGACATCCCCTCGACCATGATGGTGAAGTCCGCGAACACCGGCGTGTAGGCAGCGCCCGCGATACACGGCCCGTAGAGGACGCAAATCTGCGGCACGCGACCGGAGAGCATCGAGTGGTTGTAGTAGTACTTCCCGATTCCCTCGCGGTTGGCGAAGAAGCCGGACTGCTGGTCGATGCGCCCGCCCGAGGAGTCCATCAGGTAGAGGACCGGTTTGCCGGTCTTCAGCGCCCGCTGTTGCATCCGGAGGAACTTCTCGACGCCCTTCTCGGCCATCGACCCCGCCTTGACGGTGAAGTCGTTGGCCATGAAGTGGACGTCACGGCCCTCGAACTCGGCCGCGCCGGTCAACAGACCGTCCGCAGGGAGGCGGTCGTCGTCGTCCGCGTCGACGTGCGGGGACTCCGGGTGCCACGCGTCGAAGTTGGCGAACTTCCCGTCCTCGAACTTCAGCCCATCGTCACCGAACCAGAGGTCGAGGCGGTCGCGGACGAACAGCTTTCCCTGTTCGGCCAGACGGTCGCGATACTTCTCCGGGCCGCCGCGGACGATGTTCTCGATCTCTTCGACGAGTCTCCGTTCGCGCTCGGTCGGACCGCGGTCGGGTTCGTCAGCGCCCGCTGCGTCAGCACCGACACCGTTGCCGAGCGCGTCGTCTGCCGGCCCGCTGACGACCGCCGGTTCGCTCGCGTCGCCGACGAACACCTCGACGGAGTCCGCGAGGTGCTCGGCGAGTGCCGACGCGATGGCTGAGGCCTCTTCCACGCTGGCGTCCCCAGCGATACGGACCTTCATGTCCAATGCGTCGAAGGGATGGAATAAAACCGTTCGCGTGGGAGGGTTCGTCGTCCGTCGTCCGATTCTCGGCCGCGAGTCTTGCAGATCCCATCCCACAACCGGCGATTATCATCGCTAATTATTGCCCGACGGAGATAAGTATTTGAACTGGAAAGGGTTGCATAATGGAACGTCGCGTTCGTGCGGCCCTGCTCTGTCTCTCCCTCCTCCTGAGTACGGCGGCAGCCGCCGCGCCCGTCGCTGCCGCCGAGCCACCGTCGCTGACGGTGACCGCAGACGGGGAGACGATGGCGGACGGCGACCGGTATTCGACGGCTACCAAACCCCGACTGGCCGTCGACGCGAGCGTCGCAGCGGGCACTCCCGCGAACGTCTCGCTCGTCGAGCTCATCGTTCGCGTGAACGGCAAGACCGTCCATCGCTCGACGCCCGACGGCCGTTCCGTCGAGACTGCGCTCCGGCCGTCGCTCTCGTCGGGCAACAACACCGTTCGCGTCATCGTCATCGATTCGGCCGATGGCGTCGAGAGCACGCAGTTCACGGTGTACAAGGACGGAACGGCACCGTTCATCTACCTCCAACAGCCCTACGAGACGCGGCCGCTGTATGCGATTCCCGACGGTGAGGCTACGGGTGTGGACGTCACCTTCGAGGGGAACCTCATCGAAGAGTCGACCGTCCAGCAACTGACTCTGTCGTACGAGAACGGCGGGAACGTGAGCGAGACGCGGAACTTCAACGAACCCGACGACCACTTCGAGACGACGGTCAGACTCGCCAGAGGCGAGAACAACGTCACCCTCGCCGCACGAGACTCGTTCGACAACACTCGACAGTACCGCTTCGTCGTCAACGTGACCGACGGTGCCGGGCCGGAACTCCGACTCGACGACATCGACACCGAGACGACCGCCCACGAGTACACCATTTCGGGAAGCGCCAGCGACGACGTGTGGGTTCGCGAGGTGACGGCCAGCTTCGACAAGCAGGACGGCAATCACACCGTCAACGAGACGGTCGTCTCGACGCGAAGCTACGCCGACAGTGACGACCGCCGCGAGGTGTCCTTCAGCGAGGACTTCCTGCTCGAACTGGGAACCTACGATGTCACGGTGACGGTGACCGACCACACCGGAAACGAGACGACGCGGACGTTCACCGTCAACAGAACCGTCAGGGACGCGGAGGCCATCGCCCCCGAGGTTCGCATCCTCCAGGACCGGACCCTGTTCATCGGAAACCGTACGTTGTTCGTATCCGCGACAGCGACCGACGGGGAGACGGAGCGCGTGAGCGTCGAGACCCGGAATACGACCACGAACGAGACGCTCGATTACACCGTCGTCCACAGCGGTCGCATCCAGGAGACGGTAGAGTTCGCCACGCGGTCGACGGTCGGCCCCGGCGTCTCGACCGTCATCGTCAGAGCGACCGACGCGAGCGGCGCAGAGCACACCGCACTGACGTACGTGAACGCGACGTCCGGCGAGACGTTCGTCAGCGAGTCGGGCACCCGCACCCACGGCGTGCGGATAACCCCGCTCTCCGACGGCGACCCGCGGACTGCCAGCGCGAACGTACTCGTCGACCGCGTCGAGGCCAACGAGAGCGTCAGGATACCGCCCGACGCGACCGACCGCTCGCACGTCACGAGGACCGCTAACGTCACCCTGACGGACCTGTCGATAACGCCGGCCGAAGCGACGAACTTCACGCTGTACGTGAGCGCGACCGAAGGCGACGCGACGCTCGGCAGCGAGTTCACTGCCGCGACGGACGCGACGGCCGTGGGCACCGTCACTGTCGAGCACGCAGCGGCGGACGACGCGCTCGCCGACGTGACCTTCCGGTTTCGCGTGAACGACACGTACCTGAATCGGACCGGCGTCGCGGCCCAGGACCTGACCCTCTACCGGAGACACGACGGCAACTGGACCGCGCTCGAAACGTCGTATCGAGGCACCGTCGGCGACCAGCACGTCGTGGAGGCGCACGCGCCGGGACTCTCGGTCTTCGCGCTCGGGTCGGCACCCCCGACCGAAAGCCAGGACGGCGGAGATTCACAGACGGACGGCGGCCAGGAGAACGCGTCCGACGCGGACGACACCGGCGGGGACGACGGCGGTACTGCAAAGCTCTCGGTCACGAACGTGACCAAGAACACCTCGCGAATCGTGCCGAACGGGACGGTCCTCGTCAACGCCACCGTCGAGAACAGCGGCACTGCAGACGGGACCTACACCGCCGGACTCGCCCTGAACGTCAGCATCGTCGACACGAAGAACGTCACCGTCCCGCCCAACGAGAGCAGGACAGTGACCTTCGAACAGCAGGTCGCGGAGGAGGGGAACTACACGGTCCTCGTCAACGGGTCGAGCGGCGGCTTCCTCCTCGTCAAGAAACGGGGGCTCGTCGGCTCGCTGGTCCACACGGTCGTCGGGTTCCTCCCGACCGGGCTGATTCCGGACGCCGTCGGCAACGCCCTCGGCGGCCTTCCGCTCAAGCTGATCGGCATGGCGCTCGGCGGACTCGTGGGCGTCATCGTCGTCGCCTCGCTGGGGCTGCGGCTCCTCCAGCGACTCGGCGGCGGGTCGGGAGAAAGCGAGTGAGGTCCTACGCGAGGGCGGCTTCCAGCCGTTCGATCAGCGACGTCGTGCCGACGTAGACCGGCGTCCGCTGGTGGAGTTCGGTCGGCTCGACGCTCAACAGCGATTGCTCGCCGTTCGAGGACTTCCCGCCGGCGGACTCGATGATGTACCCGATCGGGTTCCCTTCGAACTGGACCCGGAGCTTCCCCTCGGGTGCGGACTGCAGTTCGGGGTACGAGAAGACGCCACCGTAGGTGACCACCTGGTTCACGTCGGCGATCATCGCGCCGCCGTACCGGAGCTTGATGCTGTCGTCTGACTCTATCTCCTCACGGACGAACCGCTCGACGTCGTCGGTCCAGTCCGGGACGCGACCGCCGAAGCCGTACACGGTTGGGTCGTCCGGAACGGTGACGCCTTCGCGGTCGACGCGACGCTCGCCGTCGTCGATGACGTACTCGGTGACCTCCTCGTGGACGGCGGCCGTCATCGTGGTGATGGGGCCGTACAGGACGTACGCACCTGCGACGAGGTGCTCGCCGCGAGCGGGGAGCGGTTCGTCGTAGACGCCGACGATGGTCCCCATCGCGTTGTTCGATTTGAGGTTCGACGACCCGTCGAGCGGGTCGACGGCGACGTGGTAGGCGTCCGCCGACGAGCCCTCCGCGTGGACGACGTCTGCCCGTTCCTCGCTGGCGTAGCTCGCGACGCCGTCGATGGCGAGCAGCCGCTCTTCGAGGAGCTGGTCGGCGTAGCGATCCGCCGCCAACATCTGCTCGCCGCTCGGGTTCTCCGAGGTCTCGTACTCCCGACGGCCGACGAGTCCCTCGCGGACCTCCGGGGCCGTCTCCGCGACGACGTCGAGGACGCGGTCGACGACCTCACTCATCGGCGACGGCCAGCGCCTCGTCGACGGACGTCTCCTCGAAGATGACCTGTTCGAGCGCGTCGAGGATACGCTGGGGGTTCTCGCGCTGCCAGACGTTGCGACCGACGGCGAGGCCGACGCCACCAGCGTCGATGACGGACTTCACGTTCGCCAGGAACTCGCGGTCCGAGCGCTTCGACCCGCCGCTCATGACGACCTTCGTGCGGCCGGCCATCCGGACCGCGTCCTCCATCGCGGACTGGCTGCCGGGGTACTTGACCTTCGCCACGTCCGCGCCGAGTTCGAGCGCCTGCCGTGCCGCGTACGCGATGGTCGACGGCTTCGTGTCGTTTTTGAGGCCCTGTCCGCGTGGGTACGACCACATCACGGACGGCAGCCCGTGTTCGCGGGCAGCCTCTTGCGCGTCGCGGAACTCCTCGGCCATCTCGATCTCGTGGTTCGAACCGCCGTAGAGCGTGAATCCGATGGCATCCGCGCCGAGCTCGGCGGCGTAGTCGACCGACCAGTTGACGGCCGAGTCGGGTTCGCCCATCCAGAGGTTGGACGTGCCGTTGAGCTTCGCGAGAAGGTTCACGTCGTCCTCGTAGGAGGGGTAGTACGCCTCGGCGAGCCCCTTCTGGACGGCAAGCGAGGTGACGGCCGGGTGGGTCGCCGCTTCGAAGGTGCGCGCCGGATCTGCGCTCTCCGGAACGCCGTCGAAGTCGACGGGGCCGTGTTCGAGGCCGTGGTCGTACGCGAGGATGAGCACTTTCCCATCTCGAGTGAGTGGACTGGCTTCGAGGTCGTCGGGCTTCATGTAGCTGAGTCGAGGCCAACGATTGGTAATAGTTTTTCGGACCCTATTACTACGCTAGTGAGTTAATTCCCCAGATCGGACGGGACTAGACTTACCCGCTCGGGTGGAGTTGTCCCGACCATGCGAGGACTCGACAGCCTCCAGCGTATCGGCGTCGTCGGCGCGGGAACGATGGGCCACGGCATCGCGCAGGTCGCAGCCACCCACGGGTACGAGGTGGTCGTCCGCGACATCGAGCGCGGGTTCGTCGACCGCGGACTCGACGCCATCGAGGACAGCCTGGACCGCTTCGTCGGGAAGGACGAGATTACAGACGCCGAAGCGGCTGCCGTCCGCGAGCGCATCAGCGGGACGACGGACCTTCGGGACCTCTCTGACGCGGATTTCGTCGTCGAGGCGGTCATCGAGGACATGAGCGTGAAACGGGAGGTGTTCGGCGATCTCGACGGAATCGTCGACGACGACGTCGTCCTCGCGACGAACACGTCGACGCTCTCCATCACGTCCATCGCGGCCGCGACCAACCGTCCGGAACAGGTCGTCGGACTGCACTTCATGAATCCAGTCCCGCTGATGGAGGGCGTCGAAGTCGTCCGCGGGGAGAAGACGGCCGCTAACGCCATCGACCTTGCGCACGGCCTCGCAGAGTCCTTGGAGAAGACGACGTGGGAGTCAGATGACAAACCCGGCTTCGTCGTCAACCGCGTCCTGATGCCGTGGCTCAACGAGGGCATCCGCGCCTACGACGAGGGCGTCGCGACGAAGGCCGACATGGATCGCGGACTGAAACTCGGCACGAACGTCCCGATGGGGCCGCTCGAACTGGCCGACCACATCGGTCTCGACGTGGTGCTCGACGCGAGCGAGACCCTCCACGAGGAGTACGGCGACCGCTATCAACCGGCCTACCTCCTCAAACGGAAGGTCGAAGCCGGAGACCTCGGCAAGAAGACCGGACGGGGCTTCTACGAGTACGAGTAAGTGGTCTTCTCGAAACCCGAGAGCGACCAAAGATAGGATACGTTCGGGGGACCACTACGTGGTACGAACACTGTCGTCGGCCGCGTACCTCTCCACACCTCTCGTCGGTGATCCGTGATCGGAGTCCGTGTTCTGTTTCCCATGCACACACAGATTCCCACCGACGGCGACCTTATAGACTCACTAACGGTCCTCTACGTCGACGACAACCCGTCGATTGCTGAACTGACGGCAGACGCGATGGAACAGGCCAGACGTGGACTGACGGTCGAAACCGCATTCGACGGGGAGAGCGCGCTCTCGTTGCTCGCTGACGCGGACTTCGACGGCGTGATTAGTGACTTCCTGATGCCCGGCATGGACGGGTTAGAGCTGCTCCGAGAAATCCGCAGTGACCACCCCCGGCTCCCGTTCGTGCTCTTCACGACCGAGGACGCTCGAGCCGTCGCCAGCGACGCACTCGAAGCCGGCGCGACGGACTTCATGGAGAAAACCACGGGCACCCAGCAGTACGAACTACTCGCGAACCGTATCGCGATGGCCGTCGATGCACGACGAGCCACCGAGCGGGCCAGCGACGCAGACGACCTCGTGCATTCGTTCCTCGACGACGTTCTCGATACGTGCGAGGAGGGGCTGCTCGTCGTCGACGCCGGCGGTGACGTCGCCTGGGCGAACCGAGCCGCAACGGACTACTTTGGGCTCGTTCGAGCGGAAGTCCTCGGGCGCGCTGAAGACCAGCTCGTCCGCGGATTCATGCAGTCCGCCGTCGACGACGGGGTCGCGTTCGCCGAGACCGTTCTCCGAACCCCGGCGGACGGTTCGACGACAGAGTGGACGTGGACACGTGGCTCGGAACCGGAAACGACCCGCGCGCTCCGACACTGGCGTGATCCGATCACGTCGGGTCGCTACGGCGGCGGCCACGTCCACCACTTCGTCGCCGTCCAGCCGTGAACTGGTAGCGTTAGCGCTCGTCGTGGCCGAACAGTAAAGACCTGTCCAGCGGTAGATTCGCGCATGGACTTCGCGCTCTCCCAGGAGCAACGCCAGATTCGCGAGATGGTCTCCGAGTTCGTCGACAACGAGGTCGTCCCGCGCGCGAGGGAGATCGACGAGACCGACGAGTTCCCCGCCGACCTCGTCGATCAGATGGCCGACCTCGGCCTGATGGGCATGCCCTTCCCCGAGGAGTACGGTGGCGCGGGGCTGGACTATCACTCCTACGCCATGGGTATCGAGGAGATATCCCGCGGAAGCGGCGGCCTGGGGACCGTCGTCGCCGCCCACATCTCACTTGCCGGGAACATGATCTACGAGTTCGGCGACGAGGGACAGAAGGAGACGTATCTGACGCCGCTCGCGACTGGCGAGGACGTCGGGGCGTTCGCGCTCTCGGAAGCCGGTGCAGGGAGCGACGTCCCCGCCATGAAGACGACGGCGGTCCGCGACGGCGACGAGTACGTCGTCGACGGCGACAAGCTCTGGATCTCCAACGGCGCGGTCGCCGATACGGTCGTCCTGTTCGCGAAGACGGACCCCGACGCCGGCGGCAAGGGAATCTCGTCGTTCGTCGTTCGCCCCGACGAAGACGACGGCTTCCACGTCGAGGGGACCGAAGACAAGCTCGGGGACAAGGGCTGTCC
Organism: Haloarculaceae archaeon H-GB1-1; assembly: GCA_029688825.1. Classification (GTDB taxonomy): domain Archaea; phylum Halobacteriota; class Halobacteria; order Halobacteriales; family Haloarculaceae; genus JARUKX01. The sequence goes on along the minus strand of JARUKX010000049.1, from coordinate 8,147 downwards.
GACGACGGAGTTGCGCTTCGACGACATGCGCATCCCCGCAGACCGGCGACTCGGCGCAGAGGGCGAGGGATTCGTGCAGGCGCTCAAGACGCTCAACGGCGGCCGCATCTCCATCGCCGCTCGCGGCGTCGGCCTCGCACAGGCCGCACTGGACGAGGCGCTCTCGTACGCCCAGGACCGCGAGCAGTTCGATCAGCCCATCTCCGACTTCCAGGCCATCCAGCACAAGCTCGCCGACATGGACACGAAGCTCCAGGCCGCGCGGATGCTCATGCACCGCGCCGCCGACCTGAAGATGCGCGACGAGGACTTCATCAAGGAAGCCGCACAGGCCAAGCTCCACGCGAGCGAGGTCTCTCGCGAGGTCGCGAACGAAGCCATCCAGATTCACGGCGGCTACGGCTACACGAAGGACTTCCCCGTCGAGCGGTTCTACCGAGACGCCAAACTCAACGAGATCTACGAGGGGACCAGCGAGGTCCTTCGAAACACCATCGCCGACAGACTGCTCGATTAGTCGCCGTCGGCGCGTTCATCTTCGACCCGCTCGCGCATCCACTCGTACTGCGCCCGGACGAGACGCTCTCCCGCTTCGGTCAACGAGTAGGCGTCGGCGAGCCCCTCGACGTGTGACTCGACGTGACCGAGCCGTTCGAGTTCGTCGAGCGCCGCGTAGAAGCTCTGTGGTTCGATTCGCTCGTCGTACCGACGCTCCAATCGCGTCTTCAACTGCTGTGCGGTCAGTTGATCGGTCCCCGCCAGGAGGATACAGACGTCCCGGCGGCGACCGCTCTGGAGCCAGCGTGACATATGCGGACGTCCGTGGCCAGCCGAAGGACGTTTTCGGTTCTCGGGAGCCGTTCGAGAGACAGACTGACACTGAGTTTTGTTTACTACGGGCGTGCGCGTATCAGCGTCACAATCGGAACGTTGGCAATCCCCCGGTCCAAACGACGGACAATGACGACCGCGGACGCGACGCTGACCGAGAACGACGTCACCGCACAGTACTACGAGACGGACACGGAACGCGTCCTGGCGTTCGACGCCGACGGCCGAACTGCGGCCATCGCGCAGAACGTCGAGGGGTACGCCATGCTCAAGGTGCGACCGACCGCAGACGGCGACGAACTGGAACGCTACTACGGGTTCGACATGGCGCTGGACCACGCGGGCGAGCTGCTCGGCGTCGCACCGACCGCCCTCCCCATCCCTGAACCCGCCACTGACATGGGGATGTGACCACCGGGAGACGCTGCGGACCGGCACCGATCAATTATCTCAGCAGCGATTTCACGAAAGGAGAACCATCGTCCCGGTACCGGCCGGAGAACCCGTCAAATTGTGGTCGCATAGCCGCCAGCGAGTGTCGAATCCCGGAGCGATAAAGAAATCTTCAAAGGGCATCCGGTAGCAAGGGCTAGCAACGATGGGATTGTTCGAGTCAATAGCATTCGGGCTGTTCGCCCTGACAACGATCGGGGCCAGCCTCGGCGTCGTGCTCTTTCGCGACGTCTGGCATTCGGCGCTGTCACTCGGCGTGTCGCTACTGAGCGTAGCGGTATACTTCGTGATGTTACGCGCCGAGTTCCTCGCCGCGATGCAAATACTGGTGTACGTAGGCGGGGTCCTGATCCTGATAACTTTCGCCGTGATGCTCACCCGACAACAGGGGGCAACGGGCGAGGTGGCACGATGACCACCCGTCCGGAACTCAACCTCGGGGAGCACCTACTGGCGGGGCTCGCGGCCGTGGCACTGTTCGCCGTGATGGCCGCGGTGTTCGTCTCCGCCGGGTTCGGCCAGCCCGCGGGCTTCGGCGACGGCTCCATCACCGCGAGCATCGGCTACGCGTTGTTCGCGATGACCGACCTCGCCGCGCACGAGTCGGAGAGTTTCCTCGTGGCGTTCGAGATCATCGACATCGTCCTCGTCGCTGCGCTCGTGGGCGCGGTCATGCTCGCTCGCCGCGAATCCGAGGGGAGCCTCGTCACCGCGCTGACCGACGGCGGCCGCGACACCGACGACGGAGGTGAGAACTGATGGCGATCCAGGTTCAGTACTACCTGTTGCTCTCGGCCGCGATGTTCTGTATCGGCCTGTTCGGGATCCTGACTCGACGGAACGCGCTCCTGTTCCTGATGTCCGTCGAGTTGATGCTGAACGCGGCGAACGTCAACCTCGTCGCGTTCTCGTTCCAGTACGGGAACATCACCGGTCAGGTGTTCAGTCTGTTCACGATGGCGCTCGCCGCCGCCGAGGTCGCGGTCGGCATCGGCATCATCCTCGTACTGTATCGCAACTTCAAGGACGTCGACGTGACGAAAGCAGCAACTATGAGGTGGTAACATGGCAGCAGAAGAAATCCCGCTGGTCTTCGAGTTCGCGCCGGCAATCGCCGTGCTTCCCGCACTGTCGCTCGTCGTCGCGCTGTTCTTCGGCGAGTACTTCCCGAAGAAGGGTGCGGAGGCAGGCATCCTGGCAACTGCCGGATCGCTCGTGTTGTCGCTGATCATGCTCGCGACAGTCGCGGGCGGTCAGACGGTCAATCACGAACTGTACACGCTGGTCCTCGGCGTCTCCGAGGAGACGTTCGGGCTTCACCTCGGTATCCTCATCGACCCGCTCTCGGCGCTGATGTTGACCATCGTCTCGCTCATCTCCTTCCTCGTCCACGTCTTCTCGATGGGATACATGAACGACGAGGGCGAGACCGGGCTCCCACGCTACTACGGGGAACTCGGGCTGTTCACCGCGAGCATGCTCGCGTTCGTGATGGCCGACAACATCCTGATGGCGTTCATGTTCTTCGAGCTGGTCGGGCTCGCCTCCTACCTGCTCATCGGATTCTGGTTCCGCGACGCCGGCCCGCCGAGCGCCGCGAAGAAGGCGTTCCTGGTCACCCGCTTCGGTGACTACTTCTTCCTCGTCGGCGTCGTCGGCATCTTCGCAACGTTCTTCCCGGCGACCTCGACCCCCGGCATGTTCGCTGGCGAACACGCCTTCCCCGTCGTCGCCGAGCACGCCCTCGCGGGTGAGGCGACGGTGAACACCTTCGGCTTCGAGCCGCAGACGTGGTTCACCATCCTCGGCCTGCTCGTCCTCGGCGGCGTCATCGGCAAGTCCGCGCAGTTCCCACTGCACAGCTGGCTGCCGGACGCCATGGAAGGCCCCACCCCCGTCTCCGCACTCATCCACGCTGCGACGATGGTCGCCGCAGGCGTCTACCTCGTCGCCCGGATGTACGGCTTCTACGCGCTCTCGCCGACTGCGCTCGGCGTCATCGCGCTCACGGGCGGCTTCACCGCACTCTTCGCGGCGACGATGGGCGTCGTCAAACAGGAGATCAAGCAGGTGCTCGCGTACTCGACCATCTCCCAGTACGGCTACATCATGCTCGGACTGGGCGGTGGCGGCTACGTCGCTGCGGTCTTCCACCTGACGACCCACGCCGTCTTCAAGGCGCTGCTGTTCCTCGGAGCCGGGTCGGTCATCATCGCGATGCACCACAACGAGAACATGTGGGACATGGGCGGACTCAAAGAGAAGATGCCCGTGACCTACTACTCGTTCCTCTCGGGGTCGCTCGCACTCGCCGGCATCATCCCGTTCGCCGGCTTCTGGTCGAAGGACGAGGTCCTGTTCGAGACGCTCGTCCACGGCCTCGGGACGCCGACCGCTTCGTCGACGCTGCTGCTCATCGGCTACGCGTTCGGACTCGTCGCCGTGTTCTTCACCGGCTTCTACACCTTCCGGATGGTGTTCCTCACCTTCCACGGTGAGCCCCGGACCGACACGGCCGAAGACCCGCACGGCGTCCGCTGGAACGTGAAAGCACCGCTGGCCGTGCTCGGCGTCCTCGCCGCGACGGTCGGGTTCATCAACATGACGCCGGTCGCCGAACTCACGGGCGCGCACATCGAGTTCCTCCACCAGTGGCTCGACATGGCTCCCGAGGAGTACCTGACCAACGTCCATCACTACACCGAGGTCCTCGAAACGGCCTCGCACTACGAGGCGGCACACATCTCGCCGCTGGCTCCCGGTGCCGTCTCGCTCGCACTGGCGCTGGGCGGTGCCGGCCTCGCCTACCAGCTGTACGGGACCGCTGCGCATCCCGAACCGCACACGGAGAAACTCGGCAGCATTCGGACGCTTCTCATGCACAACTACTACCTCGACGAATTCCAGGTGTGGCTTGCAACGGGCGTGACCTACCGGGTCGCGCGAGCCGCCAACACGTTCGACCAGGGCGTCGTCGACGGCGTCGTCAACGGCGTCTCCAGCGTGAGCCTCTTCTCCGGCTCGCGCGTCCGACGCATCCAGAGCGGCGTCGTCAGCAACTACGCGAGTCTCATCACGCTGAGCCTCGTGTTGCTTATCGCCTTCTTCGGCATCATGGGAGGGTGGTTCTAGATGATGGTCGAAGCACTCCTGGCCGTGACGCTCATCGGAGCCGCCATGACCTTCCTGTCCGACGACGAGTGGGCAGGCAGGGTCGCCGCGGGTATCAGCGTCCTTCCCGTCGTCGGGAGCCTCTGGATGTACGCGAACTTCCAGAACGTCGGAAACGCGCTCCTCAGCGGTTCCCTCGCCTACGAGACGACGATCGACTGGATTCAGCTCGGCGGGTACACGATCCAGTGGCACGTCGGCGTCGACGGGGTCAGCATGCCGCTGATCGCACTCTCGACCGTCCTCACGACGCTGGCAATCGTCAGCGCCTGGACGCCCATCGACGAGCGCCAGTCGCAGTTCTACGGGCTGATGCTCCTCATGGAAGCGAGTCTGATCGGCGTCTTCTCGGCGCTGGACTTCTTCGCCTGGTTCGTCTTCTGGGAGGGCGTCCTCATCCCGATGTACTTCCTCATCGCCGTGTGGGGCGGCCCGCGCCGGAAGTACGCCGCGATCAAGTTCTTCGTCTACACGAACGTCGCCAGCCTGGTGATGTTCCTGGGCTTCATGGCGCTCGTGTTCGGTCTGGGCGACTCCATCACCGTGCTGGGCCTGCCGGAGATCGCACAGGCGCTCCGTGAACCCGGGAATCTGAGTACGTTCTTCGGGATGAGTCCGGGCGTGCTCCGTCTCGTCGCGTTCACCGCGATGTTCGCTGGCTTCGCGGTGAAGGTGCCCGTCTTCCCGCTGCACACCTGGCTACCTGACGCCCACGTCGAAGCGCCGACGCCGGTGTCGGTCATGCTGGCCGGCGTCCTGCTGAAGATGGGGACGTACGCACTCCTGCGGTTCAACTTCACGATGCTCCAGGAGACCGCGAAGGCCAACGCCGCACTCATCGCGACGTTCGGCGTCGTGAGCGTCATCTACGGCGCGATGCTCGCGCTCGCACAGAAGGACCTCAAACGCATCGTCGCCTACTCGTCCATCTCCTCGATGGGCTACGTCATCCTCGGCCTCGTCGCGTTCACGCCCCACGGCGTCGGCGGTGCGACGTTCCAGATGATCTCCCACGGCCTCATCTCGGGCCTGATGTTCATGGCGGTCGGCGTCATCTACAACGAGACGCACACGCGCATGGTCGGCGACATCTCCGGTATCGCCGACCGGATGCCCTGGACCGTGGGCATCTTCCTCGCGGCGGCGTTCGGCTACATGGGCCTGCCGCTGATGAGCGGGTTCATCGGGGAGGTGCTGGTCTTCCTCGGTTCCTTCCGCTCGACGGTCCTCCCGAACGCGCCGCTGTTCACCGCGGCGGCCATGTTCGGCATCGTCGTCGTCGCCGGCTACCTGCTGTGGGCCATGCAGCGCACCCTGTTCGGTGAGTACGAACTGGCCACCGACTACGAAGTCGGCCGCGCGCCGCTGCACGACGTCGTGCCGCTGGCGATCCTGCTCGTGCTCGTCATCGCCCTCGGTTCGAGCCCGGGCATCGCCTACAACATGATCCAGCGCGCAGTGAACCCGATCCTTAATCTGGCCTTCGCGCTCGGAGGTGTCCTCTAATGGCAACTACGCTCCCGACGTGGACGGCGCTCGGTCCGGCACTCCTGCTGGGAATCACCGCGCTCGTCCTCCTGATCGTCGACAGCATCGACCCCGATACGAGCAACAGCACGCTACTGGCGGGCCTCTCGACGGTCGGCTCGCTCGCGGCGTTCCTCTTCGCCGGCTGGCTGCTGGTCTCGGGGACCGGCCAGCCACAGACCGGTGGCGCGATTACGCTGTTCGACGACCAACTGGTCGTCGACGGGATGAGCCTGTTCTTCGCGCTCATCGTCACCAGCGTGGCCACGCTCGTCACGGTGGCGAGCCACGACTACATCGCCGATCAGCCGTACCAGGCCGAATACTACTCGCTCGTCATGATGGCGGCCACCGGCATGACGCTGATGGGGTCGGCCAACAGCCTGGCGACCGGGTTCGTCAGCCTCGAACTGGCCAGTCTGCCGTCGTACGCGCTGGTCACGTTCCTCAAGAAGAACCGCGGGAGCGTCGAGGCCGGGCTGAAGTACTTCCTCATCGGCGCGCTCTCCTCGGCCGTCCTCGCGTACGGCATCAGTCTGGTGTACGCTGCCAGCGGCCACCTGCAGTTCGACGCGGTCGCCAGCGCCGTCGCGAACACCGAATTCGTCGGCGTTCTGGGCATCGGCGTCCTGTTCGTGCTCGGCGGCTTCGCGTTCAAGACCGCCAGCGTGCCGTTCCACTTCTGGGCACCCGAAGCGTACGAGGGCGCACCCGCGCCGATCTCGGCGTTCCTCTCCTCGGCGTCGAAGGCCGCCGGCTTCGTGCTCGCGTTCCGCGTGTTCACGACCGCGTTCCCCGAACTCGCGGGACTCGCTGGCGGGCCGGTCACGGTCGACTGGGTCCTCGCAGTCGAAGTGCTTGCCGTCCTCACGATGTTCGTCGGGAACTTCGCGGCAGCGACTCAGGAGAAGGTCAAGCGGATGCTGGCGTACTCCTCGGTCGGCCACGCCGGCTACGTCCTCATCGGGCTCGCGGCGCTCGGCGGAGCCCCCGACAAGGGCTTCGTGCTCGGCGCGAGCATGATGCACCTGTTCATCTACGGCTTCATGAACACGGGCGCGTTCCTGTTCATCGGCCTGACCGAATACTGGGACATCGGCCGCACCTTCCAGGACTTCAACGGCCTCGCGAAGCAGGCGCCCCTGGCGTCGGTCGCGATGACCGTCTTCCTGTTCAGCCTCGCCGGCCTGCCCATCGGCGGCGGCTTCTTCTCGAAATTCTACCTGCTCGCGGCCACGGCCCAGTCCGGCACGTGGATCCTCGGTGCGGCGCTCATCATCAACAGCGCACTGTCGCTGTTCTACTACACCCGCGTCGTCAAGGCGATGTGGATCGAGGAGCCGGTCAACGACTTCGAGATCGACAGTTACCCTGCAGGCATCTACACTGCCGTCATCGTGGCCGCAGTCATCACGTTCCTGCTGCTGCCCGCGTTCGGCCTCCTCTCGCCGAGCGCGGTCACCGGCGCTGCGGCACTCTTCTGACGCGGCCCGCCTCGGCGTCTCTTTCTGCAACTCGGTCGTCGACGCGCTGCTCGTCGAACCGAAGGTAACGACTCGGACACAGCGACGCGACGGCCGTCGCTATCGGCCGCTACAGGAAACGCCGCGAACGAGAAACGAGGTGGTAGGAGATCGACAGGCGGTTCACAGCATCGTGAAGACGACGTACGGCAGGATGAACAGCGCGAGGAACATCGCGACGAGGATGATGCCGTAACTGAGCACTGTGCCGATAGCCGTCTGCCAGGCTGGCTGTTCGAGTTCGGGTAGGTCCATGTGCCGCCTTACGTGAGCGACGACTTAGTAGTTACCAAGGCGGGAGCGAGAGAGACCCTCGACCGAAACGAACCACAAAATATCAGTCTATAACCACGAACCGGGTGTGGAGAGGTCGGGCTCAGCTCACGCGAAGGTCCGAGAGACTTCGTCGTCTTCCTCTTCGGCCTGAATCTTCTCCCAGGCGTTCACGAAGTCCTGCATCTGGATTTCGGTCCGGTCGTCGCGGATGGCGAACATCCCGGCCTCCGTGCAGATAGCTTTGATATCGGCACCGCTCGCGGAGTCGGCCTCGGCGGCCAGTTCCGCGAAGTCGACGGTGTCTGCGAGGTTCATCGACCGGGTGTGGATCTGGAAGATCTGCTCGCGGCCCTCCTCGTTCGGCTT
>JARUKX010000048.1 GCA_029688825.1 Haloarculaceae archaeon H-GB1-1 | reverse complement strand
ATCTCCAGTGTCGTTCCCGCCGGTCGGACGACTCGCGATGCTCGTCGTCGTGACCGTCGGAGAAGCGCCGAGGGGGAGATTTGAACTCCCGAGTCCGTGGGGACACCTGCTCTCGAGGCAGGCGCCTTGGCCAGGCTAGGCTACCTCGGCTCAGTTACTCGTTCAGGAGATTCGTTTTTATGCGTTTCGGTTCGGGGGCGGTGTGTGTAACCGTCACGTCGGGTGATTTCTGCCGGTCGGACGGCCATGATAGCGTACCGACTGAGACCCAGTACTCCGTCCGAACCGACAGGAAGTGAACGGGCAGGTGTTGGCTTAAGCGTAGTGAGTGGTGTAAGAATTGCGGTCGCTGTGGAACGGCGCGCACGACCTGCCTGGCTCCTGGAACGTCTGGTTTTGTTTCAGCGGCGAGTGTCGTGGTGAAACCCTCTCAATCGTGAAGTATAGGGGGATTGGGTCCCTCGGGCAGTGTATGACTATCGACCGGGTCACGGTATCGCTTGACGAAGACGCCAAGGAGGCATTGGAGGACCTGACCGAGCGGACCGGTCACGGTCAGAGCGAACTCTTCCGGCGAGCGCTCACCTTCTACGCGGCGAACTACAAGGCGGCGAAGACGGACGCCGGGACGAAGCTCGGCGACTACCACAAGATGCTCTCCGGCGGCGAGCACGTGCTGCTCGACGTGGACTTCCTCCACTGCTTTCTGGACTACGTCACCGATAGCGATGGCAACCCGGACCCGACGTTCCTCGAAAGCGCCGACCAGGTGTCGGACTACCACGCCCGCGAGTACGACGGCGAGTTCGCGACGCTCGACGAACTCCTGGAGTGGCTCTCGCTCTGTGGCTTCCTGAGCGTTCGTCGGAGCGACGAGAACAGATACCACGTCGTCTTCCCGTCCGACCAGATTCGGTGGTTCATGACCCGCTTCATCGAACTGAGCGTCGTCGACCTTCCGTTCGACATCGAGATCGAGGAGGGGCTGACGAAGGTCTTGATTACAGAGTACGAGAACGAAACCGGAAATTGACGGCGCTTCACCTCCCGCCGTATTCTGTCGTATTACTTCTTCATACGTCTTCATACGATTGCGGTCCGGCCCATATTCGGGTCTGAAATTCTAACAAGTACCTATATAACCGTCTATCATGTCTGATACGGGTAGCCATGTCAGGTGATGACAGCTTCGTACAACGACTGAAACGCCGGCGCTTCCTCAGGATGAGCGGCGCACTCGGGGCGGGCGCCCTCGCCGGCTGTTCGAATCAGGAGGAGCTACAGGGAGACGGAGATGGTGGGAGCGAAACCACGGCATCGAGCGAAACCGACAGCGGGAGCAGCGACGAGGGGGACTCCGGGAGCAGCGAGCCCGTCGACGTCGGCGTCGTCATTCCCTTCAGCGGCGACCTGAGCGACTTCGGCGAACCGATGCTGAACGCGCTGCGGATGGCCCAGGAGGACATCAACGCGGCGGGCGGCCCACTGGGGCGCGAGCTCAAACTCCACGACGAGGACTCCGAGACGAACTCGACGGCGGGGGTCAACGCGGCCAACTCGCTCATCAACACGCAGAACGTGTCCTCGATCATCGGCGCGGTCTCCAGCGGCGTGACCATCAGTATCGCATCGTCGGTTACCGTGCCGAACGAGACGCTGCACATCACGTCCGCGTCCTCGTCGCCGACCATCAGCACGCTCGACGACAACGACCTGGTGTTCCGCACCCGGACGAACGACCGGTTCGTCGCGAAGGTGATGGCGCAGGTCATCCAGGACGAAGGTGCTGAGTCAGCGGCCGTTCTGCACATCAACAACGACTTCGGGAAGGCGCTGGCGAACACCTTCGAACAGGCCTACAGCGGGACGACCACGGCGAAGGTCGGCTACGAGTCCGGCCAGTCGTCCTACCAGCAGGTCCTGTCCGAACTGTACGCCGACGACCCCGAGTTCGTCGCGCTGGCGGGCTACCCCGAGAGCGGGACGACCATCCTCAGCCAGTGGAACGAAGAGGGCTACGGCGGCAACTGGGTGCTGCACACCAGCCTCCTCTCGGATGACTTCCTCAACAACGTCGGCGCGGACGTCCTCAACGGCATGTACGGCGTGCGGACGAAGCCGCCGACGGGCGATGCCACCGAGTCGTTCAAGAGCGACTACGCGGAGGCGTATCCGGACGCCGACCTGTTCTCGCCGTACTCGTGGAACTCCTACGACGCGCTCGTCTCGTACGCGCTGGCGGTCCACCACGCGGGAACGACCGACTCCAATCAGGTCAAACAGAGCATGCGCGCGGTCTCGAACCCCGAGGGGGACGGCGTCAGCTACGGGCAGTTCGACACCGGCGTGAGCAAGCTCGATTCGGGCACGGACATCGACTACTCCGGTCCGAGTGGCAACGTCAACTACGACGACAACGGCGACGTGGCCAGCGACATGGTCGTCGTCAAGGTCGAGGACGGCTCGTTCAACGACAAGCGGACCATTCCGGCAGACCAACTGATCTGACCACGAGCCGAGCGATTCGAGCGGCGAGCTGACGCGACGACAGGGGCCGCGTCGCTCCCGTCTGTTGCAGGTACACGCACAATGAGTCTCCATAGCACACAGGATTCGAGCAGTATCGACCACAGAGGAGGAACGTATGGACGACGGTGACACCAGAGTCGGCGTCGACATCGGCGGCACGTTCACCGACCTCGTGACCATCGCGGACGGCGTCGTCGACGTGACGAAGACGCCGTCCACCCCCGCCACGCCTGAGCAAGCCGTCATCAACGGGCTGGAGAAGCTCCACGAGCAGCAGGGGCTCCAGTTCGGTGACGTCGGCTTCCTCGCCCACGGGACGACCGTCGCGACGAACGCCGTCCTCGAAGGCGAGTGGGCCGACACCGCACTCGTCACGACGGAGGGCTTCCGCGACGCCCTGGAGATCGGACGCCAGGCGCGACCGGACATCTACGACTTCCAGGCGGAGAAGCCGACCCCCGTCGTCGAGCGCCACCGACGCTACACGGTGTCGGAGCGGCTCGACGAACGCGGACAGGTCCGGACCGAACTCGACGAGGACGAAGTCCGTGCCCTCGCTGACGAACTGGCCGACGCCGGGGTCGACAGCGTCGCCATCAGCCTGCTGTTCTCCTTCGAGAACGACGCCCACGAGCGCCGCGTGGCCGAACTGCTCGAAGCCGAGGGACTCGACGCCAGCTACTCGCTGTCTAGCTCCGTCCTGCCCGAGATACGGGAGTACGAGCGCACGCTCACCACGTCGCTCAACGCCTCGCTGAAGCCGGTGATGGACCGCTACATCGGCAACCTCGAATCGCGCATCGACGACGCGGGCATCAGCGCCGAGCTGAAGATCATGCAGTCCAACGGCGGCATCATCACCGCCGACGCCGCCCGGGAGCAGCCGGTCAACACGCTGCTCTCCGGCCCGGCGGCCGGCGTTCAGGGAGCGACCTACGTCGCCGGACTCGCGGGAATCGACGACCTCGTGACGATGGACATGGGCGGGACGTCCTGTGACGTCTCGCTCGTGCAGGGCGGCGACCCGCTCGTCGCCACCGACGTCGAGGTCGGCGACTACCCCGTGAACGTCCCGATGATCGATATCCACACGGTCGGTGCCGGCGGCGGCTCCATCGCGTGGATCGACGAGGGCGGCGCGCTCCGTGTCGGCCCGAAATCGGCCGGCGCGGACCCCGGCCCCATCAGCTACGGTCGCGGCGGCCAGCGCCCGACCATCACGGACGCCCACCTGCTACTCGGTCGGCTCAACCCCGAATCGTTCCTCTCGGGCGAACTCGACGTCGAGGTCGCGGACGTCCACCAGGTCTTCGAGGAGGAACTCGCGGACCCGCTGGGCGTCTCCGTCGAAGAGGCCGCACAGGGCGTCCTCAACGTCGCGAACGCGAACATGGAGCGCGCCCTTCGCGTCGTCTCCGTCGAGCGCGGGTACGACCCGCGGGACTTCGGACTGGTCGCGTTCGGCGGGGCCGGCCCGCTGCACGCTGCGACGCTCGCCGCGGAGCTCGACATCCCGAAGGTCGTCGTGCCCCGAACCGCGGGCGTCCTCTCCGCGCTGGGACTGCTCATCAGCGACATCCTCTACGACTACAGCGCGTCGCGCGTGCGGAAGTGGACCGAGGTCGCGGCCGGGGAATTGCAGGACGAGTTCGACGAGTTCGTCGCCACGGGGCGCGAACGACTCGACGCGGAGGAACTCCCGGCCGAGCAGATGCAGTTCGAGCGCTCGGTCGACCTGCGCTACGTCGGTCAGTCCTTCGAACTGTCCGTGCCCGTTCCGACCGGCGAACTCGACGCGGACGCGAAGGAGACGATCAAAGACCGGTTCCACGAGAAGCACCGCCAGCGTTACGGCCACGCCTACGAAGACGAACCCATCGAACTCGTCACGATGCGGACGCGGGCACGCGGCGTCGTGGAGACGCCCGACCTGCGCCCGGCCGACGCAGGTGGCAGCGTCGAGGACGCGATCGCGGAGACCCGCGAGGTGCGCTTCGACGAGCGGAGCCACGACACGCGCGTTTACGACCGCGAGCGCCTGCCGACGGGGGCCTCCTTCGAGGGGCCGGCCATCGTCGAGGGCGAGGAGAGCACGGTCGTCATGCGACCCGACCAGCGCGCGGAGATCGACGAGTACGGCAGTCTCATGGTAGAGGTGAACCAATGACACAGAACGACGTCGATTCGGTCACGCTGGAAGTGACGCGCAACGCAGCCATCGCGGTGTGCGAGGAGATGAACGCCAACCTCATCCGGACGGGCTACTCGCCGAACATCAAGGAGCGGCGGGACTGCTCGTGTGCCCTGTTCGACGCCAACGCGGAGATGATCTCCCAGGCGGAGAACATGCCCGTTCACCTGGGCGCGATGCCGTTCTCGGTGAAGGCGGCCATCGACCGCTTCCCGCCGGAGACGCTGTCGCCGGGCGACGCGGTTCTGCTGAACGACCCGTTCTACGGCGGCGCACACCTGCCCGACCTCACCCTGGTGACGCCCGTGTTCCACGACGGCAAACTCATCGCCTTCGCAGCCAACCGCGCCCACCACGCCGACATCGGCGGCTCCCACGCCGGAAGCGTCTCCGCCGACTCCACCGAGATCTACCAGGAGGGGCTGCGGATTCCGCCCGTCAAGCTGTTCCAGAAGGGCGAGCCGAACGACGCCATCTTCGAGATGATCCTCTCGAACGTCCGGACGCCCGACGAGCGCCGGGGCGACCTCCGCGCACAGGAGGCCGCCAACGAGACCGGGAAACGCCGCTTCACCGAACTCGCAGAGAAGTACGGCACCGAGCAGCTCGACGCCGCGCTGGAGGAGATCAAAGACTACTCCGAGCGTCGGATGCGCAGCGAGATCGAGCAGCTTCCGGACGGCACCTACGAGTTCGCGGACGTCCTCGACGACGACGGGGCCGGAAACACGGACCTGCCCATCGAGGCGGCGGTCACCGTCGACGGCGACGAGGTCCACGTGGACTTCACCGGGACCGCCGCGCAGACCGACGGCCCCATCAACGCCGTCTTCGCGGTCACGGCGTCGGCGACCTACTACGCGGTTCGGTGCGTCACCGACCCCGACATCCCGCCGAACCACGGCTGCTACCGGCCCATCAACATCACCGCGCCGGAGGGCACCATCGTCAATCCGGAGCCGCCGGCCGCGGTCGTCGGCGGGAACCTCGAAACGTCCCAGCGCGTCACCGACGTCGTGCTGGGCGCGTTCGGCGAGGTCGTCCCCGAACGCGTGGTCGCCGGCTCGCAGGGCACGATGAACAACATCACCTTCGGCGGCATGGACCCGCGCGACGACTCGCCGTACGCCTTCTACGAGACCCAGGGCGGCGGCTTCGGCGGCCGCGCGGGCAAGGACGGCATCGATGGCGTCCACGTCCACATGTCGAACACCATGAACACGCCTGCCGAGGTGCTGGAGACGGCCTACCCGCTGCGGGTGACCCGCTATCAGCTCCGGCCCGACTCCGGCGGGGCGGGGGAGTTCCGCGGCGGGATGGGCCTGCGTCGAGACATCCAGGTCAGGGGCCACGAGGCGACGTTCAGCCTGCTCGCCGACCGGCACGACCACCAGCCGTACGGGCTGGTCGGCGGCGAGGACGGCGGCTCCGGCAGCGCCGTCCGCATCGACCCCGACGGAACGGAGCACCGCCTGCCCCAGAAGTCCACCCACCATCTCCCGCCGGAGACCATCGTCAGCATCAGGACGCCCGGGGCAGGTGGCTACGGCGACCCCGGCGACCGGGACCCGGCGGCCATCGAGCGCGACCTCGAACTGGAGAAGGTCACGCCCGACGCGGCTCGCGAATCGTACGGCTATGACGCCGAAACGGGGGTCGACCCCGAGGACGCAGATGCCGAGGAATCGACGGCGGACGGGGAGTCACATGACGGATGACCGATTCGCGCGCCCCGTGGGCGTTGCGCGTCGCACCGCACCTGGCGGTGTTCGGGATGGGGTACGTCACGTTCGCCTACGCCGGCGTGCCGGCGTTCTTCCTGGACCGGTACGACATCGGCTACGCGGCGTTCGGACTGCTGATGTCCGCGACGCTGCTGCCGTTCGTGCTGGTCCAGTGGCCGGCGAGTCGGCTCGTCGAGCGCGCCACGTCCACGCGACTGTTGCTGGGGGCGACGGTCGCGCAGGGCGCGCTGGCGCTGACGCTCGACTTCGCGCCGAGCTACGAGGTGCTGCTCGGCCTGCGGTTCCTCTGGGGAATCGCGGCCGGGACGCTGCTGAGCGTCGGTGCGACGCACGTCGCGCGGCTGTACGAGGGGACGGCCGCGAGTCGACAGCAGGGGCTCTACGGCGGGATGCTCACGCTCGGGGGAGCGGTGGGCTTTCTCGCCGCGCCGCGGTTCGTCGCGGCGACCGACGGGACGGGCGTGCACGCGCTGGGGGCGCTGCTCGCCCTCCCGGCCGTCGGGACGCTGTGGATCAATCGGTCGGACCGGCTGACGGCACCGACGTCGTCGGGGGGCGGCGTCTCCCCGCTGTCGGTCGCCACCGACCCGCGAGTGCTGCTGGCGTCGCTCTGCTACGTCGCCATCATCAGCTCGTACATGACCCTGTCGACGTTCGTGACGGCCTACTTCGACGAACTGGGGGTCGTCGGGCCACTGAACGCGCTGGTGCTGGGGACTGCGACCGTCGGGCGGGGGCTCGGCGGCAGCGCCGTCTTCCGGCTTCCGGTGGGAGACGAGGGAGTCATCGGCGGCGCGACGGGGGTCGCGCTCGCCGGATTGCTGTTGCTTGCAGGTGGCTCGTCCGGGCCACTTCTCGTCGCACTCCCGTTCGTGGTCATGCTCGCGGTGTCCGTGCCCTTCGGCGCGGTGTACAACGTCGCCGCGAGCGCGACGGACGCGGAGGGCACTGCGCTCGCGACGGTGGTCGCCGTGGGAAACTTGGCGGCCCTCGCATTCCCCGCAATCACTGGGACGGTCAGGGACGCGACTGGCGGGTACGACGGCGCGTTCGTCCTGCTCGGTGCGCTCAACGCACTGGCGGTCGGCGCGGCCGTGACGCTCTCTCGAAGGAGACGACAATGACTGACAACACGATGCAAGACAGTTTCGACGACGGAGACGGAGGTGAGAGTCGTGGTCGACGCCGGCCTACTTGACGCGACGGTACAGGGCCTCATCACCGGCTCCATCATCGCCGGCGGGGCGCTGGGCCTCTCGCTCATCTACAACATCGCCGAGGTACCGAACTTCGCGCACGGGGACATGATCACCATCGGCGCCTACCTCGCGCTGGTGTTCAACAACCCCGGCGAGATACCGTTCCTGCCGGCGTTCGGCTCGGCCCCGCTCGTGGCGGCGGCCGTCGTCGGCGTCGTCCTCGCCGGCGTCCTCGGGGCGACGTACGAACTCACGATCTTCCGGAAGTTCCGCAAGCGGGACGCCGACATCATCACGATGGTCATCGTCTCGCTCGGGCTCGCGCTCGTGTTACGCAACGTCGTGTTGTTCCTCGTCGGCTCGAAGAACATCCGGTATCAGAGCGCGAGCGTCTCGAACACGAACTTCGACTTCCTGGTGACCGGCGGCGGAATGACGGTCACGACGACCCAGCGCCAGGCCGGCGAGGTCGTGACGACCGGTCAGTGGGGCTACCCCTGGTGGCTGCTCGTCGGCGGCCTGCTCGTCGCCGCCGCGGTCGGCTACGGCGTCTACCGCGCCTACCGGCGCGAGGAAGGGTTCGATACGGTGTACCTCGTCCCGCCGAAGATACTCGGATTCACGGTCGCCGCGGCGACCGTGATCGGGCTGGGCGCGTTCGTCCAGCTCGCGCCGCAGGGCACCGACCCCATCGTCGCGACGCGAATCGGGCTGAGCATCAAGCACCTCACCATCATCGGGGTGGTGCTGGCCGCGATGTTCGTCCTGAACGTCGCGCTGAAGACGACGAAACTCGGCCGCGCGATGCGGGCGACCGCCGACAACATGGACCTCGCGGAGGTCCGCGGCGTCGACGCCGACCGCGTCCAACTGCTCGTCTGGGTCATCGCGAGCATGCTCGCCGCGCTCGCGGGTGTGCTGACGGGCTGGTTCGCGACGAACCTCACGCCGAACATGGGCTTTACGCTGCTTCTGCCCATCTTCGCGGCGGTCATCCTCGGCGGCATCTCCTCGCCGTACGGGGCCGTCGCGGGCGCGATGATCATCGGCGTCAGCATGGACGTCAGCGTCTACCTGCTGCCGTCGCACTTCGCGACCTACCGCGTGGCGGTGGCGTTCCTCATCCTCATCGCCGTGTTGATGGTCAAACCCGAAGGCCTGTGGGGTGACGTCTGATGGCGGTCGCCGACTTCCTCATCACGCTGGTGACGTTCATCGCCATCTACAGCCTGTTCGGTATCGGGCTGAACCTCAAGTTCGGGTTCACGGGGCTGATCGACTTCGGTCACGTGGCCTACTTCATGGTCGGCGCGTACGTCACGGTGGTGTTGACGCTGCCCGCGGACGCACCGACCTACGGCGGCATCGGCGGGTTCGACCTGCCGGGGCTGTTCGCCGCCCTCGGGCCGCTGGGGAGCCTGTTCGGCTGGGTCCTCGGCGTCCTCGGGGGGATGATCGCAGCCGCGCTCGTCTCGCTGGCTGTGGGGGTGCCGACGCTCAGACTGCGCGAAGACTACCTCGCGATCACCGCGCTCGGCATCGCGACCATCCTGAACACCGTCGTCAAGGACGAGGACTGGCTGTTCAACGGCCCCTACGGCATCAGCGGCGTCCACAAGCCGCTCGTCGACGTGTTCCCCATCAGTCTGGGGAGCTTCACCGTCAACATGGCCGTGTTCGGCCTCCTGTCGGTGGCCATCTTCGGCTACGTCGCCTACTGGCTCGTCAACCGATTCCGTGACGCGGGCCGGACCGGCCGCATCCTGATGGTCGCCAGCGTCGGTCTCGTGAGCGTGTGGTACTTCGTCATGCCCGTCGTCGACGGCGGCGGGACCGTCGAACTCACGAAGAACGTCCTGTGGCTGTTCGACCCGACCGCCGGCCCGAACGGCGGGCTGGACTACGACCGCTTCGTCCTGCTGCTGTCGCTCGGCTTCCTCGCCGGCGGCTACCACTGGGTCGAGCGGACCATCAACAGTCCGTACGGGCGCGTCCTGCGCGCCATCCGCGAGGACGAGGACGTGCCCCAGGCGCTGGGCAAGGAGACGTTCCAGTACAAGATGCAGGCACTGATGTTCGGCTCGGCGCTCGCCGGCGCGGCCGGCGCGCTCTGGGCCGTCAACATCGGCTTCGTCTCGCCCGACCAGTTCGCCTCGACGATCACGTTCTTCGCGTTCACCGCCGTCATCATCGGCGGCACCGCGAACAACAAGGGCGTCATCCTCGGGACGGCGGTGTTCTGGGCCATCCGCAACGGGACGCGGTTCATCGACGTCCCGTCGCAGTATTCCATCCAGCTCGCGGCGGCCCGGCTCATCCTCATCGGCGTCATCCTCATGGTCATCCTCTACTACCGACCGGAGGGCCTGCTCGGCGAGCAGGACTACGACATCGACCTGCCGACCAGTCTTCGAGGGGGGAGCGACGATGTCTGAGGACTCGCTCGTGCCGAGCCCCGAGGAGACCATCCTCGAGGTCGACGGCGTCGAGAAGCACTTCGGCGGCATCACCGCCCTCGACGGCGTGAACCTCTCGGTCGGCCCCGGAATCACGGGCCTCATCGGCCCGAACGGGGCCGGCAAGACGACGTTCTTCAACTGTCTGACCGGCTTCTACACGCCGGAGGTCGGCTCCATCCGGTTCGAGGGAACCGACATCACGGGCGCGCGCCCACCGGCGGTCGCCCAGCAGGGGATGGTCCGCACCTTCCAGATTCCCCGGGAACTCTCGGAGATGACGGTGCTGGAGAACCTCCTGCTCGCGCCGCCGGACCAGACCGGCGAGCGACTCAGCGGCGCGTGGGTCCGCGGCGACCAGTTCGTCGAGGACGAACTCGACGTCCGCGAGCGCGCCCTCGAGATGGCAGACTTCTTCGAACTCGACCACCTGCTGGACGAGCCCGCAGGGAACCTCTCTGGCGGGCAGCGCAAACTGCTCGAACTCGCACGCGCGCTGCTGACCGACCCCGAGATGGTGCTGCTCGACGAACCGCTGGCCGGGGTCAACCCGACGCTGGAGGAGAAGATCCTCGAACGCATCCACGAACTGGAGGAACAGGGGTACACGTTCCTGTTCGTCGAACACGACATCGACGTCATCATGGAACACTGCGAACGCGTCGTCGTGTTGCACCGCGGCGAGGTGCTCACGTCAGGCACGCCCGAGGAGGTACAGTCCGACGAGCGCGTCATCGAGGCCTACCTCGGGGAGGTGGACGTATGAACGTCCTCGGGATCGAGGGTCTGGACGCCGGCTACGGCGACCTCCAGATCCTCACGGACGTCGACATGACCGTCGGCGACGGCGAGTACGTCACCATCGTCGGCCCCAACGGCGCGGGCAAGTCGACCGCCATGAAGTCCGTGCTCGGGCTGACCACCTACATGGGTGGGTCGGTCCAGCTCAACGGCGAGGACGTCGCCGGTGCCGATACCAACACCGTCGTCAGCAAGGGCGTCAGCTACGTTCCCCAGACGGAGAACCTCTTCTCGACCATGACGGTCAGGGAGAATCTCCTGATGGGGGCGTACAGTCTCGACGAGGTACCCGAGGAGCGATTGCGGGACGTCCTCGACCGCTTCCCCATCCTCGAAGAGCGCCAGATGCAGCGCGCGGGGACGATGAGCGGCGGCCAGCAGCAGATGCTCGCGATGGGGAGCGCGCTGATGGTCGACCCCGACGTCCTCCTGCTCGACGAACCGTCCGCCGGGCTCGCGCCCGACCTCGTCGCGGACATGTTCGACAAGATCGACGAGATCAACGACGCGGGAACGGCCATCCTGATGGTCGAGCAGAACGCGAAGGAAGCGCTCCGGCGCTGTGACCGCGGCTACGTCCTCGTGAACGGGGAGAACGCCTACGAGGGTCCGGGGACGGAACTGCTCGAAGACCAGGAGGTTCGCGAGCGGTTCCTCGGCGGCTGACCGGTCAGTCCCGAACCGGCGGCAGTCGTCTCACACGGTGCGTTTTCGCAGGCCCGTCAGACGAGACGGGCGCTCTTTTGTGCAGTCCGGTGGCGACTCCTCCGAACCACACAGCGAAATGGCCCGAACCCGTAGGCAGGGATATGTCCTCCGGGCTGGCGAACGTCGGTCGCTACCTCCGACGGCTGGACCGTGATGCGCTGGCCGCCTTCGTCCGGGATCTCTACCGCGCTCGCGGGAGACGGGCACACGTCGACGACGGGCACGTCATCGTCTCCGACGGCGAGCGGTCCCGAATCGTGTTGCCGGTCGCGACCAGGCGTCGCCCGCGACTGTCGTCTCCGGCCACCGAACGGCAGGTCGACGTCGTGGTGACCGCCGGCGACGGGACCGGTCACGGCGGTGCTCTCGCCACGGGGCTCGGCGCGCGACTCGAAACCGCGGCCGACGTGGCGGAGATGCTCCGCTTCGCCGTCGACGAGGCCGACGCCCGCGAACTGTGCCGAGAGCATCTCGGTCGCCCGCCGGAAGCGCTCCGGCCGTCTCGTACGCAGCGCGCTCGGGCAGCGGTGGCGGCGAGCGTAGCCACCGTCCGGGAGCGGCTGTCGACGGCCGGCGCGACGGTCGGCGACGGCGTCGAGCGAGCGGACGGACGGGCGGTCCTCGCCATCGTGGCGCTCCTCCTCGGAGCGGCCGTCCTGACGACGGGAGGTGGCCAGTTCGATAGCTCGGACGGGCCACCGGCCTCGAATCTGACCACGGACGAGTTCGGCAGCGGTGACCGGCCCACTGTGAACGCCGCCCCCGACGGAAACGCCGTTCCGGTCAGGAGCGACGGTAGCGTGAACGTTCCCGCGGTCGCGAGCGCTCACCGCCGGGCAGCGAGTAGCACCACGTACCTCCTCTTTCGGACCTACACCGGACCGTCCACGACCGGCAACGGAACCGAGACGGTCGTCCAGCGGACGATGATCGCACGGGGCAACGACACCTATCGCGTCGAGCAGCAAACCACCACCTGCGGCAGCAGCCTCACCATGACGTACCTGTACTACGACGGGTCGGACCTGTTCGGAGCCCGCTACAACGGCACGCTCAGCTACACGCAACTGCCGGCCGACGCCCAATATCCCACGGCGCCCGAGGAGGCCGTCGTCGGGAACGTCGAACGCTACCTCTCGACCACGAACACCGTCGTCACGGACCCCTCCATCGACGTCCCAGGAGTCTACGTGGTCGCCAGCGGGACGCCGACGAGTCCGTCGCTGCGCGGCGTGGAGAACTACCACGCCGAAGCCGTCGTCGGCAGAGACGGGATGGTCCGGGAACTCACCGTATCCTACGACCTGCCGAACGACTCTCGATCTGTCAGCTTCTCGTTGCGATACGCCGACGTGGGCGAGACGACCGTTCGCGCACCCGCGTGGTACGACGCGCGGTGGGGAGACGGAACCGCGACCGCGACCACACCGGCGACCACGAACGCGACGTTCTTCGACGAGTACGGCAAACTCCGCGCAGAGATGGCCGCCCGGAAGCTGTGTCGCGACCTGGCAGACCCGTCAGCGGCCGACTGATCTGGACCACTCAATCCGAGATTTAAGCTATCACGGCCGATATATGACCACCGGGAGAAGTCACATCCGGAATGCCACGTAGCTGCCCTCCATGCGCAGATTCGCGCTCTCCAGTCCTCGTACAGCGATGGTCAACCACCGCACCGCCAACGGGGGTGAGCGCGTGACTCGACGCTGGATCCGGACCATCGTCACGGTCGTCATCGGCGTCTCGCTGCTCGCGTCCGGCCTCACCGCGGGCGCGAACGGGACGCATCTCGTCCCCGACGGCGAGCGCGTGACCGTCGACGCCGGTCAGAACCAGACGATTCGGGGCGAATCCAGCCTCCCGACCGGGACGGAGCTGACCGTCCGCGTCAAATCGACGGGCGAGACGCCGTTCCTGTACCCGTCCACTGCGACGGTCACCGAGGCCGGAACGTTCGCGACGAGCATCGACTTCTCGGACGTGCCCGCTGGTACCGGCTTCGAGGTCACGGTACTCAACGACGATACCACGCTCGACCAGGCGAACGGTATCGTGACGGAGTGTACCGACGATTGTACGGCGGAACCCGCGACCCCCGAGCGAACCGCCGCGAACCACCTCGTCTACGACGGCTCCGAACCGACGCTGGCCGCCGGTCCCGGCCAGACACTTCGCGGGAACACCACGCTCGACGCCGGGACAGCCGTAAGCGTCCGTATCGTCTCGACCGACAGCAGGAACCCGTTCCTGATGACCGAAGAAGCGACCGTCTCCGAGAACGGCACGTTCGCAGCGACGCTCGACGCCTCGACGGCCACCCCCGACACCGACGTCGATATGGTCGTCCACCACGACGGCGAGACGCTCGTCGAGACCGAGGGACGAATCGTCTCCTGTGACGGCAACTGCCAGACCACGACGGCCGCGGACGGAGAGTGGTCGACCAGTACCTCGGCCGTCGAGACTGACTCGGTCGCGATGTCGGACATCGTGGAAGCCGCGTCCGGTGGGACGGCAGCGATTCAGGTGTCGGTCGGCGACGTCGGAGCAGTCGCCGTCTCCATCGGCGACCACTCGGTAAACTACTACCTCAACGCCACCGTCGAGGACGGAAACGGCGACCGAACGGTCCGGCTCCGGCTGAACACCAGCGCCGCCGGCCACGACGAGACGCCGACACTGACCGCCGCGGACGACGCCGATTCGGTCACGGTCACCCACGAGACCGACCTGAACGCGGCCAACGGCGCGCTCGACCCGGCGGACTACGACATGCGCGTCTACAACGGTACCGACCCCGGCGGCGACGTCGCGGATATCGGCACGCTCGTCCTGCACGACGGCGGCACCGAGTCGGGGTCGTCGGAGACCGCACCGTCCGACGGCGACTCGTTCGAGCTCCGTGAACAGATACTTACGACGAGACAGGGGCAGACGGCGAGCGTCCCGATCGGACTGGGTGCCGCCGAGAGCGCGACGCTCGAACTCGGCAGCCGCGAGGCAGGCTTCCACGTCGTCGCGACCGTGACCGATGGCAGCGGCGACGGACGCGTCGTCCTCCTTCTGGACACCCTCGCCGTCGGTGACGACGCCACGCCGACGCTCTCGGTCGCGAATGCCAGCGACGAGGTGACCGTCGAGACCGAGTACGCCGCCCAGAACGGGCTCGTCCCCGCAGACTACGACGTCGCTCTCTACCGAGGAACCGCGACCGACGGCGAGCCGAACGCAATCGGCACCCTCGCCGTTCACGCCGGCCTGGCCGGCAACGGAACCGAAACGGCCGCATCGTCCCCCGGCGGCGGCACACTCGACCGAACCGGCCTCGTCGGTGGCGGCGCACTCGTCGCCGGCGGTCTCCTCGCCGTCCTCGGGGTCGGCCTCATGGTCGGCCTCTTCCGCCGCTGAGCCGCTGACGAACGGGGTGGTATAAAAACGGGCTAGATAGTTACCAGACAGGCAAATGGGGTCCCCAACCGTCTATTCGTACATGGCAACCCGACAACGACAGCCGGAGTCGAGCGCAGAGTCCGACTACTACCTGCCAGCAGCACCCAAACCGACCAGCGACACCGAGCGCCTCGCGGACGTCTTCGACGAGAACCACCAGCGCACGGCCGCGCTGATGTCGATGTCCCCCAACGACGGTCCGACCCATCACCTCGACTACTACTCCCCAGCCGCCCCCAAACCCGCCCGAGAGACCGGGCTGGTCGAACGGGTGTTCCGCCGACTGTTCAGCCACCACGCACAGCGATAGTGGTGAGACAGCTACCCCTATCGGGGAACGACTGCATCCGCCGACTGGAGATCGCTCCACGTCCGTAGCGCCGGACGGTGGGCGATGGGAGCGGGAGTTCTTTTGCCGTCGAAAGAGATCAGGAGCGCGACTCGGCGAGCGTCGACAGCACGAGGCGTTTCATCGCCCGGCGAACCAAGCCGCTCGCTGCCGGCTTCGAGATGTCCAGTTCCGTCGCGACCTCCCCCAACGTCGCGCCACGGGGCACGTCGAAGTGGCCCTCGTCGAGCGCGACGAGGAGCGCGTTTCGCTGCGTCTCCGTCAGTCCGTACTCGTCCGGGACGATACTCCCGTACTCGTTGATGCGGTCCAGTTCGATGTCGATGTCGTTGTCCACCGCGTAGGACCAGAGCCGCTGTGCCCCGTCCCTGTCGGGGAACCACGTCTTCAGAATCCACGTCGTCCCCTCGTTCTCCACGTTCAGGACGACGCCGTTCACGCGACCGACCTCCGTCGAGAACAGCACCGCCTCGTCCGTATACGTGAACGCGTAGACCGCCTCCTCGCCCGTTCGCGTCACGCACTCGTACTCGGCGACCGTCTCGTCGGCGGTCAGACCGGATTCGAACCGCTCGAAGTCGCTCGTCCTGACCGAGAACAGCGAGCGGTCCGGTTTCGGGTCGGTTCCGGCCTCCCGGACCGGTCTGATAACGGCCGACGGGTCGTTCGCGGCGGTCGTCGTCAGTGCGAGGTCGGGATGTTCGACGTGGAAGACGGCGAGGATATCTGTCATGCGTGAGTGCGTAGTGAATCGACGGCGTTGCAGCCACCCGCTGGACTGTCCGGCGTCTCCGGAGCCGATTCCATACCGTATCGAGCGTCCGGACCCGATTGACGATATGTCCTAGAAGATTAATTCCCTTAAGTACTATCGGAAGGTCCCTTACCGGGCCGCGACGAGCGCGACGATGCCGGCCACGACGAGGCACGCCGCGAAGAAGAGGACGCCCGGCTCGATCACCTCGAAGACGACCCAGCCGACGGTCCCGCGGGAAACTGCGACGGTCGCGTTCCGGCCTGCCGGACCGACCGCGTTCTGCACCGCGCCGCCACCACGGAGCAATCGCTCGGCACCCCACTGGACGAACAGCGAGGCCAGAGCCAGCACGCCGAGTCCACCGACCACCTCCGAGAGCGACTGCCTGACGCGGGGCGTCCGCTCGTCGTCACCGACGAACACCAGCGGATCGTTCGCCGGCCCGTAGACTGTCATCTCGTTTCCCTTCTCGGAGTAGACCGTCTCGACCGGTTCGACCAGTCCAACGTCTTGGAGCGTCGAGAGGTGGTAGTGGACGTTCTGGACGGACGTATCGAGTCGGTCGGCGATCTCCGACGGCGTCCCGGGACGGTCGAACAGGGTCCGGACCGTTTCCCGTCGCGTCTCCGACGCGAGCGCGTCCAGCACCTCGTCGGCGTCCGCGTCGCTCATCGCGAGCACCCGTGCGCGTTCGTCGGCGGTCCCCGTGCGGTTCTGGAGACGGTCGATGAGTCCCGACATGATGGTCCCGTCGCTATCGTGGCCTGCTTCCGGCAGTCACAAAGGGCTGTCCATGGCTAAAATCGCGATTTAACCCGACGCGTTCCGCACGCGCTCGATCGCGCGGACGGGGTCGACGCGGCCGTAGCCCGTCGCCTCGTCGGGACCGTCGTTACCAACGTCGATGGCTGTCCGCTCCAGCGTCGCCTCGACGGCACGGGGCGAACGGTCCGGGTCCGCGTCGAGGACCAGCGCCGCCACGCCGGCCGCGTAGGGTGCCGCCGCCGAGGACCCCTCGAAACCCTCGGGCTTGCTCGCAGCGGGGAGGCCGTCCGGCGCGACGACGTCGACACCGAGTCGCTCCCCGACCGGCCCGTGTCCGCTGAACGGCTCGACGCCATCTCGGGCGTCGTCGTACGCGCCGACCGCAAGGACGTCCCGTCCGGTCGCCGGCGCGGTGACGCTCCTCGACGCGTCGTGATACTGGAGCCTGTGCGTCGGCGAGGACAGGCGTATCCGCGCCCCGGTCTCGTTCCGCGGCCCCCGGACGACCACGTAGTACGCACCCTCGGAGAGCGAGGCGACGATGCGCTCGTTCGGCACGGAATCGGACCGATACGGCTGTGAGCGCGCGACGAGACGCGACGCCGTCCCGTTCGTCCAGTACAGTTCCGCCGTGTAGTCCTCGGCACCGTGACGATCGTCCCACGAGAGCCACACGCGGAGCTCGTCACCGTCGTCGGTCGCGACGTAGTTCCGCGTCCCGTCCCCGAAGTGGTGGGTCCCGTTCCGGACCGGGTCGTACCGTCCGCGCCAGTGCCGCTGCGCGAGGTTCCCCACCGGGACGACGAATACGACGCCCGCGTTCACCGCTCGCGTCCCGACCCGTGAGACGCGTGCGCTCCCGTCGCCGGGCTTGCCGTAGAACGTCACCGGTGCGACGATCACGTCCACGCCCCGGTCGAGCAGCCACTCGACGGCCCGTCGGTAGCCCGACGCCGTGTCGAAACTCGCGAGGTACAGCCGACTCTCCGGGGCGACGCGGGTCACCAGCGAGGCTGCGGCGGTCCCGTGGTCCGTGTTGCCGCCGTTCCGGACGGTCTCACCCGGCGTGAACGACCGCGCGTCGACCACTTGCGACGCGAGCGCCGGATGCGTCGCGTCGAACCCCGTCACGTCGACGACTCCCACCGTAACGTTCGCCCCCGTAACACCGGACGAATGGAGTCGGTCGAGGGTTGTCGCGTCCGTCTGCGTCGGTGGCGGTCCGGAGTCGGACCCTCCGACCGTCGGGGCCGACGCCGCGAACGAACCGATTCCCGCCACGACGACCGCGATCAACACCACGGCGAGCACCATCGCCGTCGTCGAACCGTCAGCCATCAGTCCCCGACTCGACCGTCGGGGACAAAACGGTACGGTCCGATTCCCGTCGTCACTCCCGGTCGGGCGGCGCTTCACCCTCCACCAGCGACCGGTCGCCGAACTCCTCTCGAAGGTCCTTCTTCGAGAATTTTCCCGTCGCCGTCTTCGGAATCTCCTCGACGTAGACGAACGCGTCCGGAGCCCACCACTTCGGGTACTCCTCTCGAATCGACTCGACCAGTTCCGACTCCAGTTCGTCCTTCGATATCGTCGCGTCCGCGGCCATCACGACGATCCCGACCGGTCGCTCCTGGTAGCGCTCGTGTGGGACGCCGATGACCGCAGCCTCCGCTACGGCGTCGTGAGCCATCACCGCGTTCTCCAGTTCCTGCGAGGAGATCCACTCACCGCCGCTCTTGATGACGTCCTTCGTCCGGTCGACGATCTTCACGTACCCGTCGTCGTCCACCGTCACCACGTCGCCCGTCCGGAGCCACGACCCGTCGAAGGAATCTTCGTCCGCGTCCGGCCGCTCGAAGTACGAGTCCGTCACCCACGGCCCGCGAATGAGCAGTTCACCGAAGTCCTGCGCCGCGTCGTCGTCCCAGGCGACGTCGTTGCCCTCGTCGTCGACCACCTTGAACTCCAGTCCCGGCGCGACGAGCCCCTGCTTGCTTCGCTTTTCGTGTCGCACCTCCGCTGGCGCGTCCTGTAAGTCCGCCTTGATGTGTGCGACCGTTCCGACCGGCGACGTCTCCGTCATACCCCATGCGTGCAGCACCTCGACGCCCAGTTCGTCGAAGCGCTCGATGACGCTCCGCGGTGCTGCCGCGCCGCCGATGACGATGGTCTCCAGCGACGAGAGATCGACAGTGTTCTCCTGAAGGTACTCCAGCAACCCCAGCCAGACCGTGGGCACGCCCGCCGTGATGGTGACGCCCTCCTCCTCGATGAGCTGCGCCAGGTCCGCCGGTTCCGGAGCCGGCCCTGGATAGACGTGTTTCGCCCCCGCCGCGGTCGTCGCGTACGGCATTCCCCAGGCGTTGACGTGGAACATCGGGACGACCGGCATCACCACGTCCGAATCCTCGATTCCCAGCCCCTGTGGTGTCAGCATCGCCATCGTGTGGCTCCACAGCATCTG
This sequence comes from Haloarculaceae archaeon H-GB1-1, assembly GCA_029688825.1. Lineage (GTDB taxonomy): Archaea > Halobacteriota > Halobacteria > Halobacteriales > Haloarculaceae > JARUKX01. The sequence goes on along the minus strand of JARUKX010000048.1, from coordinate 4,416 downwards.
CTGGGTGTACTCTACACCCTTCGGTTTGCCCGTCGTCCCCGACGTGTAGCACATTCCCGCCGATGCCTCCTGGTCGAGTTCGGGCCACTCGTACTCGGTCGCGTGTCCCGCCACGAACGAGTCGTAATCGACGGCGTCCGGCAACTCCACGTCCGGGACCTCCGACCCGACGACGACGAACTTCTCGACGCTCTCGAACGCCGCCTCGTCGTACGTCGCCGCCAGCTTCTCCGCGAGCGACGGATCGACGAAGACGATTCTGTCAGCCGCGTTCTCGACGATGTACTGGACGTGCTCGGCGGGCAGCAGCGGATTGATGGTGTGCAACTGCGCCCCCATGCTCGGGACTGCGAAGTACGTCTCGAAGTGGCGGTCGTGATTCCAGCAGAAGGTCGCCACCCGGTCGCCGGTCTCGATCCCCGCGTCCTCGAGCGCATTCGCCAGCCGTCTCACCTGGTCGCCATACTCCGCGTACGTCGACCGTGTGATTCCCTCGTGCGTCCGAGAGACGATCTCCCGGTCTGGGTAGAGCTTTTCCGCACGCCACAGGAACGGCTCGAGCGTCTGGTCGTAACCAGCCATGCTTGATACTCACAAGCAGCGCTCATTATTGTTGTCCCAGTGGCTTTTCCGCACTCCGAAGTGATCGCTGACCGGAACCCACGTCCACACAAGCGCGGGAGTTATTTTATTCGTAGAAATACACATGCATTAGATCCTCGCCATCCCCAGCACGCCGAAACTTCTTGTCCTCGACCCCCAAGTGGCTCGCATGCACGAAGCCGTCATCGTCGACGCCGTTCGAACCCCGTTCGGCGACCGCGGGGGAGCGTTTCGGGACACACACCCACAGGACCTCGCCGCCGCCCCTCTTCGCGCGCTCGAACGACGCGTCGGCTTCGACCCAGCCATCGTCGAGGACGTTCGGCTGGGCTGTGTCACCCCCATCGGCGAGCAGGGACTCAACGTCGGTCGCATCGCACCACTGGTCGCCGGCTGGGACGAGTCCGTCGCCGGCGTCCAACTGAACCGGATGTGCGGATCCGGCCAACAGGCCGTCGCCGACGCCGCGGCCGCGGTCCGCGCCGGCTTTCAGGACGTCGTCGTCGCCGGCGGCGTCGAACACATGACCCGCGTCCCGATGGGCAGCGACGGGGAGGCCGACTCCGGCGTCATCGACGCCCACGCGCTCACCGACACCTACTTCGACCACTTCGACGAGGCCATCGATCAGGGCGAAGCCGCCGAGCGAATCGCCGACGACTACGGATTCACGCGCGAAGACGTCGACGAACTCGCGGTCGACTCCCACCAGCGCTGGCAGTCCGCCTGGGACGCTGGCCACTACGACTCCCAGGTCGTCCCACTCGAAACGACACTCGACGGCGAGTCCGTGACCGTACGCGAAGACGGCCACCCGCGACCCGATTCGACCGTCGACTCGATCGGCGATCTCCCCCTCGTCTTCCGCGAGGAGGGTGCAGGCGTCCACCACGCCGGCAACTCTTCGGGCATCGTCGACGGCGCCAGCGCACTGCTCGTGACCAGCCGCGACGCCGCCGACCGCCACGGCTGGGACCCGATGGCCCGCATCGTACAGACGGACGTCGTCGGCGTCGACCCCGTCACCATGCTCACCGGGCCGATTCCCGCCACCCGGCGCGTCCTGGAACAGGCGTCACTCGACGTCGACGACGTCGACCTGTTCGAGGTCAACGAAGCCTTCGCCTCCGTCGTCCTCGCCTGGCTCGACGAGCTTGGCGCGTCCTGGGCCGACACCAACGTCAACGGCGGCGCTATCGCTCACGGCCACCCACTCGGCGCGACCGGTGCCGCACTGCTGACCAAACTCGTCCACGAACTCCAGCGTACCGGCGGTACCTACGGCCTCAGCGCGATGTGTATCGGTTTCGGTCAGGGCGTCGCCACCCTCGTCGAACGGCTGTAACACGACCGATACGCACACTCAAGGACATCTCCCACCAATCGCCCCATATGCCTCGCCGTCTCTGGGCAGTCTGGAAGATGGCACGCCCCTCACAGCTCCTGCTCATCCTCATCGTCTACCTCCTCGGCGCAACAATCGCAGCGGCCAACGGCGCCACTCTGGCACCCCGCCGACTCGTCGCCGGTGCCACCGCATTACTGCCTCTCGCCGCCAGCGTCCATTACGCCAACGAATTCGCCGACCACGAAACCGACGCCCGCACCGACCGAACCCCCTTCTCCGGCGGCAGCGGCGCGCTCGCTGCGACCGGGTTCGACCCCACGTTCGCTCTCCGTGCCGCACAGACCGCGCTCCTCGTCGGCATCGCGACGACCACCCTCCTGTTCACACTCACCTCACTCCCCGCCACCTCCGTCGGCGTCCTCGCACTCATCACCGCCTTCGGATGGCAGTACTCGCTCGGCCCGCTCGCCCTCGCCTGGCGCGGCTGGGCGAACTCGACAACGCCGCTCTCGGCGGCCTCTTACTCCCCGTCTACGGTGCCAGCGTCCTCGATGACCCACTCCTGACGACCGCACTCGCTGTCGTCCCCTTCTTCCTCGTCGTCTTGCTGAACCTGATCGCGACCCAATGGCCCGACCGCGAGGCCGACGCCGCCGTCGGCAAGCGAACCTTCGCCGTCCGCTGGTCCGCTCGCCGACTCCGCCGCTCGTATGTCGCACTCGCGATTCTCGCCTTCGGGTCCCTTTTCGCTCTCCACCCAACCATCCTTCCGACCCCTGTCGTCCTCGCCAGCCTCCCGGTCGCACCGCTCACCGCATGGGCCGCATCCTGCTACACGAGCCGACACGTCCCCCTCCCCTCCGTGGCCGCGATGGTCTCCCTCGCCGTCCTCCAATTACTCGCGTGGGCCTGGGTCGCTCGCTGAGCGCTGCTCCCCATCTACGAACCGCCCCCGTGCCAGCGACCAGTCCCACTCGCGGTACGACAAGCGAGGCCACGCTGACTCCGGAAGCCATCCATAGCGCCGAAGCATCTCGACAATTCCCGACTTGCCGCCAAAATCCCCTCTGAACCAGAGCATCACTCGTGGTACTGTCGCGCGATTCGCAGCCGCATCGTACGATATCATCGCTTCAAGGTATCCCTCCGTGACCCAGTCGAGTTCCTCATCGGCCCCCTCACGCGTGTACACCGCAATCAGCGGGGAGCTCTCCGCCCCACAGTTGAGCGCGAAGTGAACACGCAGGTCCCGTTCGTCGAGTTCCTGCTCGCGAGCGAACCCCCCACCGAAGGGATTCCGAAGATAGCCAAGCCCCCACTTTACGTACCCTCGTCTAAGGATACCGTGTTCGATATCGTCGAGGATCAGGTCCTGCCCAGCCACCGTCACCAGCTCCTCACCGAAGAATTATCGTCGACTATCGTACCACGTCGGGTCCTCCCACAACGCAATCTGCGCCACAGCATTGTACACGTTCAGCCAGAACGCTAGCCGTGATTCATCACTCGCAACTCCGGCTTCCAACTCCCCCACGTCGAGGCCAGCCAGCCGCGATTCCAACCCCGCTGTCACCTCCTCGTACCGCACCGCACGCAGCAACTCCGCCGAGAGCGCCACCGGATCAGTCACACGCGTCCATACCGGAGCGACCACCATCACACTTCGTCCGAAATACAGCTCTCGTGCACGCCAGTCACGGAACGCGCCGCTCGATCTCCGCCGTCGTCTGCGCGACAATCGCTCGCTCCGCTCGCCGCATCGCTCTAAGCGCCTCGTCCGTGTACTCTACCTCCACCACCGTCCCCCCACCGAACAACCGACCGAATCCACCGACCACGTCCGCCACATCGAGCTCGGCCGTGAACCTGAACGCATCCCGATGTGCCACTAGCGGCCCCGTGAACACGAATTGCTCCTCCACCATCTCGCATGCCTCAGCAACCTCCAGTTCCGCGCATACCGCGTCCCAGAACGTCTCTTCCGGTGCATTCACCAACGGCTCGACCGCGTCACCCAGCCGCCGCTGCCGGTCAAGCAAGTCTTCGCGGACCCGGTTCCGTCGTTCTCGAGACAAATCCGGTCGCATCGCTCTTACATAGACGTCCCGGCTAAGGATCTCCTCGGCGAACTCGTCGATGGACGCCTGCCCCTTCGCATACTCCAGCACCACGTCGAACTGTGAGAGCGTCCGCTCGCGATACACCTCCAACTCCGGCTCCACAACATGTCGGCGAATCGCCGTCGCGTTCTTCAAAAGTCGATCCACAACTGCACCCCCCGGCCCCCGAACCCCACCTCGCAGTGCTCGACTCACACTGAATGCGTCCGCCGTCGCGTCAATCGCCTCGTCGACGAACCTGGCGAATCCCTCTGCAACGGCTTGTCGCGTCATGTCCATTCTCACGGACTGGACAGCTATGTAGCTGCCGCTGCTCGGAATACTGCTATCGCTCCTCTATACATA
>JARUKX010000047.1 GCA_029688825.1 Haloarculaceae archaeon H-GB1-1 | reverse complement strand
GGGGTCGCCGACCCTGGGAGAGATAGCTACATCCGAACGCCGCGATACCACCAGTTCGTGACGAGTTACACGGTGGCCGGCGTCGATTGGACGGAAGATGGATGATCGACGTCGTCTTCGGGAATGCCTCTGACGGAGAGTGCCTCGTAACGGAGACCTTCGAAGCGCTTTGGAAGAGCGATCCCGAGTTCGACCGCGTGCGTATCGACGTCCCGATTGGACTCCCAGGGGAGGGGACTGTCCACGAACGGGAAGCGGTAGTCGTTCCACGTCGTCCACCACCCAGCCGAGGGGGTCCCGCAAACGCTGTCCACGCTCGGCGACCTCCCCCAGGCGAGCGTCGTTGACGACCTGCGTCGAGACGCGTCCGACGGGGCGGCAGCGACGCCACGGAAGGAGTGACAGAGAACCAATAAATCTTGAAGCAATCAGTGTCTGGATAGTTTCCGGATGGTCCGGCCGGCCAGCATGGACGCAAGCGGTCACTGGTTCGCCAGGTCGCCACCCGATGGGGCGTGTTGGACGAACTGGACAGAACGGCCGTCGAGGGGTGCGGGACAAGCCACACGGTCCCGACCGATTGGACTGTCGACCCTCGGCATCGTATGGGGCGGGACTCGGCGAAATACTCAGCGGCACAACATGAATGATCCGACACCGACCACCCCGGACGACACGACGAGGAACGCACGGTGCCCCAGATTCGACGTTGGTCGGGGCCGCCATCACGAGCAAGACGTCCGATTTACTCCGTGGCGCTCGTGAATGGAGGAGACACGACTGATCATTGCTACATCAGTCTGGATACACCGTGTGCGAAGTGACGTGCGGTCCACAGACTGCGCAGCCACTGCGGCCGTCGGCCGAGGACCAAGTGACGGTGGGACTCTCACTGAGCGCGTTCGACCTCGCCGACTACTGGTACAGACTTCTGATATGTTGGATTGCTCAGCTCGTAGCATGATATCCTGGCCACGCATCTGATGTCATCATCCAAACACAGGGAAACGCTCGACGCTAAATCCCCCGCCAAACCGGTCCGCGAGCGGGGCTCTGCGGCCGAATCTGGTCCAACGGTAGATTCACTCTGCGAGAGCGGCCCAAGCGTCTTCTTGGACCGTGTAAGGGGGCAGCTTCTGCCCCACAGTGACCGATCCAGTCCGCAAATGAGTGAGCGGAAGTGATTTGAAAGGAGGTCTTGGATGGCCCGACAGGGAGGTGATCTAGTCGAGTGAGACTGATGCGGCTCAACGCCGAGCAGAGAGGCTTCGATCGGGACCAGAGAACGGGGTTCGAGAGGGATTGTCCCCACAACCCAGCGTGCTCGTCGATGCACGCCAGACCCAGACAGTCGCCAGAGGGCAGCAGCCTTTGGAGAACCGATCCACGTCTCGAGGTCGGTGGAGGGTCGCCGAGTCGGTGTCGGGAGCGCGTGTGCTGTGACTAGTCGCGCGGCGCGCGGCGAGCCAGCCGCAGCAATCCCACAGCGTGGTCGACGGCGACCAGCACGGGGCCTCGTCCAGACCCAGTCAATCGCCGGACAGCACCGGCCTTTGGAAGATTCGTCACTGGACGTCGACTCGACGTGGGCCCACTGCCTCGACGTCGCTATCCAGAGGACGATGGCGGTGGTTCGTCGAGCACCGGGTCACCGGCAGCACTCCACAGTGTGGCTCGACGCCGAGCAGGCTCGGGGTCGTTAATACGCGACCAACCGCCAGACTGCACCAGTGTTTGGACGACTCTACGTCCTCGACCTCACAGTGGATGGCCGTCGCTGGTGGCCCATCGTCGACGAGGACAGCGTCCTGCACAGGCTCGGCGTCAAGATCAAGACCGTCAGAAGCTGTCCCGACGGCGAACAAACCAGTGGCCGCCCAGACCCAGTCAACCGCCAGACTGCACCAGTGTTTGGAGGATTCGTTCGGGTGTTCGACGCCGAGTCAGGCACACATCTCTCGGCCGCGAGCGTTCGACGCCGACGCCATCCAGTTCCCGGGGCAGTGCACGGATAGCGCTCACAGGCGGTTGCAGCCGCGTCTGGACGCTGTTCGTCGGTCGCTGGAGTGGTCTGTGTCTCTGTTTGCACGGCGTGTCTGTGGGGGTTGCGTCGGCGACGGGTTCTCTGGGCTGTGTCCGCACGCCTTTGCTGGAGGACTGTGGGTGGTGTCTAGTTCGGGCGTTTCGGATACTATCGAGTTCTATTTGCGGAATTGCGTACCAGGAGTGGAAAGCCACTCGACGATTGAGAACGCCCAAGAACCTCTGAGACTGCTGGAAAACAGCTTGAATTGATTCTGGAATCGATCTAGGAAGATTCCGGGACGGAAAATCATCTATTTCGAGGGAAGAATTGGAGAATACAGTCGCTCCTCTCGCCCCATAATATTTGATAACTTAAAAGCAATGGAGCCAATTTAGTTTGGTTGAGATGGTCTCAAAATAAGTCCCCATATCTGATAAATCGGGCCAGAACCACACCGACTCCACCTGGTAAGTTCCCATTCAGAGGTGAGGATTATCACGACGGAGGGTCCAGTTCGAGTCTCCGAACTCTCCGTGAGATAGAGGTGGATGCCGACAACCTAGCAGCCGAGATTCCCCAGCCGAGTCTGGGTCATGTGATTTAGCACAATACTGGAACCACCTCACGACGGCCATCGAACACCGGAGTGCAAGAATTCCCCTTTCGAGAGATTATAGACTACCGTTCCAGCCGAGAAACATCTCCGAAGCGCGCCTTCCGAACGGTGAAGAATTGTCCCACGGTGGTCACTTCTGATTCGTCGAGTGAGATTTGCATGCTCCGGTCCATCGCCCCACACCCTCGGCGTGACGGACCACACCGACGACTAGAAGTTTGTGACGAAACCGAAAGACACGGGCACTCGTCTCAGGGACTTCGTCTCTGGTAAGAACTCTGCGAAAAGATGCCTGCATCGCCCACAGTGCCGATTTATCATCTATCCATCAGTACCGATCCCGACCGCCTCGAAAGCCTGTAAACCCTCGACCGCACACCAGTCACCATGCGCCAGTTCATCGTCATCGGTCACGACGCCCCCACGACGCCGGAGTTCCCGCTCGACGACCTCGCAGGGGCGTCGGGGCGGCTCGACGTCCTCTGTCGGTGCGTCACCTCGGCGTTCTTTCTGAGCCACGCGATTCGGGAGGACGTGCGCGTCCACGTCGTGTTGAGCGACGAGTACACGGTCCGCTTCGAGGGGAGCGACCTCCGCCGACTCAACCCCGACGAGCGCTCGACGGCGGCGCTCGTTCGGGCGGCCCTCGAAGAGCGCGCGGAGGCCATCGGCCACATTCCCGTCGAGACGTCACCGGGAGTCTCCATCGTGCGGATGGGCTTCGAGGCGACGCTCGACGCGGTCGACGGGACGGTCGTCCAGCTGCACGAAGACGGTGACCCGGTCGTCGACGTCGATCCGCCGTCGGACCCAGTGTTCGTGCTCTCCGACCACAACGACTTCACGCCGGACGAAGCCGACCTCCTCGACGACGCCGCAACCGAGCGGGTTCGACTGGGTCCGAACGCGCTCCACGCCGACCACGCCATCACCGTCGCCCACAACTACCTCGATACCGACGGGTTCCGGTCGTACTGAGGACTACCCGCCCGTGGCGAACTGGCCGCCGTCGACGGAGAGCGTCGCGCCGTTGACGTAGTCGGCGAGGTCACTGGCGAGATAGACGACCGCGTCGGCGACGTCCGCCGGCTCACCGACCCGGCGGAGTGGATTCTCGGCGGCAACGGCGGCCTCGGCGTCGGCGTCGGGAAGCGTATCCGAATCGCGGATCGCCTGTGCAGTCCGTATCGTCCCCGGGTAGACCGCGTTGACGCGGATTCCCTCCGGGCCGAGTTCGGCGGCGAGCGCTGCGGTGAACTGCTGGATAGCCCCTTTCGACGCGCAGTACGCCGCGGCGTTGGTCGCACCACGCAGTCCGGCGATGCTGGAGACGTTGACGATGGCTCCACCGGCGTCGCGGTCGACCATTCGCTCCGCGGCGGCCTGTGCGCCGAAGAACGTCCCCGTCACGTTCACGTCGAGCATCTCGGACAGCGTCTCGGCGGACGTTTCGAGGAACGGGGCACCGCGAAAGATGCCCGCGTTGTTCACCATCACGTCGACGCCACCGAAGTCGTCGGCAGCGTCGACGAGGCGTTCCACGGCGGCCCGGTCGGTCACGTCGCACTCGACGAACCGAGCGTCGGCGTCCGTCTCGCGCCGGAGTAACTCGACCGTCGTCGTCTCCGCGTCGCGGGGTGATTCCCTGACGTCGCCGACGACGACGTCGGCACCCTCGTCCGCGGCCGCTCGCGCGATCGCCCTGCCGATGCCGCTCGCGCCGCCGGTCACCACGACCGTCGCTCCGTCGAGAAGGTCCATGTGCTCGTTCCGCGCAGGTGACCCAAAACTGTTGTCCCCCGATACCACCGCACATGGTTTCGCATGCCCGTCCCCTGCCACGTATCACAACTGTTAAAGACAGCCATCGCATACGTCTCAACTGCGGGCCGGTGGGGTAGCTTGGTATCCTTCGGCCTTCGGGTGGCCGTAACCGCGATTCGAATTCGCGCCGGCCCACTTCTCCCGCATTTTGCGTCCTGAGTGTCAACTTCGGGTGGCCGTAATCGCGTTCTCGTGAGCGAAGCGAACGAGAGCCAGCGAGACGAGCAGCGCGAGTCTCGCATGATTCGAATTCGCGCCGGCCCATTTTTACCTCACTTCGCAACGCCGAGCGGAGCGAGGCGCCTGTAGTGAGTGTCAAATGAACCCGAGCGAATTCGAAGGAGACCAGACGCGCACAGCGCAGCGAGCACGTCTGGGCGTGATTCGAATTCGCGCCGGCCCACTTCTCCCGCATTTTGCGTCCTGAGTGTCAACTTCGGGTGGCCGTAATCGCGTTCTCGTGAGCGAAGCGAACGAGAGCCAGCGAGACGAGCAGCGCGAGTCTCGCATGATTCGAATTCGCGCCGGCCCACTTCTCTCACCAGACGGACGACGGGCGGAGCCACTGCCTGGGAATCGCCGAGGTCACGCGTCCTGCGCTCCGTACCGACGCGCGAATCGGCGGCGGCACGCCTGTGCCGGGTCAACCCACAAACGGCTCGCGCTCGAACGTGTCGACATGACGCCCCCAACCGAGACGGTCGAAGGCTACGTCATCGACGTCGGGTGTATCCGCCAGAACGCCCGCGACGACCTCCTGGCGAAGGCCCGGCAACACGAAAGTTCCTGTGCACTCATGGGCCACTGCGTCGAGAGCGGCTACGGTATCGTCACCGAAGACGACCGCGTGACGGTACTCGATTCCGAAGCCACGCCGCGCGTCGTCGACGTAATCGAGGACAGCGACACGACGGTCGGCATCCGACTCCGCGTCGAACGGGTCGAACGCGACGGGTCGATGGAGACGACCGCGGTCGAGGAAGTGAGCGAGGGAGAGCGGGACGTCCCCGTCGAGGAGGAGAACCCGACCTGAGGTGAGCCGCGACAGGAGTGCTGGAGACGAGAGCAGTCCTCAGTTTGTACGGTGCGGTTCGACCAACCGCGCTTGCTGTGGATGTTCGAGATGTGTCACAATGCCCTCGACGTCGAGCGTACCTTCCTCGCGGAGCTTGCCCACGACGTCGTGGAGGATGGAATATTGTTAGGAGGGAGCCATACTGTTCCGTCGTATCTGCGGGCGTGAGTACGGTAGGTCACCGACCGACGAGCGGTGACGGTCGGCTGGCCGACCGACTGGACCGGTTGCAGAGATCGGTGCTGGGTCGCGAGTTGCTTGACTCGACCGAAGAGTCATACTATTCGAGTTTGTACCGGCGTGTGTGAGCTATACAATTCAGCAGCGAGCCGACGGCGAGTTCGACGACGTCGTCCAGCGGACGATCACCGCGCTCGAAGGCGAGGGCTTCGGCGTCCTCTGCGACGTCGACGTGCAGGCGACGTTCGCGGAGAAACTCGACGAGGACTTTCGACGGTATCGCATCCTGGGCGCGTGCAACCCGGGACTGGCCAAGGAGGGGCTGGAGACCGAGATCGAACTGGGCGCGCTCCTCCCGTGCAACGTCGTGGTGTACGAGACCGACACCGGAGACGTCGTCGTGAGCGCAGTCGATCCGTCGCGACTGCTCGACGTCGCAGAGGAGTCTGACCTGGAGTCGTTGGGGGCCGACGTGACCGAGCGGTTCGAGCGGGTGCTCGACGCACTGTGACCGGCCGAACGGGTCTCGCCGCCAAGGTGTGACCCGTTCGGCCTTCCGGAAGTCGAATCCTCAGAGCACGAGCGACGGGTCCACGACGATGAGGACGACGCCGACGACGACGAGGATCGCGCCGAGGACGAGCCGTAGAGTGACGCGTTCGAGATCTCTGAGGAAGACGGCGGCGAAGACGGCGGTGAACAGCGGCGCGGTCGCGGTGAGCGGGTCGACGACGACGACGCGGCCGATCTGGAGCGCGGCGAACAGCGAGAGGAGGGCGACGGCGGTGATCGTGCCGCTACCGGCGAAGTACGCGTAGGAGCGCCGCGGCGCGTCGAAGATGTCCCGCCGGTCGGCGACGACGGCGTAGGTCCCGAGCGCGACCATCGCGCCGAGTTCGTTCAGCGCCACTGCTTCGAGCAGGGTCACGCCGGCGAACGCGTCGAGGCCGAACTTCCGTGCGACGTTGCCGACGCCGAACGCCGCGGCGGCGGCGAGCGGATAGAGGAGGTCGCGAGGCTGCCAGCCGGAGCGGTCGCCGCCGCGCGAGAGCGCGAGGACGGTGAGCCCGACGACGAGGACGACGATACCGGAGAGGGTGACGAGCGTCACGCGCTCGCCGAGGAACACGACGGCCAGCAGTCCGGCGAAGAATGGACGGGTCGAGATGACGGCGCTGTTGATGCTCGCACCGACGCGGTCGACGCCGGCGAACACGGCCAGCCGACCGACGGCGGTGCCGACGATTCCCGCGGTGAGGAACAGCGCCGCGCCGGCGAGCGTGAGACTCGCCGCGACGTCGAGTCCCTGGCGGACGAGCAGCGCGACGCCGTAGAGCGAGCTATCCACCGCGACCACCGTGAGCGACGCCTGCAGGGAACTTCCACCGCTCGCCATTCCCCGCTTGGAGAGGATGGGGCTGAACCCCCAGAGGACCGCCGGTAGCAACGCGAGCACGTAGACGAGTTCCATCTGCGGGATACTCCCGGCGCCTGTGGGAAAGCACTCACGGTCCGGCCAGACCAGCCGTGCCACGACCGGCCGCGGCGACGGCACGTCCCGTCCACACGCGGCCGACGGTGACTCCACGCCAAGGTTTATCTCCTGGATTTCGCTACCATATGGCGTGGAGTCCCCGTTCGACGTGCTCCAGATCGACGCCGGTGCGGACGACGAGACGGTCGAGGAGGCGTACAGACGGCGAGTGATGGAAGCACACCCCGACCAGGGCGGTTCGATCGCCGAATTCCGCGCGGTCAGGACGGCCTACGAGACGCTCCAGGCTGGCTACGACCCGGACGCCGAGCCCGAATCCGGCGACCGCGACAGCGCCGCACGCCAGCAGCGAGCACGCTCGACCGTGACGTACCTCAACTACGACGTCCTCGGCGATTTCGGGTGGCAGGTCGACGACGCCGACCTCTTCGAGAAGGCCGCCGCGTCCGACCTCGACCGCGTCGACTACGGCGAGTTCGAGGTCGACCCCGGCGAGACGTTGCTCGAAGGGGCCGAGACCGCGGGCTACGCGTGGCCGTTCGCCTGCCGGGGCGGCGCGTGTGCGAACTGTGCCGTGATGCTCGTCGACGGCGAGCTGTCGATGCCGGTCAACCACGTCCTTCCCGCCGAGATGATGGAGCGAAACATCCGGCTGTGTTGCAACGGGATGCCCATCACGGACGAGTTGAAGGTCGTCTACAACCTCAAGCACATGCCCGAACTCGAAGACCTCCTGCTTCCGCCGCGCCCGTTCGAACAGGCACACCCGAACGACTAGAAGCGGTGCCCTGCTCCGGCCCCCGGAACCGGCCACGTCCGGTCTCGGAATCCTCCTCGTGCTGTTGGGCAGCCTGCTGTGGGTTCTCGAGTGGCTGCTGTAGGGCCACCGGAATCGGGTACTACCCGATATCTCGACAGGACCCCGAGACCGCTGACACAGACCCACCCGCAAGGCATTTGCAGTTCTGGGTGCTGGCCAGGGTATGATCGTTCGCGTCAGTCCGACCGAGGGCCTGGGGAGCACCCGATACTCGACGGGGCGATGGAAATGAGCAGGGCCGGGCTCTCGCGACGGACGGTACTCGGTGCGCTGGCCGGAACGGGGGTTTCCGCACTCGCCGGGTGCGGGGTCCTGTCCGGCCAGCCCGACGGGACGGCGACGTCGGTCGACGAGGAGCGGGCCCGCGAGCTCGCGGCGCGGTTCGCGCCGACGCTGTACTTCGACGAACACGAGCCGTGGTTTCCGACCGACCCGCGACCGTACGCGAGCGAGCGCGACGGGGAGACCGTGATCGACGGGTTCGACGCGTTCGACGGGTATCACGAGCGGTTCGACGGCGAAGCGCCGCCGGACCCGACGGTCTTCTACAACGTCGTCGAGTACGAGGCGTCACCGCTCGCGGTCGTCCAGTACTGGTCGTACTCGGCGTTCGATCAGTTCACGACGAACTTCCACTGGCACGACTGGGAAGTCCTGCACGTCTTCGTCGACGTGGAGTCGGGCGAGCCGCAGCTGTACGTCGCCAGCTCCCACTCTCGCCGAGTGCCGAACAACGAGTTCCTCGACCCGGACCCCGACGCCGTGCCGCGGGTCCTCTCGGAGCTCGGGTCGCACTCCAGCGCGCTCTCTCTCAACGCCGAAGCCGACCGCTTCGAGCGCATCGCCCAGGGAGAACTGTTCGCGGACGTGACCAACGCCGCCATCGAACGCATCGAGGACCTCGCGGACGTGCCGCTGGCCTACGGGCTCCCGCGAGACGAGGGATTCCGGCTGCCGTATCTCGTCCCCGAGTACGAGGGCGCGCCCATCTACGACCACGAACGACTCCCGTCCGTCACGCCGGAGTCGCTCGTCGACGCGACGCTGACCGTGCGGGACTTCGACGCCCTGCAATCGCCGCCGGCGGACCTCCCGTCCCGTGCGACGGGGCTGGTCTTCCAGCACGCGGGACGCGAGAGCGAGGAGACGGCCGACGTGTCGTACGAGCTGGTCCCGACGAGCGAACTCGAACACATCGCGGACTTCACCGGGCCGCAGCTGAGCTACGAGTTCGCGATTCCGGACTTCGCCGAGGACGCCGTGGCGAGCCACATCTCGACGACGGGCGCACCCTGGAGCCAGCCCCGCTACGAGAACCCTGCCGCGGACGTGACGGACCCGAACCACCGCGCCGAACTGGCCGACCGGTACGACGCCATCGGCGAGCCCGCGCCGGTGAACACCCTCGTCGCCAGGGTCACGCAGGCGGTCGCGGACGACGACGCCCCCGACGGAGCCGGGCTGACGACGATGGAGACGTCGGTCGAAGCGGTGGCCTTGCTGGAGAGCGACCCCGAAGCGGTCCCGACCTTCGGCGGGGTAGCCGTCGTGCAGGACGTTCCCGCCGGCGACCACAGACTGACCGTCAACGGGGCTGGCCGGGCACCGCACAGCGAGCAGGTCTCCGTCGTGGACGACGGGGCCGTGACGGCCGCGGGCGTCGACGCCGAGATACCGCTGGTCGCCCGCGAGCGCGCGACGAAGCTGGAGGTCGCGGCGGAGAACGCGACGGCCGACCTGGTTGGCGTCGCCGTCGAGGACGACTTCGCCGGCCGATTGTACGACTCCACGGTGGACGGCAACGACGCGGTCTACGTCCACGACGGCGGCGCGTACACGACGGAGGTCAGGGACGCCGACGACGCCGTGGGAGCCTACCGCGTGAACCCCGATCCGGGTTCGAACGCGGCCGTTCGAATCGACCGCCCCGAGACCGGCAAGGCATCGCTGGCGTCGTTCCTGGCGGACGTCGCCGAGGAGACGCGGGCGGACGTCGAAGGAGAGGCCGAAGCGCGCGAGGACGAGGCGACAGCGGGGGCGTCGAACGCCGTCAGGGGCCTCCAGCGGGCGCTCGCCGCCGTCGTCGAAGCCGCGCGGAAGGCCGCCGAGCGTGCTCGGGCGGGCGACCGCGAAGGAGCGGACAAACAGCTCCGGACGGTGAGTGAACGGCTCGAACGCGTCGCGACCCGCCTCAGCGAAGCCAGCGACGACCTGCCGAGTTCGCTGTCCAGGGCCGCGGACAAGCGACTCGCACAGGTCGAGAAGCGGTCCGAACAGGCGCGGAACAGCGAGAAGCTGTAGTCAGTAACCCACGACTGAAGTCGTGGGCTTCCTCCTTGCATCGGTGTGAACGGTCGGCCGTCACCCGATGGCCGGACCGTGCTTTGATGACCGCAGTCCCCGTAGGGTCGCGTATGTGCGGGCGAACGTCCCTCTTCGTCGACCGGCCGACTCTGGAGACGCGATTCGGGGCGGAGGTCGTCGCCGACGGCGGCTACACGCCGCGGTACAACATCGCACCGGGGGAGCCACTGGAGGTCGTCACCAACGACGCGACCGACGAGATCGACCGGTTCCACTGGGGACTCGTCCCGTTCTGGGCCGACGAACCCGAGGAGGGGATCATCAACGCACGCTCGGAGACGGCGAGCGAGAAGCGCGTCTTCGCCGACGCCTGGGAATCCCGGCCCTGTCTCGTCCTCTCGTCGGGCTTCTACGAGTGGCAGCGGCCGAACGGCGGTCCGAAACAGCCCTACCGCATCCATCGCGAGGACGACCCGGCGTTCGCGATGGCCGGCCTCTGGGAGGTGTGGGAGGGCGACGGCGAGCGGCGTCCGTGTGTGACCATCCTCACGACCGAACCGAACGACCTGCTGAAGCCCATCCACGACCGCATGCCGGTGGTGCTTCCGGCCGACGCCGAATCGACGTGGCTCGACGGCGACCCCGACGAACGGGCCGATCTGTGCCGGCCGTACCACGAGGACGACCTCGACGCCGACGAGATCTCGACCCGCGTGAACGACCCGAGCAACGACGATCCATCCGTCATCGAACCACTCGGCCACGAGCAGTCCGGGCTCGGGGAGTTCGGGAGCGACTGAGCGACTGGCGGCCGCGACGGTGACGCCGACCAAATAGTTATCCATCTGTCATCTGTCACACCACGCATGGCCGAGCAACAGCACCCGACGCTGAACCCGTGGCGGACGGGACTCGAAGTCATCGGGCTCACCGTCCTCGCGTTGGTCATCTCGATCGTCGGTGGCGTCGCGTTCATCGTCCCCGTTCTTTTCCTCGGCTTCGACGTCGCGGCCACCGCGGTGCTGGTCGGGCTGACCGCGGCCGGGCAGGCCGGACTGCTCGTCGTGGGGTACGCGTTCGTTCGCCGACGGAGGCTGGAGGTTCCGTTCGCCACCCCAACCCGGGCGCAGTGGCGAACCATCGCCGTCGGTGTGGTGGTCGCACTCCTCACTGCCATCGGGTTCTCGGCACTTCTGACGCGACTGGACCTGGTTCCGGAGTCCGTCGTCGGCGAAGCCGCGGCGGTGGACCCGACGTTCCTGCTCGGGCTCGCCGTCCTCTCGGTGTTGCTGGTCGCGCCCGCCGAGGAGTTGCTGTTTCGCGGTGCGATACAGGGGCGGCTCCGCCAGAGCGTCGGTCCCGTGCCGGCCATCGCCATCGCCAGCCTGCTGTTCGGCTCGATGCACGTCGCCAACTACACCGGCAGGGTCGTGCCGATTCTGGCGACGTCGCTGCTACTGGCCGTCATCGGGGCGATATTCGGCACGCTGTACGAACGAACCGGGAACCTCGTGGTCCCTATCGTCGTCCACGCGACGTACAACGTCGTCCTGCTCGTGACCGCGTTCGTCGCGTCGTAAATCTCGATAGCCAGCAGTAGTGCTCCGGACGGCTATCGAACGAAAAGGCCATGGTTTCGGGTGGAACGGCACGGTTCGTCGAGCGACGAGCGCTCTCCCCGCCTCAACACTCGGTGACAGGCTGCCGCTCCGTACCCTGCTGAACCCCGCGCGTCTCGCCCGTCTCCAGATTCACGGTCATCGCCTGCCCGCCGTACTGGTGGGTCTGGTCGTGCCCGCGGACGACGACGCAGGTGACGTCGTCGGGTATCGATATCGTCTTCGAGCGCGTGAACTCGCGCGTCCCGTGGGCGTGGGTGAGTTTTCGCGTCCCGAGCAGGGACCCGTCCAGGTCCTCGACGACCCAGTAGTTCGCGTAGCCGTCCTCGCCGTCGTCGTCGTGGTACAGCGTCACGTCGAATCGAACCGCCGAGTCGGTTCGCTCGACCTCGACGCCGGTGACGTTCGCCTCGCGAAGATCGAGTCCGTCCTCGGCGGTTGGGGAGGGCGTCGATTCGGTCGGTCCGGTCGTGGTCTCGGTCGCCGCAGCCGACGGGGCAGTGGTTTCGGTCGCCGTCGTCTCGTCCGCCGCCGATTCGGACGCGTCGCTACACCCGGCGAGGCCCGCCGTGACCGCACTGCCTACTGCGAGGAGGAGCCTCCGTCGCGTCTCGGTCATGCCGGGCGTTCGACACCGGCGGGGAAAAGTCGTTGGCACGAACCCGGGAGGCCCGCCCACGCGACACCGCCCTTCCCGATCGTTCGTGAGGTCTATTGCGACAGCCCCGGACAGTGACCACATGACCGACGGCCTGTCCTGGAACACGCTCGCGCAGTCCATCGCCTACACCTGCGAGGGGTTCGACGTCGTGAACGAATCCGTCCGGCTGCCGGACGGGACCGACGCCGAGTTCGACTACATCGCGGAGGGCGAGAGCGTCGTCGTCCTCCCGTTCACCACCGATGGCGAGGTCGTCGTCATCGAGGAGTGGCGACAGGCGGTCGAGCGCGTCAATCGCGGACTCCCCGCCGGAAGCATGGAGGACCACGACGACCATCCCGAACAGGCGGTCCACCGCGAACTCGAAGAGGAGACCGGCTACGTGGCGGGCGACGTCGACCACCTCACGACCGTCGAGCCGGCGAACGGCTTCGCCGACGCGGTGTTCCACTACTACGTCGCGACCGACTGCGAGCCCAGCGGCGACCAGCAACTCGACTACAACGAATCCATCTCAGTGGACACGACGTCGTTCGAGGACCTGCTCGACGCGGCCCGAGAGGACGACCTGCGAGACGGTCGGACGATGCTCGCCGTCTGCTACTACGCGTTGTTCGAGCGGTAACGAACGGAACCCTTAGGCCCGCTGGCCGGAAATCGCGGTGTAATGCGAGACGTCTTCGAGGTCCGGACCCACGACGCGGGCGGGCGCATCGGCAAGCTGGAGGTGCCGCGTGCGGGCGTCACCGTCGAGACGCCGGCGCTGTTGCCCGTCGTGAACCCGCACGTCCAGACCATCGACCCGAGTCGCCTGGAGTCGGAGTTCGGTGCCGAGATACTCATCACCAACAGCTACGTCCTCCACGGGAGCGACGACCTCCGCGAACCGGCCCTGGAACGCGGACTGCACGACCTGCTCGACTTTTCGGGAGCCATCATGACGGACTCGGGATCGTTCCAGCTCGCCGAGTACGGCGAGATCGACGTCACCACGCCCGAGATTCTGCAGTTCCAGCACGACATCGGCTCGGACATCGGCACGCCGGTCGACATCCCGACACCCCCGGACGTCAGCCGCGAGCACGCCGCCGAGGACCTCGAAACGACGAAAGAGCGACTGGAAGTCGCCGCGGACGTCGACGTCGGCGACATGCTCGTCAACGCGCCCATCCAGGGCGCGACCTACCCCGACCTCCGCGAAGAAGCCGCCCGCCACGCCTACGAAACCGACCTCGACGTCTTCCCCGTCGGCGCGGTCGTCCCGCTGATGAACGACTACCGGTACGCCGAGGTGATGGACGTCGTCGCTGCCAGCAAGCGCGGCCTCGGCGTCGACGCACCGGTCCACCTGTTCGGTGCCGGCCACCCCATGATGTTCGCGCTCGCGGTCGCGATGGGCTGTGACCTGTTCGACTCGGCCGCCTACGCGCTGTACGCCCGGGACGGTCGCTACCTCACCGTTCGCGGCACCGAACACCTCGACGACCTCGAGTACTTCCCCTGCTCGTGTCCAGTCTGTGCCTCGCACACGCCCGCAGAAGTGCGTGACCTCCCCGAGACCGAGCGATACACCCGCCTCGCCGAGCACAACCTCCACGTCACCTTCGAGGAGATCCGCACGATCAAGCAGGCCATCCGACAGGGGAACCTCCTCGAACTCGTCGAGACGCGCGCACGGAGCCACCCCACCATGGTCGACGGCTACCGGACCATGCTCGACCACGCCGCCCAGCTCGAAACGTCCGACCCCGTCTCGAAGACGGCGTTCTTCTACCTCTCGGCGGACAGCGCTCGCCGGCCCGAGGTCCTGCGCCACCACGAGCGACTCGACCGCCTCGACGCCCATGGCGAGATCCTGCTCGCCGAGCGCGGCAAGAACGAGGCGGAGTTCGACGAGTCCTGGAAGGTCGTCCCGCCATTCGGCCCGTACCCCCGCGAACTCGTGGACATGTACCCGCTCTCTGGGGAACTCCCGAGTCGACTCGAACCGCAGGCCTACGAGGCAGCCGCCGAGGGGGTCGCCCGGCTCGTCGACGCCAATCCCGACGCCGAGTTCACGCTCGAATACTGCGACTGGCCGGCGACGGCGCTCGACGCCGTACCCGAGCGCGTGACGGTGCGAAACCTCTACGGCGAGTAGAAAGTCGTCGAAACGGCGATAAGAGAACGACGAGCGAGATGGGAGTTGAACCCAC
The DNA here is from genome assembly GCA_029688825.1 of Haloarculaceae archaeon H-GB1-1. Lineage (GTDB taxonomy): Archaea > Halobacteriota > Halobacteria > Halobacteriales > Haloarculaceae > JARUKX01. Next base: position 9,315 of record JARUKX010000047.1, on the reverse strand, counting down.
GACCTCTTGGTCCGGAACCAAGCGTTCTGTCCGCTGAACTACCCGCCCACAGGAAAACGTGCGTCGCCCGTCGGTTTCAACCAAACGGTAGCGCGGAGTCCCCTTCCTCAAGCCCAAGCGAACGCGAGTGGTTGGGAGGGGAGGAGCGCGTTCGCATAGCTGGGCATTTCCCCATCCATAAATAGCCACGAGACTACATTGAATATGTGGCAGACGACTACGTGCGTCGGACGGCAATCACCCGCCTCTCGGTGGATGGCGAGCAACGCGACTTGCTCGAAGACACCATCTCCGAGTGGAAACGGGGCTGTCAAATCGCCACGGACCTCGCGTGGGGACGGTGCAACACCAGGAGTGACGTGCAACCCCTCGCCTACGATTCCGTGCGCGAAGATACCGACCTCGGGAGTCAGCACGCAATTCTCGCCACCCACCAAGCCGCACAAGCCATCACCGGCTGTATCGAACGCCGCTCGAAGGGCAAGAAGGTCAGCAAGCCCACCTTCACCGCGCCGACCGTGAAGTACGATACGCGGACGATGACGATGTTCGATGACGATACTGTGTCCCTCTCCACGACGGAGAGCCGGGTCCGGTGTCCACTCGCCCTTCCCGACTCCGACGATGGCTATCAGCGTCAGTATCTTGACTCGGACGAATGGAGCGTTACGGAAAGTACGCTCACCGCCCGCGACGGCGAGTTCTTCTTGCATATCGGCTTCCGCCGGTACAAGAACGATACCGAACAGAACACTGCCGAGGACGGAACGGTCCTCGGGGTTGACCTCGGTATCGAAAACCTCGCTGTCACCAGTACCGCCTACTTCTTCAGCGGGCGGGAGCTAACCCACAACCTCCGCGAGTTCGAGAAGGTACGCGCCGGGCTCCAACAGACCGGAACGCGAAGCGCTCACCGAACGCTCGAACAGTCGAGTGGCCGTGAGCTTCGCTACGTCCGTGACGTACTCCACCACGCGTCGAACGCGATAGTGAACGAAGCACTCCGGTACGAGTGCGACGTGATCGCGTTCGAGGACCTGACCCACATCCGCGACCGGACCGGTGCGTCGTGGGGACACAAGTGGGCATTCCGAACGTTGTACGAGCAGGTGGAGTACAAAGCCGAAGCGGGAGGCATTTCGGTGACACAAGTCGGGTCGGCGTATACGTCGAAACGGTGCGCTGAGTGTGGATTCACGGCAGAGGAGAATCGCCGGTCGCGCAATGACTTCCGGTGCGTGAAGTGTGGGTCGGAAGCGAACGCGGATTACAACGCGGCGAAGAACATCGGTATGCGGTATGTCCGTCGAGGCCAACAGTCGTCTCGGCGGACGGGCGACAGTCAGCTCGCCCTGAAGTCTGGAACGGTGACGCCGAGCGGTGGATTCACCGCCTACCCGAACAGGTTCGAGGCCGAGTTCACGGACAATCCCCACCCTCAACGAGCGAGGCCGTCAGGTCGAGCGAAGTAGGGTGGGGTCGTTGACTCGTTCGGTACTACGGCTGCTCGCCCGTCTTGATGGTGAAGTCGTCGACGGGGTAGGCGACGCAGGTGAGACAGTAGCCGTCCTCCATGTCGTCCTCGAACAGCGACTCGTTCTGGGAGTGACGGATGTAGTCCTCGGCGGGGCCGTCCTGGATCTGCCCGGCACAGGAGACACATTGGCCCTGTCGGCAGGCGTAGGGCAGGTCCCAGCCCTCGTCTTCGCCGGCGTCGAGGATGGGCTCGTTGTTCGCGACCTCGATCGTCTCGCCCTCGTTGACGAACTCGACCTCGTAGTACTCCACCTCGTCGTCGGAGATGGCCGACGGGTCGAAGCCTTCCTCTTCCTCTTCGGCCTCGCCCTCTTCGAGTTCGCCTTCGGCTCCACCTGCAGGGATGGCGGCCGCGCCGCCACCGCCGATGGAACGATTCATCGGTTCGGGGAAGTCCGTCTCCGGAACGGCCGCTGCCCGTCGTTCCAGAACCTCCTGGGAGATGTCGTCGGGCGCTTCCCAGCCGGTCCCTTTCGTGTAGTGTAGGGCCACGGCGATTGCGGTGAGCGCGACCCCGAGCGCGACACCCAGTGGGTCAACCATGGTTCGGGCTACGGACAGGGGATATATTTACCTTTTCAAAGCTCAGCAGAGTGCGGGTGGCTCCGCCGACGCCACGCTGGCGGCAGTCTAAATGGGTCGGAACCACCATGTCGAGACGATGACCACGATCACGGACTACGAACTCTTCGCGGTTCCGCCGCGCTGGCTGTTTCTTCGCGTCGAGACGAGCGACGGCCGCGTCGGCTGGGGCGAACCCGTCGTCGAGGGTCGAGCGCGAACCGTCCGGGGTGCCGTCGAGGAACTGATGGACGAGTACCTGCTCGGCGAGGACCCCGGTCGGATCGAGGACCACTGGCAGCGACTGTATCGCGGCGGCTTCTACCGCGGTGGCCCCATCCTGATGAGCGCGATTGCCGGCATCGACCAGGCGCTGTGGGACCTCAAGGGCAAGGCGTTCGATGCTCCGGTCTACGAACTGCTCGGCGGGGCGGTCCGCGACCGCGTGCGCGTCTACCAGTGGGTCGGCGGCGACCGCCCAGCGGACGTCGGGGACGCCGCCGAGGAGCGCGTCGAGAACGGGATGACCGCCGTCAAGATGAACGCCACCGCCGAACTCCGGCACATCGACACGCCAGCAGCCATCCAGCAGGCGACCGACCGTCTCGCCGAAGTGCGCGACCGGGTCGGCGACGAGGTCGACGTCGCCGTCGACTTCCACGGCCGCGTCTCGAAACCGATGGCGAAGCGCCTCGCCGTCGCGCTCGAACCGTACGACCCGCTGTTCATCGAGGAGCCGGTTCTGCCGGAACACAACGACGCCCTCCCGGAGATCGCAGCCCACACCGCGACCTCCATCGCCACGGGCGAGCGGCTGTACTCCCGCGCGGACTTCAAGTCCGTCCTCGAATCCGGGGCCGTCGACGTCATCCAGCCCGACCTCTCCCACGCCGGCGGTATCACGGAAGTCCGGAAGATAGCGAGTATGGCCGAAGCCTACGACGTGGCGCTGGCCCCCCACTGTCCGCTCGGCCCCATCGCACTGGCGGCGTGTCTCCAGGTCGACGCCGTCGCGCACAACGCACTCATCCAGGAGCAGAGCGTCGGCATCCACTACAACGAGACGGGTGGCGTGCTCGATTACCTCACGGACCACTCGGTCTTCGACTTCGAGGACGGGTTCGTCTCGCTCCCCGACGGTCCCGGTCTCGGCGTCGAAATCGACGAAGAGAGCGTCCGCGAGCAGTCTGGCGACGTGGACTGGCACAACCCCGTCTGGCGTCGGGACGACGGGAGCGTCGCAGAGTGGTGAACGACCATCTTTTTCCCGCTCGGGTGCGCGAGCGCACCGCTCGCGGCAAAAACATGGGTGAAAAAGCGGCGACTCACGCCGTTCGTCGCCGTGAAACGACGACCGGAGGTCGTCGTATGCTCCGACAAGCCGCGACTCACTCCTCGCGTCGAGCCACTTCGTGCCGGCCGAACCCGTATCGCAGTCGGTTCGCGAGGCGGCGTGAGAAGCGGCCGTCGTCGGCGCGGGAGCCGAACCGCTCGGCGAGCGACTGGTAGATGAGCGGGAGCGGGACCTCCTGTTCGAGGGCTTCCTGAACCGTCCAGGTGCCCGTCGAGCCGCCAGCGACGTGGTCGTCCACGTCGCCGAGGTCGGTCCCCTCCTCGCGGAACGCTTCTTCGCAGAGTTCGAGGAGCCACGAGCGGATGACCGCGCCGTTGTTCCACGTTCGCGCGACCGCTTCGAGGTCGAGGTCGTACCGTCCCTCGGCGAGCAGTTCGAAGCCCTCGCCGTAGGCCTGCATGAGCGCGTACTCGACGCCGTTGTGGACCATCTTCACGTAGTGGCCCGAGCCTGCCGGACCCATCCGGTCGTGGCCGTCCGGTCCGGTCGCGACGGCGTCGAACACCGGCACGAGTTCGTCGTAGGCCCACTCCGGCCCGCCGACCATGAGCGAGAAGCCGAGTTCCGCGCCGGCGGGACCGCCACTGGTGCCGCAATCGAGGTACGCCGCGGGCGTCGACTCGGCGCGGCGGACGGAGTCGTGGAAGTTGGAGTTGCCGCCGTCGACGACGACGTCGTCTTCGGAGAGGTGCGGTTCGAGTTCGTCCAGCGCGGCGTCGACCGGGTCCCCGGCGGGGACCATCAGCCAGATTCGCTTGTCGTCGCCGAGCTGGTCGGCGACGTCGGCGATGGAGTCCGCGGGGTCTGCACCCTCGTCCGCCGCGTCGGCGACCGCGTCTTCGTCGATGTCGAACGCTACGACGTCGTGGCCCGCGTCGAGGACGCGGTCGACCACGATCCGGCCCATCCGGCCGAGACCGATAACGCCTAGTTGCATATCCGTGCCTCGACGAGCGCGAAGGTAGGGGTTGTGGTTCGACGGCGACGGGCCCGAACTCGACCGGAGCACCCAAGCGAACCCTTTATGCACGCGAGAGTCAATCGCAGAGATATGCGCGTGATGTCGTCGGTAGTACGTCAGTGAGACCGGTAGCCATGCGTCTTCTCGGAGCGACCGACGCGAACAGCCGTCAGTGCAACCATGAGTGACCTTCCCGACAACTACGAGCCGGACTCCGTCGAGCAGAAGTGGCGCGAGAACTGGCAAGACATGGACGTGTATAGCTACGAAGACAGCGCGGCGTCGTCCGACGCCGCGGACAGCCGGATGGAATCCGGCGAGACGAGCGATACGGACTACGTCGTCGACACGCCGCCGCCGTATCCCACGGGCAACCTCCACATCGGCAACGCGCTCGGCTGGTGTTACATGGACTTCGCGGCCCGGTATCACCGCCTGCAGGGCGACGACGTGCTGTTCCCGCAGGGCTGGGACTGTCACGGCCTCCCGACCGAGGTGAAGGTCGAGGAGAACGAGGACATCCACCGCACCGACGTCCCCCGTGACGAGTTCCGGCAGATGTGCATCGACCACACCGAGGACCAGATCGACGCGATGAAGGAGACGATGCACACGCTGGGATTCTCCCAGGACTGGGACCACGAGTTCAAGACGATGGACCCGGAGTACTGGGGCGAGACCCAGCGCTCGTTCGTCGAGATGGCCGACTCGGAGTACGTCTACCGCGACGAGCACCCGGTCAACTGGTGTCCGCGGTGTGAGACGGCCATCGCCGACGCCGAGGTCGAGGCCGAGGAGGGCGTCGAGGGGACGCTCTACTACGTCACCTTCGAGGGCGTCGACAACGACGACATCGAGATCGCGACGACGCGGCCCGAACTCCTCGCGGCCTGCGTCTCCATGGCGGTCAGCCCCGACGACGAGCGCTACGAGGACCGCATCGGCGACACGTTCGAAGTCCCGCTGTTCGGCCACGAGGTCGAACTCATCGCCGACGACGAGGCCGACGCCGACTTCGGGACCGGCGCGGTCATGATCTGTACCTTCGGGGACAAGCAGGACGTCACCTGGTGGGCCGAGCACGACCTCGACCTGCGGACGGTGTTCACCGAGGACGGCCACCTCGACGAGAACGCGGGCGAGTACGCCGGCCTCACCATCGAGGAGGCCAAAGAAGCAGTCGCCGAGGACCTCGACGCGGAGGGGTACCTCAACGACACCGAGCCGACCACGCAGAACGTCGGGCAGTGCTGGCGCTGTGACACCCCCATCGAGATTCTCTCGAAGGAACAGTGGTTCGTGGAGGTTCGGCAGGACGAGATTCTGGAGACCGCCCAGGAGGTCGACTGGATTCCCGAGCACATGTACGACCGCCTGGAGGACTGGACCGAGAGCATGGACTGGGACTGGGTCATCTCCCGCCAGCGCGTGTTCGCGACACCCATCCCGGCGTGGTTCTGCGGCGAGTGCGGGCACGAGCACATCGCCAGCGCCGACGAGGTCCCGGTCGACCCGACCAGCGAGGACCCCACAGTTGGCGAGTGTCCCGAGTGTGGAGCCGACGACTGGACCGGCGAGACCGACGTCATGGACACGTGGATGGACTCCTCGATTACGCCGCTGTACGTCCAGGGCTGGCCCGAAGCCGACTTCGAGCCGACGAGCCTGCGCGAGCAGGGCCACGACATCATCCGCACGTGGGCGTTCTACACCATCCTCCGCGTGAGCGCGCTCGAAGACGAGATTCCGTGGGACGAGGCGCTCATCAACGGCATGGTGTTCGGCGCTGACGGCAACAAGATGTCCAAGTCTCGGGGCAACTTCGTCCAGCCCGAGGAGGCCGTCGAGGAGTACTCCGCCGACGCCTTCCGGCAGTCGATGGCGCTCGGCGGCCAACCCGGCTCGGACATCCAGTTCCAGTGGAAGGAGGTGAAGTCCGCCTCTCGCTTCGGCACGAAGGTGTGGAACATCACGCGCTTCGCCGCGGGCCACCTCGACGAGGACCGCGACCCGCCGGAAGACCCCGCGTACCGCGACGTCGACCGCTGGATCCTCTCGCGCGCCTCGACGGTCGCCGACGAGGTCCAGGACGACATGGACGCCTACCGCTTCGACGCCGCGCTCCGGAAGATCCGTGAGTTCGTCTGGCACGACCTCGCCGACGACTACCTCGAACTCATCAAGGGCCGGCTCTACGAGGGCCGGCCGGGCGAGCGCGACGCCGCCCGACAGGCGCTGTTCACCGCGCTCTCGGCGTCGCTCCGCATGCTCTCGCCGTTCGCGCCGTTCCTCACGGAGGAAGCCTATCAAGGACTTCCCGGTACCGAGGGAAGCGTCCACGCCAGCGAGTGGCCCGACCTCGACATGGCCGACGCGGAGGCAGAGGCCGTCGGGACCATCATCGCCGACACGGCCGCCACCGTCCGCGGCTGGAAGTCCGACGAGGGCATGGCGCTGAACGCCGACCTCTCGAAGGTCGAGGTGTACCCCGACGAGACGCCAGAGCGTGCCGTCGACACCTACGACCTCTCCGAGGCTGTCAACGCCCCCACCCACGTCCGCGAGGGCGAGCCGAACGTCGAACTCGTGCCGGTCGAGATCGACCCCGACCACTCGGTCATCGGGCCGGAGTTCCGCGACAAGGCCGGACAGGTCATCGGCGCGCTCGAAGCCGCCGACCCCGCCGACATCAAGCGCCAGAAGGAACGCACCGGTGAGATCGAACTCGACGCCGGCGGCGAAGTCGTCGTCCTCGACGGCGACGCCGTCGACGTCGTCGAAGAACACCGCGCCGAATCCGGCGAGGAAGTCGACGTCGTCGAGAGCGAGCACGCGACGATTCTCGTCTACCCCTGAGCGGCTGCGGTTCGCACGCGACGCGGGTTCGACGACCTGCGGATTCTTCACTCGAGCAGTGAGTCGGCAGCGGTGCTCGAAACCAGCAGCGTGAGTTTCGACAGCAACAGCGAGACAGCGAGAGAAGTAAGAACGACTCCAGTCGGGCTAGTCGCCGCGACTGTTGATCGCGTCGTTGACGGCGGTGACGACGGTCTTGCCCTCGACGTCAGTGCTGTAGAAATCCTTGACGAGACCGGCAACGCCGACGAAGGCGATGACGCCGAACGGCCCGCCCGTGATGACCGCGGCGGACTGCAACGCGGGGCCGCCGCCCACGATGATGAGGCCGGCACCGAACGCGCCCTGGAGCACGCCCCAGAAGACGCGCGTCGGCATGGTCGGCGCGACGCCCTGCTCGGTGGCGAGGATGGAGATGGTCAGCGTCGACGTGTCCGCGGACGTGACCAGGAACGTGATGATCAGCGCCATGAACAGGAACACGAGGAGCCCGCCGACCGGGAGCGCGTCGAACAGCGGGAAGGCGGCGACGGCGTAGCCGCTCTCGCCCATGACGCCCGCGATGTCGGCGATGCCCTCGGCCTGCAGGTGCAGCGAGGTCCCGCCGATGATGGCGAACCAGACGATGGTCGCCAGCGAGGTGGCGAACACGCCGGTCGTCGCGACGGTTCGAAGGGTTCGGCCCTTCGAAATCGCCGCGAGGAACAGCCCCGCGAACGGTGCCCACGAGAACCACCAGACCCAGTAGAACAGGGTCCAGGCGTTGTACCAGCCGCCACCGCCGTCGCCCAGCAGCGGGGCGAAGCTCAGCGAGATGAACTCGACGGCGTAGCCGACGAACGCGACCGAGCCGTTGGCGATGATGTACAGCGTCGGGCCGACGATGAGCGTGACGAGGCCCAGCACCAGGAACAGCCCGAAGTTGACGGCCGCAATCCGTCGAATCCCACGCTTGACGCCGGTGACGACGGAGACGGTGAAGATCACCGTGATTCCACCGACGACGAGCAGCGTATCGAGGTTCGTCGTCTGTACGCCCCACTGGTAGGAGACGCCGGAGAGGAACTGGTTCCCGACGAAGCCGACGGACGTCGCGACGCCGCCGATGGTCGCGAACACGGCGAGCACGTCGACCAGTTTGGCGAGCGGGCTATCGAGGTTGTCCGTCCCGAGGAACGGCGTCAGCAGCGTCGACACGCGAAGCGGCGCGCCCTTGTTGTACGCGTAGTACGCGATGGGGACGCCGACGGCGACGTACGCGCTCCAGGCGGAGATGCCCCAGTGGAACAGCACCGTCTTCAGCGCGCCCGTCGCTGCCGCGGACGACCCCGCCGCGGCGTCGACGAACGGCGGCACGGTGTTGTAGTGGAACAGCGCCTCGGCCGGTCCCCAGAACACGATCCCCGCAGCGATGCCCGCCGAGAAGAACATCGCGAAGTACGCCGGGAACGTGTAACTCGGCGTCGCGTCGGGACCGCCCAGTCGGATGCTCCCCCACGGACCGATGATGATGGCCGTGCAGAACAGCACGAACACGACCATCAACGTCAGGAACACCGGTCCGAACGTGTTCAACAGTCCCGTTCGGACGTCCGTGATGATGTACGGAACGGTGTCCGGCAACGCCAGTCGGACGAGGACGAACAGGACGAGAATACCCATCGTGACGCCGACGATGGTCGTGTCCATCTCGTTCTGAAATCGATTCCACAGTTCGTTGATGTCTGAATCTCCCATGTGCATACACCCCAGTTACGCCCCAGGTCGGTTCCCCGAGTGAATCGGCAACATGGCCAGGTAGATGAGACCTGACCCGATGAACGTGATCGCGACGGTGATGACGCCGCGTCCGGTCAACGCCGTTCCGATCGACGACGGGAGGAAAAAGGCCAGCAGCATCAACACCCCCGAAATGGCCCACACCCCCAGTACGATCTGTTTGTCTGGATCTTGTTCGGCAACAGCTTCGATTCCCCCTGACATACTACTCATTTAATGATTTTTGTACCATTATTAACGTTTCGGAGTGAGCAATCCTTACATCTGG
>JARUKX010000046.1 GCA_029688825.1 Haloarculaceae archaeon H-GB1-1 | reverse complement strand
ACGCGATAAGGTCTTCCGGATGTCCGCCCTTAAGGCTTTCCAGATGAGTACGCTGTGTCCTGTGGTCACATGCCGATAACCCAAAGGTCTTTGAAATAGCTCGCCGTATAGACTGGTACTGAACACCACACTTCCCCCTCTTGTCGCGGACTGTGGGTTCCCCTTCGATGGGGTCGGATAGCTGTCGCAGCCGAAGTTGGTAAGCGTTAAATGGGTGCCGGCTATACATGCCTGTAGTATCTCGTAAGCAACTTCTCAGCCGGCCAGACCGACACATGGTAGATGTAAGCCAACACGAACTCGTCCCAGAACACACCGTCCTCGACGACGACGAACTCGAGGACGTACTCGAGGAGTACAACATCAAGAAAACAGACCTGCCCAAGATCAAGCGCCTCGATTCGGCGCTCCCTGATGACGCTGACGTCGGGGACGTCATCAAGGTCGTTCGCGACTCGCGAACAACGGACAGGGCAATGGTCTATCGACTCGTCGTAGAATAACATGAATACAGACGACAGACGCGCCATATCACGGGAGTATTTCTCCAGGGAACGACTCGCCGAACACCACTTCCGGTCGTTCAACGCCTTCCTCGGCCGGGGAATGCAGGAGGTCGTCGACGAAAAGGCGACCATCGAGACCGACATCGGAGACAAGGAGGGAGAGGAACCGGTATACGTCGAACTCGGCGACATCAGGGTCGTCACCCCGCGGGTCCGGGAGGCCGACGGGAGTGAGGAACTGCTGTACCCCCAGGAGGCCCGCCTGCGCAACATCACGTACGCAGCACCGGTCTTCATGGAGATGGCCATCATCAAGGGTGGCTTCGAAGAGGAAGAACGGGTCGTCGACCAGACCGAGACGAAGATCGGGCGGATGCCCGTCATGGTCGGGTCGGACAAATGCAACATCTCCGGGTTCAGTCACGAGGAACTCATCGACATCGGCGAGGACCCGGCAGACCCCGGCGGATACTTCATCGTCAACGGGTCCGAGCGGGTGCTGATGACCAGCGAAGACCTCGCGCCGAACAAGATCCTCGCCGAGACCGACACGAAGTACGGCGACCAGATCGAGGTCGCGAAGACGTTCAGCCAGCGTCGCGGGTACCGCGCGCTCGTGCTCTGTGAACGCAACCGCGAAGGGCTGCTCGAAGTGTCGTTCCCGTCCGTTTCGGGTTCGATCAACTTCGTCACGCTCGTGCGTGCGCTCGGTCTCGAAAGTGACGAGGAGATCGTCCACCGCGTGAGCGACGACCCCGAGATCGTGAAGTTCATGCTGGAGAACCTGGAGGCTGCAGAGGTCCAGACGACCGAAGGTGCCATCGAGGCCCTCGGGAAGCGGGTCGCTGCGGGTCAGGGCAAGAACTACCAGCTGAAACGCGCCAACTACGTCATCGACCGCTATCTCCTGCCGCATCTCCACGAAGATGGCGTCGACGAAGAGGAAGTACGCATCAACAAGGCCTACTACCTCTGTCGGATGGCCGAGGCCTGTTTCGAACTCGCACTTGGTCGGCGCGACGCCGACGACAAGGACCACTACGCGAACAAGCGACTCAAGGTGTCCGGGGACCTGATGAAGGACCTCTTCCGGACCGCGCTGAACAAGCTGGCTCGTGACGTGAAGTACCAGCTCGAACGCGCCAACATGCGGAATCGGCAACTCTCTGTCTCTACCGTCGTGCGCTCGGACGTGCTGACCGAGCGCCTCGAACACCCCATCGCGACCGGGAACTGGGTCGGCGGCCGCTCCGGCGTGTCCCAGCTCGTCGACCGGACGGACTACATGGGTGTTCTCTCTCACCTCCGGCGACTTCGCTCGCCGCTGTCGCGGAGCCAACCCCACTTCGAGGCCCGCGACCTGCACGCGACCCAGTGGGGTCGCATCTGTCCCTCCGAGACGCCGGAGGGGCCGAACTGTGGGCTGGTGAAGAACTTCGCGCAGGCGATGGAGTTGTCCCAGCACGTCGAAGACGAACAGACGCTCAAACAGGAACTCGCCGCCATGGGTGTCGAAGGCATCCCCGGCGTCGAGAGCATCGAGCAGCCAGCGGACGACTAAATCATGAGTCAAGGACGAGAAGCGAAAGTATACGTCAACGGGAGCTTGATCGGGACCCATCCGGACCCGACGCAGCTCGCAGAGCAGATTCGACAGGCGCGCCGACGTGGCGACATCTCCGAGATGGTCAACGTGTCCGTCCGGAATCGCACGAGCGAGGTCATCATCAATGCGGACGCGGGTCGTGCTCGCCGACCGCTACTGGTCGTCGAGGACGGCGACACCCTCGTCTCCGACGAGGAGGTCGAGGCCGTCAAGGAGGGCGACCTCGGCTTCGGCGACCTCGTCGACCGCGGCTACGTCGAGTTCATCGACGCCGAGGAAGAAGAGGACATCTACGTGGCCGTCGACGAAGCGGAGATCAACGAGGACCACACGCACCTCGAAGTCGACCCACAGCTGATGTTCGGTATCGGTGCGGGGATGATTCCGTATCCCGAGCACAACGCCAGCCCGCGCATTACGATGGGGTCGGGGATGATCAAGCAGTCGCTCGGCCTGCCGAGCGCCAACTACCGCATCCGGCCCGACACACGCCAGCACCTCCTGCACTACCCGCAGCTGTCGCTGGTGAAGACCCAGACGACCGAACAGATCGGCTACGACGACCGGCCGGCGGCGCAGAACTTCGTCGTCGCGGTCATGTCCTACGAAGGGTTCAACATCGAGGACGCGCTCGTCCTCAACGGCGGGTCGGTCGACCGCGCACTTTCGCGGTCGCACTTCTTCCGCACCTACGAGGGCGAGGAGCGCCGCTACCCTGGCGGTCAGGAGGACCGCTTCGAGATTCCCGACGACGAGGTCCGCGGTGCACGCGGCGAGGAAGCGTACACCCACCTCGACGAGGACGGCCTGGTCAACCCAGAGACGGACGTCGGCGAGAACGACGTCCTCCTCGGGAAGACGTCGCCACCCCGGTTCCTCGAGGAACCGGACGACATGGGTGGCCTCTCACCACAGAAGCGTCGCGAGACGAGCGTCACGATGCGCTCCGGTGAATCCGGCGTCGTCGACACCGTCACGCTCATGGAGGGCGAGGACGGCTCGAAGCTCTCGAAGGTCTCCGTCCGCGACGAGCGGATTCCGGAACTGGGCGACAAGTTCGCGTCCCGACACGGACAGAAGGGTGTCGTGGGCCACATCGCGCCACAGGAGGACATGCCGTTCACCGAACAGGGCGTCGTGCCGGACCTCATCCTGAATCCGCACGCACTGCCGTCGCGGATGACGGTGGGCCACGTGCTGGAGATGCTCGGCGGCAAGGTCGGCTCGCTCGAAGGCCGCCGCGTCGACGGGACCGCCTTCCTCGGCGAGGACGAGGAGGAACTCCGTGGCGGACTGCAGGAGAAGGGGTTCAAGTCCTCCGGGAAGGAGGTCATGTACTCCGGCGTCACCGGCGAGAAGATCGAGGCCGAGATCTTCGTCGGGACCATCTTCTATCAGAAGCTCTACCACATGGTCTCGAACAAGATCCACGCCCGCTCGCGCGGCCCGGTGCAGGTGCTCACGCGCCAGCCCACCGAGGGTCGCGCACGCGAAGGTGGTCTCCGTGTGGGTGAGATGGAACGCGACGTTCTCATCGGCCACGGTGCCGCGATGGCACTCAAGGAACGACTGCTGGACGAGTCCGACCGCGAGTGGATCAACGTCTGTGGCAACTGTGGGATGACCGCCGTCGAGAACGTCGAGCAACGGCGCGTCTACTGTCCGAACTGTGACGAGGAGACGGACATCCACGAGGTCGAGATGTCCTACGCGTTCAAGCTCCTGCTCGACGAGATGAAGGCGCTGGGTATCGCCCCGCGAATCGAACTGGAGGACGCAGTATGAGTGCCCAACAGACACCGAAAGAGATCGGGCAGATCAGCTTCGGGCTGATGGACCCCGAGGAGTACCGGGACATGAGCGCCACGAAGGTCATCACCGCCGACACCTACGACGACGACGGGTTCCCCATCGACATGGGCCTGATGGACCCGCGGCTCGGCGTCATCGACCCCGGACTGGAGTGTAAGACCTGCGGCAAGCACTCCGGCTCCTGTAACGGCCACTTCGGCCACATCGAACTCGCGGCCCCCGTCATCCACGTCGGGTTCGCGAAGCTCATCCGCCGACTGCTCCGCGGGACCTGTCGGGATTGTTCCCGGCTGTGTCTCGACGCCACCGAGCGCGAGGAGTTCGAAGACCGACTCACGCGCTCGCGCGAACTCGGCAAGGACCTCAACGACGTCACGAAGGCCGCCATCCGACAGGCCCGGAAGAAGGACGTCTGTCCGTTCTGCGGCGAGGTCCAGTACGACATCAACCACGAGAAACCGACCACCTACTACGAGGTTCAGCAGGTCCTCTCCTCGGACTACCCCGAGCGCATCGCCGCGGCGATGGAGCCGGATCCCGACGACGAGGACAGCGAGCGCGTCACGCCCCAGGAACTCGCGGACGAGACGGGTATCGCCCCGTCGCGAGTCAACGAGATCCTCTCGGGCGAGTTCCGCCCGCGAGAGGACGACCGCAAGGCCATCGAGAAGGTCATCGACGTCGACCTGACCGAGGAGGACATGAACAAGCTGATGCCCAGCGACATCCGGGACTGGTTCGAGGACATCCCGGACGAGGACATGGAAGTGCTGGGCGTCTCTCCGGAGAAGTCCCGGCCGGAATGGATGATTCTGACCGTCCTGCCGGTCCCGCCGGTGACGGCTCGTCCATCCATCACGCTGGACAACGGCCAGCGCTCCGAGGACGACCTGACCCACAAGCTCGTGGACATCATCCGCATCAATCAGCGGTTCATGGAGAACCGCGAGGCGGGTGCGCCACAGCTGATCATCGAGGACCTCTGGGAGCTGCTGCAGTACCACGTCACGACGTTCATGGACAACGAGATCTCGGGCACCCCGCCGGCGCGACACCGCTCCGGCCGCCCGCTGAAGACGCTGTCCCAGCGTCTCAAGGGCAAGGAAGGTCGCTTCCGTGGCAGCCTCTCCGGGAAGCGCGTCAACTTCTCCGCCCGGACCGTCATCTCGCCCGACCCGACGCTCTCGCTGAACGAGGTCGGCGTCCCCGACCGCGTCGCGAGCGAGATGACCCAGACGATGATCGTCAACGAGCGCAACATCGAGGAGGCTCGCCGATACGTTTCCAACGGCCCCGAGAACCATCCGGGTGCGAACTACGTGCGCCGTCCGGACGGGCGTCGACTGAAGGTCACCGAGAAGAACTGCGAGGAGCTGGCCGAGAAGGTCCAGCCCGGCTGGGAGGTCGCCCGCCACCTCGTCGACGGTGACATCGTCATCTTCAACCGACAGCCGTCGCTGCACCGGATGTCCATCATGGCCCACGAGGTCGTGGTGATGCCGTACAAGACGTTCCGGCTGAACACGACGGTCTGTCCGCCGTACAACGCAGACTTCGACGGCGACGAGATGAACATGCACGCACTCCAGAACGAGGAGGCGCGTGCCGAGGCCCGCGTCCTGATGCGCGTCCAGGAGCAGATCCTCAGCCCGCGCTTCGGCGAGAACATCATCGGGGCCATCCAGGACCACGTCACCGCGGCGTACCTCCTGACGAACCAGAACCCCGAGTTCAACGAGACGCAGGCGCTCGACCTGCTGCGTGCGACCCGCATCGACGAGCTGCCCGAACCCGACGGCGAGGACGAGGTCGGCCGACCGTACTGGACCGGCCGCTCCATCTTCTCGGAGCTGCTGCCGGACGACCTCGACCTGGAGTTCACCTCCTCCGCCGGCGACACCGTCGTCATCGAGGACGGGCAGCTGCTCGACGGCACCATCGACGAGGACGCGGTCGGCGCGTTCGGCGGCGAGATCGTCGACACCATCGCGAAGGTGTACTCGAACACGCGTGCGCGCATCTTCATCAACGAAGTGTCCTCGCTGGCCATCCGGACCATCATGCACTTCGGGTTCTCCATCGGGATCGACGACGAGTCGATTCCGGAGGCGGCCGAAGAGCAGATCGACGAGGCCATCGGGAGCGCCTACGACCGCGTGCAGGAACTCATCGAGACCTACGAGCAGGGCGACCTCGAATCCCTCCCCGGCCGGACCGTCGACGAGACGCTGGAGATGAAGATCATGCAGGCGCTCGGTCGGGCGCGTGACTCCGCCGGTGACATCGCCGAGGATCACTTCGCCGACGACAACCCCGCGGTCGTGATGGCCGAATCCGGGGCGCGTGGGTCCATGCTGAACCTCACGCAGATGGCCGGCTGTGTCGGCCAGCAGGCAGTCCGCGGCGAGCGGATCAACCGCGGCTACGAGAACCGCACGCTGAGCCACTACCAGGAGGACGACCTCTCCGCCGACGCACACGGCTTCGTCGAGGCGTCGTACCGCTCCGGACTCTCACCGCGTGAGTTCTTCTTCCACGCGATGGGTGGCCGCGAGGGCCTGGTCGACACGGCAGTCCGGACATCGAAGTCCGGCTACCTCCAGCGGCGGCTCATCAACGCACTGTCCGAACTCGAGACGCAGTACGACGGGACGGTGCGGGACACCTCGGACACCATCGTCCAGTTCGAGTTCGGCGAGGACGGCACCTCTCCGGTGCAGGTGTCCTCCGACGAGGAGCACGTCATCGACGTCGATCAGATCGCCGAGAGCGTGCTCGACGCAGAGTTCGCGTCCGACGCCGAGCGCGAGCAGTTCATCGGCAGCCAGGCCGAGCCGACGAACCTCTCCGAGCACGAGGCCGAATGGCGCATCGAGAGTGACGACTGACGAGGTGGACACATGAGCACAACCGACTACAATCCAATCGAGAAGTTCGAGCACGTTGACGACGACATCGCGGCCGTCGTCGAGGACACGGAGTTGCCCCGACGGCTGAAGACGAACGTCTACGAAACCATCGACGAACGCGACGGTGCGGTGACGATCGAGCAGGCCGACGACATCGCGAAGGCCGTCGAGTCGAAGTACCTGGAGACGCGCGTCGACCCGCTCGACCCCGTCGGCACCGTCAGTGCCCAGTCCATCGGGGAGCCGGGGACGCAGATGACGATGAACACGTTCCACTACGCGGGCGTCGCGGAGATCGACGTGACCCAGGGGCTTCCCCGGCTCATCGAACTCGTGGACGCCCGGAAGGAACCGGACACGCCGATGATGACCGTCCACCTGGAGGACGAGTACGCCGAGAACCGCGAGAAGGCCCACGAGGTCGTCTGGCAGATCGAGCGGACGCGAATCCTCCAGCTGGGAGACATCTCGACGAACGTCGCGGACATGCTCGTCGAGATCGACCTCAACGAGGACACGCTCCGCGAGCGGTGGCCCACGTACGACGACGTGGTCGACGTCGCCGACGAGATTGCGGCGACCATCGACAACAAGCTCGGCGTGCAGACGCGCCGTAACGGCCCGGTCATCGAGTTCGGCCCGGAAGAGCCGAGCTACCGCGACCTGCTGCAACTGGTCGAGGACCTCCGCGAGATCGTCTTCAAGGGACTCGAAGACGTCTCGCGGGTCGTCATCCGCAAGGAGGAACTCGAACGCGACGGCGAGACCGTCGAGGAGTTCGTCCTCTACACCGAGGGCTCGTCGCTGGGCGACGTTCTCGAAATCGAAGGCGTCGACGCCTCGCGGACGACGTGTAACAACATCCACGAGATCCACCGCCAGCTCGGCATCGAGGCGGCGCGCAACGCCATCATCGACGAGACGATGAACACCCTCGAAGAGCAGGGCCTGGACGACGTGAACATCCGCCACCTGATGCTGGTCGCCGACATCATGACCAACCGTGGCGAGATCGAGTCCATCGGTCGTCACGGTATCTCTGGCAGCAAAGAGTCCGTCCTCGCACGCGCAGCGTTCGAGGTCACGGTCAACCACCTGCTCGACGCCGCAATCCACGGCGAGGTCGACGACCTGGACGGCGTCACCGAGAACGTCATCGTCGGCAAGCCCATCAAACTGGGTACCGGTGACGTCGACCTCCGGATGGGAGCGGACACAAGCGGCGAGCAAGCCGACTGATGAAACGCACCATCTCGGACGAGGCGCGGCAACTGCTCGCGCATTTCGAGTCCGAGACGGACGCCACGATTCGGGACTGCATCGTCGACGAGACCCACGACCAGGTGATCTTCCTCGTCGAAGCCGGCGACATGTCGGCCGCGATCGGTCCCGGCGGCAAGCACGTCCAGCAGGTGCAGGACGACCTCGGCAAGCGGATCAAACTCGTCGAGGACGCGGACACGGCCGAAGCGTTCGTCGCGAACGCGCTCGCACCCGCCGCCGTGTACCACGTCACGATCAGCGAGAACGACGACGTGGTCGCCTACGCAGAAGTCGAGCAGTCGGATACGGGCGCGGCCATCGGGGTCGACGGTCGGAACATCGACGCCGCTCGCACGCTGGCGAAACGACACTTCGACGTCGACGACGTCGAACTGACCTGAAAAGCGGACCGTCTTCTATTCCGGTTCTTCGCCGCCACCGGCAGCCGCGGCACCGGTACCGTCGAGCGTCGTGTCTTCGTCGCGGTCGTCAGCGTCCCCTTCAGAGCCACCAGCGTCCGTTTCTGCGTCGTCACCGTCCGATTCAGAGCCGTCGGCGTCCGTCTCGGTGTCGTCGTCGTCCGCCTCGTCGTCGTCGGCGTCTGACCAGAACTCTGCCTCGGCTGTTTTGGATTCCTCGGTGATCGATCGCTCCTCGTCGGATTCGTCCGGTGTGAGAACTTTGGGTCCGCTCTGGGGTTCGCTCTCGGGGCCGTCCTCCTCGGGGGCATCCGGATCGTCCGGAACCGGCTCGAGACCGTCGACTTCGTCGAGTGACTCGGGGCTGGCGTTGTCGCCCGTCGGCTGCTGGTCCACGGTGCCGATGGGTTCACCGTCGTCGGCATCGCCTTCGACGTCCACGGTAGAGCCGTCGTCCTCGGCGGCCTCCTGTTGGTCGGAATCCGCGTCGTCGTCCGGGTCGTCGAGACCGTCTCCGGTCGCTTCGGCTGGCGTCTCACTGGGATGGTCCGCAGCGGCAGTCGCCACCGCGTCGACTCCGAGATCCGCCGAGTCCGTCTCCTCGTCCTCGGTCGTGGCCGGTTCGGACACGCCGACGTCGTCGGACGATGCGTCGTCCGTCGCCAAGGGAGCGTCGTCCGCCGAATCATTCGGGTCCGTCTCCAGGTCGCCACTCGCCGGACCGGAGGCGATTCCCGCGTCAGCCGACTCGTCCTCGTCGACGGTCGCCGTCTCGTCGGCATCGTCGGTCAGTGACGACGCGGACGTGAGGGACTCGTCGTCGGCCGAATCGTCGTCGGCCTCCCACTCGAAGTCGGTGCCATCGGCGACGGCGCGCGCGCCCTCGTTGGTCTCGAACTCCTCGAGGAGGACACGCAGGTCGCTGGAGCGGTCGGAGAGGGACTCGATGCGATTGTTCACCTGCGTGATGGTCGCGGTCTGTTCCTCGCTCGCCGCGGCGACGTTCTCGGCCATTGCAGCCGTCTCCTCGCTGATGGAACCGACTTCGTCGACCATCGAGACGACCTCCTCGGTCGACGTCGCCTGGTCGTCGGTGGCGTCGTTGATGGACTGGATGCCGTGGTTGGCCTCCTCGACCTGCTCGACGATGTCTTCCAGCGTCGTGACCGCGCGTTCGACCGTTCCCATGCCATCGTCGACGCGTTCGCCCATCTCCCGCATGTCGTCGACCGCGCTGGAAGTGGAGTCCTGAACGTCCTCGATCAGTTCCTCGATCTCCTGGGTCGCTTCGCCGGTCTCCTCGGCGAGGCTCTTGATCTCGTCGGCGACGACGCCGAAGCCCTCGCCAGCCTCGCCGGCCCGTGCCGCCTCGATGGAGGCGTTCAGCGCGAGCATGTTCGTCTGGTCGGCGATCTGGTCGATGACCTCGACGACGGCACCGATGCGCTCCATCTCCTCGTCCAGTTGCTCGACTTCCGCGACGGTTTCGGTCGCCTTCGCTTCGATCGCCTCCATCTCTTCGGCTGCGTCGGCGGCGTACTCGCGGCCCTGCTCGCCGTCCGCGGCGGCCTGCTCGGACTTCGTGGCGACTTCCGTCGCTGAGGAGGCGACCTCCTCGATGGTGGCGCTGAGGTCCGTCATCTCGTTGGATGCCTGCTGGAGGTTCTCGTTCTGGCGGTTCGCGCCGTCGGCGATCTCCTGGACGGACTCGCTCACCTGCTCGCTGGCGTCTTTGACCTCCTGGGCGGCCAGCGAGATGTCCTCGCTGGACTCGTCGACCTCGCCGGCGAAGTCGTCGATCTGCTCGATGGTGTCCTCGAGCGCGGCGAGCATGTCGTTGAACGCGTCGGCGATGTCCTGCATCGCCTCGTTGTCGGTGTCGGGATCGAGGCGCTGGGTGAGGTCGCCCTCCGCAGCGCGTTCCATCGTCTCGCTGAACGCCGCAGCTTCGGCGACCAGTGTGTCGGCCAACTGTTCGGCCTCCTCACGAGACTCCTCGGCCTCGGCCTGGGCGCGTTCGAGGTCCTCGATGAAGTGTTCGAGGTCCTCCTGCATGCGGTCGAGCGATTCGCCGAGGCGGCCCGGCACGTCCTCGTCGAGCGCTTCCGAATCGAACTCCTGACGCGCGAGGGCGTCGGCCTGTGCCGCGACCACGTCGAGGTACGCTTTCGTGTCCTGGAACGCGGTGCGCACCTGTCCGACTTCGTCGATGCGGCCGTCGTCGTCGATTTCGACGTCGAGGTCGCCCGTGGCGATGGCACGCGCCTGCTCGGACAGCGACGCCAGCGCGTCGATCGTCCCACGGCTCACGATGCCGCCGAGGACGATGAATCCGGCGAGCGCGATTCCGATGACGGCGATGAGGCTCGACTGGACGTTACTCCGGAGTGCGTACGCCTGGGCCTTCGGTGCTTCTTTGATCACGGCCCACTCCGACCCGGGGATCGGCGCGTAGGCGACGAGCGTCGATCCGCTCTTGATCATCGTCGTGTTCGTGCGTTCGTTGGTCGCCCGCGTCAGGTTCGCCGCTCCCTCGTAGGT
Source organism: Haloarculaceae archaeon H-GB1-1 (assembly GCA_029688825.1). Classification (GTDB taxonomy): domain Archaea; phylum Halobacteriota; class Halobacteria; order Halobacteriales; family Haloarculaceae; genus JARUKX01. The sequence continues at coordinate 14,083 of JARUKX010000046.1, read as the reverse complement.
GGTCAGGATACGGGAGTCGTTGTTCGCGAACTGGGTCGTTCCGCTCTCGTCGACGACCATCGTCGTCCCGCCTCCGATGGAGTTGCTGAACGCCTGCGAGCGTTCGGTGACGTTGAGGACCAGGAAGACTGCTTTGCTGCTCCAGCGAATCGGACTCGCGAAGGCGATGTAGTGCCCTCCGTCCTGTTCGTAGACGCTGGACATCGTCACGTCCTGGGCCCCGGTGAACGACAGCTTCCCGTCGGGCCAGGCCTCGCTCGGAATCTCGAGCGTGGCCCCTTTCATGCCATCTTGGGAGCTCTGATTGATGTAGTCGGTAGAGAGATTGACGTAATGAAGGCCCGACACGGTATCCGGGAGGTAGTACGCCTGCCGCTGGAGCTCCTGGTCGACCGCGAATGTTTGTCCTTCCTGGATGGTCCGGAGACTCGAAACCATCCGAACCGTGGTTCGCTGGCTGCTCACCCACTGCGACATCGACGTCGCTTCCTGTGAGGTACTCGTCCGGAGTTCGTTGTCACGAATCTCCGTCAACTCTGCTGACATACTGCGTTCGGTGTACGCGCCGACACTCGTCACCAGCAACGCGATCACGAGGACGACGAGTGCGAACTTCCGAAGATACGACCGTCGAACGACGTTCGGTAGTACGGATTCGATTCCCATGTATGAACTCCCCTGATCGAAATCTCGCTGTCTGTGAGGGGTTCTCAATCGCCCCTCTTTATGCTTTAGCACCGATTATCAATTCGTATACTCGCTGGCGGCTATGGTACCACTCGCGAACCCTGTCCGCAGATTACTGCCAATGAAATCACTGCGTGGGTCTTTGGACCTGGAAGTTCTCGACTGCTGTCTGTACGCCGAGAGCTTGTGTGTCCTTGACGCAGGCGCGTCCAAAAGAGCACTCTTAAGTACGGTCATAGGGTAAAAACGCGTACTATGGCGAACGGCAAATACGCCGCACGCAAACTCAAAAAGGACCGCCAGAATCACCGGTGGTCCGACTCCGATTACGCGCGCCGCGAGCGTGGGCTGGGCAAGAAGTCCGACCCCCTCGAGGGTGCGCCTCAGGGTCGAGGTATCGTTCTGGAAAAGGTAGGCATCGAGGCCAAGCAGCCGAACTCCGCGATCCGGAAGTGCGTCCGGGTCCAGCTGATCAAGAACGGCAAGCAGGTCACCGCCTTCTGTCCCGGTGACGGTGCGATCTCCTTCATCGACGAACACGACGAAGTCACCATCGCCGGCATCGGTGGGGCGAAGGGTCGCGCGATGGGTGACCTTTCCGGCGTCAACTACAAGGTCGAGAAGGTCAACGGCGTCTCGCTCATCGAACTGGTTCGCGGGAACGCGGAGAAACCGGTCCGATAATCATGTCTGCCGAATCCGAAACCGACGCCGACGCAGAGGCCGAGTCCGAGACGACCGTCGCGCAGCTGTTCGGTAAGTGGGACGTCACCGACATCGAGTACCACGACCCGAGCACCGAGCGCTACATCACCATCACGCCCATCGCGCACACGATGGGTCGTCACGCCTCGAAGCAGTTCCAGAAGTCCGAGATCTCCATCGTCGAGCGGCTCATCAACCGCCTGATGCAGACCGGCGAGAACACGGGCAAGAAACAGCAGACCACGCGAATGGTCCGCGAGGCGTTCGACAGCATCCACGCCCAGACCGACGAGAACCCGATTCAGATCCTCGTCGCCGCCGTGGAGAACTCCGCGCCCCGAGAGGAGACCGTCCGCCTGAAGTACGGTGGCATCTCCGTCCCGAAGGCCGTCGACGTGGCCCCGCAGCGTCGCGTCGACCAGGCGCTGAAGTTCATCGCTGAAGGCGTCTACAGTGCGTCCTACAAGACGTCGACGGACGTCGACGAAGCGCTCGCCCAGCAGCTCATCGGCGCTGCTAACGACGACGTCCAGACCTACTCGGTCAACCAGAAGGAAGAGAAGGAACGCGTCGCGGCCGCAGCCCGCTGATCTCGTTTCGTTTCTCCCGTTTTCCCGGTCGCACAGCCGCGTCTCCGTTCGCCGATTTCGTCAACCGACATCCTAATCACGGTTGACGCGGCAGTATCCGCGTATGTCCCAAGAGTACGATTCCGTCGAGTTGGTCGGCGACTCGACCGTTAGTCAGTTCGCACGCGCGGTGGTCGTGGCGGCGCTGACTGCCGCGTTCGCACAGGTGTCGATTCCGTTGCCCGGGCTGCCGGCCCCCGTCTCCTTCCAGGTGTTCGCCGTGTACTTCGCCGGCCTGCTGCTCGGGCCGCTGTGGGGTGGCGTGGCGCTGACGCTCTACCTGCTGGTGGGGGTCGCGGGCGCGCCGGTGTTCTCGAACGGTGCGGCAGGACTTGGGTACGCGTTGGGGCCGACCGGCGGCTACCTCCTCGGCTTCCTGGTGGCCGCGGTCCTCATCGGTGCGATTGTGCATCGGCGCATCGAACCGCGCTCGCTCGCCGACGTCTCGCTGGTCGTCCAGGCGGGCGCGCTCGTCGCCGGACTGGTCGCCATCTACGCGCTGGGCGTTCCGTGGCTGGCCCTCTCGACTGGGATGGGAATGACCAAAGCGGCCAGCGTCGGGATGGTCGTCTTCGTTCCGGGCGACCTCATCAAGATCATCGCGACGCTCGCCCTCGTGAAGGGTGGTCACCTCGCGCTCGAATGATCGCGGTTCGAGACCTGACCCATCGCTACGGCGAGACCACCGTGCTCGACGGCGTCTCGCTCACCATCGACGCGGGCGAGTTCGTGATCCTCGCCGGTCCCAACGGGTGCGGCAAGACCACGCTCGTCCGACAGTTCAACGGCCTGCTGGAACCTGACGAGGGACGCGTCGAGGTCGACGGCGTCTCGGTCGAGGAGAATCCCGTCAGCGCGCGGACCAGCGTCGGGATGGTGTTCCAGCACCCGCGGGACCAGTTCGTCGCGACGGCGGTCGGCGCGGACGTGGCCTTCGGCCCCGAGAACCTCGGGCTCGACCGGGCGGAGATAGACCGCCGGGTCGACGCAGCGCTGGACGCCGTCGGCCTGGCGGACCGTCGGGATGCCCGCATCGACGCCCTGTCCGGCGGTGAGCAAGCACGAGTCGCCATCGCCGGCGCGCTCGCGATGGAGCCCCAGCACCTGGTTCTGGACGAACCCTTCGCGGGCCTCGACCACCCGGCCCGTCGGTCAGTTCTCGACCGGCTGGACGCCCTCGTCACCGACGGCACCGGTATCGTCGTCGTCACGCACGACTTGCGCGACGTGTTCGACCGGGCCGACCGCGTCGTCGTCCTCGCCGAGGGGACCGTCGCACTGGACGATTCGCCGGATGCGATCCGTGACGACCTCGCTGCGTTCGACGTTCGCACTCCGGGGTGTTGAGAAGCGACCGATGTTGACCTACGAACCCGACGACGCGCTGGCACACGCGCTCGACCCGCGCTCGAAGCTGTGCTTTCAGGTCGGGTTCGCAATCGCGGCGTTCTCCCACCCGACGCCGCGGGCGCTCGCGGCGCTCACCGCGCTCGCCCTCGCGGCACTGGGTGCGGCACGGCTCTCGCCGCGGCGGGTGCTCTTCTCGTATCGGTTCGTCCTGCTCCTGCTGGCGTTCGCCCCGGTCTCGGCGGTGGTAGCCCTGCAGCCGCCGTGGCTCGTCCCGGAACGGATGGTCGCGCCCGCGCTGTCGAGCTACCGGGTCGTCCTCGTGCTGTTCGTCGCGGGCGCGTACGTTCGTTCGACGCCGGTTCGGGAGTCGCGTGCCGCGGTCCAGCGGCTCGTCCCCGGCAGGACCGGCCAGCTTCTCGGCGTGGGGATGGGACTTACGCTTCGGTTCTTTCCGTTGTTGCTCGGCGACGTTCGGCGCATCCGGACCGCGATGGACGCGCGGGTCGGCTCGGAACGGTCCGTCGTCGACCGTGCCGGTCGCATCGCCGTGGTCGCGATTCGGCGCGCGTTCACGCGCGCGGACCGGCTGGCACTGGCGCTCCGGGCTCGGTGTTTCTCGTGGAATCCGACGCTACCAGAACTTCGGTTCGCCAGGATGGACTATCCCGTGACGATCGGTGGGCTCGCGCTCGCCCTGTCCGCGCTGGTCTAGTCCGCCGCCCGGTCGCCGGACCCGACGTACGCTCGCGTCGCGTCCACCAGTGCCTTCCGGTACTCGCTCTCGTCGGGGTCTCGCGCCAGCGAGCGGAAGCGGTCTTTGAATCGCGAGAGGGAGATCGACGGTGCGTCGGCCGCGGCCGCGTGCGCGAGATCGTACAGTCTGTGCCCGTCGGGCACGAGGTCGTGTCGCTCGACGAGTGCCAGCGCGAAGGCGGCGTTGACGGCCGTTATCTCGGGGTCGGAGGCGGGCGTCAGTCGCGTCCAGGTAGGCGGGTCCGTTGGCCGATCTGCCACGGCCGTAGCGAGGCTGGCTTCGAGGAAGGAGACCAGCTTGTCGGCCGGGGCGACGTCGAGCGTGATGTCGTCCGCGTAGATGTCCTTCATGTGGTTCGCGATCTGGTAGACGTGTGCGAGTTTGCGGCGCTCGACGCTCCGACCGGCCAGCGCGAGGAAGATGGCCTCCTCGGTCGACTGCGTGTGCGACGGGTGGTCGCCCTCGTAGTGATGCATGTGTGCGTATTCGTGCAACGCGAGTTCGCGAGCCATCGCGCTGGTGGTCGCCTGCTGTGAGATGGTCAGCAGGTGGCCGTCGGCGTCGTGACTCACCCGCGTTCGTTCACCGGGGTCCGTCCTGATCGCGACGGTGACCGGCCGCTCGAGGTCGTGTTCGGTCTCGAAGAGGTCGCGGGCACCGAGAAACGGCTCAGCCGGCCCAGGTCCGCGCACGGACAACTCCATGTGTCGTGTTTACAGGGGCCGAGCGGTAATGAATCCACGGCCCGAACCGGGGCGTCGCGGGCTACGCGTCAGTGGCGTCGAACCCGCGCTCGAAGTCCGCCTTCAGGTCCTCGACGGCTTCGATGCCGACGGAGACTCGGATGAGGGTGTCGGTGATGCCCAGCGCCTCCCGCTCGGCCGGGCCGAGCGGCTCGTGGGTCATCGTCGCCGGCAGTTCGACGAGGCTCTCGACGCCCCCGAGGCTCACGGCGAGCGTGAACGTCTCCAGCGCTTCGAGGAAGGCCTTCGCGTCCGCGAGGTCGCCGTCGAGTTCGAACGAGAGGACGCCGCCGTAGCCCTGCATCTGCTCGCTGGCGAGGTCGTGCTGGGGATGGCTCTCGAGCCCGGGATAGTGGACCGCCGTCACCTGGTCGTGGTCCTGCAAGTAGGCGGCGAGTTCGCTGGCGTTCGCCTCGTGCTGGCGCATTCGAACGGGGAGCGTCTTCAGCCCGCGAGAGAGGAGGAAGCTGTCGAAGGGCGCGAGCATGTTCCCGAGCGCGATCTGCTGGCGGAACTCGACGGCCTCGGCGATCTCGGGGTCGTCGGTGACCAGCGCACCGCCGACGCCGTCGCTGTGGCCGTTGAGGAACTTCGTCGTGCTGTGGGCGACGACGTCCGCGCCGAGTTCGAGCGGTCGCTGGAAGAACGGACTCGCGAACGTGTTGTCGACGCCGAAGACGGCATCGTGCTCTGTCGCGATCTCGGCGATGGCTCCGATGTCACAGAGGTGCATCAGCGGGTTCGTCGGCGTCTCCATCCAGACGAGCGTGGTCTCCGAACCGACGGCTGTTGCGACGTTCTCGGTGTCCGTCGCGTCGACGAACTCGACGTCGACGCCGAGCTGTCCGGCGAACAGTTCTTCGAACATCCGCCGCGTGCCCGCATAGAGGTCGTCGAAGGCGACGACGTGGTCGCCGGGTTCGACGACCGAGAGTACCGCCGTCGCGATGGCCGCGGTCCCCGATGCGAACGCGAAGCCCCGTTCGCCGCCCTCCAGTGCGGCGAGTTGCTTCTCGACGTCGTGTCGGGTCGGGTTCGACAGTCGAGAGTAGAGGAACTCTCCGGCGTCCGGGTCGACGTCCTCCAGGCTCATGTCCGGGTCGATTCCCGGCAGTTCGTACGTCGAGGCGAGGTGGATCGGCGTGACCACGTCACCGCTCTCGGATTCTTCTGCGTGGGCGACGGCGACCGTATCGAAGTGAGGTGGTCTCTCTGAGCGCATTAGGTTCACGTACACTCGATGTCCGCTAATAACTTTCGGGAATCTGATAATAAGAACCGGTGGGATTATAATTCACGGGAATTTCCTCGGCGTGGGCGGGTAGGAGCAGGGAGTGGTATCACCGCTAACGTGGCACTGAGCGAACCAGTCTTCGGTCCCGACTCCCCTCTCGAATCTGTGACTCCGTAGCACTATATACCGCTGTATTCCGTGGTCTGGCCACTGGCGAAACAGCATCCTTTTGACCCTCCTTCTGATAAGAGCGAGTATAATGGGCCGACGTAAGAAAATCGTAGAGGAATGTGAGACGTTGATGGACGCACCGGAGCAGATCCGGAACATCGCCATCGCCGCTCACGTCGACCACGGGAAGACGACGCTGACAGACAACCTCCTCGCAGGCGCGGGCATGATCGCCGACTCCGGCGAAGCGACCCAGCTGATGATGGACACCGAGGAGGACGAGCAGGAACGTGGGATCACCATCGACGCGGCGAACGTCTCGATGACCCACGAGTACGAGGGCGAGAACCACCTCATCAACCTCATCGACACGCCGGGCCACGTCGACTTCGGTGGCGACGTGACCCGGGCGATGCGCGCCGTCGACGGTGCGCTCGTGGTCGTCGACGCCGTCGAGGGTGCGATGCCCCAGACGGAGACCGTCCTCCGTCAGTCGCTCCGAGAGGGCGTCAAGCCAGCCCTGTTCATCAACAAGGTCGACCGCCTCATCTCCGAACTGCAGGAGGGTCCCGAGGAGATGCAGCGTCGCCTCCTGAACGTCATCGACGACGTCAACGAACTCATCCGCGGGATGACCGAGGAGATGGACGACGTCGACGACTGGACGGTCTCCGTCGAGGACGGCACCGTCGCCTTCGGGTCCGCGCTGTACAAGTGGGGCGTCTCCATGCCCTCGATGCAGCGAACCGGCATGGACTTCGGCGAGATCATGGAGCTCGAACGCGCGGACAAGCGACTCGAACTCCACGAGAAGACGCCGCTGTCCGACGTCGTGCTCGACATGGTCATCGAGCACTTCCCGGACCCCATCGATGCACAGCCCCGACGTATCCCGCGTATCTGGCGCGGTGACGACGAGAGTGAACTCGCGGAGGGCATGCGCCTCGTCGACGACGATGGCGAAGTCGTCCTGATGGTCACCGACATCGGAATCGACCCCCACGCCGGCGAGATCGCCGCGGGTCGTGTCTTCTCCGGCACCATCGAGAAGGGGCAGGAACTGTACGTCTCCGGGACCGTGGGCAAGAACCGCGTTCAGAGCGTCGGCATCTACATGGGTGGCGAGCGCGAGGAGGTCGAGCACGTCCCTGCCGGGAACATCGCCGCCGTCACCGGTCTGAAAGACGCAATCGCCGGTTCCACCGTTTCCTCCGTCGAGATGACTCCCTTCGAGTCCATCGAGCACATCTCGGAGCCGGTCATCACGAAGTCCGTCGAGGCACAGAACATGGACGACCTGCCGAAGCTCATCGAGACGCTCCAGCAGGTCGCGAAGGAGGACCCGACGATCAAGGTCGAGATCAACGAGGACACCGGCGAGCACCTCATCTCCGGGCAGGGCGAACTCCACCTGGAGGTCATCGGCCAGCGCATCGAGCGCAACCAGGGCATCCCGATCAACACCGGTGAACCGATCGTCGTCTTCCGCGAATCGCCCCAGTCCGAGTCCCGCGAGGTCGAGGGGCGCTCCCCGAACAACCACAACCGCTTCTACATCACCATCGAACCGCTCGGCGAGGACATCGTCGAGACGATCAAGATGGGCGAAGCGTCCATGGACATGCCCGAACTGGAGCGCCGTGAAGCGCTGCAGGACGCCGGCATGGACAAGGACACCTCCCAGAACGTCGAGCACATCCACGGGACGAACGTCCTCATCGACGACACGAAGGGTATCCAGCACCTCAACGAGACGATGGAACTCGTCATCGAGGGTCTCGAAGAGGCGCTCGACGACGGGCCGCTGGCAGCCGAACCGGTCGAGGGATCGCTCATCCGTCTCCACGACGCGCGACTCCACGAGGACGCCATCCACCGCGGTCCGGCACAGGTCATCCCCGCCGTCCGCGAGGCCGTCCACAACGCACTCATCGACGCCGACATCCGCCTGCTCGAACCCATCCAGGACGTCCGTATCGACGTCCCCAACGACCACATGGGTGCCGCGTCCGGCGAGATTCAGGGCCGACGTGGCCGCGTCGACGACATGTACCAGGAAGGCGACCTGATGGTCGTCGAAGGTATCGCGCCGGTCGAAGAGATGATCGGCTTCTCCAGCGACATCCGCTCCGCGACGGAAGGTCGCGCCTCCTGGAACACCGAGAACGCCGGCTTCCAGGTCATGGCCGACAACCTCCAGCGCGAGCAGATCATGGAGATTCGCGAGCGCAAGGGCATGAAGCTCGAACTGCCCCAGACCGTCGACTACATCTAAGGACTTCTGACGGGCGTCCAGTCCGTCTTCGGCCGATGTTCTTCTTTCTCCGTGCCGAAACCGATACGGCTCTCGAGCTCTCGGTCTTTGCGGATATCGGCCGCTCGCCGCACGGGCGTCGTCTGCGCCGTCGGGCAGTGTCCATCGCGCGGCGATAATTGCGAACGAACGGATACTTATATGCGGCCGCGCCTCAGACACACCCAATGAGTGCGTACGCCGCGCCGGTCTTCCACCGGGTGAGAGTATGAGCGACTCACAGGAGGAAGTCAACGCGTATACGGTCCGACTCGAACTGGACGACGAACCAGGCGAACTGCTGCGGGCGCTCCATCCCATCGCCGACAACGGGGGGAATCTCCTCTCTATCTTCCACGAACGCGGGAACGTCACACCCCGCGGTCGTATCCCCGTCGAGGTGGACCTGGAGGCGACACCGGAACGGTTCGAGGTCATCGTCGACGCCCTCCGCGAGGAGAACATGAACATCATCCAGGCGGGTGCAGAGCGATACGGCGAGGCGCTGACGCTCGTCCTCGTCGGCCACCTCGTCAACACCGACCTCTCGGACACCATCCAGCGCATTCAGGACCACACCAGCGCCTCGGTCACGGACTTCTCGCTATCTGCTCCCGACGGAGCCGACGAGGTGTCCAGTGCGCGCATCCGACTCGCGACCGAGCAGGGCGAGGCCGGGACCGTCGTCGACACCGTCCGGGACATCGCGGGCGAGAAGGACCTTCGCGTCGTCGAGCCGCTCCAGGCTGGTGGTAGTGCATGAAACTCGCCATCATGGGCGCTGGCGCGGTCGGCAGTTCCGTCGCCGAACTCGCCGCCGAGTACGACCACGAGGTCGTCGCGCTGGCGGACTCGAACAGCGCGGCCGTCGACGCGGCCGGACTGACCGTCGAGTCGGCCCTGGAACGCAAGCAGGCGGACGGCATCGTCGGTGACGACGACCCACAGGATGCGCTGGACAGCGAGTACGACGTGCTCGTCGAGGCCACGCCGACCACGCTGGACGACGCCCAACCCGGGTTCGGTCACGTCCGAACTGCGCTCGAACGGGACCGTCACGTCGTCCTCGCGAACAAGGGCCCGGTCGCCGAGCGGTACGCCGACGTACGCGCGCTCGAATCGGAGAGCGGGGGGTCGGTGCTGTTCGAGGCGACAGTCGGCGGCGCGATGCCGGTTCTCTCGACCATCGACGGCTTCGGTGCAGACAACATCACGGCCGCACGCGGGGTCCTCAACGGGACGGCGAACTTCATCCTCTCGCGGATGGCCGCTGAGGGGTTGGACTACGAGCACGTCCTCGCCGAGGCCCAGGATCTGGGCGTCGCGGAGGCCGATCCGACGTTCGACGTGGAGGGCATCGACGCGGCGCTGAAGTGCGTCATCCTCGCGAACGTCCTCGCGCAGGGCGAGCGGGAGTTCACGCTCGACGACGCGGACATCGAGGGCATCAGCGACCTCCCCGGCAGTGCGCTGGATCTGGCTCACGAGGACGGCCAGACCATCCGCCTCATCGGCGAGGTCACCGACGACGGCGTCCGCGTCGGCCCGCGTCTCGTGGCGGAGCACAGCGCCGTGGCTCCGACGGGGACGCGAAACATCGTCCAGTTCGAGACCAAGCACGCCGGCCGGCTGAACGTCAGCGGCCGCGGTGCCGGCGGGCCGGAGACGGCGACGGCCGTGTTGGCCGACGTCGACCGCCTGCCGCCACTGTAACGGCGCGCTCCCCGCGCCCTCTCCCCTTCGTCACTCGTCGTCGATCAGTTCGTCTTCGAGCGTCTCCAGGCTGTAACTGCCGAGTGCGCGCGTGTCCTCGCGCAAGGGCTTGATCACGAGCCGCGAGAACGTCCGTTCGACCTCGTCGATCGCGTTGAAGTCCTCGACCAGCCGTTCGACTTTATCGGCGTCGCTGACTCGTGCGATAGCGACGAAGTCCTTCTCCCCGAGCGTGAAGTAGACGTTGGTCACTCCCTCGATGGCCAGCAGTTTCTCGGAGATTGTCTCGTAGGAGTCGTTGTACGGTGCGAGGACCTCGATGATGACCGTCACGCCGAGCCCGAGTTCGTCGAGATCGAAATCGTAACAGTCGTTCTCGATGACACCGGCTTCTCGCAGATTGTTCAGGCGGTAGTGGATCGTCGAGACCGGAATCCCGGTCTCTTCGTGCAGCTTCTCCGGACTCCCCGTCCCCAGGTCCGCGATGGCTTTCAGTAACCGAATGTCGCGTTCGTCCATAGCCATTCCTTTGGAGCCAAGCCCAACTATCTGTCGGACTGCCTCTGGTTTATTGGATTAGATTCTACTGGCGAGATCTATGTAGGATATAATAGCCACATTAACGGAGATTATGGGACAAGCCTTAAGTAGCCCACCGCGCTGATTCGAAATAGAAACAATGTATCTGGAGAAAGTTTGGAGGCGACTTCCGGTCATACCGGTTTCCTTCGTTCTCCTGTCGACACTGTGGGGAAGTTCGTTCGTCGCGATCGAGGTCGGACTGGAGCACATCCCGCCGCTTCTGTTCGCCGCGATCCGCTACGACGTCGCTGGCGTCGTGCTGCTGGCATACGCGATGGCGACGACCGACGCCTGGATCCCACGCGAGCGCGACGACGTTTTCGCAATCGTGGTGGGCGGTGCGTTGCTCATCGGGCTCCACCACGCACTGCTCTATCTCGGTCAGCAGTACGTTCCCGGTGCGGTCGCCGCGGTCGTCATCAGCCTCGTGCCCGTCCTCACCGTCGTGTTCGCTGCCTCGGTGCTCCCGGACGGTCGCCTGACGCTGGTCCAGTACGCCGGTGTCGGGCTGGGTTTCGTCGGCGTCGCGGCGGTCGCCGCCCCGGACCCGAACTCCGTCGCGAGCGCCTCGTTCGTCGGTATCGGCCTGCTGTTCCTCTCTGCCGTCGTTATGGCGGTCGGCTCTGTCGCGCTCCGTCCGCTCTCGATGGACCTGCCGACGCGGTCGATGCAGGCGTGGTTGATGCTGCTCGGCGCCGGCCTGCTGCACGTCGGCAGTGCACTCCGCGGCGAGCCGACGACCCTCACGTGGACGCCGGCGCTGCTAGCCTCGCTCGCCTACCTCGCAATCGGGTCCAGCGTCGTCGCCTACCTGCTGTACTTCGACCTGCTCGAACGCATCGGGCCGAGCGAACTGAACCTCGTCACCTACGTTCAGCCCGTCACCGCGACGGCTGTCAGCTGGGCACTGCTAGGGTCGCTCGTCGAACTGACGACCATCGGCGGACTGCTCACCATCTTCGGTGGCTTCGCGCTCGTGAAGCGGACCGAACTCCGCCGAATCGCATCGTCCGTTCGCCCTCGCGGGCGAGACATCTGACCGTCACGGCCAGTTGTTCCCCGGATTCAGCTTCCGGTCCGAAGTGGGACTCATCCCTCGAATTCATCCCGTTGCGCTCTCCTCTCTCCTGTCTGATTGACTGCCGCCCTTGTGGAGTGTCTGGTCAGTATCGTGTCACTACCTGGTCCGAGAACGGCCTCTCAGGGTGACCAAGCCGTGCCAACCCATCCCAAATCGCAAGACTGCGACGGGATGCTCTGCGCACCGTTTCGAAATGGTTTTAACAATAACCGCGTAAAGACTCCGATATAGCGCCTCTGCGCGTGAGATAACAATGAGTGAGGATAAACCGCACCAGAACCTCGCGATCATCGGTCACGTCGACCACGGTAAGAGTACGCTGGTCGGACGACTCCTGTACGAGACAGGAAGCGTCCCTGAACACGTAATTGAACAGTACAAGGAAGAAGCGGAAGAGAAGGGCAAGGGCGGCTTCGAGTTCGCCTACGTCATGGACAACCTCGCCGAGGAGCGAGAGCGTGGTGTCACCATCGACATCGCCCACCAGGAGTTCGACACCGACGAGTACTACTTCACCATCGTCGACTGTCCGGGCCACCGCGACTTCGTCAAGAACATGATCACCGGCGCGAGCCAGGCCGACAACGCCGTGCTCGTCGTCGCAGCTGACGACGGCGTCCAGCCGCAGACCCAGGAGCACGTCTTCCTGGCCCGCACCCTCGGTATCGGCGAACTCATCGTCGCCATCAACAAGATGGACCTCGTCGACTACAGCGAGAGCGACTACAAGTCGACCGTCGAAGAAGTCAAGGAACTGCTCAAGCAGGTCCGCTTCGACACCGACAACGCGTCGTTCATCCCGATCTCCGCATTCGAAGGCGACAACATCGCCGAGGAGAGCGACAACACGGACTGGTACGACGACGAGATCCTGCTGGAAGCGCTCAACAGCCTGCCGGCTCCGTCGCCGCCGACGGACGCACCGCTGCGCCTCCCCATCCAGGACGTCTACACCATCTCCGGTATCGGTACGGTCCCGGTCGGCCGTGTCGAGACGGGTATCCTGAGCACCGGCGACAACGTCAGCTTCCAGCCGTCCGACGTTGCCGGTGAGGTCAAGACCGTCGAGATGCACCACGAAGAAGTGCCGAAGGCCGAGCCCGGTGACAACGTCGGGTTCAACGTCCGCGGCATCGGCAAGGACGACATCCGCCGTGGTGACGTCTGTGGGCCCGCCGACGACCCGCCGTCCGTCGCCGAGACCTTCCAGGCACAGATCGTCGTCATGCAGCACCCGAGCGTCATCACGGCCGGCTACACGCCGGTCTTCCACGCTCACACGGCACAGGTCGCCTGTACGGTCGAGTCCATCGACAAGAAAATCGACCCGTCCTCCGGCGACGTCGCCGAGGAGAACCCCGACTTCATCCAGTCGGGCGACGCCGCGGTCGTCACCGTGCGACCTCAGAAGCCGCTCAGCATCGAGCCGTCCAGCGAGATCCCCGAACTCGGCTCCTTCGCCATCCGCGACATGGGTCAGACCATCGCAGCTGGCAAGGTGCTGAGCGTCAACGAGCGATAACGCATGCAGCAGGCACGCGTTCGGCTCGCGGGCACCAGCCCCGAGGACCTCGACGACATCTGCGACGACGTCCGCGAGATTGCGGACAAGACCGGCGTCAAGCTCAGCGGCCCGATTCCGCTGCCGACGAAGACGCTGGAAGTCCCGACGCGCAAGTCCCCCGACGGTGAGGGGACTGCGACGTGGGAACACTGGGAGATGCGCGTTCACAAGCGTCTCATCGACATCGACGCCGACGAACGTGCGCTGCGCCAGCTGATGCGCATCCAGGTTCCCAACGACGTCTCCATCGAGATCGTCCTCGAAGACTGAGCGACGAACCCAGTCGGGTTCCGTAGACAGCGTTCCGGGTCGGGTCCGCCGGCCCGCAGAAACGAGAGGCTTCGCCTCTCGTGTCAGAGCCGACGCGGGACCTCGCGTCCCGACTGCTGCCCGGTGCCGTCACGAACTCGGGGTTCGTCCCTGAGTATGTGACTCGGTACCGAACTCCGCTCTCACGCGCAGGGTTTAAATAATCCGCGCCTTGAGAGATAGACGGAGTCAGCGCGGGCTCGTAGATCAGTGGCAGATCGCTTCCTTCGCAAGGAAGAGGCCCGGGGTTCAAATCCCCGCGAGTCCA
>JARUKX010000045.1 GCA_029688825.1 Haloarculaceae archaeon H-GB1-1 | reverse complement strand
TCTCCTGACCCTCCACGTTCGAACACCCGACGTGCTCGACGCGCTGGTCGTGGTCATTCTGGTGCCGACCGTAGCCAGTCTTTACAGGCTGCTCCTCGGCGTCTGGCTCACGCTGCCAGCCGGTGCGCTGACCGGGTGGGCAGTGGTGGTCCGCGACGAACGCCTCGGACTGCCCCGGGACGAGACACCGACGGCTGGTCGGTGATCCGTTCGTTCGGCGAGCGTCGGCCCTACAGTTTCTCGAACGTCTTCTCGGCCCACTGGACCGCGAAGTCCGCGCCGTACTCAAGGTAGGCGGGGCTGTCGAGCGCGCGGAACGGGGTCGGAATCGCGACGGCGTCGGCGGAGTCGCCAGCGTGCTTGACGGCCGCGCACGCGAGTTCGGCGGCCGCCGAGAAGTCGGTCTGTCCCGTCGCGACTTCCGAAGCGAGGTCGGCGAGCCTCGGTCGGAGTCGCTGGCCGGCGTCCGCCCACGCGTCGTACAGGGCCGGCCGCGTCGAGTCCCAGCCCTCGAACACCGGACGGGTGTGGAGGCCGACGTACGCCTCGTACAGCGCCGCGGCGAGCTGGTACGTGCCCGCCGGGTCGAGCCGGTCGCCCGTAGCGGCCGCGAGGTCTGGATACCGGTCCTCGAAGAAACCCAGGAAGTGCTCCGGGAGGTCGAGGCCGGCCTGGACGAGCGCTTCGGCGACGAGGAAGTCGACGAACGACTCGGGCGAACCCTCCATACGAGCCTTGACGAACACGACCGGCGGGTCGGTCTGTCGCGTCCACGTGACGCCGCCGTCGCCGGGCATCCCGACGGTGAACTCCCCGCCCGCGAGGCGGTGGAGTGGCTGGGGCGCGTCGGCAGGCACCCACTCGCTCGGGTACGTGAGGAGGTCCAGCGAGTCGGTCAGCAGCGATAGCTCCTCGGCGACTTCGGGCGGCAGCGTCTCGAAGTCCCGCTCGACGTCGACGACGAGCGCGCCGGGTGCGTGCTCCTCGCGAACGGCGTCGAGCGCCGGCGAGAGCGAGCGTTCCGTGAACATCCTCAGGCGAGTGCGGCGTTGGCGATGGAGAACAGTGCCAGCAGTCCCGCGACGACGAGCGTTCCGACGACGACTTTTGTTGCCTGACTCATGGCCGAGAGTGGGCCAGCGACGGGAATAAAGCTTCGTCACTCGTCGCCGGCGGCTTCGGCGTTGGCCGTTAAGTGACCCGCGGCCGTCACCGCCCGGTATGGACCGCCCCAGAGACTACGTCTGGAACCTGCAGTCCCATCGGCCCCGCCTCCCCGTTCGGCTCGTCCTCGCCGTGATCGTCCTCGCCGTCTTCGGGTTCGTCGTCGCCCTCGCCGCCGACGCCTTCCTGACCGCGTCGCTCCTCACCGTCGCGTCGGCCCTCACTGGTGGCGGCGGGCCGGCGAGCCAGCCCGACGTCATCGCGCGGAACGTGGCGGGCGTCACCGCCTCCACCGTCGGGACGGTCGGCGGCGTCTACCTCGTCGGCCGGTTCGTCGACCGCCGCCACTTTGCGGACTTCGGGTTCCGAATCGACCGCGGCTGGTACCGCGACCTCGGAGTCGGCCTCCTGCTCGGCGCGGGCCTGATGACCGCCGTCTTCCTCGTCGAACTCGCGCTCGGGTGGGTGCGCGTGACCGACACGTTCAGAGTCGCACAGAGCGGGTTCGCCTTCTGGCCGTGGGTCCTCTGGAGCGCCGTCTTCTTCACGAGCGTCGCACTGACGGAGGAGCTCCTCCTGCGGGGCTACCTCCTGACGAACGTCGCCGAGGGGCTGACGTGGTTCGACGGGCTCTCGAAGACCGGAGCCATCGCCGTCGCGACGCTTCTGACCTCGGCGCTGTTCGGCGTCGGCCACTTCGGGAACCCCAACGCGACGCTGGTCAGCACGCTCGGCATCCTGCTTGCCGGCGTGATGCTCGCGCTCGGCTACGTCGTGTCGGGCGAACTCGCACTGCCCATCGGCCTGCACCTCACCTGGAACTTCTTCCAGGGTCCCGTGTTCGGCCTACCCGTCAGCGGCATCGACTTCGGCGTGAGCGTCCTCGCCGTCGAGCAGTCCGGCCCGACCGTCCTGACTGGCGGTCCGTTCGGCCCGGAGGCCGGCCTGCTCGGGATGGCGGCGGTCCTCGTCGGAAGCGGCCTCATCGTTGCCTACGGCCGCTGGCAGCGCAGCGTGCAGGAGGGGAGTCGAGCTGTCGTGACGCCGCGGTTGCGCAGTACCGACTGAGGGGACGGAGAATCGCGACGTCAGGGAACGAGCTGCTCGCCGTCGTCGTCGTAGACCGTGATGGCCTCGACCGGACAGGCCCGCGCCGCGAACTTCGCGTCGAGTTCCGCGCCCTCGGGGACCTCGCGGACGAACAGGTCCTCCTCGACCTCCTCGCTGCCTTCGAGAATTGCCTTCCCAGCGTCTTTGTCCTCCTGGAAGGCGTCCCACTCCGCGACGCACTGGAACATGCCGATACAGGTGTCGTAGTCGTACTCGATTCGCATACGCAGGCTTGACCGCTCGGCGACAAAGAGGTGACGACCACCCGTCCAGAAGCGAGACGTTAAACGGGAGGACGGGCAAAGAGGGCGGTAATGGACGTCGCGGAGCTATCCGACGTACCCGAGTGGCTGCCCGGACACCTGCAGGAGGCGGGCATCGAGTCGCTGTACCCGCCGCAGGCCGAGGCCGTCGAGGCGGGCGTCACCCGGGGCGAGAACGTGCTCGCGAGCGTGCCGACCGCGAGCGGGAAGACGCTCATCGCCGAGCTGGCGATGCTCTCCAGCGTCGCTCGCGGCGGGAAAGCCCTCTACATCGTGCCGCTGCGGGCGCTGGCCAGCGAGAAGCAGGCCGAGTTCGAGCAGTTCGAGGAGTACGGCATCGAGGTGGGCGTCTCGACGGGGAACTACGAGAGCGACGGTGGCTGGCTCGCCGGCAAGGACGTCATCGTCGCCACTAGCGAGAAGGTGGACTCGCTGGTCCGGAACAACGCACCGTGGATAGAGGACCTCTCGTGCGTGGTGAGCGACGAGGTACACCTGGTCGACGACGGCCAGCGCGGGCCGACGCTGGAGGTGACGCTGGCGAAGCTGCGGCAGTTGAATCCGGACCTCCAGACGGTCGCGCTGTCGGCGACCGTCGGGAACGCAGACGAACTCGCGGCGTGGCTGGATGCCGAACTCGTCGACTCGGACTGGCGGCCCATCGAGCTCCAGAAGGGGGTCCACTACGGGCAGGCGCTCCACCTGGAAGATGGGAGCCAGCGCCAGCTCTCGGTCCGAAACGGGGAGAAGCCGACGGCGGCGGTGGTCCGCGACACGCTGGAAGACGACGGCTCGACGCTCGTGTTCGTGAACTCGCGCCGGAACGCCGAGGCGGCGGCGCGGCGGCTGGCGTCGGTCAGCAGCGAGTACCTCGACGGCGAGGAGCGCGCGCGGCTGGCCGAGATCGCCGAGGAGATTCGCGGCGTGAGCGACACCGAGACGAGCGACGATCTGGCGGACGCGGTCGCGAAGGGGGCGGCCTTCCATCACGCCGGGCTCGCGCCAGACCACCGCTCGCTCGTCGAGGACGCGTTCCGCGAGCGCCTGCTGAAGGTGGTCTGTGCGACGCCGACGCTCGCGGCGGGCGTCAACACGCCGAGTCGCCGCGTCGTCGTGCGCGACTGGCGTCGCTACGACGGGACGGTCGGCGGGATGCAACCCCTGTCCGTGCTGGAGGTCCACCAGATGTGCGGCCGCGCGGGGCGACCGGGACTCGACCCGTACGGCGAAGCGGTGCTCGTCGCGAACAGCCACGACGAACTGGACGAGCTGTTCGACCGCTACGTGTGGGCCGAGCCGGAGCCGGTCCAGTCGAAGCTCGCCGCCGAGCCCGCGCTACGGACGCACCTGCTGGCGACCGTCGCCTCCGGGTTCGCCAGTTCGCGCGCCGGCCTGCTGGAGTTCCTCGAAGAGACGCTGTACGCCTCCCAGACGAGCGAGCGCGGGCGGCTGGAGAACGTCATGGACGACATGATAGAGTACCTCGTCCGCAACGACTTCCTCGAACGGCTCGACGACGGCGACGGCCTGAAGGCGACCTCGCTGGGCCACACCGTCTCGCGGCTGTATCTGGACCCCATGAGCGCCGCCGAGATTCTCGACGGCCTGCGGTCGTGGGACGGCGGGAGTTCGACGAGTCGACGGGCGGCCAGCGCACAGCAGGACGAACAGGCACCCGAGGAGGCGGGTTTCACGCGGGCGTCGGAGATGGAGACGGACGACGCCGGCGACGGGGGGCCGAACAGGCCGACTGCGATGGGGCTGTACCACCTCGTCAGCCGGACGCCGGACATGTACCAGCTGTACCTGCGCTCGGGCGAGGACGAGGAGTACTCGATGCAGGCCTACGAGCGCGAAGACGAATTCCTCGGGTCGATGCCCAGCGAGTTCGAGGAAGGCCGCTTCGAGGACTGGCTGGCCGCGCTCAAGACCGCCCGCCTGCTGGAGGACTGGGCGAGCGAAGTCGACGAGGACACGATCACTGACCGCTACGGCGTCGGGCCGGGCGACGTTCGCGGGAAGGTCGAGGCGACCCAGTGGTTGCTCGGGGCGGCGGAGTCGCTGGCCGGCGAACTCGGGCTGGAGGTGGCCCCCGCAGTCAGGGAGGCGCGCGTCCGCGTCGAACACGGGGTCCGGGAGGAACTGGTCGATCTCGCGGGCGTTCGGGGCGTCGGCCGCAAGCGCGCTCGGCGGCTGTTCGACGCCGGCATCGAGGACCGTGCGGACCTCAGAGACGCCGAGAAGTCCGTGGTCCTCGGCGCACTGAAGGGACGCGAGAAGACCGCCGAGAAGATTCTGGCGAACGCCGGCCACCGCGACCCGTCGATGGACGACGTCGAGCCGGACGCCGAGGCGCAGGCGAGCGCGAGCGAGCGCGAGGACGAACCCGCAGACGAGACCGGCGAGGACCAGGCCAGTCTGGGTGATTTCTGATGCGGATCGTCGAGGGCGTCGCGACGGTGTCGGACGTCGACGCGTTCGTCGCAGACCTCGCCGAGATCGCCGAGCAGTTCGATTCGACGGTCCAGGCGTTCGACGCTCGCTACGTCGTCGACCGCACCCACCTCCGGCGTGCGGTGGCGCTGGCCGACAGGGCAATCGAGCGCGACGAGAACGTCGCACGCGACCGAGCCGTGGAGATCCTGCTGTACGCGGCCGGACGACGGCAGATCAACCGCGCGCTGACTATGGGCGTCGGCGAAGGCGAGACGCCCGTGGTGGTACTCGTCGACGGCGGCGACGTGGACGGGGCCGCGGGAACCGTCGAGTCACGGCTGGAACCGGCGGAGACGCTCGGCGGGTACGACCCCGAGTTGGTCCGTGAGTTCTTCGCCGTGAGCGACGCGGAACTGAGAGCGACCGACGGCGACCTCCCAGACGTCGTTCACGAACGCGTGGCGTTGCTCGACGTTGATAAATAAGTGTAATAATACACCCAATTTCACTTGTATTAGGTGAAACAACTGTCATCATATAGATGGTTAAGAAAGGGGACCGATTCCGTCACGCGGATGGAACGCTGGTCGAAGTCGTCTCCGTCGCGGGGATCGAGATCGAGTGCGAAGTCGTCGCGAGTCCGGACGGGTCGTTGAGTGAAGGGGTTCGCTTCGGGGTGACGTCGGGAGAACTAGACGGGGACTACGAGCCCGCTGACGACGTGACCGCAGCGGACGCCGAGAGTCGCGACGCCAACGGGACGGACTCGGTACCACCCGCCTGAGCGGACGTTTCCGGAGCCGGTGGGGCGGACGGTGGAGTGAACCGCCTCGAAAATCAGACGCGAGGTATCAGTCGTCGGCGTCGGGAAGTTCGTCGATGAGGACGACGGCTTCGCCGTCGATGATGACGTCTTCCTCGTTCTCGTCGTAGACGCGGGTCGTCAGCCGATACTGATTGTCGCCGAGGTCTTCGACGATCTCGCACTGGGCGGTGAGCCGGTCGCCGATTCGGACGGGGTTGTGGAACTCCAGATCCTGGCTCAGATAGATGGTCAGTCCCGGCAAGCGCGCGAGCGCGGCGCTGATGAGGCCGCCGACGAGCGTCCCGTGGGCGATACGTCCCTTGAACCGGGTCTTTCCGGCGAAATCGTCGTCGAGGTGCAGCGGGTTCGTGTCGCCGCTGGAGACCGCGAACCGTCGGACGTCGTCCTCGGAGATGGTCTTCGTGAATATCGCCTGGTCCCCGACGCCCATCCGGTCGCGATGGTGGACGGTGACCTCGACGTCCCACTCCTCTTTGGTTTCGCGGGCTTCGATGGACTGGATGGCGGCCACGGCGTCTTCGGCTCCCTCACCGTCCGTCGATGGTGACGAGCCGTTCGTGCCAGCGACGCTCGCGTTCGATACAGGTCCGTCGTCGGCCCCGGTGACCCCGAATGCCGCAAACGCCGCCCGGTTTGCAGCCATCACGCTGTCGAACATGTACGAGGACGTCTGGGTCCACGTGTCAAGCAGCGTGGTCCGGTGCGATTCAGAACTCATTCAATCACGGTTTGGCACTTGTGATATTAAAGCATAGTGGTGGCCGGTCTGTCAGGAGTGCTTATCAACGTACACAGACGCGCTCCGGTGTACACAGTGGCCGTGAGACAATCGCCCGACGAGGGACGAGTCGACGAAGATGCGGAAACATTTTCTGACAGATCACGATAGTGTTCGAAACTCGTCGACGATCGCGAGCGCTGAGCGACGCGTCGACGAACGAATCAGGAGCAGTATGAATAGCGCTTGTTTCCTTCAAAGGCATGGGTAGGCGAGTGGTCGCGACCAAAGAATGGTATCAAATGGTTCTGAATGGTTTTCAGCGCAATGCTTATCTACCTAAGGGGTGTAGGAACAGGTACAGATGACAGAGGAAGACGACGGGTCGGCCTGGCCGCCCACGATGTTCAAGGGCTTCCAGCAGGCGAGCGAGCAGGCGTTCGAGCAGCAACAAGAGATGTTCAAGCAGATGCTGAACGCCGGCGCATCGGGGCTGGACATGAACCAGCTCGGTGCGATGAGTCAGACCGCGACGTTCAAGACGCGAGTGCAGAGCGGCGGCCGGATCTCGATTCCGGACGCCGAGCGCGAAGCCCTCGACATCGAAGAGGGAGACATCGTCCAGACCGTCGTCATCCCTGTCAAGCGAAACCGCGAGTGATCCCCATGAACCAGTACACGGCCCCCGTCAAGACCGCGTTCGAAGTACAGCGAGCAACCATCAAGCAGAGCCAGCAGGCGTTCAAGCAGGGCGTCGAGTTCCAGCAGCGCATGAGCCGAGCCTTCGTCGACAGCCTCGACACGCAGGAGTCGGCCCAGCGCCGCGGCGTCGAACTCTCCCAGACCGCCATGCACAGCTACCTCGACGCGATCGAATCCGCCGTCCCGGGCACCGCCGCCACGGTCGGTGAACTCCGGAACACCATCGACGACCAGTTCGACTTCCTCCTCGAGAACCACGCCGAAGCCTTCGAGAACGTCGAGACCGAGTCCGCCGAGGCGCTCGACGCCTACGACGACGTGATGGAGGACTACCTCGCGGCGCTCGACGAGCAGGTCGAGATGCTCGTGGACGCACACGAGGAGATCGAGTCCCAGTCCGTCGAAGCGGTCGACGAGATGGCGTCCCAGGTCGAGGACGTCCAGGAACAGGTCCGCGAAGTCCAGCAGGAAGTCCGCGAAGTGCAGGAGCAGGCCTCCAAGGCCGTCGAGGCGTAACGACCCACCCGATTTTAGTTTTCGTATACCCGAGACATACGCATGAGTAACACGAATCCCCAGAACGCACAGGAGCAGTGGACAGAAATGGTCGAACAGATGAACGACGCCGTCGCCGAGTCGGTCCAGCAGAACATGAAGGCCCAGGCAGCGTTCGTCGAGTCGTGGGCCGACGCGGTCGACGACTCGATTCCGGAGGAGGACGTCCTCGCGGAGGGCTTCGAAGGGTACAACCGCGCGTACGAGGTGTGGATGGACGCCGCCGAGCGGATGTTCGAGCGGACGACCGACGCCGCACAGGGCGAAGACGTCGACCCGAGCGAGTTCCGCGACATCTGGCTCCAGTCGGCCAACGAGGCGTTCAAGGAGGTCATGGGAACCTCGGCGTTCGCCGCGGCGAACGGCCAGCTGGTCGAGCGCATGATGGACATGCGCCAGCAGGCCGACGACGTCAGCCAGGAGACCATCGCACAGCTCGGCTTCCCCACGCGCGACGACATGGACGAAGTGGCCGAGCGCCTGGTCGAGATGGAGCGCCGTCAGCACGCCGTCGAACAGAAGCTCGACCGTGTCCTCGACGCGCTCGAAGAGCAATGACGTACAATCCCCTCTCGGCGACGCTCGACGCACAGCGGAAGGCGTTCGAGACGATGACCGAAGCGACCGAGACGGCTGACGATCTGCCGGAAGCCATGGAGACGTTCGAGTCGGTGGAGGTCGGCCAGACCCCCAGCGAGGTCGTCTACGAGGAGAACAAGCTCGAACTGCTGCACTACGAGCCGCTCGTCGACCCCGAGGACCAGGAGGACGTGCCCATCCTCATCACGTACGCGCTCATCAATCGGCCGTACATCCTCGACCTGCAGGAGGAGCGGTCCGTCGTCCGCCGCCTGCTCGAAGCGGGCCACGACGTCTATCTCATCGACTGGAACGAGCCGTCGCGACTCGACCAGCACCTGACCCTGGACGACTACGTCAACCGCTACATCGAGAACTGCGTCGACGAGGTCCGAGAGCGGTCCGGCCAGGACGCCATCAATATTCTGGGCTACTGCATGGGCGGGACGATGTCGGCCATGTACGCGGCGCTCCATCCGGAGAAGGTGAACGCGCTCGGGTTGATGGCCGCCGGGCTCTGCTTCGACGACACGGGCGGCATCCTCGAGGAGTGGGGCGACGACCAGTACTACGACCCCGCGGAGGTGACCGAAGTCTTTGGCAACGTTCCCGCCGAGATGCTGGACATCGGGTTCGCGCTGATGGACCCCGTGGACAACTACGTCAGTAAGTACGTCCGACTGGCCGAGAACCTCGACAACGAGGGGTTCGTCGAGAACTTCGCCCGCATGGAGCAGTGGCTCTCCGACGGCATCGACGTCGCCGGGGACGCCTACGTCCAGTTCCTCGAAGACGTCTATCAGGGGAACAAGCTCTACGAGAACGAACTGTACCTCGACGGCACGCACGTCGACGTGACGAACATCGACATGCCGGTCGTCCAGATTCTCGGCGAGTACGACCACCTCATCCCCCCGGCGGCCAGCAAGCCGTTCAACGAAGTGGTCGGCAGCGACGACGTGACCACGATCGAGTACGCGACGGGCCACATCGGCCTCTCGGTGTCCGGAAGCTCCCACGAGGAGGTCTGGCCGCAGGTGAGCGAGTGGTACAGCGAGCGGTCGCAGGTCGAAGCTGAAGCCGAAGTGGCCGAACCGGAGCCGGAGGCCGAGCCCGAAGCGGAAGCCGAACCGGAGCCGGAGGCCGAAGCCGATATCGAAGCTGAAGCCGAATCCGACGTGGCGGAAGCCGCTGCGTCCGCCGTCGAGAAGATCGAGGCGGAGACCGAGGCGTCGGCCGACGTCGACGCCCCCGAGGCTACCGTCGATTCCGTCGACGGCATCGGTCCGACCTACGCCGACCGCCTCCGTTCGGCCGGCATCGAGACGGTCGCCGATCTCCGTTCCGCGTCCGTCGCGGAGGTCGCCGAAGCCGCCGACGCACCGGAGAGTCGCGTCGAGGCGTGGCTCGATCAGCTGGAGTGAGCGCACACCCTTTTTGCCTCGGGCGATGAAGGCAACATACATGCTCGACGGACAGACTTGCCTCGTCACCGGTGCCTCTCGCGGCATCGGCCGTGGCATTGCCGAAGACCTCGCTACACACGGCGCGACGGTCGTCGTGAACTATCGCTCCTCCGAGAAGCAGGCCCAGGACGTCGTTGCCGAGATCGAGAGCAACGACGGAACCGCCATCGCCGTCCAGGGCGACGTGTCCGACTACGACGACGTCGAAGACATGCACGCCGAGATCCACGACGCACTCGGCCCCATCGACGTGCTCGTCAACAACGCGGGTATCACCATCGACAAGAAGTTCGCGAACATGACCCGCGAGGACTGGGATGCGGTGATGGACGTGAACCTCGGCGGCGTCTTCAACTGTACGCACTGTTTCTACGACGACATCCAGGAGTCCGAACACGGCCGACTCATCAATATCTCCAGCGTCGTCGGCCAGCAGGGCAACTACGGGCAGGCCAACTACGCGGCGACGAAGAGCGGGCTGTTCGGGTTCACGCGCACCATCGCCCTGGAGATGGCCCACTCCGGCTCGACGGCGAACTGCATCGCCCCCGGCTTCGTCAAGACGGACATGCTCGAGGAGGTACCCCAGCGTGTCCAGGAGAAGATCCTCCGAGAGATCCCGCTCGACCGTTTCGCGACCGTCGAGGACATCTCGGGTATCGTCCGGTTCGTCGCCGGCGAGGACTCCAGTTACATGACCGGGC
Organism: Haloarculaceae archaeon H-GB1-1; assembly: GCA_029688825.1. Taxonomy (GTDB): domain Archaea; phylum Halobacteriota; class Halobacteria; order Halobacteriales; family Haloarculaceae; genus JARUKX01. Next base: position 15,682 of record JARUKX010000045.1, on the reverse strand, counting down.
AGGTCCTCGGCGTCAACGGCGGCATGGAGTGGTGAACCCACCCCGAGGTCAAGTGGTTCGAGAGACTTCGTCTCTCGTCATCACGGAGTCTTCCGAACGACCTCGGGGCTTCCTGCTTCCACGACGCGCTTTGCAGGAACCGAGAGGGTTCCCGTAGGGAGCGCAGTCTGCACAGGCGTTGATTCGGAGCGTCCCGCCCCTATCTGTGAGAATCCGCGAGAAAGGATGTTCTTCGCCGCGTTCAGGTCTCTGTCCTCGGTATGACCGCACGCCGGACAGGAGTGTTCTCGAATCCAGAGTTTCGACGTTTCCACACCGCACTCCGAACACTCTTTGGTCGTCCCTGCAGGTTCGACTCGAACGACGTGAGTGCCATGCAGATGGGCTTTGTACTCCAATAGGTCCAGAAACCGTGACCATGCGGCGTCCTGTTTGTTTTTGGCGTTTTGACTGGTTTCCAGCATCGGCTTCACGTCCAAATCCTCGACGGCCACCAAGTCGTACTCTCGAACCAGCCACGTCGTGAGTTTGTGCTGATAGTCCAGCACTTTCCGTTTGATTTGGCGTATCACCGTGGCGACGGTCTGCCGTTGCTTCTCCCAGTTGTTCGACCTGTGTTCTTTCCGGTCGAGTTTCCGCTGTTCGCGTGCATAGCGGTCGTACTCGTCGGACAGGTCGAGCATATCTACCGCCGTATCGTCGCTGGTGTGGATGTACGAGAGAATCCCGAGGTCTACGCCCACGCAGTCGGTAGGGTCGAGCGAATCAGGACTGGGCTTTTCGGGAAGGTCGTCGTCCGGGTATTCCGTAACGAGACAGATGAACCAGTCGCCGGTTCGCTCCTTCTTCAGCACGACACGCTTGATGTTCTCGGTCGTAGGAAGCTCCCGGTGCGCTCGAATCGGGATGTGACCGATTTTCGAGAGTCGGAGGGTTGCGTATCCGTCTTGGCCCGTGGTGTGATTCACGTCGAAGCCTTCGGACTGATACGCGACTGACCGACGTTCGCCACTTCCCTGCCACTTCAACCGGCCTGTCTTGTAGCCGTTTTCCCGCCGACCCTTCTGTGTCTCGACGTTCTTGTCTATCTCCGAAACGGTTTGTTGGGCGGCGTGTGCCGAGACTTCCGAAAAGACCGGCCACCGCTGTTTCCAGTCGGTGAGTTTCCGGTGCTGGTCGTAGGCAGTTGGCCGTTTTCCGTAGTCGTGTGAGTAGTAGTCGTGGATGGCGTGGTTTCGTATCTGCCGATGGATTTCGATGTGACGCCACGCTTCGCTGGCGGTTTCCTCGTCGGGATATGCACGACAGCGAAGCGTTACGTCCATGCGAGTTAGTCCAGTCGTTCGACAGTGAGTTTGATTCGGTCGCCCGGTTCGATACCGAGCGGTTCGCGTACATCTTCGGGGATTGTTACCTGTCCCCGGTCACGGACAGTCGGATAACATTCCATCTCTGTCTGATCCATACATACTCATTCCGATTAGCTCGAAGTAAACGTTTTGATACCATGGGCCTGTGGGCGGGGAGAGACAACCCGGCAGCTGTCGGCCACTGCTGGCTTCACCCCCCGGACAAGTGGTTCGAGAATCCAAAACTCTCGTCTTTTCCAGACTACGTCAGGCAGGCAGCCAGAAATCTGCGATTTCTGGCCACATCACGGAAATCTTCGATTACCGTACGACCTCAAGGCACTCGCCTTGCTTATCTGTAGAGCCGAAAAATAGGTCCGCAAATCGTCAGCAGGTAGGGGAGGGGAGCTGTCCGGGCGACCACGTGGGTGAGATCACGTGCAGTCACCGCGGCACGACGACACGGCTTCTTCGATTCTGTTCAGGAGCTTGGTGTAGGTCTCGACGCCGACGGATTTCCGGAGGTACGCGGTCACACATCGAGCCGTCACGTCGGTGTCGATGTCCGCACGCGCGACGTTGGTGAACAGGATGAACGGGACGTCCAGTCCCGCTTCGCGAATCGCGTCGAGGAACTCGATCCCATCCATCCCGGGCATGTCGTAGTCGCTGACGACGCACGCGACGTCCGAGTCCTGCAGCACTCGCAGGCCCTCGGCAGCGCTCGTCGCCGTCAGAACCTCGACGTCCGCGCCGATCCGGTCGAAGTAGATACTAGACAGGTCGACGAACTCGGGGTGGTCGTCGACGTGGAGGACGGTGAGCGACGGAGCCATACGAGTGGCGTCCGTGCTGGTGCTGTCGTGGCGATGGGGAGTCGCCTTCGCGTCCTGCGTGTTGGATGCCGCGTAGTCGTTGGTGAGCATGTCTAGTACCTGGTGTGGCCGAACCAACACCGGGAGCGTCCACTGGCTCCGTTTCCGAGGGGGGAGGAAACGGACCGTGTCTCGTCGGCCTGGAACCACGGCGAAGCCGTGGCGACGTGCCGGTCGTCCCGGCACGCTCCATATGGGTAGAACCCTCCGACGGACTAAGTGTTATACTCCGACTATCCGATCACCAGCAGCGTCTCGATCACATCGTGAACGACGATCAGGGGGTGACCAGGGAATCGTTAGGTGATTGTAAATATTTCACGGATGACATCGTGGATAGAGCTGCTACAATGTACGTCGGAATCGACCACTCCACGACAGGAATCAAGGTCACCTGCCTCGGTGACGACCACCCCGAACACGCCTTCAGGATCGATCGCCGCGAGGTCGACGACGGGTCGGTGCTGGCAGCGCTCGCCGAGCACGTCGACCCGGACGACGTGACGCTCGCCACGATGACCTACTCCTGGGCGAACGGGATCTCCGAGATCGTCGACATCGAGCGACCCTCCAACCGCGGGGTGAAAGACTACACGGGACTGGGCTACGAGACGGGAGCAGGAGCCCGGACGTACGACCAGCTACGGTCGTCGTCGATTCCGACAGTCGTCCTGCCGGGAGTCCACGACGGCCTCGACACGCTGCATCCGTACTTCAAGCACTACTCGACGCTCGCCGGCGCGGACAAGGTGGCCGACATGCGGTACGCGCTCGAGCGCGCTCGCAAAGCGGGAGCGGACGGCAACGTCATCTGGGCCTGTGCCAGCTCGTCGTGCATGGCCGGGCTCATCTCGGAGGGGGAACTTCGCGGGTTCTTCCACTGGATGGGACCCGTTCACGGCTGGCCGGACCCGCAGGCCATCCGAGAGGGCGAGGACGACGGGTTCGAGGACGTGTTCATGCAGTGCGGGATCGTCCCGCGTAGCGGGCAGGAGGTGGCCGACGTGCACGACATCACCGACCCCGAAATCTTCGAGAAGGTGTACTGGGCGACGATGCAGAACGTCTACTCGCTGTATCCGTTCGCTGACATGCTCGGGCCACGATCGCTGGACGCCATCGTCCTCACCGGACGTCTGATGCGCCGCGAGCAGCCGATGTCGCTTGGACGCCGGGTCTACGAGCAGTGTCTCGACCTCGCGCCGACGTTCACCGCCGAGCCCTACAGTGCCGCTCACGGAGCGGCGCTCGTCGCCCGAGACGTCGCCCGCGGTGCCGACGAGGTGCTCGGAATTCCGGTCGGTGCGGTACCCGCGTCGCTCGGCCAGGCTGAACCCGCCGAAGACGTCCTCGACCAGCCCCCGGAGAGCGACCCGATGCAGACGGCCGAAAGCGAAGCCGACGACTGATCGACGGTCGTCGGCTCATAGTGGATACTGTAACGATTTACCGGCGGTCTGCCACCCCGTTCGGCAGACCGACCGGGAAGGACTTACAGTAATCACTATCAGTCACGTCACGCGTTCGGCGTTCGTCTCGATCAGGTCGTCGAGGTACTCGGTCGCCCACTCGACCGCGGCGTCGGAATCGTTCACGATGACCCCGCGTAGCCGGTCGCGTTCGTCGCCGACCGGAACGCCGACCGTGCCGTTGGCGACGACGACGCCCCAGGTGTTGATCACCGGCGTTCGGTACAGCGAGCAGTTCTCGGCCGCCAGGACCGCGTCGAGTTCCTCGCGGTAGTTCGTGCGAAGCATGTCCACGATGTCCTCGGTGAGGATCAGCGTCGTCTCGGTCCCGGCCTCGACGATGCGGTCCGTGAACACCTCGACGTAGAAGGGCATCAGCGCGCTGGAGTAGCCCAGTATCACGTCGGACTCTTCGACGATTGCGGTTATCTCCTTGAACGTCTCCTGTGGCGCGAACTCCGCGGCCTGATAGACGTCCGCGCCGTCGACGAGTCGCATGTCGATGCCCGCCTTGCGAGGGAGATGCGACAGGAGCGTGCGAGCGTCGGAGAGCGTTTCGTACGTTCGCACGGTCTGGCTGAACTGATCGCAGAAGAGATAGCCGAAGTTGGTGAGTTCGTACGACGTCCCCTGCGAGGAGAGGAGTCCCGCATCTTCGAGTTCGCGAAAGGCGCGGTCGATCGTCGGGCGAGAGGCGTCGACCGACTGCTCCATCTCGCTCTTCGAGAGGATACCGTCGTGGAGAGCCAACAGGAAATCGTGGCGTTTGGCCGCCATCTTCAAAAGCTCCGACACGGAGTCCGTTTCCATACGCTTCCATCACGTCTCTCGCAGAAAACTATGAGGTGTCAGGAGAGCGTCGGGACCGATACTGGCGCGTCAACTACCCCACCCTACTTCGCTCACCCTGACGGGTTCGCTCGTTGAGGGTGGGGCTTGTCCGTGAACTCGGCCTCGAACCCTTCCGGATGGGCGTTGAAGTGGCTGCTCGACCCAGACAGGTCCATGCGCGTCAGCGTCATCGGCGGTTCGACGGTCACCGACGAACAGTACGCACTCGCCCGAGCGGTGGGACGCGAACTCGCCGCGCGAGGGCACGAGGTCGTCTGCGGCGGCCGCGGCGGCGTGATGGAAGCCGTCTGTCGCGGCGCTCGCGAACGCGACGGACACACCATCGGAATCCTCCCGAGCGAGCGACCGGAGCAGGCGAACGAGTACGTCCAGACACCCATCGTCACGGGGCTGGGTAACGCACGCAACGTCCTCGTCGTGTTGAACGGCGACGCCGTCGTCGCCATCGACGGCGGCCCCGGAACGCTCTCGGAACTCGGTCACGCCCTCGACGTGGGCCGCCCGGTCGCCGGGCTGGAGACCCACCGCATCGAGGACGTCGAAGGGATCGAACACGTCGGCGACCCGGGGGCGGCGGTGGCCCACGTGGAGGCGGCAGTCGGCGAGCAATTCTGAAACGGCTAAGTGCATCACGGCGGTAGGGACAGGTATGGCACTTCGGTCACTCGCGAAACTGGTGAAAGCTGGATTGCTCGGCGTCGGACTGCTCACCGTCCTGTTCGTCGTCTTCTCGTACGGCTGGAACGGCGAGCCGCCGACGGTCGAACTGGAATAGCCGCCCTCATTCGTCCAGCCAGTCGACGAAACTCCCGTTCAGGAGCGTCGCCTCCTGCTCTCGGACGTACCGCGACTGCATCCCCCAGATGGCCTCGGTGAGCGGCACGTTGTCGTCGACCTGCTCGCTGACGATGTCGAACTTCCACCGCGCGGGCGTCGTGCGGCGGTCGACGCGCTCGCGAAGCGGGCGGATGTATCGGCGAGCCTCCTCGGTCGAGAGACCGGCCAGTTCCAGCCCGTCTCGGGCGTACTCGAACAGTTCGCTGTAGATGCGGTCGGTCCGCTGGGTGCGCTCGCCGTCGGCAGTGAGCCAGGTCATGTCGGCGGCGAGGCCGTCACGGGTGGCGGCATAGAAGTTCGCCTTGGCGGTCTCCCAGTCCAGCGACCGAACCGGATGTTCCCGGCTGTGGAGGCTCTTGAGGAGGCCGCCGAAGACGGCCTGGAAGCTGATGGCGTCCCGGATGGTGGGCTGGGCGGGAAGCGGGCGGAACTCGATGCGAGCGTTGGCAGCCGAGCGGGTCGCTCCCTCGAAGACCGGGCGGACCCAGCGCCAGTAGCTCCCGTGTTTGTGCCGGAAGTGGGCGAACTCGTCGTCGAAGCGCTGGCCGGCGTCGATCGCCATCGGCACGATCGTGTGGTCGGCGAGGACGTCGTCGATGGCGTCCTCGACGGTGTCGAAGTCCGGCGGGAACGTGACCTTCGGCTCGTGTTCGCGGGAGTTCAGGACGGTCTCGAACACGCCGATGCGGTTCTCCATGTAGGAGTCGTCGAGGATCTCCCGGTCGGGCGCGTCGTCGTAGAGGTCCGGCGGGAAGAACGGCGCGTTGACGCCGACGGCGAGCAGCGGCCCCGCGACGCGGAGGGCGTACCGGAAGTACTCGGGGAGGTCGGGCGCGTGCGCCACCTGGTAGTGGGGCTGGATGGAGGTGATGAGGCTCTCGGGCATCACCGTCTCGGCCTGCACGGAGACGTGGGGTGCGTCGAGAATCATCCCCGGCGCGTACTCCGAGTTGGCCATGGCGTGATAGCGGACGGCGTCGCTCATGTTCGTCGCCAGCGTGATGCCGTCGTACTCGACGGCACCACAGAGATAATCGGTCGCCGTCTCGCCGGTCGGCGGGACCGTCCACATCCCGTCGGAGACGAGACGGATCCCTTCGGCGCGGAGCCGGTCCTGCGCCGGCGCGAGATTGGCCTGTAGCTCCTTCTCCTGGGCGGCCAGCCCGTAGGAGTTCAGCGGTTGGGGACTCGTCCCCATCTCGGCGTTGTGCAGCCCCAGCTCCTTCTCGAACCCCACCAGTTCGAGGAGGTGTCGTGGGACGCGGGTCAGCGCGTCCGTCTGGTCGTCGACGGCGTAGAGTTCGACTTCGAGGCCGACGATGGCCTGGGTGTTGTCGAAGGTCCCGTCCCGAACTTCAGATTTGAGAAGTTCCGCGTCCTCGGCGGCGCGTTCCTGGAACGACTCGGTCCCCATGGCCAGCGCATCGGCGACCCGCGCCGCGAGTTCAGAAGCCGACATGGAGCGGTCTAAGGCGGCGAGTGATTTTAAAGGCGGGGGCCAGCGCTCACAGGTCGGGGAGCGGGAGGACGACCACGGGCACCCGGACAGCGGTGAGTACTGTGCGGGCGGTCTCACCGAGGGCGGCGTCGGCACCGGGGTCGCCGCATCGCGGGCCGACGAGGAGTTCGTCGGCGTCGAACTCCTTGACGAGCGCCGGGACGACCGTCGACGGGTCGCCCTCACGCTGGATCGTCTCGACCGTCGCGGGGACGAGCCGCGAGCGAGCGACGTTCGCCGCGTCGCCGGCGTCGCGGGGGTCCATCTCCGGTTCGACGACCGTCGCGACGACGACCGTATCGTCGGCCGAGAGCCTGCTCTGGAGGTAGTCCGCCGCCGCGGCGGTCGTGTGGACCGACCGCGTCGCGAGGAGGAATCGCGTCATATCCATCGGTTCGTCCAGCCGCCAATAGGTCTTCCGTGCCAATCTGTGACCCCTTCGTTTCAGGTGGAGAACGCGACTTGTCAGGGACGCAATAGATGCGCTCGGCCGGCGAGCAACCCGACGAACAGGCCCGTGAAGTGCGCGACGAGTGCGACGCCCGGCATGGCCGTCGCCAACGTCACGACGGCCGCGAGCAGTACTAACAGCGCGATTCGCAGGCGCGGCCGGACCGAGACGCCGGCGACCGCGGCGTCCGTCACCCGGTTCCCTGCCAGGAGATAGCCCAGCAGGGCGAATATCGCACCGCTCGCGCCGAGGACCGCGACGTGCTGGCCGAACAGCGATGCGACCATCACCTGCGCGAGGCCGGTGAGGACGCCCGCGCCGAGGAAGAACAGGTGGAACCGCACTGCCGAGGTGCGCCGCTCCAGGAAGACGCCGACGACGACGAGCGTCACGGCGTTCGCCAGCAGGTGCCCCAGGCTGCCGTGTGCGTAGACGCTCGTCACGAGCGTCCACGGCTGGACCGCAATCGGTGCTGCGAGGGCGAACGCCGCCATCGGAACCCCGACGACACCGGCGAGTCGCTGGAGGAGGTACACGACGACGAAGACGACAAGGAGGGTCACTGTCGGCCGGCGAGCCATATCGGAAACCCGTCCCGTGTCCACATGAAACGTGGGGGTCGTCCCCGGTCGACATCCAAACCCACAAGAGGAGGGCGTGTTCACCAGTCCAACGAGCTATGACCGACGACAGCTTCGCCGCCGACCTCGCGACGTCGTTCGTCGAAACGTTCAGTATCGACGCCGAGACCGCCCAGAACGCCGCCGAAGGAGCGACGGCCTACCGCGAGGACGCCGCGGAGGACCTCACCGTCGAGGACTTCGTCGCGGCCGTCGAGGACGCCCCGTACGAGTCGTTCCGGCACCGCTTCAACTGGGCCATCGGCGACCATGCGTCGACAAACGAGGACCGGCCCGACACGACGAGCTACCGACTGGAAGGCTTCGGCCCCATCTCCGGCGAGCGCGCCGCGCAGTGATGGCCGAGGGAGAGGGAACGTACACGCTCGTCGTCGAAGTTCCCGAACCGCTGGTAATCGAGGTCGGGGCACTCGGCCCCGTGCAGTTCGACGCCGGCTGGTACGCCTACACCGGAAGCGCCTTCGGTCCCGGTGGGTTCAGCCGAATCGACCGACACCGCTCGCTCGCCGACGGCGAGACGGACACTCGCCACTGGCACATCGACTACCTGCTCGGCGAGCCCACGACCGACCTCGAGGTCGTGTTCACCACGCCCGACAGGGACGTTGAGTGCGCTGTCAGCGAGCGAATCGAGGGCCGGAGAATCGACGACTTCGGCGCGTCGGACTGCGCATGTCCCTCGCACCTCGTCTTCGGCGAGCGGCGGGACCGGTTGCTCACGTCGGTCGAGCGAGCACACGACCGGGCTGGCTGAACACCAGCGAGACCGATGGTCGACGTGGTGGGCTACCGCATCGACTCGACGTCCACGAACGACCCCTCCTGTGCCGTGATCCAGGTCGTCACGACCTCCTCGTCGGTCGCGTCCGCCGGAAAGAGCGTGCACTCGGCGGGGCCGTCCTCGGGTCGGACGACGGCCGCGGTCACCTCGTAGGAAACGGTGGAGAAGCTGCTGTGGAGGGGCGGTGCGTCGCTCCGTTCGGGGATGGGGTCGTCTTCGTACGTCGTCATCGGTAACTCCTGTCCGAGTCGCGTCGAGACGACTCGATACGTAACCGATGGACAGCCAGGAACTAAACCGGGCGTCGTCGTTCCCAGGCGATGGGAAGTTCGGACGACGACAATCAGTTGATGTGGATAGCGGGCTTGTTCGGCCGCGCCTTCCGAGCGAGGTCGTCCCCGTCGCTCGCTCGGCGGACGGTCACGGTCGCGCCGAACTCCTCCTCGAACAGCCACGCGGCCTGCTGGAGGACTTCGAGTTCCCGGTCGGCGTCGACGATGGGTTCGAGGCCGGCCTGTTCGTCCTGGAGGATAGCAGCGTAGTCCGCGGCGGCGTCGTCGTGGTCGCGAACTGTCTCGTCGCCCATGATCTCGCCGACGATGGCGCTCCCGGCGTCGGCCTCGCGGGCGATCTCGTAGGCCCGGTACTTCCACGACTGCGCGACGACGAGGTCGATCTCGTCGGGGTCGTCGATGTCGACGACCTCGGTGATGTCGCGCACGTCGTCCAGCGTCGTCCGGATGAGCTGTCGCTCGACGTGGTAGTCGTCCGCGACGTCCTGCAGCGGGCTGGGCCAGCGGGCCTCGGCGATCAGGCCGTCGTCGTCCTGTTTCACCATGCTCCACAGCTCCTCGCCCAGATATGGCGCGAGCGGGCCGACGAGCTTCGCGAGCACCCGCAGTCCGCGGACGTAGGCGTAGCGATACGGATCCTCGTAGGCGCGGTACCGGCGGAGGAGGCGGGCGAACTGCTGAATCTCGCTGATAACGCGGTGGAATCGGAACCGCTCGTACTCGTCGGTGACGGCGGCCACGGTGCGGTCGATCTCCCGTTCGAGATACGCGTCGTGGGGCGCGCTCGAATCGCGGACGGCGTCGCTCTCGACGAACTCCGCAGTCAGCGAGTACAGCGTCTGCTGGAAGTCGTAGGCGCTGGAGACGTCCTTCACCGTCCACTCGAAGTCCTGTGCGGGATGGGCGGCCGAGAGGACGAACAGCCGCGTCGTCTCCGCGCCGTACTCGTGGGGCGCGATGGCGTTGCCCTTCGATTTGGACATCTTCTCGCCGCTGTGGAGGATTGTCCCCTGATTGATGAGCCGGTCGACGGGTTCGCTGACGTCGAGCAGGTCCAGGTCCGCGAGCGCGCGCGTGAAGAACCGGATGTAGAGGAGGTGCAACACGGCGTGCTCCTCGCCGCCGACGTACACGTCGACCGGCATCCAGTCGTTCGCGAGGTCGGCGTCGAACGGCGCGTCGAGGGCGTCGTCGTTCGAGAGGTACCGCAGGAAGTACCACGAGGAGTCGACGAAGGTGTCCATCGTGTCCGTCTCCCGCTCGGCTGGCTCACCGCAGTCCGGGCAGGTGGTCTCGACGAACTCCTCGTTCGCCGCCAACGGATTGCCGGTCGTCTGGACGAACTCCGGGAGCTCGACCGGCAGGTCCTCCTCGGGAACGAGGACGGGGCCACAGGAGTCACAGTGAACGACGGGAATCGGCGTCCCCCAGTAGCGCTGTCGGGAGATGAGCCAGTCCCGCAGCCGATACTGGACGTCCGCCTCGGCCACGTCCGCATCGAGCAGTCGCTCGCGGGCGGCCGAACTCGCCAGTCCGTCGTACTCGCCGCTGTCGGTGAGCATCCCGTCGCCGGTGAACGGCAGCGTCGCGTCCTCGCCGTCGATGGGTTCGACCACCTGCGCGACCGGGCAGTCGTGGTCGGTGGCGAACTCGTAGTCGCGCTCGTTGTGCGCGGGCACGCCCATCACCGCACCCGTCCCCACGTCGTCGAGTACGTATCCGGCGACGTAGACCGGCAGTTCCTCGCCGGTCAACGGATGGGTGGCCGTGACGTCCGTTTTCACGCCGGACGTCTCGCCGTCGGGGTCGTCACGCGCCCGCTCGACGTACGCCGCGACAGCGTCGTCGGCCGCCGCGAGTTCCCGCGCAAGGTCGTGGCCCGGCGAGAGCGCGACGTACGTCGCGCCGTAGATGGTGTCCAGTCGCGTCGTGAACGCGTCCACCGTCTCGTCGAGCGCCGGCACCTCGAAGGAGACGCGAGCGCCTTCCTGCCGACCGATCCAGTTGCGCTGGCTGTCCCTGACTCCCTCCGGCCAGCCGTCGAGATCGTCCAGCCCCTCGTAGAGTTCCTCGGCGTAGTCAGTGATGGTGAGGAACCACTGGTCCAGTTCCCGCTGTTCGACCGGCGTTTCACAGCGCCAGCAGACCCCCTCGCCGTGCGAGGCGTACCCCTCGTCGCCCTCGACCTGCGCGTCGGCCAGCACCGTCTCGCAGTCGGGACACCAGTTCACCATCGCGCCCTCGTGCTCGACGAGACCGGCCTCGTAGAAGCGCTCGAAGAGCCATTGGTTCCAGCGGTAGTACTCCGGGTCGCAGGTCGTTATCTCCCGGGACCAGTCGTAGCCGAAGCCCATCTCCTCCAGGTCGTCGCGCATCCGGCGGATGCACGTTCGCGTCCACGATTCCGGGTCCGTGTTTCGTTCGTAGGCAGCGTTCTCGGCGGGCAGTCCGAACGCGTCCCAGCCCATCGGGTGGAGGACGTCGTCGCCCTGCATCCGACGGTAGCGGGCGTATGCGTCCGTGATGGCGTAGTTCCGGATGTGCCCCATGTGCAGCGTCCCCGACGTGTACGGGAACATTCCCAGTACGTACGTCGGGTCATCGGCGTCGTCGGGACACTCGTAGACCCCCTTCTTCTCCCAGACGTGCTGCCAGTACTCCTGGACCTGCGCGTGATTGTAGTGGTGGCTCATCCGTACGGCCGTTGAGCGTTCTCCGTCGCCCGCCTATTTCATTGTTCGGCCACCTGCTCAACACATCTCGCCGAGGTCGCGCCAGTCGTCGGCGGCGCGCACGTCGAGTTCCACCTCGACGCCGCAGCCGTCGCAGTGAAAGCGGACGCGACGGTATCCAGGCTGGAACTCCGTGGACTCGCCGTGCTCGACGCACTGCACGGTGATGCCGCGTTCGTCACCCGTCGGCACCGAGACTTCGTAGTTAGACATCGCCGCGACGCTTGGCGGTCCCGGCGGAAGAACGCATCGCCGTTACGGCTCAGACCACGCGCATCCACCCGGTTCTCACCGGTCCAGCGCGTTCGTCGCGACCCAGTGACCGTCTCTCTCGGTCACGACGAGCGTAGGGCCGCCGTCTCGGAGTTCGGGCCGCACCCAGTCTCGGGAGTCGACGGTCCCTTCTCGGAGTTCGGTCCCGTCCTCGGAGCGGACGTGAATCCCGGCGTCGCGGAGGGTGGCCACGTCGACCAGGCCCTCGAACTCGCGGATGGAGCCGTAGCCGACGAACCGGCCAACGTCCCCCGTGGCAGTCCGCCCGACGCCGGCGAGCGCGCCGATGATTCCTTCTCCGGTGCCGCCGTACTCGTCGAGAAAGACGCCCGCCTCGTCGGCTAGCTCGTCGGCCTCGGATTCCGTCAGCACCACTTCGCCTGCGCGGTGGCCGAAGTCGACGACGGCGTCGGTGACTCGCTCGTCCGTCGCGATGCAGAGTCCGGGGTCGGAGCCGTCGGCGGCCTCGGTGCGGAGGAACTCGCCGGCAACCGACTCGACGGCGTCGTCGCTCGGCGGCTCTCCCCGCGGTTCGAAGCGGAGACAGGCACAGCTGTTGTGCGTGGTGTACGGGACGGCGGGGTCGACGAGCAATTGCTGGCGGACCACGCCCGCCGAGTCGAGGTCGGGGAACTCCCGAGCGAGTCGAGCGAGCAGGCGGCGACCCTGCCGTCCGGTCCCCCGCTCGCTGTCGATGGTGTCGGTGTCGTCGATGCAGACGAACAGCGTCATCGAATTCCCTTCGGGTGGGCGGACTAAGTAGTGTCGGCAATCGTCGGGAGAAGCGTCACAGGGTCGAAATTTCGACAAGACAGCAATAACGTTTTACGTCCGGACTCCAAGGGTTATGCCAATGTCGGAACAACGGCGACGAACGCTGCTGAAGTCGTTCGGAACGGCAGCGACAATCGGCCTGTCCGGGCTGGCCGGCTGTGCGGGACAGTCCGGCGACGGGAGCACCGAGACGACCGCGTCTGCGGGGACGGCGACCGATTCGACTGCGACCGAGACGGACGCTGAGACCACTGTATCGTCGCAGACTATCACGGACATGGCCGGCCGAGAGGTGACGGTCCCGGCGACCGTCGAGCGAACCATCGGTCTCGGGTCGGGCGCGCTACGGATGCTCACCTACCTGGACGCGGTGGACACCGTCGTGGGCGTCGAGACGCTGGAGACCCAGAACGAGAAGCGCCCGTATCGGCCGTACGTCCTCGCGAACGAGGAACTGACCGACCGGACGCCTATCGGATCCCGCAAGAGCCCCGACACCGAGCGGATGCTCCAGCAGAAGCCCGACGTGGTTTTCTGGGCGTGGGCGAAGCAGAAGAAGGCCGACGACCTCCAGTCGAAGCTCGGCGTCCCCGTCGTCGTCGTGAACCCCGGCGACCTGACGCCGAATCTCCAGGGCGACGTCTTCGAGACGCTCCGGACGATGGGCAGCGTCCTCGGGTCGGACGAACGCGCCAAGGAGGTTGTCTCGTACACGAAGGAGACCGTCGCGGACCTCGAATCCCGGACGCCCTCCGGCGACGGGCCGCGGTCGTACATCGGCTATCTCGGCCGCGGCAAGCACGGACTTACCTACACGCAGCCGCTCTACCCGCCCTTCAATCTGGTCGGCGCGACCAACGTCGTCTCCGGCATCGCGGAGGACGACCTCAAGAAAAAGAAGGGGGCGGCACGGACCACCATCGATCCCGAACAGCTCATCGAGTGGGACCCCGAGTACCTGTTCGTCGACCTCGGGACGGAGACCTACGACGCACTGGAAGACGAGGAGTACCAGTCCATCACCGCAATCCAGAACGGCGACGTCTACGGCGTTCCGCCGACGCGGGACTACTCCATCAACTTCGGGACGGTGCTGGCGAACGGCTACTACGTCGGAAGCGTCCTGTTCCCGGAGGCGTACGACGACGTCGACCCGACGGCGAAGGCCGACGCCATCTACGAGCAGTTCGTCGGCGCGCCGATCTACGACGCAGTGGCGGAGGCCTATGGCGGCGGCTTCGGGAAACTCGACCGCTTCACATAACGGGAGGGAGCATGTCCAGTGAGACCGTCGTCGGGCGATACCGCACCGTGATCAGACGACGGCTCACGTTCATCGCCGTCGTCCTCTGCGTTCTCGTCGCGGGCGTGGTCGCGGCGTTGACGACCGGTCCCATCGAGTTGACGTCCGGGCAGATCGTCGCGGCGCTGCTCGGTGACGCCGCGAACATCCCGCTCCGGGTCGTCTGGCGGATCCGACTCCCCCGAATCGTCGCCGCACTCGGTGCGGGACTCGGATTGGCGGTCGCCGGAGCGGCCATCCAGTCCGTCCTCCGGAATCCCCTCGGGTCGCCGTATACACTCGGGATCTCACAGGCGGCGGCGTTCGGCGCGGCGTTCGCCATCGTCGTCCTCGGGTCCGGGACGAGCGCAGACAGCGGGTCGCTCATCGAGGTCACAAATCCCTATCTGACGACGACCGCTGCCTTCCTCGGGTCTCTCGTCTCGACCGGCGTCATCCTCGGCATCGCGAAGTACAAGCGCGCGACCCCGGAGACGATGGTCCTGACCGGCATCGCACTCGCCGCGCTGTTCACCGCGGGGACGACCGCACTGGAGTTCTTCGCGACGAACACCGAACTGGCGACACTCGTCTTCTGGAAGTTCGGCGACGTTAGCGGGACCACCTGGAAGGTCAACGCCGTCGTCTGGACGGTCGTCCTCCTCGGCGCGGCCTACTTCGTCCGCCACGCGTGGTCGTACAACGTCCTCGACGCCGGCGACGAGACCGCCCAGAGCCTCGGCGTGAACGTCGACCGCGTCCGCATGGTCGGGATGGTCGTCGCCTCGCTCGTCACCGCCGTCGTCGTCTCCTTCTTCGGCATCATCGGGTTCGTCGGCCTCGTCGTCCCGCACATCGTCCGCCGAGTCATCGGCGGCGACGAACGCTTCCTCCTGCCCGCGTCCTGTGTCACCGGCGCGGCCCTGTTGCTCGTCGCCGACACAGTCGCCCGAACCGTGCTCTCGCCGGTCGTCCTCCCCGTCGGTATCGTCACCTCGTTCGTCGGCGTCCCGCTGTTCGTCTATCTCATCCTCAACGGGAGGGAGTACTGGTGACGGTCGAGTTCGAGGGCGTCACCGCGGGCTACGGTGACGAACCGGTCGTCGAGGACGTCTCGCTCTCCATCGGAGACGGCGAACTGGTCGGCTTCCTCGGCCCCAATGGCGTCGGCAAGTCAACCCTCCTCAAGACCGTCGTCGGCCTGCTCGCGCCGGCATCGGGGACCGTCCGCGTCGGCGAGAGTGCCGTCGACGATCTCTCGCGCCGCGACCTCGCACGCCGGGTCGGCTACGTCCCCCAGTCCGAGTCTCCGACCGCACCCACGACCGTCTTCGAGACCGTGCTGATGGGGCGCAAGCCCTACCTCTCGTGGCGTGCCTCCACGTCCGACCACGCCGTCGTTAAGCGCGTGCTCACCACGCTCGACCTCGACGACCTCGCCATGCGCGACGTCGGGTCGCTGAGCGGCGGCCAGCGACAGAAGGTCGTCATCGCCCGCGCGCTCGCGCAGGAACCCGACGTGCTCGTCCTCGACGAACCCACCAGCGACCTCGACATCCGCCACGAAGTCGACGT
>JARUKX010000044.1 GCA_029688825.1 Haloarculaceae archaeon H-GB1-1 | reverse complement strand
CGGTAAGGTAATCCGAGCAGAACGCCGCCTGTGAGACTCCAGGCGCGGGAGGATACCTGATGGGCCTACTCACCGAACTTAGAGACAGCATTTCCCGAGCAGTCACGACGCTGTTCTCGGAACAAGACCCCAAACGAATCGGCATCTACGGACCGCCGAACGCGGGGAAGACGACGCTGGCGAATCGTATCGCCCGCGACTGGACCGGCGACGCCGTCGGACCGGAAAGTCACATACCCCACGAGACGCGTCGTGCGCGTAGAAAGGAAGATATCGAGATCGAACGCGACGGCAAGACGGTCTCCATCGATATCGTCGACACGCCCGGCGTCACGACGAAGGTCGACTACACCGAGTTCCTCGAACACGACATGGAAGAGGACGACGCCGTCCGTCGCTCACGCGAGGCCACCGAGGGCGTCGCCGAGGCGATGCACTGGCTTCGCGAGGACGTCGACGGCGTCATCTACGTACTCGACTCTTCGACCGACCCGTTCACGCAGGTCAACACGATGCTCATCGGAATCATCGAGAGTCAGGACCTCCCGGTCCTCATTCTCGCGAACAAGACGGACCTCGAGGACTCCAGCGTCCAGCGCATCCGGAACGCGTTCCCCCAGCACGAGACGATTCCGCTCTCGGCGCTCGAAGGGGACAACATGGACGAAGTCTACGAGAAGATCGCGGAGTACTTCGGGTGACTGATATGGCTGAGATAAAACAACCCGAAGACGGCGTCCAGATCGACCTCATCAGCGGCGAGCGAATGTCCGGCATGGCGAGCATGGAGAAGATCCGGATGATTCTCGACGGCGTCCGCGACGGGAACATCGTCATCCTCGAAGAGGGGCTGACCCCCGACGAGGAGTCGAAGCTCATCGAGGTCACGATGACCGAGATCAGCCCCGACGAGTTCAACGGAATCGAGATCGAGACGTACCCGCGAGCAGAGACCTCGGACGCGAGCCTGCTCGACCGACTGATGGGCAAACAGTCGACGAAGAAACTGACCGTCATCGGGCCCGCGAACCAGATCGAGACGCTGCACAAGGACGAAAACCTCATCAGTGCGCTCGTCTCCCGGAAATAATGCCTCACCAGTGTACGGACTGCGGCCGGGCGTTCGCCGACGGCTCGAAGGAGATGCTGTCGGGCTGTCCCGACTGTGGCGGCAACAAGTTCCAGTTCCTGCCCGAAGGAGCCGCGGAGTCGCCACCGGAGGAGAGTCCCGAGCCACCCGAGCGGCCGGCGAGTAACTCCGGCGTCGCTCGCACGGTCGGGAACGCCGCCGCGACCGTCCGTGACCTGGTCGGGGGTTCGTCTCCACCCGAACCGGCCCCGGAGTTCGACGAGCCGTCGAGCGACGACGGTGGTTCGTACGCCGACACGTCGGCGACAGCGGAGAACGCCGCGCAAGCCGACGCACGTACGCAGGTCGTCTCCCGTGAGGAGATCGACTCGGCGGTCCAGTCGTCGCCCGCGGAGTCGACGCCAACAGAAGCCAACGCCCGAACCGAGCCCGAAACGCGGACCGAGCCCGAGTCCGAGACTCGATCCGGCGACGACCGGCCCGACCTCTCGGAACTCCGCGAGGAACTGAACGACCAGTTCGAGTCCATCCGCGTCGTCGCACCCGGACAGTACGAACTCAATCTGATGGAGCTGTACGACCGCGAGGAGTACATCATCGCGCTACAGGAAGACGGCAAGTACACCATCCAGGTGCCGGACTCCTGGCGGGATTGAGCGACTTCGGGAGCGTCTCCGAAGAATTCAGCTGCGGCCCTAGTTTTCCAGTGGAACGGTCGACGACGGACTGAAAAATCGCGGTTCGAGTCGAAACGGCGGGGGTTAGCTGATCTTGTCGTACTGCTCGGACAACTTGTCGGCGGCCTCGGCCATCAGCTCTTCCTCGTAGTCGTCGAGGTCCCACTCGACGATCTCCTCGATGCCGTTCGAGCCGAGCTTGACGGGAACGCCGAAGGCGGTGTCTTCGTGGCCGAACTCGCCGTCGAGTTTCACGGACGCGGGCAGGATCGCGCCGGTGTCGCGGAGGACGGCCTCGACCATGTGGGCGACGCCGCGCGCCGGACCCCACTCGGTCGCACCCTTGCGCTCGATGACGTCCATCGCGGACTCCTGCAGGTCGCCGAGGATCTCCTCCTTCTCGTCGCCGGAGAACTCGGGGTCGGTCCCGTCGACGCGGACCTTCGAGAAGACCGGGACCTGCGCGTCGCCGTGTTCGCCGAGGATGGTGGCTTCCACGTTCTGGACGGGGGCGTCGAAGCGCTCGGAGAGGACGTAGCGGAAGCGTGCGCTGTCGAGGCGGCCGCCGAAGCCGATGACCTGCTCGCGCGCGCGGTCACCCGTCTCGTAGAGGTGGCGGTTCAGCAGGTCGACGGGGTTCGAGGTCGTGATGGTGACGAAGTCGTCGTTGTGCTCGGCGAGCGAGGAGCCGATGTCCTCCATGATGGGTGCGTTGTCGCCCGCGAGGTCGATGCGGGTCTGGCCGGGCTGGCGGGGGATGCCGGCCGTGATGACGACGACGTCCGAGCCGGCGGTGTCCTCGTAGTCGCCCTGTCGGACCGTGGTGTTCGAGTCGTAGGCGATGCCGTGGTTCGTGTCCGCGGCCTGCCCGATGGTGTCGGGTTCCTTGTCCGGGATGTCGACGAAGACGAGTTCGTCCGCGATGTCACGAAGCGCGATGTTGTAGCCGGCGGCGGCACCGACGGTGCCGGCCGCGCCGACGACGCTGACTTTCGTCATAACGTTCGAAATTCGCCCGCGCCCGACGGTAAAGGTTGTCACTTCGTGTCGGTATCCCACAAATCCTTTTCGCGCCGAGCGCCTGCGTGCTCCTATGAGCGACTTCGACAAGGAAGCCGAACGCGAGCGCCTTCGCGAGAAGTACGAGCGCGACAAGGCCAAACGGGAGGCCACCGAGCAGATGAGCGATCTGTTGCTCAAGGGTGCGACGATGACCAACGCCCACTGTGGCGAGTGTGGCGACCCCATCTTCCGCCACGAGGGCCAGGAGTTCTGCCCGACGTGCCAGACCGTCCTCGACGACGGGTCCGCCCCCGAGTCCGAGGCCGAATCTGCCACCCAGCAAGACCTGCCCGACGACGGCCCGTCTCCTGCACCGGACACTGCCGGTGGAGATGAAACGAAGGGTATCTCATCCGACACGTCCGTCGAAACGCCGACGCCCGACGCGACGGCCACGAGTGACGAGTCCGGACGAACCACCGACAGTGCGGGTGAGGCTGCCGGTGACCGGGAATCCCCCGTCTCGGCCGAGCCGCGGACCGACCAATCCGCGTCGTCGCGACCCGCGACGGAGACGTCTGCAACCGATTCACACAACCCCATCGTTTCAGGTGGAGATTCCCCGAGCAGCGCGTCTGAACCGTCCGAGACGGAGTCGACGACTGGTGGCCTCGCCGAGGCGCGCGCGTCGCTCACGCGCACGGTGACGCGGCTCGCTCGCCAGGCCGAGGCCAGCGACGACCTCGGTCGGACCCGCGAGTACCTATCCGCCGCTCGGGAAGCAGCCGATGCACTCGCCGCGGTGAAAGCGGCCGACCGCTGAGAAACAGGCTCGAAGTCAGCTCTCGTAGCCGCTGCCGATAATCTCGCGCATCCGTTCGGCGGTCACCTCGCCGACGCCGGAGACCTCCATCAGGTCCTCGACGTTTGCGGTCATCACGGCTTCGACGCTCCCGAAGTGGGTCAACAGCGAGCGCGCCGTGACCGGTCCGACCTCGGCGACGGAGGAGACGACGTACTCCTGCTGTTCGTGGAGGGTCTTCGCGCTCTTCTCGCCGTGGACGCTCACCTCGCGGTCGTCCGCCTCTTGCTCGCGACGGGCGATCACCTCCAGCAGGTCGGCCGTCTCCTGCTCGTCGGCAGTCTGGAGGACGCTCGCGCCGAAGTCGACCGCGAGCGCCGACAGTGCCCCCCGGATAGCGTTGGGGTGGACGTTTCGACTACCGAACAGCCCCTCGCCTTCGAGGACGACCACCGGTCGGGCGTAGTGACGCGAGGCGTCACCGACCTGCTCGAACATCGAGCGGTCGCTCCCGGTCAGCGTGTCGAGGAAGTCCGCGACGGTCTTGCGCTCGACGGCGACGCGGTCGGACAGAACGTAGTCGCCGACGGCGAGCGTCTCCAACCGGGTGGTCAGTTCCTCGCGTTTCGAGAGGTCGCGGGCGATGGTGGAGTCGAGTTCGCGCTGGTCGACGACGACCTCGACCCCCTCCGTTTCGTCTGGAGAGGCCTCGGCGACGACGCCGTCACCGTCCGTTTCGTCGTCACTTTCACCGTCCTCGGTACCGTCGCGGGCAGGCTCTGCAAAGGCCTCCAGCCCGGCCTGGCCGTCGGCACTCCCACGCGTACCCTGCTCGGTGTCGCCCTCTTCACTCGCGGCTCGCTCGACGTCCTCGGTTTTCGAATCGTCGGTCTGAGCGCTCGTCTCGGCACCAGTTTCTCGATCGAAGTCCGCGACGGACGCCTGTTCCCCGATGAGTTCGGCGGTCAGCTCGCCGGCCATCGACTTGAGGTTCCGGAGCTCCTGTTCCATCCGCTTTTCGTCCTGGCGGGACTTCCAGAAGTACGCCTCGTCGCGGGTGTTCTCGGCCAGGAGGACGGTGACCTTCCCTTCGGTCTGTCGGCCGGTCCGTCCCTTCCGCTGGATGGAGCGGATGGCGGTCGGCACTGGCTCGTAGAACAGCACCATGTCGACCTCCGGGACGTCCAGCCCCTCTTCGGCGACGGAGGTGGAGATGAGTACCTCGAACTCGCCGTTTCGGAAGGCGTCGAGCGTGTCCTGTTGTTCGGTCTGGGTCATCCCCTCGCTGCCCTCGGTGTCCGACTGGCCGACGAAGCGCTGGGTCTCGAAGTGCTCGCCGAGGAAGTCCGTCAGCGTCTCCGCGGTGTCGCGGGATTCGGTGAAGACGATGACGCGCTCGCCGTCCTCGATGCCGAGCGTCTCGGCCAGCAGGATGCGGGTCCGCCTGAACTTCGGGTGCAGATCGTCGAAGTTCTCGGCTTTCCGCATGGCTTCGCGGACCTTCGGCTCCGACACCAGCCGCTGGCTCGCCTTCGAGGATCCCGAGGCGCGGGCGGCGTTCTTCTGCCGCTCGAAGTACCGCCGGAGTGATTCGACGCTCTGTGTCTCGGCGTAGGTCACCGCCGTCCGGAGCTTCCGAATCTCCGCGAGCATGGACATGCCCTGATAGCCCTCGGACTGGTCGTTGTCCATCAGTCGGCGGAGCTTCCCCTGGATCTGCTGGATCTCGCGTTCGGAGACGTCGGGCTGGGTCGTGTTGGTGACGTTCAGTTGCTTGAGCTTCTCCATCCGGTCTGCGATGACCTCGTTGATGGCGTCGCGGATCTCGACGACGGGCTCGGGAAGCTCCACGCGCTCCCAGTTCACCGTCGTTTCGTGGGTGTATTCGGCCACGTCGGCGTCCTCCTCGGTCATCACCTCCACGTCACGCAGCCCGAGATTCTGACAGACTTCGAGAATCGACTCCTCGTCGTCGCCGGGCGAGGCGCTCATACCCGTGACGAGCGGCTGTTGGGCGTCCTGGTGGTAGCGCTCGGCGATGTAGTTGTAGGCGTAGTCGCCGGTCGCGCGGTGGCACTCGTCGAACGTGATGTGGGTCACGTCCGACAGCGAGATGCGGTTGCCGACGAGGTCGTTCTCGACGACCTGCGGCGTCGCGATGACGACGGTCGAATAGTCCCAGAGTGCGGTCCGGTCGTCCGGGCTGACCTCGCCGGTGAAGACGACGATCTCCTCGTCGGGAATCGTCAGCGCCTCGCGGTAGAACTCGGCGTGCTGCTGGACGAGCGGTTTGGTCGGCGCGAGCAGGAGGGATTTGCCGCCGACCTCGTGTAATCGTTCGGCGGTCACGAGCAGGCTGACCGTCGTCTTGCCCAGCCCCGTCGGCAGACAGACGAGCGTGTGACCGTCGGTCGCGGCGTCCGCGAGGGAGAGCTGATAGCGCCGTTGCTGGAGGAGCCCCGGCGTGAGAAGCGGGTGCTCGATGGAGTCGACCTCGTCGGTGGCCGCCATTGCACCGACGTTCGCCGTGAACGTGCCTAAGGGTTCGGGTAGCGGAGCGGAAGTGGAATCCCGCCAGCCGAACCCCGACCCTACGTTTATGCGCCGAACGCCCGAACGTCCGCTATGACCGTCTACGAGACCGACATCCCCGGCGTCGGTCGGAAGTTCGAACTC
The DNA here is from genome assembly GCA_029688825.1 of Haloarculaceae archaeon H-GB1-1. Classification (GTDB taxonomy): domain Archaea; phylum Halobacteriota; class Halobacteria; order Halobacteriales; family Haloarculaceae; genus JARUKX01. The sequence continues at coordinate 22,669 of JARUKX010000044.1, read as the reverse complement.
GAACTCGACGGAGAGGCCCGTGCCATCGTCGTCGTTCACCACGACGGGCGGCGCGAGCTGTTCCACCGGGCGACGCCGGACGCCGACAGCGAGAAGCTGTTCGACCTCGACGGCGAGCAGGCCCGCCAGCTCGGCTCGATCCTCTCGGGGGCGTACTTCGAGTCCGTCGCGACCGACGACCTGACCCTCCCGCTCGGCGAGGCGTTCATCGAGTGGTTCGACGTCGAATCCGATTCACCGCTCGTGGGTGAAACCCTAGAGAGCGCGGCGATCCGAGCCGAAACGGGGGTGTCCGTCATCGCCGTCCAGCGCGGCACCGAGACCCTCGAGAACCCCGATGCAGGCTTCGAACTCCAGACTGACGACGTCCTCGTCACGCTCGGGACCCGCGACGAACAGACGGCCGTCGAGGACCTGCTCCACGCCGACGACTGATGGCGACGCTTCTTTTGCAGGCGGGCGTCGTCTTCGCCGTCGTCGCGCTCGGCGGTGCGGTCGCGACGCGCGTCGACCAGTCCGTCATCCCCGCGTACATCGTTGCGGGCATCCTCGTCGGGCCCGAGGTTCCCGACCTGCTCGGCGTTCCGTTCGTCCTCGTCGAGTCCCAGGAGTTCATCACCCTCCTCTCGGAACTCGGAATCGTCTTCCTCCTGTTCTTCATCGGGCTGGAGTTCAACCTCGACCGGCTGCTGGCCAGTCGCTCGCAGATCGCCAGCGCCGGGACCATCGACCTCCTCGTCAACGGCGTCGTCGGGCTGGGGCTCGCTCTCCTGTTCGGGTTCGGTCCCGTCGAGGCGCTGTTCCTCGCCGGCATCGTCTACATCTCCTCGTCGGCCATCATCACGAAGACGCTCATCGACCTGGAGTGGATCGCCGACCCCGAGACGGAGGCCATCCTCGGGACGCTCGTTTTCGAGGACGTGGTCATCGCGGTCTATCTCGCCCTCCTCAGCGCGCTCGTCCTCGGTGGCGGCGGCTCGTCGGACACCCTCTTCGCGCTCGGGCGCGCCGGTGCCGTCCTCGTGGCGCTGGTCCTGCTGGCGTTCTACGGCACCGGTCTGCTCGAACGCATCCTCTCAGTGCGTTCGGACGAGCAGTTCCTCCTCCGCGTCGTCGGGTCGGCGGTGCTCGTCGGCGGGGTGGCGCTCTCGATGGGCGTCAGCGAGGCCGTCGCGGCGTTCTTCCTTGGCGCTGCCTTCGGGGGGACCGAACACGCAGAGCGCATCGAACGCGTCATCACGTCCGAACGGGACCTCTACGCGGCGGTGTTCTTCTTCGCCATCGGGCTGGCGACCGACCCGTCGGTGGTGCTCGAGGTCGCGACACCGCTGGCCGCGCTCGTCGTCGCGACCGTGGCGAGCAAGCTCGTGAGCGGCTATCTCGGTGGCCAGCGATACGGCCTCTCGAAGCGGCGGTCGATTCGGGTCGCGCTCGCGATGGTCGCCCGCGGTGAGTTCTCGCTCGTGCTGGCTGCGCTGGCCGCGAGTGCAGGGACGACGCCGGCGCTCCGCGAGACGATTCCGGCGCTCGCCGTCGGGTACGTCCTGGTCATGAGCGTGGTCGGGACGACGCTGATGCGCTACAGTCACGTCGTCGAACGGTGGGCGGGGACGCCTCAGAAGACGGTCGCCGGGAGGTAGGTCACGCCGAGGAACATGGCGACCGCAGCCCCGATGGGGATGGTGAGATTGTCGTCGACGACGTAGCCCGCGATGACTGGCTTGACGCCGTCGGCGAGCGTCGCGACCAGTCCCCCGAAAACGGCGGCGAGCGGCGTGACGAACAGCGACGCGATGAACGTACTGACGCCGAAGGTCACCAGCAGCACGAACGTCTGTTTGGCCGTCTTGAGCTCGCCCGAACTCAACAGCCCGGAGATGGGGTCCGCGATGGTCAACATCAACATGGCCGGGACGCCGATACGCGGCTCGAACGCGAGTGCGACGGTGGTCATCCCGATGGCGTACAGCGCGTACCCGGCGAGGTTGTCCTGCTCGTACTCGCGGGTGAGACGGTCGAAAACGATCCAGTCGAGGCCGACGAGGAGTCGAACCGTCTCCAGCACCAGCGCGGCGACGGTCCCGACGACGAGGAACGTCCGGACGACGGTCCAGGTGATCGGTTCCAGAAGGAGGTATCCCACCGGGACGAGCGTCCCGCTTGCGTGGACCAGTCGGCGGGCGACCTCGTCGCGCATCACGCGTCGTCGAGGGAACGGTCGCCGTCGCGGAGTTCCTGCAGCGTCTCCGAAAGCTCGTCGACGGGGACGCGGGTCTGTGCGGTGGTGTCGCGCTCGCGGACGGTGACGGTGTCGTCCTCCAGCGTGTCGTAGTCGACGGTCACGCAGTACGGGGTCCCGATCTCGTCCTGGCGGCGGTAGCGCCGGCCGATCGCACCGGAGTCGTCGTACGTGACGGCCATGCCGGCCTCGCGGAGGTCGGCAGCGACCTCGTGTGCACGTTCGCCCAGCCCGTCCTTGTCCATGAGCGGGAAGACGCCGACCGTCGTGGGAGCCATCTCCGGCGGCAGGGAGAGGTAGGTCCGCTCCTCGCCGTCGACCTCGTCGCGCTCCAGCGCGTGCGCGACGACGGTGTACACCAGCCGGCCGACGCCGAACGAGGGCTCGATGACCTGCGGCGTGACGTGTTCGCCGGTCTCTTTGACCTCCTCGACGCTGAATCCGGTCTTCTCGACGGGGACGGTGAACGCCTCGTCGTCGAGTTCGACCGTGACTTCGTCGCCTTCGAAGGACTGGGGGTTCTTCTCTGCCAGCGTTTCGAGTGCGTCGGCGATCTCCCCGGCGGTGCCGCCGAATTCGGGGCCGAGATAGCCCATCTCGGGGTCGACCGTGGGCTTCTCGACGACCTTCGGCTCGTCGTACTGCTTGAACACCGAGAAGTCCTCGCCGGAGTGCTCGGCGTGCTTCTTGAGGTCGTAGTCGGCTCGGTCGCCGAAGCCGGTTATCTCCACCCAGTCACCACCTAACTCGGCCTCGGCGTCCCAGCACTCGGAGGCGTAGTGGGCGAGTTCGCCGCCGAGGTGCTGCCGATAGCGGAACCGCTCCATGTCGACGCCGATGCGCTCGAACCACGTCTTCGCACGGCCGAGGTAGTAGGCGATCCACTCGTTGCCGACGACGCCCCGCTCGACGGCTTCCCCCACGGTCATCGTGACGTGCTCGCCATCGTCGTCTGTCTGCTCGCTGGCGGGGTAGAGCGTCAACTCGACGTCTTCGACGGGGGCGAGGTCGGGTGAATCAGTCTCGGGGTCGACGAAGTGCTCCAGTTCGGCCTGCGTGAACTCCCGCACCCGAATCAGGGACTTCCGCGGCGAGATTTCGTTGCGGTAGGCCTTGCCGATCTGGGCGACGCCGAAGGGGAGCTGATTGCGGGCGTACTCTTTGAGCTGCGGGAACTCGACGAAGATGCCCTGGGCCGTCTCCGGGCGGAGATAGCCCGGCGAGGACGAGCCGGGGCCGATGTTCGTCGCGAACATGAGATTGAACTGCTCGACGGGCTCGCCGGCCAGCGCGGTCCCGCAGTTCGGACACGTCAGGTCGTGGTCGGCGATGAGGTCCTGCACCTCGTCGAGCGGGAGAGCTTCGACCTCCTCCAGAGCGGTGGCGTCTTCGACCAGATGGTCGGCGCGGTGGCTCTCGCCGCATTCGGGACACTCGACGATCATGTCGTCGAAGCCGTCGAGGTGGCCCGAGGCCTCGAAGACCGCCTCGGGCATCACGTCCGGGCCTTCGAGTTCCATGTGGCCCTCGCGGAAGACGAAGCGGTCGCGCCAGGCGTCCTCGAGGTTGCGCTTGAGCGATGCACCCTGCGGACCGTAGGTGTAGAAGCCTGCGGCACCGCCGTAGACGGATGCAGACGGGAAGAAGAACCCGCGACGTTTCGCCAGTTCGGCGAGTCGTTTTCCCTCCTCGCTCATACGAGCGCCTCCAGGAGGTCGACGTCCCGGACGATGCCGACGAGTTCGTCGCCGCTGATGAGCGGGATCTGTTCGATCTCCTTGTCGATCATCGTCTGGGCGGCCTCCTGGGCCGTTCGGCGGCCGGTGATCGTGACGAGGTCCTCGGTCATGAACTCGCTGACCGGTCCGGCGGGGATCTCGACGTTCCGTGTGGGCATGTAGCGGTTGCCGACGGCCTTGATGCCCTCCCAGGCCCAGTCGTCGTCCTCGTTGGCGATGGATTCGCCGGTGTCGGCTTCACCCTCGACGACGCGAGCGACGTCGATGACGTCGACCTCGGTCAGCATGCCGCACATGCTCCCTTCGTCGTCGAGGACGACGCCGTAGGGGACCTGAGCGTAGGAGAGCTCCCGCTCGGCGACGGGCAGCGGCGTCTCGGCGTAGACGCAGTTGACGTCCGTTTCGGCGATGTCGCCACATTCGGCGTCGCCGTCGGCGTCGCCGTTAGCGATGGCCCAGACGACGTCGGTGACGGTGACGATTCCTTCCAGTTGACCGTCGACGACGGGGATGCGTCGCTCGCCTTCGCGGACCATCAGCGTCGCCACTTCTTCGACGCTCGCTCCCGCCGACGTCGTCGGAACCTCGTCGACTAGCAGCGCGAGCTGGTCTTCGTCGGGGTATTCGATGAGTGCGTCCCGGGAGACGATTCCCCGGAACTCCTCGCCCTCGTCCGTCTGCTTGACGACGGGGACCGACGAGAACGACCGCTCCTGTAGATATTCGAGGACGTCGTCACGGGTGCCGGGTATCTCGACCGTAACGACGTCCGCGCGCGGCGTCATTGCGTCAGCGACGTTCATACTGGCACGTACTCCTTCGTCCATCTACTAAGTCCTTACACTTTCCGTGGGTGGACGGCGAAATCGTCGTCGGTAGCCGGTTGTTTCGACGGTCGTCGATGATTATCTCGGACGATTTTCGGAGCGTTTATGTGTGGTTGTCACATATTGTCATGCATGGAGCCGGACCCTGTTGCCAAGGCTGAGCTCGCAGACGATGCCGAGGTTATGGCCTCTGTCGAAGAGGGGCCGACCGAGCAGTTTATCGTCGCAGATATTACATGCGACGACGCGTATCTCTCGGTACCGCTTGCCGACGCTGCATCGCTCCCAGCCTGGCGATAACGCCGGTCACGTCGCGGTTCTTCGTTGTCCTCCGCTCAGTAGCCACGCATTTCGCATTTTTCGCCGCTGTGTAAACGATTATCCGACCGAAAGGAAAAGTGCGAACTGCAACCCGACGTAGACCATGAAAGCATGCAGGCTTATAGCTAAACCCTTTCAAGTACTATCATGAAGGTCCTGATCACTGACCCCATCGCCGATGCGGGTATTGATCGATTACGAGACGACGGTCACGAGGTAGAGACAGCGTACGACGTCGAGGGAGAGGCCCTCCTCGACGCCGTCGCGGACGCGAACGCGCTCGTCGTCCGCTCCGGCACCGAGGTCACGGAGGACGTGTTCGAGGCAGCCCCAGACCTGCTCATCGTCGGTCGAGCCGGTATCGGCGTCGACAACATCGACATCGACGCCGCGACGGACCACGGCGTCATCGTGGCGAATGCCCCCGAGGGTAACGTTCGAGCGGCCTCCGAACACACCGTCGCCATGGCGTTCGCCACCGCCCGCTCGATTCCGCAGGCGCACATCCGCCTGAAGGACGGCGAGTGGGCGAAGGGCGACTACCTCGGGACCGAGGTCAACGGCAAGACGCTCGGCATCGTCGGCCTCGGTCGGGTCGGTCAGGAGGTCGCAAAGCGCCTGGGTGCGCTCGGGATGGACCTCGTCGCCTACGACCCGTACATCAGCGAGGAGCGGGCCGACCAGCTCGGTGCCGAACTCGCGTCGCTCGAGGAGGCGCTCGACCGCGCGGACTTCCTCACCATCCACACGCCGCTGACCCCGGAGACCGAGAACCTCATCGGCGAGGCGGAACTCGCGCAGATGGAGGGCGGCTACGTCGTCAACTGCGCTCGCGGCGGCATCATCGACGAGGCTGCACTCGCCGACGCAGTCGACGACGGTATCGTCGCCGGTGCGGCAATCGACGTCTTCGCAGACGAGCCGATCGACCCCGACAACCCGCTGCTCGACGTCGACGACGTCATCGTCACGCCCCATCTCGGCGCGAGCACGGCCGCCGCCCAGCAGAACGTCGCGACCTCCGTCGCCGAGCAGATCTCGGCAGCGGGTGCCGGTCGCCCCGTTGCCAACGCGCTCAACGCGCCGTCCATCGACGAGAGCGCGTTTCCGCGGGTCAAACCGTACATCGAACTCGCCGAGACCGCCGGGAAGATCGCGATCCAGCTGTTCGACGAGCGCATCGAGTCCGTCTCCGTGGACTACGCCGGCGAAATCGCGGACGAGGACGTCGAGTTCGTCACCGCGTCGGCGCTGAAGGGCGTCTTCGAACCGCTGGAGTGGCAGGTCAACGCCGTCAACGCCCCGAGCATCGCCGAGGAACGCGGCATCGACGTCGTCGAGTCGAAGACCCGCTCCTCGGAGGACTTCAACAGCCTCGTGACGGTCGAGGTGTCCAACGGTGAGGAGTCCGTCAGCGTCTGCGGGACGCTGTTCGCCGGCGACGACCCCCGTATCGTCCGCATCGACGGCTACCGCGTCGACGCCATCCCCCACGGACACATGCTCGTCGTCCGCAACAACGACACGCCCGGCGTCATCGGGTTCATCGGCACCGTCCTCGGAGACAACGACGTCAACATCGCGGGGATGTTCAACGCCCGCGAGACCATCGGTGGCGAGGCGCTGACGGTCTACAACCTCGACGACCCCGTCACCGACGACGTGCGCGCGACCATCGCCGCCGACGAGCGCATCATCGAACCCTACTACATCTCGCTCAACGGCACGATCGAGTAGGCGCTGATTTGGCACCAGTCCAACGTTTTATTACGCTCGAATGGCTCCTGACGAAGTGTACTCGAGCCGGTCGTGAGGTTTCGGCGGCGTCGCCTCTGGGTGAGACGAGACCGCGGCCACCATCCCGCGACCGGACTCGGACGTGCAACATGGGTGATTCGGATGGGGACGATTCGAGACGAGCGCATCGACTGTGAACTGTCCGCGGCACTGGACGCACTCGGGGACCTCGTCTACGTCCTCGAACCGTCGGGCGAACTCGCGGGGTGGAACGACGAATTTGCCGACCTGACCGACTGCACCGACGCGTCGGACCCGCAGCTGACGGACTTCTTCGCGGAGCCGGCGCACATCGACGGCGCGCGCGAACTGGTCCTCGACACCGGCGAGCGAGTCACCGTCGATGCGTCACTCGACGGTGCGGACCGTTCCTACGAACTATCGTTCGACCGCGTGGGGACAGACGACGCCACCGCCCTGGTGGGTATCGGCCGCGAGGTCGCGTCGGAAAGCCTCGACGCCGAGCGCCGGCAGAACGAACTGGTAGAGGAGTTCGCCGGCCACGTGAGCCACGACATCCGCAATCCGTTGCAGGTGGCGACCGCACAGCTCGAACTCGCACTCGACGAATGCGAGACCGAGCGCCTGCAGCGGGTGAACGCAGCGTTGTCGCGAATCGACCGGCTCATCACGGACTCGCTGACGCTCGCCCGCAGCGGCGCGGACGTCACCGAGCCGTCGGCGGTCGACCTGGAGCCGCAGGTTCGCGACGTGTGGGAAGCTGTCGCCACCGAGGAGGCGACGTTGCGAGTCGACTTCGACGACGAGGCGGTCGAGATCTCGGTCGATACCGCACGACTCGGACATTTGCTCGAACAGCTCTTCGACAACGCGGTAACCCACGCAGGGCCGGACGTGACGGTCACCGTCGGAACCCTCGAAGACGGCTTCTACGTCGCCGACGACGGACCGGGATTGACCGTCGAGGACCGCGAGTACGTCTTCGAGTCGGGGTACTCGACGGCGGACGACGGAACGGGCTTCGGACTCGCCATCGTCGACCGCATCGCGGTGGCCCACGGCTGGACCGTGCGGGCGACGGAGAGCGAGAGCGGCGGGGCCCGCTTCGAGGTCACGGACGTCAGCTGAGGAATCGTTTTGGGACGGTCAGTCGTCGAGGTGCTCCAGCACCGCGTCCGTATCGTTCGGGACCGGTTCGGGGTCGGCACCGGCCTCGGCCGCGGCGTCGGGGTCCTTCAGGAGGTGGCCGGTGGTCAGACAGACGACGTCCTCGTCGGCGGAGACGACGCCCTCGTCGCGGAGCTTCCGCAGTCCGGCGACGCTCGCCGCGGAGGCGGGTTCGACGCCCACGCCCTCGCCGGCGAGGGTGCGCTGCGCGTCGGTGATCTCCTCGTCGGAGACGGCAATCGCGGTACCGCCGGTCTCGCGGATCCCCGGCAGCGCCTTCGGTGCGTTCACGGGGTTGCCGATGCGGATGGCGGTCGCACGCGTCTCGACCTCCTCCCAGCGGCGGACCTCGTCGGCGTCGTCCTCGATGGCTTCGACCATGGGGGCCGCGCCCTCCGCCTGGACGCCGGTGATCTTCGGGACGTCGTCGGCGTCGATCGCGCCGGCTTGCCGGAGTTCGCGGAAGCACTTGTACAGCGCCGCGGTGTTGCCGGCGTTGCCGACGGGGAGGACGATCCGGTCGGGGAAGCGGCCGTAGTCGGCGTGGAACCGCTCCATGATCTCCAGCCCGATGGTCTTCTGGCCCTCCAGCCGGAAGGGGTTGAGCGAGTTCAGGAGGTAGGCCTCGCCGCGCTCGGCGAGGTCCTGGACGATGTCGAGACAGTGGTCGAAGTTCCCGTCCACTTCGAGGATGCGCGCGCCGTGGAGGCTGGCCTGTGCGACCTTCCCCGCCGCGACCTTCCCGCTGGGCAGGAGGACGAGCGTCTCCAGCCCTGCGCGGGCTCCGTAGGCTGCCAGCGCGGCGCTGGTGTTACCCGTGCTCGCACACGCGAGTCGGTCCACGCCGAGTTCCTCGGCGACGCGGACGCCGACGGTCATGCCGCGGTCCTTGAAGCTACCCGTCGGGTTCATGCCCTCGTGTTTGATGCGCAGCGCGTTCACGCCGATCTCGTCTTCGAGCCGGGGGACTCGGTGCAGCGGGGTGTGTCCCTCTGGGAGCGAAACCCCTTCCTCGAACGGTAGCGCAGCGTCGTACCGCCAGACGCCCTCGCCCTCGAAGGCGTCGAAGCCCGGCAGGTCGGCGTAGCGGACTTCGAGCAGGCTGTCGCAGTCGTCGCAGGTGTACCGGATGTCGTCGAACGGGGCGAACTGCGCGCCACACTCGATACAGGTGAGCCAGACGCCGTCGTCGGCGACGGCCGGGGCCTCCTCCTCAAGTTGCAGGTAGCTCATTACCGTGTGCAACAATCGGAGTGGGAAAAAGTCACGCGGTTCCCGTGCGCTGTGTCGCGGCTGCTCAGAACTCGACGACGAGCGCCTCGCCGTCGCGGTCGAACTGGGTGCCGTAGGTCTCCGAGCGCTCGCGGACGAGGTCGCGGGCAGTCTGCGCCTGCTTCTCCGAGGCCTCCTGCACGGCGTCCTCGGTGAGCTTCACGGGATGGAGTTCCAGCCGCTGGACGTCGCCGTCCGCCACGCCGGCGACGAACAGGAAGCTCAGGTCGTTCCGGAGTCCCCGATTCGGCGCGAAGTCGTCGACGAAGTTCCCCGTGTCGTAGAGTATCGGGGCACCGCCGGCGTGCTCGACGCCGTGGAGGACGTGCGAGCTGTGGCCGTGGACGAGGTCGACGCCTTGCTCGACGAGCCAGCGGCCGAACCGCTCGTGGTGTGCTGGCGGATTGACGACCATCCGCTGGCCCCAGTGCAACGAGGCGACGAGCAGGTCGGGGTCGAGGTCCTTCGCGCGTCGCAGGCTCTCCCCGACGAGTTCGCGCTGGTCGTCCTGTTCCACGTCGAGTCTCGCGTACGCGACGCCCGGCTCGTCCTCGCTGGCCGCGTAGTCGCTCGCGGTGTCTGTCACTGAGACGACCGCTACGTCGAGGTCCCCGACGGAGACGAGCGCGGGCTCGCGAGCCGCCTGCTCGGTCTCGCCGGCTCCGGAGTGAGCCATGCCCGCGTCGTCGAGGTGGTCGAGGGTGTCCTCGAACCCGGGCTGCTCGAAGTCGAGGACGTGGTTGTTCGCGAGGTTGGCCCAGCTGACCCCCGCAGCCTCCAGCGCGGGAATCGCCCACTCGGGGTCGGCCCGGTAGTGGAACTGCCGGTGGGTGTCGGTCCACGGGGTGCCCCGCGTCGACAGGCAGCATTCGAGGTTGACGAACAGGCCGTCGAGCGCCTGCAGGTGCGGCAGGACGTCCCCCCAGACGTCGCTCGGCGCGCGCTCGCTCGCCGCCTCGTTGACCATCCGCCCCAGCATCACGTCGCCGGTGAACCCGAGCCACTGCATGGGCCGTCCTATACGGTCGCCGCAGAAAAGCGCCGCTATTCAGCGCTCGCCGAGCCCGAACTCGTCGATGCGCTCGTGGACGTACGCGGTCCACTCGTCGAGCGTCTGGTGCATCAGCTCGCGAGCCTCCTCGACGGGCGTCGCGGAGTACTGATAGATGTGTCCGCCACCGTCGAGCAGTCGGCGCTCGCGGTCGGCGAGGTTCTTCTCCCGCAGGGTCGACAGCGAGCGGTTGACGTTGCTTCGGTCGCGGTCGAGCAGTTCTGCGAGTTCCTCGACGGTGCTGCTGGGATGGTCCAGAAGCATCAGGTAGGTTCGGACCTCGTGGTTCTGGACGCCGAACACGCAGGTCATCACCTCTTCGAAGCCCGGTTCTTCACCGAGCATCAGCTCGCGGAACCGTTCGGGCGATGGATCGACTTTGGCCATACAACAGTGTCCTCCCGTCTCCGGAATAAAGCCTCGCGTTACCTCGACCTCACCCGGTCACTCGCGTGCGTAGCCCTGCTTCTGGATGCAGGTGCGCATCTCGTCCTCGTCGTCGTGTTTGTGCAGTCGCGTCGGCGTATCGCAGTAGTAGGTCTCGCCGTCCCAGCGGAGCGTGATCTCGTGTTCGGAGCCGAGAAACTCCGTCTGGACGATCACTCGACGCCCGTCGTTGACCGCGTCGAGCAACTCCTGTTCGCTCATCTCTCCGGCAGACGTGACGAGGGGCTCGCCCATCGTCGCCGGCTACACCAGCCACGGTAATCAGTGTTCGCGTGACGCCTGCCCGCTGGTGTGCCCAGACCGCCCACGCGCGACAGGATTACCACCGAGAAGATCGCTCGCACTTACCTTTGTTCCACCCGTGCAGCCGTGATACCAGTGCGGGTCACCTTTGATACCGCCCGTGGGCACGCCCAGGTGTATGCAACACGACCGCCGACGGTTTCTGAAGCTCAGCGGAATTGCCGCCCTCGGGGCCACTGCGGGGTGTACCACGTCTACACAGGGGTCGGATGCGACCACTGCGGCCGAGACGGATGCAGCGACGGCGACGCCGTCCGGGACCGGAGCGTCCTTCGACTTCGGTGGCTGGCTCGCCGACACGGACAACTACGACGGGACGACCGTCGACGCCCGCGGGCAGAGCGAGGTGACCATCGAAGTGGGTGCCGCGGGGAACGGCGGTGACTTCACATTCTCGCCACCCGCGGTGTGGGTCGACCCCGGAACGACCGTCACCTGGGAGTGGACCGGCAACGGCGGCGCGCACAACGTCGTCGCCGACACCGGGGCCGACTTCCGGAGCGGTGACCCGACGGACGACGGGAGCACGACGTTCGGCCAGACCGTCGACGAGGACGCCGTCATCCAGTACTTCTGTAGCCCGCACCAATCGCTCGGCATGCGAGGGGCAATCGTCGTCGGTGACGCCACGCCCGGCGAGTCCCAGCAATCGAGCTACGGTTGGCAGGCCGCCACGTTCGATTCCTACTGGTACTCGCTGTACAACATGAGCACCAACATCGCGATGAGCGGCAACGGCGTCATCTTCCCGCACACGCCCGAGCAGCAGGACGCCTTCGAGAAGCGAATCGAAGGCATCACGAAACACGCGGACGTCGACCGCCCGCCGATCAACAACCCCAATCTCAACATGGTGCCGTTCACCGGAGGGGACCCACACTTCACCCAGAAGCCGGTCTTCGAGGACGACACTGGTCGTCCCGACGCGAAGACCCTCGCCTGGGACAAATCGAAGTCGACCGGGGTCGTCAGCCCGTCCTCGACCGCCTGGTCCCACCTCAAGGGCGTCACCTGGGCGAAGAACTTCCAGAAGCACTTCGACACGCTCCCGCAGAATATCGCGCCGAAGTTCCGCGCGCAGGTGCTCACCACGCTCGCCCAACTCGGGACGAAAGCGACCCTCATCGACGGTGGTCCCGACGGCAACGGCGCGCTCACGGCCGGCGACGATTCGCTGAAACTCGTCTCCGAGTTCCGGCCAAAAGACGGCACCGTCGTCGACGGGACGGCCCGCCCCTCCCATCACACTGCGATGCTGTGGTTCCTCTCGGACCTCGTCAGCCTCGCCAAGGGTGGCTGGTTCGGCTACGAGAATCCGGAGCCGCTCATCCCTGCGACGAACATCCAGAAGCTCGCCGACGGGACGTTCAAGACGACGCGGAAACTGTTCTCGCCCCCGGACATCGTCGACGCCGAATCGACGCGCTCGCTCGGGCTGACCCTCGCCGCCGTCGGCTGGTACGGCACCCACGCCGGCAGGGACCAACTGCAGTCGATGGCCGCCGACTACGCCGACGCGCTCGCCATGGAACTGATGACCCACGACGACGGCAACGGCCGCATCGCCAACGGGGCCGCCAATCAGGCAGCCACACAGGGCATCGTCGGCCAGGGCCTCCTGTGGGCCTCCGAGATCGACGGCGTCGACCACGCCAAGTTCGCCGAGTCCACGCTCGGGTTCCTGTTCGACGAACTCTGGGATGGCGACGCCGGTACCTTCGCCTCCGGAGCCGACGACTCGACGTACGCCATCACCGCTCGGGACGCCGGCGACGTCACCGGCGGGCTGAACGCCGCCGACGCCGTCCTCGGCCGCTCCGACGTCAAAGACACCTTCGCCCAGTTCTTCCAGCAGACGTTCAACCGCGGCCGCCTCCAGCGCGCCGAGCGCCCACCCTCGCACAGCGGTTCTGCGGAGCATCCGCTCCCGCTCCCGCCGAAGGCCGGCGGGCAGTACGGGCAAGCCGCCACCTACAACACCGCAGTCGAGTACGACCCCGCCGCCGACGAGTGGGCCGTCACCGACCCCGCCTTCGACACCGAGCAAGCGCTCTACCTCGCCAATCAGGACATCTGGATCGGCAACTGGGGCGGCGACTTCTACCAGGGCCGCGGCGTCCCCGGGAAATCCGACTCGCCGCCATCGTAAGCGGTTCGGCCGCTCGGTTTCACGCGTGGTAGTCCGAACTGGACCCACGGCCTCGAACGGTCTTCGCTGTGACGTCGCTCGTTTCCGATCGACTGGTTCGTCCCGCAGGAACCAAGGACCGAGCACCCTCGACTGCTTCCCACGTGGCCAGTCCCTCGGCACGGGGTACGCCACCGTGGTGCAATCGACGTTCAGTTGCCGCTTTCTCAGCATCTGCACATAATCGAAAGCGATGTGTGTCCCACCTAGATTGGTACGAACGATGTATAGCGACATTCTCGTTCCGACGGATGGCAGTTCGTCGATCGATCCGGTGCTAGAGCACACGACCGACATCGCTGACGGACGGGACGTCACCGTCCACGTGCTGTACGTCGTCGACGATCGGGCGTTCCTGGCGATGGACGACGACATGCAAGCCGAGGTGCTGGAGAAACTGAAAGCGGAAGGTGAACAGGCCACGTCGGCGGTCAAAGAGACGCTGGAACAGGACGGATTCGACGTCTCGACGGCTATCTTGCGAGGGAAACCAGCAGACCTCATCGTCTCGTACGTCGAGGACGCCGGAATCGACCTGATTACGATGGGGACGCAGGCGGGCGAATACGAGAAGAATATGCTCGGAAGTACGTCCCAGAAAGTCGTAACGAAGTCTCCCGTCCCGGTACTCACCGTCGACGTTTCCCAATCGGAAACCGAGGAGTAGACACTCGTCGTTCGCGCACGAGATTACTGCTATCGGCTCTGTGTGGAGTTACCGTACTCGAGCGCGCCGTAGACGCGTTCGAATCGAAGCTCGGCGATAGCTCCACGTCCCGTCACGACGAATATTTCGTCTGGCACGCTCACTCCTGCACCACGGAATCGGCTTCGTATCTCCTACCATCTATGAATATAGTCCCGTCGTGATTGAGTCGCACGTGGTGATCTGAGACACGAAACGCGAGCTCCCAGACTCCTCCCTGCACCTCTCCTAACTTCTCTAACGCTTCCGGGTTGATATGATCGGAGAGATTGAAATCTACCTCTGATGGTTCTATCCCATCAGATTCTGCTATCGCGTTGATTACATCAAAGACGATATCGTCACCTGTCATCGTGGTACAGCTTCTCATAGATTTCACACCCGGTTATTAAAGACTTGGGAAACTGACTAATCGAATCGTGTATGAGGTCGAACATGGTTTCGACCTCGGCAAAGCGGGGACCTCGCTGGACGCAAAACGGGTCACTTTCCCACCGTATGTAGCCAGCGTCGACCAGTTTCGGGAGGTGGTGGTGTCGGAGGCGGGTGCTCGTTCGCTGTTGGTCCCACGACGACTCGGGAGTCATCGCGGCATCCGGAAGTGGAATCCGCCTCTCTTTCGGCACGTCCATCAACGAGTAAATTATCATCCGACGTTCCTGTGAGGCTAGTATCTCGTGCAGACGATCCCATCGATCGATTGCTGATTCTTCGGAGCTAGATGGGTCGATTGCCATACCCTCTATTCGGGTTGACATGTGTTAAGTATGGTCGTGGTTAGGGCTGATGGCTAGTACGTTTACCACATTCGGAGTGCCTTCAGCAGCGGTTTATCCCCCTGTACGCACTAAAATCAACACTATACTTTCAATTGATAAATTTAAACATACACAGCAAATGAACATTGTACTCGTGCACGACGAGAAATTCTTCGCTGACGGTGGGATTCGAATCCACGGTGCCGTGACTGCTCACCTCCGTTCGCAGATAACGGGCACGGTGGGATTCGAACCCACGACCGTCGGATGTCTTCCCCCGGTACCCCGAACGGGGTTAGAAGTCCGACGCTCTATCCGGACTGAGCTACGTGCCCACGGATGAGCGGTGGGTGTTCGAACACATAAGCGATTAGGATTCTGTCGTCAGGGTCCCGATTCCGCGTCGACTCGGCGGGCTGTGGTCGCCTCGGCGGAAGTTTCGCGACGTGAACCCCTGATGTTCTGCCCCGGCCGCGTGAACTAAACCCCCTCGTTTCCATTGGAACCGTATGCCAGAACTCGTGACGTTCGGGGAGTCGCCGCTTCGGTTGTCGCCGCCGGATAGCGAGCGATTGGAGACGGCGATGGAGCTTGGTTCTCGGGTGACGGGAATCGAGAGCAACGCGGCGGTCGCCGCGAGTCGGTTCGGGACCGACGGGACGTGGGTGTCGCGGGTGCCGGACTCACCGCTGGGGCGGCGGGTCGTGGCGGAGTTGCACCAGCACGGAATCGCGACGGACGTGAGCTGGGCGGCCGACGAGCGGCAGGGCCTCGTGTTTCACGAGTCAGCACCGGACCCGCGGGGGAATCGGCGGGTCTACGACTGCGGGGAGACGGCGATGGCCTCGGTGACGCCGGGGGACGTACCGCTGGAGACGTTCGAGACGGCAGACGCGGTGTTCGTCGGTGGGAGTTCGGTCGCGCTCTCTCCCTCCGCCGCCGAGACGGCGGGTGAGGTCCTCCACGCCGCGGATGCGGGTGGGGCGATGACGGCGCTGGACATCGACTACCAGCCGGGCCTGTGGGACGTCGACGAGGGGCGTGACGTGCTCGGCGGGCTGCTCGAAGACGTCGGCGTGCTGTTCGCCAACGAGCAGCAGGCGAAGACGGTGCTGAACAAGACGGGTCAGCCGCGGGAGCTGGTCCACACCATCGCCTCGGAGGGGAACTTCGACATGGTGGTGATGACCCGGAGCGAACGCGGCGCGATCGTGTGTCACGACAACGTCATCCACGAGCAGGACGGCATCGAGTGCGATGCGGTCGACGAGACGGGCCAGCACGCGGCGTTCGTCGGGGCGTTCCTCGATCGACTGCTTCGGGACGCGCCGACGGACGAGGCGCTTCGCTACGGCGTCGCTACGGCGTCGCTCGCGCGGACGGTTCCGGGGTCGCTCGCCACCGTCGAGCCCGCCGAGGTCGAGGGGCTCGTCGACGAGATGGACCGGTAGACCGCCGACCCTGAGGAACGGAATTGCCTGCCCGCGAGGCGTTTCGGACTCGATAGTGATATGTGTGCGCTCATCCAGCATCCGTCCATGTTTGGCAGTCGCGGCGCGGTTCTGGCGGCGAGTCTCCTCGTGTTGCTGACCGCCGCCGTCGGCGGGGTGGGAGCACAGAGCGACCAGGTGACCATTCGCGTGACAGTCGTCGACGGTGACGGCGACCCCGTCAGTGGGGCGACGGTCGCCGCGACCTGGGGCGACGGCGAGCGCGTGAACGCGACGACGCACTCCAGCGGCGAGACGCTGATGGACGTGCCTGCGGGTGCGAACGTCTCGCTGTCGATCCACGACGACCGCTACGTCCGCAATTCGCCGTACGTCCTGGGGAACGCCTCGCAGGGCGCGGTCACGGTCGGCGTCCTGGAACAGGGGCGTGCCACGATCACCGTCCGGGACGATTCGGGGCTCGTCGATGACGCACGCGTCCAGCTGTACCGCGACGGAGAGCTCGTCGTCGACCGACACGCCGGTAATGCCAGCACGGTCACGACCGCCCCCATCGCACAGGGGACTTACACGCTGGCGGTGTTCGAGGGCGACCGCCGGCACGAGGAGACTATCGAGGTGGACAGTCACGTCAACCACACCGTGCGGCTGGGGTCGGGAACGACGCTTCTGACCGTCGACGTGACCGACGGGCACTACGACCCGGCGCGTTCCGTCTCGAACGCGACCGTCACGGTCGACGGCGTCGGGACCGTCCAGACGCTCGCGCAGGGGGAGGCCTCCGTTATGGTGCCGGCCGATTCGGAGCTCTCCGTGACGGTGCGCAAGGAGGGCTACGAGTCGACGACGCTGACGCCCTACGTCGCAGCAAATCCGGAGACGGTCGACGTCTCGCTGGAGCGGACGCCCGCGCTGACCGTCGGGACGAACGCGTCGAGCGTCGACGTCGGGGACGCTGTCGCAGTGACCGTCACCGACGAGTACGGCCGTACGGTCACGAACGCGACCCTGGCGGTCGACGGTGAGACGGTCGCGACGACGGACCCCCGCGGCGAGGCGACCGTGGTGGTCGAATCTGCGGGCGACGTCTCGATCAGCGCGACCAGCGGCGAGCGGAGCGGGGAGATGACGGTCGCGGTGGCCGGAGAAGAGCAGACTGGAAGCGAGAACGCGACACCGACGCCGGCCCCGACCGCCACGGTGACGACGATGGCCGACGCGGACGACGACTCGTTCGCCTCCAGCCTCGCTGGCCCCGGCTTTACGGCCATCGCGGCCGTGGTGGCACTCGTGGCCGCGCTTGCACTCGTGGCCGCAGTTCGGAACGGACGCGACGGACTATGACAGTCATCGAATCCACCCACGAGGACCACGGAGCGACGTTCACCGACCGCGGCGGCCGCCGCGTCGTCGAGCACTACGGCCGGCCGGAGCGGACCCATCGCGCGGTCCGGAACGTCGTCGGCGTCGTCGAACACGGCTACGGCGTCGTCGTCGTCGAGGGCGACGACCGGGTTTCCTACGTCGACAACGCCGTCTCGAACCGGGTCCCCGCCGCCGAGGGCGAGGGCTGCTATGCGCTGTTGCTCGACCCGCAGGGCGGGGTCGAGACGGACCTGTACGTCTACAACGCCGGCGAGCGACTGCTCTTGTTCACGCCACCCGGTGAGGCGCGGCCGCTCGCCGACGACTGGAGCGAGAAGGTGTTCATCGAAGACGTCGAAATCCGGGCGGCGACCGACGACTTCGCCGTCTTCGGCGTCCACGGCCCGAAGGCGACCGAGAAGTTGGCGAGCGTCCTCCACGGTTCGTCGACGCCCGAGTCCCACCTCACCTTCGCCCGCGGGGAACTCGGTGACGCCGGCGTGACCGTCATCAGGACCGACGCGCCCGCCGGCGAGGAGGGCTACGAAGTCGTCTGCGCCGCCGCGGACGGCGACCGCGTGTTCGACACGCTCGTCAACCGCGGGCTGAACGCCGCTCCCTTCGGCTACCGGACGTGGGACGCGCTCACCCTCGAAGCGGGAACGCCGCTGTTCGAGACCGAACTCCGTGGTCGAATCCCGAACGTCACGGGCGTCCGCAACGCGCTGGACTTCGAGAAGGGCTGTTACGTCGGGCAAGAAGTGGTCTCGCGCGTCGAGAACCGCGGCCGCCCCAGCCAGCGACTCGTCGGCCTCCTGCCCGACGAGCGACCGTCGTCAGGCGCGGCAGTCTTCGCTGGCGACGAGGCCGTCGGCGAGGTCACCCGCGCCGCCGAGAGCCCGATGCTGGAGCGTCCCATCGCGTTCGGACTGGTCGACTTCGGAGTCGAGGGGCCGCTGACCGTTCGGGTCGACGGCGAGGAGGTCGGAGCCGACGTCGTGGAACTGCCGTTCGTGGAGGGGAGCGACCGCTCGGCGAGGAAGCCGGTGTACGAGAAGTAGTGGGGTATGACCGAGCGGTCGCGAGTGGAGACCGCTCGGCGAGGAAGCCGGTGTACGAGAAGTAGTGGGGTATGACCGAGCGGTCGCTCGCCGTCTCGCGCTCTCATTTCGCGTCGAGCGTTTCGGACCACTGGATGAACCGCTCGAACCCGGCGAAGACGACGAGGAAGAACGCGGCGAACACGGTCCACTGGACGACGTGGAACGAACCCGTAAACGCCAGCGACGTGAAGATGTACGCGAGCGATGCGCCGACGAACCCGGAGACGTAGAGCGTGCGTCGGAGACTCATACGTCGGGTTCGAGCGTCGTCGTGGTAGTGTTTGGGACGGGGCGTTCAGTCTTCGGGCCGGTAGGACGCGACCCGACCCCAGCTCGATTTCTTGCCCCACAGCCCCGAACGCATGCACTCGCACTCGACGATCTGTGAGTTGTCGACGAAGAGGTTCACGTTGGGGCCGAAGTTCTTGATGTACCACTCGAAGACCTGCGGGTCGGCGGCCTCGAAGACGCAGTTCTCGACGCCGACCTCGTTCGCGATGTCGAAGGCCACGTCGGTCCGCCACTCGCGGACGCGCTCGGTGATGCCCTCCGACTCGACCATGATCTTGTACGCGCCGGCCTCCAGATGGCGCTGGGCTTCGGCGATGGCGCTGGCGGGGTCGATGGCGGCCTCGCTCTCCAGTTCTTCGACGGCGGACGCGCCGCCCGCGCCGAACTGGACGTTGATCTCGGGTTTCGCTTTGAGCCCGTGATCGGTGACGAGTTCGGTCAGGGCGACGAGGTCGGCGGTGTCGATGGCGAGGAACCCGCTGGAGATCTCGACGATGTCGAAGCCCAGTTCCCCGGCTTCGGCGACGTAGTCCTCGACGTGGTCGTGGTCGGCGACGAGGACGTGTTCGATGAAGCCGCCGGTGGAGACCTGGACGTCGTACTCGTGGCAGACGTCGATGAGTTCACGGACGGCGTCCTCGGGCATCAGCGCGAACGAGCCGCCGCTGAACTTGTAGATGTCGACGTAGCGGCACATCGTCTCCAGGATGTCGCGGAGTTCGCGGGGTCCCATCGGGTCGTAGTACGGGCCGCGAATCTCGGTGATGCCGGTGTCGCGCGGTTTCTCGGGGCGGTCGGTCAGGTGCAGGAAGTCGAATGCTCTGTCGGTCATGGGTTAGCTGGTCGCGTTGTACTGCACCGTCACGGTCGCGGTCACGGTGACGGGACTCGGTTCGACGACGGTCTCGGCGCGCTGGGCCTGCAGTTGGAGGGTGCCGAACTCGGGTTCGCCGGTCGAGATGGAGCGAACGCCGACGAGACTGAGGTTCTCGGCGGTGGCGAGCGTCACGGCCTGTTGGCGAGCGTTCCCCATCGCGTCGGTGAGCGCCTGCCGGCGGAGGTCGCGGCGGGTGTCCTCCGAGAGCGAGAATCGGACGCTCTCGACGCCGGCCGCGCCGTTGCTGACGGCGGTGTCGATGGTCGACCCGACGGCACCCGTGTCGTTCAGGCGCACCTCGAAGCGCTGCTCGGCGACGAAGACCGTAGAGTCGTTGCGGTCGGGCCGTCGCTCGAACAGATTGAACGAGACCGTCCGGAGACGGTCTTCGGTCACGCTGGTGTTCAGGAGGGCGCTACGGAGGCGAGTCGTGTTCGCAGCCAATCGCTGGGTGGCTTCATCGGGCGAGTCCGCAGTCGCCCGACTGACGACGACGAGGACGGCCTCGTCGGGGTCGGCGGACGCCTGTCCGCTGGCCGTCACGGTGACCGTCGCGGCGTTCCCGGCCTCCGCGTCGTTCCCGGCTTCCTGGGCACCGGCGACCGCTGGACCCGTCGAGAGCGCGGCGAGGACGAGGACGACGGTCCCGGTCAGAGAGAGAAGCCTGTTCGTGAATTCCATACCCGCGTACGTTCGCCGAGCACGGCGAAAGTAATGGCCAGATTACGACCGAGTAACCCGAGCCAATCGGCCGCCGTGGCCGGGAAACGTCGGCGTACTCGACCGTTCACTCCAGGAGTGCGGCGAGGCCGCGGGCGTCGTGGGTGTCGAGGTTTCGAACCGTGTCGACGATGGCCTGTCGCCGCTGCGCGCCGAGCGTGGGTTCGGTCACCGTGGCGAACTTCGCCTCGACGTCCTCCCAGGACATCGGACGCGTCGGGTGGCCCTCGAAGGCGTCGGTCTCGGTGCGGTAGGTCGTCCCGTCCTCGAGTTCGACCGTGATTCTCGCGGGCATCTTCCCGTGTTCGAACGCCTCGGTCAGCCGCTCGTTCTCCTCGACGGTCACCGTTCGAAGCAGTGACTGCACGTCCGGCCGTTGGATACGCTCCCGGTCGTACTGTGCGCGGGTCATCTCCCGGTCGATGAGTGCCGCCGCGAGCATGTACGGGAGCGAGTGGTCGGCCTGGGCCTTGGTCGTGACCTCGTGGCGGTCGCCCTCGCCGCCGCCGATGATGAGCTTCGCGCCGTGGAAGGTGTCGAGATGGATCGATGCCACCGTATCGGGGTCGACGGATTCCGATTCGGCGAGGCCGATGATGGCCTCGACGGCGGACTGAGCGTACGTTTCGGCGACGTAGCGTTTCGTCATCGTATCGAAGACCCGCTCGCAGCCACGGTCCAGGTCGACGTCGAAGTCCGCCCCGGCGACGACCTGGTTCCAGCCCTTCTGTCCCTCGAAGAGGTTCACCGGCCCCTCCATACCGTTCTGTGCGAGCAGACAGGCGTAGACGCCGTTGCGGGCGGCGTTGGCGCTCGCGACGCCCTTCCACTCGTTGATGCCGCCCGTTCTGGTCACCCGGAGCGCGTTGTGGGCGGTGCCGGCGATGCCGATGGCGTTCCTGAGCTGTTCGCGGTCCAGCCCCAGCACCTTCCCCGCCCCGCAGGCGGCGGAGATGACGGTGTGGGTGACGTGGTCGAACCCCCGGTCGCGGACGGGCGCGTTCCAGGCGAGTTCGCCCTGGACCTCGTAGGCGACGCCGATTCCCTCCAGGAGGTCCGTCCCGGAGGCGTCTACGGACTCGCCGCAGGCGAGGACGCTGGCGACGTTGTCGCTGGGATGCGGCGTCTCGCCGGGAGCCAGAAAGGAGTCCATGAAGTCCAGCGACCGCGTCAGGGCGGTGTTGTGCATGGCGGCCTGGGCCGGCGAGGCCGTGGCGTCGCGGCCCCATAGCGTACACGGCCCCGCCGATTCGAGGTCTGTCACCGTCTCGGCGACGACCTCGGTGGCGTCCTCCTCCAGGGCGGCCATGCCGATGCCGACCGAGTCAAGCACGCGTTTCTTCAGTTCCTCGATGGCGTCGTCCGAGAGCGCCTCGTACTGCACGTCGAGCACGAAGTCGGCGAGTTCGCCTGTCGTCGGCATACCTGCCGGTACCGCACTCACACGGAAATACGCTGGTCCGGCCTATCGCGACAGCCACGCCTTCAACTGCGTCGTCGAGAACAGCGAGGTCGGTCGGTCCATGTGGACACCGATCTTCCCGGAGAGCGCCGTCAATCCGGCGCGCTGGAGGAGGTCGGGGAACGAGTAGCCTTTGCGGACGACGTGTCCCAGCCGGATGTCCGACAGGAGGTCCTCGCGCCAGGCCGTCTCGTAGTCGGCCAGCGTCTCGGGCCGCCGCGGGTCTATCTCTCGGGCCGCGTGATCGGCGGCGGTCATGCCGTAGAGGATGCCCCCGCCGGTGAACGGCTTCGTCTGCGCGGCGGCGTCTCCGATCAGGAATGCGCGGTCGCTCGTCACGGTTTCGGGCGGTCCGATGGGGATGAGACCGGAACAGCGATTCTCGGTGTCGGCGTCGTACGCCTCGGTGAAGGCCTCGAAGTCCGCGCTCACGTCGCCGCCCGGCGGGGCGGCCAGCCCGTACTCGACGCCGGCCTCGCCGCGCGGGATGCGCCAGGCGAAGAAGCGCGGGACGGTGAGATGGACGTCCACGAAGTCCTGGTGGTCGGGCTCGGGGTCGAACCCGAGCACGCCGTGGAGGAGTTCGTCGGGGTCGGGGAGGTCGAGCGCGCGCCGGACGCGGGA
>JARUKX010000043.1 GCA_029688825.1 Haloarculaceae archaeon H-GB1-1 | reverse complement strand
TGCTTCGATCTCTGCTAGTGAGGGGTCCATGCGGACTTTTCAGTTGTCCTGTCCAAGGACACCGTATGGACGACAATCCACTCGACGACGTGGACCGCAGCATCTTGCACCAACTCCAGCTCAACGCCCGCCAGACCGATACGGAGATCGCCGAGAAGGTGGATGTGACCTCAACGACGGTTCGGAATCGCCTCGACAAACTCGAAGAGAAGGGTGTGATCCGGGGCTACTACCCCGAGATCAACTACGAGCAAGCGGGCTACCCCCTCCACGTCATGTTCGTTTGCACGGTCAATCCGAACGAGCTGGACTCGCTGGCCGAACCGATCCTCGACATTCGCGGTGTGGTGACCACCCGCGATTTGCTCGGAGGCGAACGGAATGTCCACGTCGAGATCGTCGCCGGGTCGGTCAGAGAGATCGAAGAGATCCGCAACGAACTGGCGGACTTGGGCATGACCATCAACAGCTCCGAGATCATCTCCGAGACTCGAGTCCAGTCATGGGACCACTTCTATCCACGGCCGGGCTCCGGCGTCGACCAGGACGACGACACCGACGACGCGTCGGTCGCCGACCAAGGATAACTAGAGATTCGATTGATTTTTTCAAATCTACCCGCGTATTTCGACCCATACCCCACATTCAGATTTCAATATATCCACCAATAACTATATTGGATTGAATTTTGCAAATATAACAAATATATTGATAAACGAGTTTATTCGTGTAGGGATTCTTGCCATGGTATGGTTCAATCAACCGAGGCGGTACCCAATAGTTTCAGTATATTGGCAGACCCCGTTCGTCGGTACGTCCTGGATTACCTCGACGAACAGGAGACTCCAATTTCCTTCGACCGTCTCGGCACTCGGGTTGCCGCCTGGCACACCGACAGCGACCCGGAGGCTGTCGACGACGCCACCCTCACCGAGATGCGGACGGCCCTGTATCACGTGCATCTACCCAAATTCGACGAGGCAGGCTATATCACGTGGGATGCGGACACCCACGTGATTCGGCGGGGGCCGAACTTCGACGAGATCGCGCCGTTACTCCGGTTGATGGCCCACCAAGAAGACGAGCTGCCCGCGGGGTGGCCATAACCCAATGAGCCAGCGTCTCCGCACGTGGTTCTCCCGACTCGGTGGGCGCACACAAGCCGAGCCGCCGACCTCTCGTCACGACTCCGAGGACGAAGCCACCACGGCCCTGTTTTCGTGCTCTGTCTGCGAGAGGCCGTACCGCAGCAAAGCGATGGACGCCTGCTCGGAGTGTGGAGGGTCAGTCACCCAAATCCCGACCGAGCGTGAATTACCCCTCTCAACCAGTCGGCCATGACAGTACCACCTAATGACATCTGAGAACCGTAAAGTCGAGACGGTGAGTCTGTTGCAGGATCTCGGGCTCAAAGAGTACGAGGCGCGGAGTTTCATGGCATTGACCCAACTCTCGGCGGGGACAGCCAAGGAAATCAGCGAGATCTCGGAGGTTCCGCGAACCCGGGTGTACGACGCCGTCCGAGTGCTTGAGTTGAAGGGGCTGGTCGAAGTGCAGCACTCCAGCCCGCAGCAGTTTCGCGCGGTCAGCATCGAGGAGGCAACCGCGACCTTGCGGCAGCAGTTCGACACACGGATCGACACCCTTCAGTCACAACTCGAAGCGCTCGATCTCCAGCCGGAGGGCGACGACAGCGGCCGAATGCAGGAGGTCTGGACGCTGTCCGGCCACGATGGCATCGAGTCCCGGACACACACGCTACTGGAGGACGCCGAATCGGAAATCGTCCTGCTAGTCGTCGAGGAGGAACTCCTGACGGAAGCGTTGTACGAGCGACTCCACGACGCGGTTGACCGCGGCGTCGACGTGATCATCGGTGGCGAGACGGACGCGATCATCGCCAAGCTCGGTACCGAGCTGCCATCTGTGAAGGTGTTCGAAACCGAACTGGACTGGCTCCTCGGGCCGGCGAGCGACGACGAGGTTGCCATCAGTCGCCTGCTGCTGGTTGACCGTGCGACGTTGCTGGTCAGTTCCTTCTATCCGGACGCCGACCACGACGACTCACACGAGCAGGCAGTCTTCGCCAACGGCCTGGAGAACGGTGTCGTCGTCCTCCTCCGCCGGATAATCTCCTCGGGGCTGCTCCCCGTGGCGAACCCGGTGCAGTAGCTAGTCAATGGCTCCCGGGCCAGGCTGCACGAACAGAGTCATGACGACAGGAAAGCGGCGAGCACCAGCGCTTCTTGCAGAGTGTCTCTCTACGGAGCTTGTTACTCAGTTAATCAAATGTGTAGCTGCTGTGAAATAGTGGGTAGGTTATCAGTGTTCCCGCCGATGTAGAACTGTGAAGAATACGTTGAAAGTAAGATCGTTTGATGACATGGTAGATGCGTTGGCCGATGTTCAGCGACGCAAACTATTGGTCGCGTTGTTGGAGCACAATCCACAAGACGATGCACCAGTCGTGATTGCTGGCTCTGAGAGTGAATCTGATGCCGTTGAACGCCTCGTGACAATGCAGCACGTCCACCTTCCGAAGTTGGCTGATTATGGGTTTATCGAGTGGAACAGGGAAACCCATGAGGTAGCAAAAGGACCGAAGTTCGATGAAATCAGGCCACTACTCGAACTGCTGGAAAACCACGAAGACGAACTCCCCGCTGACTGGTTGTAGCGGGACACCTGTCATCTTCGCATCCGTCACTGAGCGGCAAGTGCCTCATCTGTACTGAGTGGCCTACCTCCTGAAAGCAGAGGAGAAACTCCGTGTGAGGATCGCAGTCAATCACCAGCAGATTTCTATTGTGACAGAGAAACCCGAACGCCGGCAATAATCGCCTGTTGAACGGCGAGGGAAATCGCTCACAATGATTCAGTCGAACCATTCGATAGCTGTACGAAGATTCGATAGTCGGACGCGAACGGCTTACTAAAGACATCTCTTCCGTCCACGTGCAATGAATTGGATCGACGACCGGCAAATCAACGGTAACGACTGCGGAGAGCGAGGGGAGTAAGCGTGCGGATCCCCGTTCCCAACAACAAACTCGTTGCGTTTACCCTCGCAGGTGCGCTCCTCACGGCCATCGTCGCTGGTGCCCTCGCTATCCCGATTGGTGGCATCACGCAATCGGGTGAACAGTCGGCCCCTTCAGGAACGCCCGTCTCAGACGCCTCACAGCAGGTCGCCGCTGACGCTCCAACCCCCAATCAAGACTTCACACCGGTAGTCCAGACACAGTCTGGGTACGGGGAAGAGGAACACGAGGAGGACGAGGAAGAACACGAAGAGGAAGAACACGACGAGGACGAGGAACACGACGAGGAAGAACACGACGAGGACGAGGAACACGACGAGGCGGAGTGAGACGAGGAATGGGGACTCTCGCATCTCTGTACGAACGGGCCGGTGACGCCCATCGGGAGTTCAACTGCTGTGACACGGAGTTTGTCGTCCAAGTAGCGGGGATGCGTGCTGACGCCGCAGCAGCTGCTGCTCGAGACAAAGCCGGCTCGCTCGAAGGCCAACTGAACGCCTTCGAAAGCGCGAGTGCGGTCAGCAAGCTCAACCGCGAGGGCACGGTAACCAACAAACACGTCTCACGGGTCATCCGTCGCGGGCTCGAATATTTCGACCGGACCGGAGGGGTGTTCGACATCCATCAAGGTCGCGTCGAGCGCGATCTCAAATCATTTCTGCGTGGTGATATCGACGTCCTTCCAGAGACGTTCGACACCGGGACGGTTCACATCGATGGCAACCAGGTTACAACCGACGTCGCCCTCGATCTCAATGGTCTCGCTAAGGGATACATCGTCGATCGGGCCGCGGAGACACTGGACGCGCCCACCCGGCGCGGGTTTGTCAGTGGTGGCGGCGACATGTCCCCACCGACGGGATCAATCGCAATTGAGAGTCCGTACGGGGACGACAGACCACTGAAGATTCTGGACACGGAGTGGCACATCGCAACCTCCGGCGGGTACCGACGCAAACGGGACGGCACAGACCACGTCTACGATCCAACGACCGAGTCGCTCGGCTCGCGTCACGACTCAGTCACCGTCGTTACGCAACGGGATTGCATGGAAGCCGACGCCCTCGCCACGGCGCTGGCCGCACTTCCGCTCGGTGAGGCGAAGGCCTTCGCAGAAGAATGGGACGGGCTGGAGGCGCTCGTCTTTCACGACGGCGTCTTCCACACGACCAGCGGATTCAAAGCCCATGTCCTGGACGCATAAACAGCGGATCACCATCGTCGCAATCGTTGTGCTGGTCGCGGCAGTCCCGGTGCTGTGGCAGGTCGGGGACGTCCGCGCTACACAAGCAACCGAAGAGAAACAGAGCGATCTCATCAACCAGACCGTTTCGACGCGACAGGCACCGAGCGATTACGACGGTGACGGCATCAATGACTCCACGGACAAGTGCCCGACGCGTCCCGAGACGACGAATGGTTTTCAGGATTCCGACGGCTGTCCCGATATCGTGGCGACGACGGGGGCCTCGTGATGGCGGCGATCGTCTGGTACCTCGACCGCGGTGCCGCACTCGTCGCGTATCCGGCACTGTACCTGGCGGTCCTGACGGGAATTCTCTACAACACGGAGTCGTTCGGCGTGCTCCACGAGGCCGCCCGGAGAGTTCACGTCGAAGTGTCGGTGTTTGCGATGATCGTCACGCTGCTGCACGCGGGACTCGGCGTGTTCGACGCGTGGTTCGTCGTCAACGGGCAAGTCCCGGCACCGGCGTTCTCGACTTCGTACTTCATCGGAGGCATCGTCGTTGGCGCGGGAGCGCTCCTCATGCTCGTCGTCGCCGTCTTGGGCTTCACTGACGCGCAACGTTTCCAGCGCCCGTGGGGACCACGCGTCGTCCACTCGTTCGCCTACGCGGGGTTCGCCTTCGGGACGGTTCACGCGGCAGCGATCGGTACTGATCTGATAGGGCTCGTCCGTCCCGTCTTGGGCCCCTCGGTGGCGTTTCTCGTATATGTCCTCTTATTACGCATGCTGGTCCTGCGCGGTATCACGCCGGTCACGTCCACGAATCAGTAACTGTCCCACAGGCCGAGCAAGCGATCGACGACGCTGTCCGTGAACGACTGTCGGTACCGCGTGTAGAGGTAGTTTACTCTGTTGGTATCACTGACGTCGTAGACGACACTTCGACCGTCGCGCTCTTTCGTAACGAGGTCTGCCTCGGTGAGCTTCGAGAGGTGCCACGACACGGTTGATTGGGCCTTGTCTAGACGGTCGCTCAACTCGGTCGTTGAGAGCGAGCCGTCTGCGAGGAGGTGAGCGATGATACGACGGCTGTAGTCCCGTCGCAAAGCGTTCATCACTGCCTGATCGGTCTCATCGAACTCGTCGGCGGGATAGTATCGCGTGTACGAGCCGTCATCGGAAACCTCGACGAGTCCCTCGTCAGCGAGCCAGCGGAGGTGATACTGGAGTGTCCCCTGCGCGTAGTCGAGTTCGTTGAGGAGCGCCCGGAAGTGGATGCCAGGAGTGTCGGCGATCTGCTGGTAGATAGCCCGCCGAGATGCCAGTTCGAGGTCCGGGTCCGACATTACTCAGTCCCGCATCAAAGCGACAAAGAACGCTAGAAGGCCACCGAGGATCAGGATGGCACTTCCGTGTTCGAGCAATTCGAGCGTGGTGTACGGGAAATACGGAAGGAGCGAATATTCGAGAAACACGATAAGCCCGTAGACCGCGAACATCGCGTACCCAACGGTGACAATCTTCATTCGTCGGTCGCGTTCCCGTCGCCATGCGAGAAAGCTGAGCGCGCTGAGACCCGTGGCGAGGACGAAGATACCGAGACTGACGTACTGTTCGAGGAGTTGAGCGAGTGGCATGTGGTTCTGAGGGACGCCCGGTCAGTGCGAACTACTCGGTGACCGACACAACCAAACGGAGGTGAGTGTGTGCCAAAACGGTTGGCGTTCAACTGTCGAATCCAGACGAGTGTTTTCCGCTATCCGACTCTTCTGAAAAGCCTCACCCCCGGATTGCCGTCCGTACTCTATCTTGAGCAATCGTGGGCAATACGTTCATTTCAATCCGCTACAAACCACTATCTAATGCCTGACCGCGTTCTCGTCGCTTTCGACGGCTCTCCGCTTTCCGAGCGCTCGCTCACATACGCTATCGAGACGTTTCCGGACGCGACCATCACTACGCTTTACGTCATCAACCCGATCGACTCGGTTGTCGACGTGGAGGCTGGCGGCCTACCAGTCGCCGAGGACTGGTACGACAATGCCAAAGAGCGAGCGACCAGAATCCACACGATGGCTACGGACCTCGCGGCGGAACGAGATACCGACATCGAGACTGTCACTGAAGTCGGTAGACCGGCCCGGGCGATCCTCGAATACGCCAGGGACCACGACGTTGACCAGATCGTCATGGGCAGCCACGGTCGCTCGGGAATCGACCGGACACTCCTCGGGAGTGTTGCTGAGACAGTGACCCGCCGGGCACGGATCCCCGTAACGATCATCAGCTAATGTGACCGGACCAGAATGAGAGGAGGGCATACCAGCACGTCGAGAACTCCCTCGCGTGCAGTTAGACAAGGCCACAGCGACATACCCACAATGCAAAATCAACCGTATGGAGAGATCGCGTGACCGTTACGGAATCACCGCCTCTATCGACGTGTACCGTTCGGATCGAACGACGTGGCGGTCGTGGTGAAGCGGGCGCGCAAGCGCTCGAACGACGCCTCCGTGAGACGCGTGGCGTCCACGACGTCGACGTCTCGTTCCGAATCGGGAGCGCTCGAATCACTTACGACGACAGCGTCACCTCCGAGGAAACGCTCAGACAGGCAGTCCGCGACCGCGACGTCTCGATCCAGGACGACCCCGACGCGCCACCCGACGAGGTGACCTCTCGCTCGGAACTCAGACGGGAAGCAGTGTTCGTCGGTCTGACGTTGGTCGGCATGCTGACCGGCCTGGCGACAGGGTGGCTCGAGGGCCCGTCACTCCTCACATGGGGCGGCTACGGCGTCGCATACGTCTTCGGCGGGTGGTACGGGCTCAAAGGAGCGATCGAGACGCTCCGCCACCGCGCAGTGGATATCGACCTGCTGATGATCGTCGCTGCGCTCGGCGCACTCTCGATCGGAGCCCCGTTCGAGGGTGCGATGCTCCTCTTCCTGTTCTCGCTGTCGAACACGCTCCAGCACTACGCTATCGGCCGCTCCCGCCGAGCCATCAAGTCGCTGGTCGAGATGCGGCCGGACGCAGCGCAGATCCTGCGCGACGGCGAGGAGGTCACTGTTCCCATCGACGAGGTCGCCGTCGGTGACGTGTTCGTCGTCCGTCCCGGCGACAAAATCCCGCTCGACGGCATCGTTACGTCCGGCGAGGGGACGGCCGATCAGGCATCACTCACCGGCGAATCCGTCCCCGTGCCGAAGGAACCTGGCGACGAGGTGTTCGGCGGGACGATCAACGAGAGTGGCAGCCTCGAAATCGAAGTCACGCGGCAGGCCCACGAATCGGCGATCAGTCGCCTCATCCACATGGTCGAACGCGCGCAGAGCGAAAAAGCTCCGACACAGCGGCTCATCGACCGGCTCGAACAGCCGTACGTCCTCGGCGTATTCGCACTTACGATCGCAGCTATCGCAATTCCGCTCGCGCTCGGGAGCGATTTCACGAGCACGTTCTACCGGGCGATGACACTCATGGTCGCCGCCTCGCCGTGTGCGGTCATCATCTCGACGCCTGCGGCAGTCCTCTCTGCGATCGCCTCCGGCGGCAGGCAGGGCGTCCTGTTCAAGGGCGGCGAGCACGTCGAGACGGCAGCGGAGATCGACGCAGTCGCGTTCGACAAGACGGGAACGCTCACGCAGGGCAACACGCAGTTGACGGATGTGCTCGTCCGTGACGGCGCGACAGACGAGACACTGACCGACCAGGAATTGCTCTCACTGGCGGCCGCAGTGCAGGCCCGCTCGGAGCACCACCTCGCTCGTGCGACCGTGGCGGCGGCGAAAGACCGGTCACTCGACGTTCCCGACGCGGTGCGATTTCAATCAGTCGCCGGGAAAGGGGTCAATGCCGATGTCGAAGCGAGGACCATCCATATCGGGAATCCGAGCTACTTCGAGACCGTTCTCGGAGACGTAGCAGTTGACGGTCTCGAACCCGCTCTGGATCGACTCCAGACGTTAGAGGTGGAGGGGAAAACGAGCGTCCTTGTCGCTAGAGAACACCACGGCGACGTCACAGTATTAGGTTGGCTCGCGTTCACCGATACGGTCCGGCCCGACGCTGCAGAGATGATCGCCGACCTGCGGTCGCTCGGCGTGGAGCACATTGTCATGCTGACCGGCGACAACGAGCGCGTCGCACAGCGCATCGCCGACGAAGTCGGCATCGATGAAGTCCAGGCGGAACTGTTGCCCGAAGAGAAAGTAGCGACCATCGAAGACCTGATCGAGCGATACGAGAACGTAGCGATGGTCGGCGACGGCGTCAACGACGCGCCGGCGCTGGCCACAGCGACCCTCGGCGTGGCGATGGGCGGGGCGGGGACCGACGTCGCGCTCGACACTGCCGACGTGGTGTTGATGGGCGACGACCTCAGCAAGATTCCCTATGTACTCGGCCTCGGCCGCAAGACTCGCCGCACGCTCACCGTCAATCTCACAATTGCCTTCGGCGCAATCGGGCTCATGGTCGGCACGATCCTCCTCCGAGGTATCCCGCTCCCGCTCGCAGTGGTCGGTCACGAGGGTTCGACGGTCCTCGTCTCGCTGAACGGGCTTCGGTTGCTCGGCTATCGTGGGTGATCAGTCTCCGTGGAGATCCGGAACTCGCGTGGCGGGGGGCGTGTGACAAGGATCGAGGATTGCTCGTAGAAACCCTCGAATTCGGCCGCGTCACTTCCGAAAGGTCGATTCGTTCGACAGTCGAACCGGAGCCTGCACCACCCATCACTGAACATGAGATCCGCTTTGAGAGGTCTACTAGTAGTTTCTGAATGTGGAACGCCTCCACCGGAGATGTCCCTCTGTGGATGTGGGCTCATCACACCGGAGCACTGCTAAGAATCGTACAGAACAGCGGATCCACACGCTCCCGGTGACCGCCTGTTTTCCTCACAGCGGCGCTGGACCATCAGCTCAGCGTGGTTTGCAGACCGAACAGTACTGCATCGCCCTGCTCGAGTCGCTTTTCTCGGTCGCTACCCGACACTCTGTATCGGAGACGAAAACACCGCGTCGATGACTTTCCGCTCGGCCTTGCGGAGGTGCTGATGGAACGTCGGTGGAGCAACGCCGATCGACTCGGCGACGTCCTCACCGGACGCATCGCGCGGCCACTCGAAAAAGCCTGCGTGGTACGCGGTTTCCAGTGCAGTTTGCTGCCGGTCCGTGAGGGTTTCGACAAGGTGACGCTGGAAGTGCTTTGAATCGTCGTGGTCCCGGCTAATTTGCCGCCGACGAAGCATCTCGACGTCCGGATAGGCCGCTTCGACAGCATCGGTGACTCGCCGGACGTCGACACTCGGGGACAGGTGGATCGTCATCTGATAGTCACCGTCTTCGATAACGGCCTGTTCGACGGAGCCACCGAGCGACGCCACGACCGAGAGTACCGGCGGATCGGTCATCCGAATCTCGAAGCTCGTCGGGTCGCCCTCGGAACGGATGGTGAGATCCTGCCAGTGGGGGATGGTTTCGGTGGCTCTGGCCACAGTATCGATGGCGTTCTGCGTCGCCGTCCCATAGACGAGGAACTCTCCGTCGTCGACCGGGACCGTGTGTTCGAGGGTGATCGTCCCGTCTGTTTCAGCCGAGATGTCGAGGGCCGCGAAGACGTCCCGGATCTGGAACTTCAGTTCCACGAGTTCGTCGCTCATCAGCGCCTGCTTGCGCTCGCCAGCAGCGATGGCGTGGCCGACGACCTCCCCTACTTGACCGATAACGCTCGCCTCCTGATCGTCGAACGCCTTCGGTCGGTCCGCGTAGACGCCCATCACACCGTAGAGCGTCCCATCGTGAACGATGGGGATGGCGGCGGCCGACTGATAGCCGTACTGCTCGGCGTACTCGCGCCACGGTTCGAAGTCGGCGTCCTCGAACGCGTTCGCGACCTGTGTCTCGTGGGTCCGAATGGCTTTCCCGGTCGGCCCTCTCCCCGCCGGGCTGTCCAGATCGATCGAGAGCGATATCTCTTTCAGGTACCCCTCGGCGCCGGCTTCGGCTCGCGGCATGACCGACCCCGTCGACGGATCGACTTCGCAGATCCAGGCGAACTCGTAGGACTCGGAGGCGGCCAGGTGCTCGCAGACCGTCCGTTCGATCTCCTCACGCGTCGACTGCTCGATGGCCGCGTCCGTGATATCGCGGGCGACCTCGTGGAGGTTATTGAGTGCAGCGAGGGAGTCGCGCTGCTGTTCGAGTTCGCGTTCGTTCTCACGGAGCGTGATCTCTCGCTTCACGCGGTTCTAGGCGACCTCGGCGTTCGTGGCGAGCAACTCGACGAGTCGGCAGGTGTTGTCGTCGATACCGCCCCCCTCGGACGCACCGGCGATCAGGACGCCGTAATCACCTATCGGGACGAACAGCCCACCGCGCAGCGCTGTCGCGTTCGACTGAAGGTACGGTGACTCAGTGACGTCATCGAAGGAGTGAACGTCGCCGCTCGTGTAGACGTGCCCGGTAATGCTGCTATCGTCTGCCGGCACGGCGGGCAGCTCTCCATCGCGAATGAACCCCTCCTCGATCGAATGCGCAGCCGGATATAGTTCGTCGGCAGCGTCATCGTAGCGATACACCGCAATACCAGGCAGCTCGATGACGTCCGAGACAGCCTCGACGACCACCTCGTCTACGGCGTCGGTCGTCTCTGCGTCGAACAACGCCTGTGCAGACTCGTAGAGGGTCGCCATCGTCTCCTCGAACCACTTGCGCTCGGTGACGTCACGGATGACGCCGACCCGTCCACGTCCGCCGCCGACGTCGAATCGGCTGAACCGGCTCTCGACGGTGATGGTGTCGTTGCCGGCGGTGTAGATGTCCTCTTCGAACGTGGCGACCGGTATCTCACCGGCCGCAAACTGCTCGCGGGCCTGCTCGTCGATGTCGTGGAACTTCTCGCCGAACACAACACTGGCGTGGCTGCCAATCAACTCGCGTCGCTCGTACTGCGTCATCGAGACGAACGCGTCGTTCACCAGCTGAAAGTCCCCCGTCTCGTCGAGGACGTAGATGCCGTCGCCGATCGTTTCGACGATCTGTTCGAACGTTTCGAGTTCCCGCTTGCGCTCTTTGCGCTCGGTAATGTCCTGGAAGTACACAGAGAGACCATCTGCGGACGGATAGACGTTGTATTCGAACCACGTCTCCAGGGGCTCGTTGTACGCCTCGAGGGAGCTCGACTCCTGTGTCTCCAGCGCCTCCTCGAAGGCAGCCTCTGGCTTCGGACCCGTTTCGAGCGCGTCCCAAACGTACTCGCCGACGACTTCGGACGAAGAGAGCCCCAAGAGACCACTCGCTTGATCGTTGACGTAGGTGAACCGGAGGTCGCCGTCGAGCGAGAAGAACCCGTCATCGATACGCGCGAACATCTCTTCCAGCTCGCTCTGGAGATCGTCGCGCTGGTGTTCGAGCCGTTGGGCCTGTGTTTTGAGCTGTGTAACGTCGGTTGTGGTGACGACGACGCCGTCGGTCTCACCGTCGAACGGCTTTGCGTTCACCGAAAGCCACCGCGTCCGGCCGTCTGGGCCGTCGATTCGGATTCGCTCGTCAATGACCGGCTCACCCGTCGAGAGCGCCCGTGGCGCCGCCCGCTCGGAATACGGGATCGGGTTCCCGTCGGCGTCGAGAGGCCTCTGATCGCCGAGTGAAAAGTCGGACGCCGTCGCATCACCCCGACCGAGCAGGTCCGTGAATCGCTGGTTTGCGCGTCGAAGTTCACCCTCCGAATCGACGATGGCGATGCCGGTGGGGCTGGCTTCCTGGACCTGTTCGAGTAAGTTCCGTTCGCGCCGAAGCTCCTGTCTGTTCTTCCGGTGCTCGGTCCTGTCACGGGTGATTTTCACGTATCCGCTAATCTCGCCATCGTCGTCGCGGATAGTCGTGATCGTGACATCGGCCCAGAAGCGTGAGCCGTCAGCCCGGAGACGCCACCCCTCGTCTTCGACTGATCCGTGTTCCGACGCTGCAGCAAGGTTCTCTCGATGGGCACCGACTTCCCGTGCGTCCTCGGTGTAGAACGTCGAGAAGTGCTCGCCGCGGATCTCTTCGGCTGTGTACCCTTTGATCCGCTTTGCACCCTCGTTCCACGTCTGTACATACCCGTCGGGGTCGAGCATGAAGATAGCGTACTCCTCGACGGCGTCCACCAGCGAGCGAAACCGGCGTTGTGTTTCGTGAAGCACTCGCTCGGACTCCCGTTGAGTGGTGATGTCGAAGTAGAGTTCGACCCGGCCACCGGCATACGCGCCGACCTCGATGGGCTTGCTGCGGTGTTCGAGCCACCGCGCTTCGTCATCGTCCGGCCGCACACGACACTCGAACTGCTCGGCGGACGTGTTATCGTCGTACGTCGCCAGAACGGTTTCGGCAAACGCGTCTCCCTCGTCGACGACTGGCGCGATCTGCTCGTAGATGACCTGGCGCTTGTCCCGGCCGAGCACGTGCTCACGGTCGAGTCCAAAGTAGCGTTCGGTCGCTTCGTTAATCCACGCGATCTCGAAGTCCTCGTCGAGGACGAAAATACCTACGTCGGCACTGTCGAGAACATCGTCGATCAACGACTCGGCCGCCGCCGACCAGTCAGGAGTCGTACGAGCATTCGCCGGCGGCCGCCACCACACGCGGCCGCTTCCGCCGACCTTCTTGGTTTTGAGGCTGTTGTGATCGACGAGCCGTTCCAGGCGATCGTAGGTACTCCGTCTGCCGAGGTCGAGCTGGTCCGCGACCTCCGTCGTCGTCCGTGGTTCACCGGGGCTCTCGAAGAGTGCGAGTGTCTCCCGCTGCACCTCGGTCAACGATGTGAAACCCATTACTCCATATTCTGACGGCCGAGCTTTGTAAGCCCTCCGCGGGCGGAGGGTGTATCAGGCTCCGGAGGCGACTGACCCGCAAATTCGGCGTCATCTTATCTATAAAAGTAGTAAATGATGTCGCATGTAGATGGTCAGAGAGTGTTCTCTGAACAGGCCTAATCAGTTCTAGTGTAGTCTTACGAGCATCCCGGTCGTGGTAGAAGATACGTGCCGGGGAACCCCGGTCAGTGGAGAGTACACCACTATGAGCCAATCACCAAACGAGGTTACAGCGACGGATGCGGGAACAGTTGATCTATCCACGAGTGACCGCTACGAGGTGCTCGCAGCGGAGCGCCGGAGAGTAACGCTCGACATCTTGGCTGAGCGAGCCACTCCGGTCGACCTCGAGAACTTGGCGACGGCGGTCACCGAGCGCGAAGCCGATGCGGAGAGAGACGACGGGGAGACCGTCGAGCAGGTCGCTATCAGTCTTCACCACAATCACCTCCCCAAGATGGCGGACTTCGGCGCCATCGACTACGATCCAGAGGCGACCCGGGTTGAATCGTGTTCTTTCCGTCCGGATACGTGAAATAGATCGTGATCGTCTGAGAGGCGTTGGCAGCGAGTCCGAGATGTTGATGTGCCGTTCGTGTGGAAAATTTGTCGCTGCGATCGCATCGGACGGGACATTCGAACCA
Source organism: Haloarculaceae archaeon H-GB1-1 (assembly GCA_029688825.1). GTDB lineage: Archaea > Halobacteriota > Halobacteria > Halobacteriales > Haloarculaceae > JARUKX01. The sequence continues at coordinate 17,818 of JARUKX010000043.1, read as the reverse complement.
GTCTCCGCAGAGGGTCCTGCATGCAATGGCACATCCTTCAGGCATACCCGTTCAGGCCAGTTGATGGAGATCGAGTGATCGCCAGTCACCTCCTTCGGCTGTCTCGCGTTCCGAGCGGCTGTCACGTATCCCCGCTGTCGCACCAGGGGGTCGGCGCCCCGGGATCGCTTGCCGTCGCCTCGATCGGCGCTGCAGCCGACGCCCTCGGCGTCGGTCCGGTAGTGTGCAGTTACACTGGACGCGCGGCGTCTCGCCGACCGTCGGATGTGGGACGGGATCTACAGGCAACACTCTCGAATCGACCAGACCCACTGTAGAGAAGTCATTTAGATGTAATTTTCTCCAGATTCTGGCAAATTTTAAGTGTGATAACAATCCGAATAGACACCATGTCTACGAGCGGTGACGACGAGTCGTCACAAGAGCGCCCACACGTCCCGGCGCCGTTACCGCCGGACGACCCCGAGGCCTGGTACGCCCCCGACGTCCTCTCGCAGTACAGCGTGTATCCGGGCGTCGTCGTGACCATCACCCAGACGGGCACTGGCTTCGCCTACGACGTGGTGGAATTAGCTGAAACGCACGCTATCAACGATCGCGCTGCTAATCAACAACACTGAGTCGGATTTGCCCCGGTGAGACATTTTTTCGGGAAGCGTTCACACACGTAGCTGGAGTGGCTACCGTCCTTCGCCGGGCGGTGATACTGTTCCATGGGCTCGCCCTTTTCTTTGACGACGTCTGGCTCTATGCCGCTTGAATGCTCCTCGCCAATCTCCTTGAGGATGGCGTAGAAGCACCACTCGTCGCCGTAGTCGAACAGGTAGTAGATACGGTCGCGCTCGTCCAAATACAACTAACGGACCATCTGGCCCATTGTCGGCTCCCCCGCGTCGTACTCCTCACCCCCGCGCAACATCCCACCGGGTGACTGGTCGATCTCGCCGGGTCGCTTGTACTGGACGTCGCTATTCCAGTAGTCTTGGTCGGTGCCGAAAAACCACAGGTGGTCCTGGTTCAACCCGACCACACGGTTCAACACCGTTTGAAATTCATCAAGGGTGCGGTCCGCACCTACGATGATGTCCCGCCAGAGTGAGGTCGGATCGTACTCGTATTTGACGCGGAACCCACGGGAACGCAGAGAGATTGAGAGAACGCGAAAGTCACAGATCATCACTTCGATTGTGACTCTCAGAGGAACCGATCGGGGCGTCCTCCATGGGGTTTCTGTCACTGCTACGGAAAGAGGTCTCTCCCTGACTACCGAGATGCCTCTCTTCTGAGCAATCCAGATGGGGGAGGGAGATCGTGATGATACTGCCGTGCGGTTTTCTGTCTTCGAATCGAATTGTCCCGTTCGCTCTGGTGACGACCCGTTTGACTAACCACAGTTCCATCCCGTTACTGTGTAATAGCGGTTGGATGTCAGAGTTCCCTCCGATAACCTTCTGTTCCTCTGGCGGCACTCCCGGTCCGTTATCTGCAATATTGAGTTCGACTGTCCCATCGGACTGTTGGACAGTGACAGTAACTTCAGGAGTCGCTTGGTCAGTATGCACGACAGCGTTCTCCACCAGTTCATAGACCGCCCGTTTGAGTTCTGGAACCGTCGTTAGTTCAAGGTTCGGTGGCACTTCAACCGTGATCTCTGCGTCCGGATACTCGCCTTCCAACTGGTCCACGACACCCGTTACGACACCCGCGAGATCAAGCGTCGTCATTGTGGCCGGTTTCGACAACAACTCGACGATTTCCCGTACCTTATTACTCTGATTGAGAATACGCTCGGCAGCGTCTTCGATGGGGGCGGCCAGCTCCGCGATTTCGTCCGACGCTTGGTCACTGATCATCTCGGCTCGCCCCTGAACGACGTTCAGTTCATTGCGGATGTTATGGCGCAACATCCGGTCAAGCGACGCGAGCTGTCGTTCGCGTTCAACTTCATCGGTCCGATCGCGCATCGTTCCGACGACCCCCCACACGTCGTTGTCGTCGTCCGTGAGTGGATAGTATCGGATGTCGAACGTGCGATCGGGCCGGACTGGTCGGGAACGAATCATACGGTACTGGACAGTCTGGCCCACGAACGCCTTTTCTAACTGAGGCTCAACGTTTTCGAACGCCTCGGCACCGATGCTCTCGACGACGGACCGACCCGTTACGGACTCGGCGTCGAAGCCGTGAAACTCCCGATAGGCCTCGTTGGCGAACAGATACCGGTACTCGTCGTCGATCGCCGCGATGAGATCGTTTGCTCCCTCGATAGCGTGCTCGTACTGGCGGAGTTTTGCCTCGTACTCTTTCTGCTCACTGGTGTCCGTCTGGACGGCGACGTATGCCTCAACCTCGCCGTCCGAGTCGGTCAGCGGCGCAATCGTCTGGTGAGCGTAGTACACCTCTCCCGACTCGCGTCGGTCCTGTATCTCTTCTTCCCAAACCTCTCCCGCCGAGATAGTCTCCCACAACTCCTCGTAGTAATCGTCGGACATTTCGCCAGAGTTGAGAATGCGCGGCGTGCGACCGACGGCCACCTCACTGTCGTAACCTGTGATCCGCTCGAACGCCGGGTTGACGTATGTGATCGTTCCTTCTGTATCTGTCATGTAGATGGCGTGGCCGGCTGCCTCGACTGCCCGGCGGAACTGACGTAGCAGTCTCTCGGACTCTTTGCGCTCGGCGATATCGCGGACGACGAGAACGACCGCTGGTCTGTCCGCCCACGTGATGTGCGTGGCCGTGAGTTCGACGGGTACGTCGTCGCCGTCAACACATTTCAGTCGCGCCTCGATGTTGTCGAGCGACCGGTCAGCTGCCTGCACTGCGCCGAGCTGGTCAGTGATGCTCGTGTCACCGACAGTAGACATCCAGTGGCGAACCGTCTGTCCGATGACTGCCGTCCGAGCGTCGGCCCCCAAGAAGTCAATGCAAGTTTCGTTGACGTATTCGACGTGTCCGTCTCGAACGACGGCGATCATGTCGTTGGACGCGTCGAGCAACGTCTTCGACCGAGCCTCCGTGTTAACGAGGCCGCGCTGGTCACGGTAGTAGGAAACAGCATCAGTGACGAGAGCGGCGAGGCGGTCCCACTGATCGTCGTACTCCTCTTTGATGAGGTAGTCGGTGACGTTGGCGGAGATCGCCCGACTGGCGACCTGCTCACTGCCCTCGCTCGTAAACAGGATGAACGGGAGCGTGGGGGACTGCGCGCGGACCGCCTGGAGAAAGGCGACACCGTCAGTGTCCGGGAGGTCGTGGTCGCTGACGATACAGTCGATCCGGCGCTCGTCTGCCAAGAAATCGACCGCTTCGCTCACGGTCTCGGCGATGACGACAGAAAGATCTGCATTCGCGGGAAGATGACGTTCGCAGTCAGTAGCGAATTCGCGGTCTGCCGTGACCGCAAGCACAGTGATAGCATCGTCAGTTGTATCGCACTCCATTGTCTAGTAGAATTCGCTGAAAGTCGGATATACGGTTTATGCTATGAGGCAGCAGGAGACAATCACGTGATAACTACGTCATCGACTGTTGTTGGACTCCGCCGAGAACAGAGCGTTCACGGTGAGATGCCGTTTTTTCAGACGGCTTTCGGGAGTTCGATGACGAACACTGCGCCGTGTGGTTCGTTGTCTTCGACGCGGACGTCGCCGCCGTAGGTCTCGACGAGCGTCTCGACGAGGTACAGGCCGATTCCCGTTCCCTCGCTCTCCAGACCTTTCTCTCCTTTACCGAAGACCGTCTCTTTCTGGTCGTCGGGCACGCCCGGTCCGTTATCTGCTATCCGGACGACAACGGTCTCGTCGCGCTCTGTGGCGGAAACCCGTACTTCGGGGATTTCCTTGTCGTTGTGATTGACGGCATTGGTCAACAAGTTCCGGAAGACGGAATCAAGCATGTCGTCGGCGATGACGGACACCCGCGGTATCGAACCCTCGACGGTGATGGCTGCGTTCGAATACTCGGACCGGATCTCATCGAGTTCGCCGTCCAATCGGCTCCTGAGATCAACCTGCTGACGGCTGTCTTCCGTTGAGAGCATTACGTCGGCGATGTCGCCCGCCGTCTGCGTGAGTTCGACCGCGTGGGCAGCGCTCTCCTGTATCGTCTCGACGTACTCCTGCCCCTCGTCATCAACTTGGTTTGCGAGGAAGTCCGCGTAGGCCGTGACGAGCTGGAGGTCATTCCGGATGTCGTGCCGGAGCATCTGATTCAGGACATCGAGGTCGTCGCGCTGTTCCTTAAGCCGTTGCTCGTACTGTTTGCGCTCGCTAATATCCTGTATCACACCGTCAAACACCGTCTTTCCGTCAACCTCGCTAGTAATCGCCGTGACGGCACCCCACATCGTCTCGTCTCGAAGCGTCCTGAGTTCGAGTTCCCGTTCCGTCACGACACTTGCCTCTCGAAGTTGCTCACTGAATTCTTCGCGTTCGGCAGCGTCAACGTAGAGATCACGCACCGAGTGGTGGTGGAGATCAGATTTCGAGTCAGCGTCGAAGAGATCGACCATCGCTTCGTTGACGAACGTGAACTCGCCGTCGGGGCCCGGCGTGTTCTGATACACGCCGATCGGGAGGTTCTCGACTAGACGTTCGTAGCGTTTGAGCGCCTGTTCTCGTTCCTTGCGCTCTGTGATGTCTTGGACGACCTTGTGGACGTGTTCGGTCCCAATTTCGTCTGTCGTGAGCGAGGCAGTGATGACCACGTCCCGCCGCTCTCCGTCAAGCGTTTCGAGCGTTACCTCACGTTTGACGGGCGCGTCGTCGGCATCATGAAGTGCCTCAAGAAGTTCCTCACGAGCTTCGGGGTCGGCGTAGAAGTCGGCGACGCAATGCTCTCGCAGTTGGTCGGCAGACTCCGCACCCAACAGAGACACGAGTGCGGGATTGGCGTACTCGAACGTTCCGTCAGGCGTGGTATCGGTCCGGAGCACGCCGCTTGGGACCGTCTCCAATAGGTGATGAGAAAGTTCGAGTTCCTGCTGGTACTGCTTCCGATCGGTGACATCCTCCTGAAAGCCGACGTAGTTCGTCACCTCGCCGTCGCCGTCACGGACGGGTGCCATCGTGACGCGGTTCCAGAACTGTGTACCGTCTTTCCGGTAGTTGCGTAGCTCGACAGTTACCGGTTTTTCGTCGTCTATCGCTCGACGGATCTCAGTAACGGGCTCTGACCCAGTCTCCTCGCCTTGGAGGAACCGACAGTTTCGCCCGAGGACTTCATCTTCTGAATAGCCGGTCAGGTGTTGAAACTCCTCATTCACGTAAATAAGAGGATTGTCATCTCGATCGGGGTCGGTGATCGTGATCCCTATCGGCGCTGCCTCTATCGCCCGTGACTTTCTTTCGAAATTCAGCCGGCGATTCTCATGCTCAGCAACATCCGAAACCCGTGCGAGGACGAGATCGTCTCCGTCTACGGAAACTGTCGAGAGGCGAACTTCGACGAGTATCGACTCCTCTGTCGTGTCGGATTGCAGCTGCCACTCGACAGTAGTATCGCCGCTGTGATCCTGCTGCAAGCTCTCTGCGATATCACGATTCGCCCCTTGAAGGGGGGTTGCGAACGCGCCGAGTCTCTGGTCGGTAAGCTCCTGCCGGTCTCGACCAATCAGATCACAGAAACGCTCGTTACATACCCGGATACGTCCCGTCTCCGGATTGATACTGACCAGACCATCGGGATCGTTCTCGAAGAGAGTTTGATAGGCTGACGCCGATAGGCTCATATCTGCTGGCTTGATACAACTATAGTTATTTTCATCGGAAATTCCCAATTTCCAGCATCCCTCATTCTACTATTAGTTTCTGAATGTGGAACGCGCTCATGCCGTTCATTCCGTTCGAAGATCGCCCAATCTCCATCGACGAGGGATCCAGAGAGGTCAGGCTCCCCCACGAGACGGGTATCTCGCTGACAACGCGTGACCACGCCGACGAGCACAAGCGCGTCACCATGGCTGACCTGATGACGGAGTGTAACTACCTCAATCCCGACGTGGAGGTCATCGCGGAGATCAACTCCAGCGAGAGCTTCGAGATGGGCTTGAAGACCACCGAACGCACGCTGATTCTGAATATTTCGACGAACCCCCCTCACTACCCCTCCTCAATCGACCCACCACCGATCACCTCGGCCTCGAACGGACTGGCGCGCACCCGCAGCGGGAACCACCCCTCCTCGTCGACACCGAGCAGTGCCTCCGAATAGCCGTCCGCGTCGTTGCCGGCCTTCGCGGTCTGCACCCAGTTCACCTCGCGCTCGCTGAGGCCGAACCACTCGGCGAGCTGCTCGGCGGCCTCGTCCACCCGATGGATGACAGTCATCGAACAGAGGTTCGCGATGGTCCGCGCCTCCGGCGTCAGCGCGAATTCCCCACCGGTCTGGGTGATGAACTGCAGCGAGAGGTCGTAGTGCCGACTGTGCCTGACGGCGGTCTCCAGAAACTCCAGCGACGTCGAGTCGGCCATGAGGTAGTGGGCTTCGTCGACGACGAACACCACCCGTTTGTCGGTCTGCTTCGCCCGCTCGTAGACGGCGTTGAACAGCACCTGCATCATGAGACTCGTCTCCGAGCGCCCCCGCGTCCCCTCCTCCTGGTGGAGATCGAGATAGATGACATCGCCGTCGAGGTCGAACTCGGTCTCGGTGGCGAGGTTCGTCAGGTCGCCGCCCTCGCGGAACGACGGCCGCAGGTCGGTCAGCAGCGTCTCGACGTCGTCTTGCACTCGCTCTTGCTCACCGGCGGTGACGTAGCCGAACTCGCTGGGGGCGTCGAGGAGGTCCTCCAGCACGGCGATGACGTCGCGAATCGTCGGCGACGCGCGGGTATGGGTCGTCGGGTCGCGGGTGATGCCCTGTCGGGCGTACGCTTCCTGGACGGCGCGGCGTAGCGTCTGCTTGCGGTCGTCGAGGGGGTTGTTCGCGACGTGGGCGAAGAACGTATCGAAGAAGGTGAGCACCCACGCGATCTGCTCGGACCACGGGTCGAGGTCGGGCACGTCGTCAAGGACGTGCCGAGGCGTCGCCTTCAGCTCCAGGGGGTTGAAGCCACGCGTGCCGCCGATGGTGACGCGTTCTCCGTCGAGGGCGTCGTTCACGCCGGCGAACCCTTCGAGCGGATCGAGCATGACGAGCATCGTGTCCTGGTCGAACATCGCCCGGCGAACCAGCTGGAGCTTCGTCGAGAAGGACTTCCCCGCACCGAGTTTCCCGATGACCATCGTACAGTAGCCCGTCTCGCGATTGAACCGGTCGAGGACGAGTGGGCTCTCGTTGAGCGCGTACGTGCCGTACTCGATGCCGGGCTCGGCGAACGCCCCCGCGACGAACGGGAACATCGCGCCGACGGCCGCGCCGAGCATGGGCGTCCGGGCATCCAGACGTTCATTTAGCTTGTCGACGCCGATGGGGCTGGCTGAAACGAGTGCATCTTTCTGTGCCCACCGGGGCGTCACCGGCGTGAGGTTCGCCGGCGCTCGTCGGGCAGCGTTCGCGACGCTCTCGCTGTCGAGATTCGCACGTGTGTCGGCCCGCACCGTGAGGTACATCGAGACGTCGAAGGCGGTCATCGAGGTATTCCGCAGCACGTCGTACAGTTCCTGATAGTCGTCGCGGTCCTTCCGGATGCCCCGGGCTCCCGCCCGGTGCTTGTCTTCGAGGTACTCGACGTCGGCTTCGAGTTCCTCGATGTGGTTCTCCAGCGTGTCGAGGGTCGCGTCGGTGTCCCGTGGATCGATGTGCAGCGAGATGTCCGTCCGCCGGGTGTCCGCCGTTGCGTAGAGCGTCTCGAAGATACCGTCGACGGGCGCGTCGGGAAACTCCGCCACCCAGAGCGTGCGCGCCCACTGCTCGCCCGTCCGGACCGCATCGGACTGCCGCTCGACGTCGTCGGGACCAACGATCGAACGGTGGACGTCACCGGGGTCGTCGAGTGAGGCGTCCTTGGTCCGGCTGGCGACCGTCTCCTCGTCGGTTCCCTGGTGGGAGGACCCCTGCTGGTCGTCTGGCCCGAGCCCGAGCAGCGCGCGGAGGCGGTGCATCATCGCGACGCACCCTCCCCGACGAGTGGGCGCGTCCGCAGCGTCGCCTCGATGTCGCCGTATTCGAGCTCCTGCCCGGCCCAGAACTCGGCCAGCACCTCGGTGGCCTCCGCGACGTCGACGCGCGTCGCGTCACAGCCGTCGATGTCCCGCAGGCCCTGTTCGATGCGCCGTACGCGCGTGTCGAGTTCGGTGAGCATCGCCCGGCGCTGTTCGGCCTGCTGGGGCGCCCGCACGGCTCGGACGAACACACCTACCACGGGGAGATGCGCGAGTTTCCGGGCGAGGCTCGCCTGGTCGAACTGGACCTCCTGTGGCGCGACCGAGACGACGACGTAGTGGTCGCGGATCGTCATCTGCCGCGCCTCGACGTCCTCGCGGTACCACTCCAGATACCGCTCGATGAGCGTCTTCAGCTGTGGATTGGCCTTCACGTCCGGGTCAGTCAACCGAGATTCGTAGCGATCCAGATACGTCTCCACCGGAAACGGATGGGTCGTCGAGTACAGCTGGATCGGGAACGTCACCGACGTGTTCAGGAAGTCCTCGAACGCCGCGGCTTTCTCCGCCCACTCGTCCTCGGTCGCCAACGCCATCGACGGCGGGACGACCTGGACGAGCCCCACCAGCGAGCCGTCGGTCCGTTCGAGGGCATCCCGGCGTGGGTACACGCGTTCGAGCTGGGTGAACTCGGTGGCCTGCTGGTGGGGAACCTCGCGGTCGGCGGTGTAGAAGCCGAGGATCGTCTCCACCCACTCGAAGCTCGTCGCGTACGATGGCGCGAGATAGACGAAGACGGCGCCGAACACGATTGCGACGACGGCGGCAGGCATGACCAGCGACTGCAGGCGATAGCCGCCGAGTCGGAGCGACGCCGGCACGAACGTCTGCCCAAGCAGGATGACGACCACCCCCGGGAAGAGCGCGAGCGCGGCGTCGGTCAGCGAGTAGCTCCCGATCAGTTTCGCGTCGGTACCGAGCGATTTCGGAATGCGTTTGGCTGGATTCTGCTCGTTCATCGGCCGAAAAATGCGTTGTTACTCGTCATGGTCGTCCATCCGCCAGCGAAGGCGGTCGGTACTGCTCGTCGACCCGGACACGCGCTCCCGCAGGGCGTCGAAGCGACGGCCGCCCGACGACTGGCTCGACGTCCTGCCGGAGCGTGCACTTCCACCGGCGCCACCCCCACCACCAGGACCGCCGTTCCGCCCGTCTGTCGACAGTGCGGACTGCAGTCGGCTGCCACCCTGTCGCAGTCGCGACCCAGCGCGGTGGGCCATCGAATTCCCGGAGCCGAACACCTCCTGCCCGTCGCGGCGAACGCCCGGCTGCCCGCGAACGCCCCGCCTGAAGTTCTTCCCCGCGTGGGTCGCTTGGAGTCCGGCCTCCCCAGTCCGTTCCAAGCGCCGGTGGGCACGGCCGGTAGCCATGCGGTTGGCTGCACGGTCACCCATGAAGAACAGCGCGCCGGCCTGCCAGAACAGGACGAACGGAGACAGCACGGCGAGGAACGGCGTCACGAGCGCCATGAGCCACTGCCCGACGCCGCCCATCGACAGACTCACCGATGTCCCGAGGAGTTCTCCGAGTCGGAAGATGACGGCGACGGGGAGCGTCATCAGGAGGAAGGAGACGTAGAAGCCGCCGAGGCGTTTCACCAACTGCGACACGATGCCGAACGGCCCGACGCCCGGGACCCAGAAGACGATGAGCAACGGCATCAGCAGGACGAAGAGGTAGAGGACCATCTGGCGCAGCAGGTACAATAGCGCGATCAACAGGAAGAGCACGAGGTCGACGGCCAGCGAGATGGCCAGCCCCAGCACGCCGATGGTGCCGAACGATAGCGTCTCGAACAGTGAGATGTTCGAGAGCTCCGGGACGATGAAGCCCGCCAGACCGTTCACCAGCTGCAGCGAGAGGGCGGCGATCCACCACCACGACAGCACGCCGACGAGCCCGGAGAACGCCCGCTTTTTCAGCTTCGTCCGGTGGTAGTTGCTAAACAGGTGGCTCGTCGATTCGAGGAGGATGCTAACGCCGATAGCCATCCCCCAGAGGAAAAGCGCCAACGGGACGATTGTGTCCCAGTAGTAGGTGTAGATGTCCGGCCACGCACCGTTGGTCGGCTTCGAGAAGACCGCGTTCGGGTGTGGGGTGCCGACGATGGTTCGAATGAGGGCGTCAGCATGCTTCCCAATCAGCTTACCAACTGGTTCAAAGATTGACCGGGTAAAGTCCTTCAGCGCATCTGTGATTACATCGCCCAGAGATGCCATATTTCCCTCTCAGTCACTCGCTTTGGTTCGAAACAGAGAGATTACTGCAAGTGTGAGCCCCACCCATTCCAGCCGATTCTAACTCTCCTCCTACCGTGACCTGCACAGAAGATGTCAGAACGTCGCCGATGGCAGTCCCCACAGACACGGTGAACTCGTATGTTTCCCCTTCACAGCCAGAGGACTCATCAGAGGACAACAATACAGGGGCCGATGAACCAACGTACCGTTGCTTCTCACCCGAGGCAATCAATAGCTCTCTTTCCTTTGTTGGATACTCCAGCAACGGAACACCAGGTCCGTCGGAAACCTTCTCATTCGCCGCAAAGTTCGGCGAACCGGCATACGCCACATCGTACACCCACGTCGGCGCACTCCCCGTGTTAGCGACCGTCACGACGAGCTTGCCGTAATCGGTCGGCGAGTCGCCATCGCGATACTGCGCAACGTCGGTGACCTGCAGGGCGGGCTGCAACTCGACGGTCGTGGAGTATCGCTCCTCGCCGGCGACGGCGATGACCTCGTGTGTCCCAGGTATGTAGTGCTCGTAACCACCGAGCCCGGGTTCGATGTCGAGGACGGGAAGTTGCACCGTCGTCACGCCCGCCGACAGGTCCGCCTGTCGAAACAGCCGGCCCTCCGGGTCGATCAGGTTGACGCGCTCGACGGTGTGCTCTTCGCGGAGTGTGACGACCAGCGCGGCCCCGTCGAAGTGGAGGTCCGTGAAGACACTCGGGGTCGACGTCTCGAAGGCACCCTGCTCGGTCTTCTGTGACCCCGTGTCGCTGGCCTGCGAGCCCCGGCCAACACAGCCTGCGAGCGAGCCTGCACCGCCGAGGACGCCGGCGAGAAACTTACGGCGCGTCGCTGAACGTTGAGCCATCTACAGGTTCCTCCACGGGGGCCAGAAGCCCCAGCTCGTGATGCGGTCGATCAGGAAGCCCGCGACAAGCAACAGGCCGATCGGGATCGCGAGCCGGTACAGCACCCGCAGAAGCTGGAGTGTGTGGCTCTGCACCCGGAGGACGTCCGAGTCGCCGACGTAGCCGGGAATGTTCAGCCACCACTTGCCGGGATCGTACCGGGCGGCCACCGTCCCCGTCGTGCGGGGGACCGTCGTCTGGACCGTTCCGTTCGAACTTGTATTCAGCCGCTCGCCATTCACCACGACGTACCCATCGCGTGAGGCCGTCGCGATCGGGGCACCCGTCTCGTTGTCCCGCAGCAACACGGCGACTGTGAGCGTCTCGTTCGTCTTTTCGGCGAGTGACAGCGTGAGGTTGCTCTCGCGGATCGGCACCGTCGCGAACGTATCACTCCCGGCGTCGAACGAGGAGTTTCGCACGAGGCCGGTGGCCGTCAGTTCGTCAGCCGACGCGTTGGGGACGTGGATGCGCGCCGCGAGCCCGTAGCTCGACGTGTAGGGTTCGTGGACCGTGTCGAGGTGGACGTTCGGCGAGAGCGACGCGGGCTGGCGTTGTCGTCCGTAGACGTCGAGCAGGTCGACGCTCCGTCGGGGTGCAGGCGTCGGCCCCGCTTCGATGGGGTAGGCGTGGACCTGCAGGGGGTGGCCCGGTGAGTGGCTGGTCGCGGAGCCAGTCCCGGTGGCCGACGTGAGCTGGTCCCAGTCCTGGTCGCGTGCGACGTAGTAGCGCCAGACGCCCCTGACGCCGCCACTGGGAAGCGAATAGCCGTACCACGGCTCGTTCTTGTAGACGACCAGCCCGAGGTCGCCGTTCGGGTAGCGAGCGCGATAGCCCGACACCGAGAGGGCGTACTCGTGGACGGTGGTCGAGGTCTCGACGGTCACCGTCTCGGTGGGTGTGTACATGTACCAGCGATACGCTGGACAGCCTTCGCATTCGACGTCGACGCGCTCGCGCTTCTGCAGCTGTACCGTGATCGTCGCCGAGAGCGTCAGGGTGTGCGTTCGGCCGGGGTGGTCGCGAAGCGAGTCGAACGACAGTTCGGGCGTCTGCGTCCCGCTGGTGGCCGCCACCTCCGAGCCGTCGACGCTGAGCGAGACCGACTCGATCTGATGTGTTTGCAGCGACCAGTAGGTGTGGTCGTCGCCCTCGGTGTCGTCGGCCGGCTCCGCGACGCGGTAGTCGACGAGACCCTGCACCGTCCCGTTCGGCGGGACGTACAGCGGCGTCTCACCGGGCGCGAGGTGCGCGCGCGTCGACGGCTGGATGGCGAAGATAGCGACGGTAGCATCCTTGACGTACTCGCCGCTCTCCGTCGGCGCACCACGGGGATGACGGACCGTCGATTTTCCCGTGGAGTTGAGCTGGGCGAACTCCGCGTCGTTCCACGTCCGCACGGAAGCTGGGGGTTCGTCGAGCGGCACGTCCGTCCCCGCGACGAGGAGCTCGTCAGGGTCAGTGGCGTTCAGAGCCGTGACGTTCGTCGTCTCGGTGTCGCCGGCCCATAGCCGCGGGAAGACGGATTCGTTGACGCCATGTTCGTTCGTCTCGGCCGGATGGGCCAGCGCCTCGGAGGCCGTCGCAGCAGCGACCAGCAGCGTGGCGAGGACCAGGAGGAGTCGGCGTGACGACCCTCTCAGAAGCTGCAACTCGACCCTCCTGCCACGATGGTGTTGAGGATGAACGTCACCAGCGTCGTCGCCATCGGCGCGACGATCACGCCCCAGATGACGCCCTGGTTGCGGACCGTCTTCAGTTCTCGCTTGACGTCGGCCCGCCGGAGTGCGGGAATCGCGACCGTCGCCCCCAGCGCGAGCGTCCCGCCGAGCAGCGGGCCGCCGAACTGGATGACGTCGAAGATGTTCTGGATCGTCTGGGCCATGTCCGTCGAGCAGAAGTCCGACCCGACGGACTGAGCGAGGACTGGTTGAGTCGCCACCAGAGCGATGACGACCGTCGTCAGTAGTATCGTCCGCGACTGCCGCAGGAGCGTCGTGAGATGCGACTCCGTCGGGGACGGCTGTTCCTCCTCAGTAGAAGAATGCTGATTCTCGGACATTGGGTGATACCTCGTCGCTACCGGCAGCCACTCGGCCATTCGCCCGACCGGGTCACCTGCGCGGTGGACTTACTGTATTCCGAACGCACGCCCCCTCCCCATATAATATTTTCTTTGTCCAGAGTCTTAAACTAAACTATCTCTATCTATTTTTTACGGGCCAGGGAGTTCTCGCCGACCGGTTCTGTAGCAGTCCCAACACGGGAACGCGCCGATACACGCCGAGCATTCGTCCGCGTCGTCGCTCGACGGCGAGGTAGCCGCCGCCGAGTTCGTCCCAAGGCACCCACCGTCGGCGCGAAGGGACTGCTGGGCACGGCGCGCCCGCTGGAGACTATCGAGGATTCGCGGCCGAATCGCGACGGCGACCCGGTGCTTGCAGGCGCCGTCGAACTGCTCGTCGGCCGGGCAGGTACAACTGGTCGGGACGCCATCTTCGATGTCGACGCGATACTCGTGTTCATCGGGGTCGGCGTGGCTCTCGTTGCGCACGCGAATCGCCCGGCCGTCCGGGGTGTAGGTGAAGGCGAACGCCTCGTACTGAGCGCGCTTTGCGACGCGGGTCGGGAAGGAGAGAGATTCTATCGGATGCATACTGGGTCGCGGCCGCCCGACAGGAGCGCCCGCGCCCCTCCGGGCGCGTCAGAAAACCCAACAGAAAGTGAAGAGATCCCTTTCCGGTGCTAGATAGAGGGGGTGAGTCTTCCGCACATCTATTCTTGAATGAAGGCATAGATCTAGATAAATAGATAATCTGTACTTCACAAAGCGACTTGACGACTCCAAGCAGTTGGTGAGAGCTTCCGCTAAATGGTAAGTAACTAGGAGGGATGTCTGCTTGCCGAAGGCATGTCTAATTCCCTGCAAGCAGACGATTCAATCCACGAAGACCAGCTCCTTAACTTCCTCGTCAACACCCTAGACGAGGAAGTTTCGCTCAGCCTCGGTAACAACGCAGAAATCGATACTGAAAATATCTGCGAGGTCCTTGTCGGCGCCTGCGCCGACGGGACCTCGATCTCCGAACTCTGTGAATCCAGTGATGACTCACCCCATGAAAACACGGTTCTGTATCATCTCCACAAGAAATTCGACCTTGCGTCTGTTGAACGAGTCGGGAATGCGCTTCTACAGAAGGACGTGCTGGAGATCCTCCCCGAGCAGGTGGAGGTCGTCGCCGACCTCCACCTGCGGCCCTACTACGGTGACGAAGACGGACAGGCGGCCTCTATCATTCAGAAGCTAAGCGTGGAACCACCGCGTTCCACGCCTACGCGACTCTCTACGCGCGTGTGACGAACAAACGCTACGCGCTGGCGGTGCGTCGTCTCGTCGACGGCGACACCGCCAGTAGTGTCCTCCCAGAGTTTCTCGGGATTCTTGACAGCCTTGACCTTAGCGTCAAGTCCGTCTATCTCGACCGCGAATTCTACGACAGCAAGTGTCTCACGCTACTTTAGGTATATACTCACGCCTATGTGATGCCGATCGTCCGGTTGGGACAGACGATCAAGCAGACACTCTCAGAAGATGGGGTCGTGTCATTCAGCACGATTTGACGGCGAAACTCGACGGTCACAGAAGGACCGTCGAGTTTCCCGTCTACATCGACTGTACCTACCAGAATGGACGCTACAACGAACACGGGGTGGCGCGTCACGGCTACGCCGCTGACGCGCCGTTCATCGACACACCGCGCGAGGCTCGATACCACTACGCGAAATGCTTCGGTATCGAGGCCAGCTATCGGCTCTCCGAACAAAGCATTGCGAGCACGACAACGCAAAATCCAGTTGTAAGGCTGTTGTACGTCGTGGTGAGCCTGCTTTTATAGAACGTGTGGCGGTATCTGCACTGGGTGTAGGTGGCGACGCCCCGCCGTGGCGGGCATCGCCTCTGGAAGCGGCCGTTCACCGAGTTCATCAGGATGGTGTGCCGGGCAGCGGGGACGGCCCTCGCGGTGCGTCGGGCCGTCCCCGCAAACCGGACACCTGACGACCGGTCTTACCGGTAGTCTCTGACCGAGTACGCCTCTTTGCGAGTGGCAACGCTGTCGTCGTCGGCGACGATCAGTCGCCGAAGCGACAATAGTCACTATTCATGGTTTGGTCAGGACGCTACGCGCAATCTTTCTTCGCCATCAACGGTGGTCGTTTGCGGTTGCGGATTCAGTACCGAACTTTGGGAGGTACTGAGCTTGATTTCACTGTTTCAGAGACTGCTTGATGTTGTGAACCGCACACATCAGGACGAATTCACGAAATTCACCGTACCAAGTTTCCGCACGCACTGCATCGCCGAGCGTGCGTTTGTTCGTCGAGAAGACGGTCTCACACACCGCTCGTTGACGGTATCGAGGCCCAGCGATCCGCGCGTTATGCGCGTGATCGATGGACCGGAACTCACGATGTTTGATCAGCGGTCTCACGCCATCTTCGCGGAGTTTCTCCCGTAACTCCATCCAGTCATAGCCCTTGTCGGCAGCGAGGCTGGCAAGGTCGTCCGCGTTGCGGAGGCCGACCTGTCAGCCGAGCTGTGTGGCGTGGCGGTTCTCGGTCGTACAGTGAACGTCCAGAATTGCTTGGATTTCTGTGTCCACGAGAGCAGTTGTTTTGAGCGTCTGGACGCGATAATTCGTTCGACGGCAGTAGTGCTTGCTCGCGTTTTCGCGGTCGAAAAACGTCGCGTCGATGGTGGCGTGTCCGCTCGGCTCATGCAGCTGCGCCGACAGGCACAGGAGCACTCGCCAGAGTGCTGTCTTGATCCTGTCAAACCACTTCACTAGTGTCGGGAGATCGGCCGGTTCGAGGCCGATCTCCCCAAGAATATGTGGTTTCTCACTCAACAGAACCTACGCTTCTCGGTATGATTTCTCCAAGTAAACCCGAAGACAATGGAGCGATACGACGGCGTAATCGGCGAAGCCGCCACCCCATTCGGGGGCGGCGACTTCGTCTCGGCCACCGACACCATTATTTGCTAATTAAACCGCTTTGCTCGTGAAGCGGGAAATCTTCGACATAGGTATCGGGGTTTCCGCTTCATTCCACTAGTCTGACGGTCGAAACCGATGCTGTCCGGCGCTTTATCATATCATTGCTACTTCAGTCAATAGGCCCCGCACATGTAACTTTGCTCCTACTTGAGCGAATACATCTCGGCCCTTGTAACTCGAGTTGCTTCTCGAAACCCAGAATCACACCAGTCAAGCGAATACCGCGAACATCCCTTTGGTAGGTCCAGGGCCGTCCTTCTCGTAGGTAAGTTGTCCACACGGCGCAGCGAGAGAACACCTCCCAATGGTGTATCGCATGCATCGTGTACCAACCACCTCGATCCAAACCCATGTCCGACGACAACCCTAATGACAACCACGACGCCTCTGTCGAGTACGAGGAGGGCTCCTCCCCCTCGGACGTGAATGTCGACGACAGCGTCGCGGACGCACAGCAATCCAATCACAACTCCGCCATCGAACGGGCCCAGGAACGTATCGCGAAGACCCTTGACGAGCTGTTCGCGGCCTACCAAGACGCGTTTACCGACTACGACGACCTCGAACCCCGGGAGGCTTTCGCCAAGCACATGGCCGAAGAATATGGAGTCAACTTCCCCGAACCAGAGAGTGGTTTTGCCGTCAATATCCATGGACCGCAGATTCACGGGATTATTACCGGCGGCCGTGGCGGTGGTATCACCACCATCAACAACTTCGCTATGGACTATATGGCGGACCTCGTCGACGGTGATCTCGACCGCCTGACCGGCTGGGAATTGCAGGCGCTTGCCGAACTGGATATCTGTCTCCGGATGGCCGACACGGAAAACGTCGGTGGGGACCTGCGTAACGAAGCTCCCAACGACGCCCATCGGTTCGTCCAGGCGCTGCTGGAGTTCTTCGATAACACTGACGATGGCGGATCCGGAAATGACGCTCTACAGGGCCTGCATAACATCCTCGAAAAACCGGCGTTCCTCGCTTGGACCTTCGAGGCACTCGCACTCGACGCCAACTCGGTCGTCGAAATCGCGGCCATCCTCGGAGGTGGATCGGGAACGGCCATCAGTATACTGGTCGATGAGTTCGCCCGCATCGGGCTCATTGGGCAGGGCGACGTCGCCGTAGGCTTCAACCTCGGCATCCAGCAGGGCCGCATCGACAACGACGTCTTCCTCGGTCAGTTCGACGATGGTACGCCGCGGTACACTTGGCATGAAGGGGTCGCAGCTGCCGAGCGTGCCGGTCAGCGCATCCGCACTGGGAACGCCCAGTGGGCACTGTGGACCGAAAATATCCCCCTGACGTACAACTTCTGGGCCCTCCAGAACAACCCTGCATTCACCCAGATGCGGGACTTCTACGGTCCCGTCCGAGCCCAGGCGTCTCCCGAGAGCGTCGAATACGCTATCAACAACGAACCGCGCTTCCAGCACATCGGTCATACCGAGCGAGACCGTACCAAGGCGCTAGGCGAATTCGCGTTCCGCCAACTCCTGCGTCGGCCCGCT
>JARUKX010000042.1 GCA_029688825.1 Haloarculaceae archaeon H-GB1-1 | reverse complement strand
CCATGGGTGTAAATGACGCGCATGCACCTCCAAGCCAGGCGGTCGTCGAGGCAGTTGCCGAGGCGGACGGTACTGACCCCGAAACGCTCACCCCGCCCCTGAACGACGTCGTCGACCCCGACGCCCTCGACCGGTTGTTCGACGACCGGACCGAGGACTCTCCCCGCGATAGCGGCCATCTGACGTTTCTCTACCACGGGTACATGGTCGTCGTGTACAGCACTGGCGACGTGGAAGTGCAAGAATAACGTCGTTCTGAACCCGCATACGAACCCGTAGTCAGGCGTAGATGGCGTACGCCATCAGCAGGCCGAAGTACAACACGACCAGCACGCCGAGAGCCTTCACGCGAAACTTCCTGAGTTCCGCTTTCTCCTCGGACCGGGCCTCCTCGACGGCCGACCGTTCGTCTTCGGACAGCCGCGCGTCGTGTTCGAGGCCGTGGTGCAACGCGAGGTAGTCCTCTCGCGCGAAGGAGCGGCCGCAGTACTGACACCGGTGTGACGCTGTGCCGTTCTCGGTCGGGTGAGTGTACTCGACGTCTGTCATAGGTACGGGAGGGGAACGCTCGGTCGGGAGACGATCCAGAGGCTCACCATCGTGTAGAATACCATCGCGACGACCAGCGGATACTGACTCCTGATCGCCTGCACGCGGTGCGGGAAGTAGTCGAACGCGGTCGCGTGGGCCACCCACACGGCGACGAGGTGCCCGATGAGGACGAACGCGATGGGGAGCGCTCCGAACCAGTCGGGCACCACCAGCACTTCGAGTACCGGCGGGACGCTGAACGGATGACGCAGCGACGCCAGCAGCGCCGGGAGCAACTGGAGGAAGTACGCCAGGAAGTGCGCGAGGTGGTATCCCACGGCAATCGGCAGGAGCGACGGGACGAACGCCCGCGACAGTCGTCGAACGGGGAGATAGCTGTCGGCCGAGCGTTGGACGCGTGCTGCGGCGACCCGGTAGATGCCGAGGAAGAGCGCGAACCCGGCGACCAGCGTCCCCAGGTACGCGAGCAGTGGGGGAACACCCAGGTCGACCACCCAGCGGGTGACGCCGGCCCACGTCGGCGTCGAGACGAGGCCGTCGTACGTGGTCACCCACAGGATGGCCACGACGAACGCGACCTCGTCGAACCCGTCGACGAACTCGTGGTCCGTGAGCCTGGCCGCGGGGAGTGCGATTTCGAGTCCGTCCGAGCCCCGTCGAATCGGCGCGACGCGGCCGTAGTACCGATAGATACGTGCGATGGGGTCCACGTGAGCGAACCACGCGTCGGCCCCGAAGACGACCGCTCCGGAGACGGTGACCACCGTGTAGCCGACGACGACACTACCGAGCAACAGCGGGTCTTCGGCGACCGGACTGACGACCTCCAACCACACGAGGGCGAGCAGGCCGGCGACGCTCGGCCATGCTCCGACGCGCTCCGGATAGCTCCGAAGGCCCGCTCGACCCAGCACGCGACCCAGCGTCCGCCACGGGTCGACGGCCTGCCAGACGTCGCCGACGAGGTACACGACCATCGTCAACCCGGCCCACCAGCCCGCCCAGACGAGCAACACCGCGAGGTTCGCCGTGGGCTGGGTCGGCCCGAAGACGCTGGTCACGACGACGAGCGAGAGGACAGCCACGCCGAACGCGCCGGCGAGCCGTCGGCCCCACGTGAGGATCTCGTCACTCACGGGGATTTCGACGCGCCAGCCGTGAACCGCGTCCAGCAGCGACCGGTCGGTCGCGAAGCTGGACAGCAGGAACGACGCGCCGACGACGCCGCCGCCGGTCGTCAGAAATAGCCAGAGGGGTATCTGGATAGGGTCCTGCTGGGCCGCGCTCAGACCGCCGCTGTGTGCGCTCGCGACGGTCGTCGCCGCGAACAGCCCCGCAGTGAGCGTCAGCAGTCGCCGAATGCGCTCCGTCGCGGTTCCCGAACCATCGCCCATTACTCGGGTCTGAGTCGGGACAGACGCATGGCGTTTCCGGTTACGCCCAGCGTCATGCCCGCGTCACCAGCGAGGACCGCGAGGGCCACGCTGACGTACCCCAGTGGGACGCCCACCGCCAGCAGGAGCTTGATGCCGAGACTCGCCCAGATGTTCTGGCGGATGATGCCGTTCGCGCCGTGAGACAGGTCGTAGAGGTAGGGGAGCTTCGAGATGTCGTCGGCGAGGAGGGCGACGTCGGCCGTCTCGATGGCGGTATCGGTGCCGGCTGCACCCATGGCGACTCCCACGTCGGCGGTGGCGAGCGCGGGCGCGTCGTTGATGCCGTCACCCACCATCGCGACCTCACCGTACTCCGACTGCAGTTCTTCGATGGCCCCCACTTTGTCCTCTGGCAGGAGGCCGGCACGGTACTCGTCGATGCCGACCTGCTCGGCGATGGCGCGAGCGGTCCCCTCGTTGTCGCCGGTCAGCATCACGACCTCGACACCCGCCTTCCGGAGGGCGGCCACCGTCTCGGCCGCGCCCGGACGGACCTCGTCCGCGACGGCAACGATGCCCTCCAGTTCGTCCTCGGTGCCGACGAGGACGACGGTCTTCCCCTCGGCCTGGAGCCGCGGAATCGTGTCCTCGACGAGGTTGAGACAGCCCGCGCGGTCACAGTGGCCGCGGACCTCAGTCTCCAGTGCGCCACCGTCGGCGACGACGTGGACGTGTTCGAGGTCGAATCCGAGGTCGTCGAACAGCGCCGGTTTCCCCGCGTAGTGGGGCCGACCGTCGAGCGTCGCCTGCACGCCCTTGCCGGTCAGGCTCTCGAACTCGGCGACCTCGCGGTCAGAGACGGCCGCGTCGTCGGCGTGCGCGACGATTGCCTCTCCGATGGGGTGTTCGGAGCGCCGCTCGAGCCCTCGGGCGCACTGCAGTACCTCCGCCTCGGTGTGACCGTTCAGTGGCACCACGTCGGTCACCGCCAACTCGCCGCGAGTGAGCGTCCCGGTCTTGTCGAGCGCGATGGCGTCGACTCGCCCCATCGCTTCGAGGTGGCTTCCACCTTTGATGAGGACGCCGTTGCGTGCGGCGCTGGTGATGCCCGAGACGACCGTCACCGGCGTCGAGATGACGAACGCGCACGGGCACGCGAGCACGAGCATGGTGATGCCCGCGACGAACCACTCGACCCACGGCCAGCCGAACGCCAGCGGCGGAATCACTGCGACGCCCACCGCGACGGCCACCATCACCGGCGTGTAGTAGCCCGCGAACCGCTCGACGAACTGCTCGCGCTCGGTCTGCTCGCTCTGTGCGTCTTCGACCAGGTCGACGATCTGCGAGAGGGTGTCCGTCCCGGCGACAGACGTCACCTCTACCTCCAGATAGCCCTCCTCGTTGATGGACCCCGCGTACACCTCGTCGTCGGTCGTCTTGTCGACGGGAACGCTCTCGCCGGTGATTGGGGCCTCGTTCACCGCGCTCTGACCCGAGCGGACGACGCCGTCGAGCGGCACCTTCTCGCCCGGCTTGACGACGACCACTTCGCCGACGGCCACGTCCTCGACGGGGACCGTCGTCTCCTCGCCGCCGCGTCTCACCGTCGCCTCGTCGGGTGAGAGTTCCATCAGCTCACGCAGGGAGTTTCGCGCCTGCTCCATGGAGTACCGCTCCAGCAGTTCGGCGACGCTGAACAACACCGCGAGCGTCGCTGCCTCGGAGTAGAGGTGCGCAGATGGCGAGATGACCGTTGCAGTCACTGCACTGACGATGGCCGCGCTCATCAGGAAGTCGATGTCGAGGCTGAGGTTCGTCGCCGAGTAGTAGCCGTTCCGCAGGATATCCTGTCCCCCGAGGGCCGCTGCTACGAGAAAGAGGACGTCCGCGACCGTCAGGGAAATCGGCGTCGACAGGAGCGAGACGTCGAGTCCGGTGAGCGCGTACTGGACGCCGAGACCTGCCGCCAGCAGGACGCCGCCGGCGTACGCTTTCAGCGCGCGCGGACTCGTCCAGGTGTCCTGACGGGTCGGCGACCCCTCGCTCTGGCTCGACCCTACGACCTCGTAGCCGGCCGATTCGATCGCCGCGACGATGCCCTCGGCGGTCTCGCCGTCCGAGTCGACGGTCACCTCCACCGTCCCCGTCGTCGGTGCGGTCTCGAACGACGCGACGCCGTCCGTCTCCCCGAGCGCATTCTCGACCTTCCCGGCACAGGAGGGACAGTCCATCTCCGGGACGTCGAACGTGATCGTCTCGTCGGCCGGCTCCCGAACCACGTCGTAGCCGGCCGCCTCGACGCGGGATTCGATCGTGTTCCGGTCGGTCGTCGTCGGGTCGTACGTCACGGTGACCGTCCCGGTCGTCACCTGCGGCTCGAACTCCACGATTCCCGACAGCGTGGACACGCTCGTCTCCACCTTCCCGGCACAGGAGGGGCAATCCATCTCGGGGACGCGTATCCGTATCGTCGTCTCCCGCCGCTCGGCGTCTGTCGTCATTACCTCCCCGTAGCAACTCACGAGTTATTAATACGGCTGTTAGATAGTGGCGTTTACAGAACAATAATTAATAAAAAATCGACTCCGAGTTGTTAACCTCGCTGGTGGTCCTGACACGATCACGTCTCGGCGCGGACGAACGCCCGTCTCAGAATCGTCAACAGCAGGTGCGTCTCGTACTTCTGGGTACGACAGTGCTCGCACGGAGCCATCTCGGAGACGATCGCGTCCAATTCGTCCCAGTGATCTGTCCGCAACTCGTCGAGGAGGTCTGCGACCGCTGGGGCTACGGTGGCCGCGAGGGCGTCGACGTCGTCGGCTCTTCCGTCCGGAATCGAGTACGAGAGGACGATGGTCGTCGCGCGGTAGTACTTCTGGGTTCCGCCGCGGCGTTCTTCGAGTCGCGCGACCTCGACTAGTCCCGCGTCGCGGAGTTCGTTCACGTGATGCCGGACGGTGTTCGCGGTTCGGTCGAACCCCCGCCGTGACAACTCCGCGTGGATGTCGCTCACGGTTCGCGATTCGTCGGCGAGCATGTCCAGTATCATCGCCCGAAACGGTTCGTCGACCGCGTCGGAGACGTCGGTATCCCGGACCGCGATATCGGTCAACTGGACGTCTGCTGTGAACTCGCTCATCGCCTCAGCTTGGGTCGGCCAGCGTTTAGGCGTTGAGACGAACGCCGTCCGCCTAGACGGCCCGTTTCACCGGTCTAACGACTCGCGCCCGTTCACAAAAATTATCATGTAAACAATACTTATTCGCGAGTCGAACCTACGTCCAACCGAACACGAATGACCGAAACGACCCAGTTCCGTGTCCTGGACTTCGACTGCCCGACCCGTGCGAGTACCGTCGAGCGAGCACTCGCCAGCACCGACGGCGTCGACGACGTCGCAGTCCACTACGCGACCGGTAGAGTCGAAATCACGTACGACCCAACCGTCGCCGACGCATGCACGTTCGAGACGACCATCGAGAAGCAGGGCTACACGCCGCGACCTGCGTGAGAGATGAAGCCGAAGCAGTACTACCGGACCCACCGGAAAGCCATCCATACGGCAACGAGCGGCCTCCTGTACGCAACCGGGTGGAGCGTCGGGGCAGTCACTCGCTTCGACGATATCGGCGTTGCGGTCCTCCTCGCCGCGACGCTCGTCGGCGGGTACGACGTCGCGAAGGCGGCCCTCTACGAACTTCGGGAACGGACGGTGGGCATCAAGACGCTGGTGACGATGGCCGCCATCGGCGCGATCGGTATCGGCGAGTACTGGGAAGCCGCCGCGGTCGTGTTCCTGTTCAGCCTCGGGAGCTACCTGGAGGGGCGGACGATGCGCAAGACGCGCGCAGCGCTGACGGAGCTCCTCGAACTGGCCCCCGACACGGCGCTCGTCAGGCGCGACGACGACCTCGTCGAGGTGTCCGCGTTCGACGTGGAACCGGGAGACGTCGTCCTCGTCCGCCCCGGAGAGAAGCTACCCGTCGACGGCGAGGTCCTCGGTGAGAACCGCGACGAGGCGGCCCGGGGGAACGTGATGCAGAACGTCGCCGTCGCCGTAGTAACGGTGGGCTTGCTGCTCGCCGGCGTCCTGACCAGCGTCGTCCACCTGGCGGGCGGTATGCTCGTCCACGAAGGGAGCGTCCTGCTCGTCATCTCGAACGGCATGCGACTACTGCGACACTGAGACCCATGAACACAGCATCCAACACCGACCGGCAGCACTGGACCGTCGATTACGACCACGTCGAGCCGATTCGCATCCGCGACCCCGTCGCCGAGACGCTGACCGTCCTCGAACCCGGCCAGCCGTTCGTCGTCAGTTACGAGAACGTCGTGAAAGCCGCTGGGCACTCCTGCCCGACGGCAGCCGGAGCGTTCCGCATCACACAGGTCGGCCTCGACGCCCTCTATCCGGATACCGACCCCGTTCGCAGCGAGGTGGCCGTCACCGCGGCGGCCCGAAGAACGATCCGACGTACGGCGTGATGTCCCGCCTCGTCTCGTACGTGACCGGTGCGGCCGAGGAAGATGGCTTCGGCGGCCTGGCCGGTGGGCACGGCGGCCGAACGGACCTCCTGTCCTTCGGCGACTTCGCGGACGACGAGCCCGCGTTCCGGTTCCGACGAACCGACGTCGACGAGACGGTCCAGGTCACCTACCACGTCGCCGACGTCCCGGAGGGAGGGCCCGGAACACAGTACCTCTCGAAGCTCCTCGACGGCACGGCCAGCGAGGAGGAGCGAGCAGCCTTCAGCGCCGACTGGCACGACCGCGTCGGGACGGTCCTGACCGACGACGACCTGTTCACCGTCGAACGGCGCTGAGCGTCGAGGCTCACCCGGGCGGATTCACCGCCAGAAATCCTCTCCGAGCGATGCGGCTCGCGAACCGATGGCCTCGGTCGTTCGACGGTCTCGACTCCGGGAACGATTTACGAGCTCAGTCTGTGACCCCACCCAGATGCCCACTTACCGATCGCTGTTTTCGTCGGGGTTCCACCCCCACGCATCGCCCGTGGTAAGGCTGTTCTCGGCTATGGATGCCGAGAGACGGGCGTAGTTACAGAAGTGTACCGGTGATCCACAGTCGTCTTCGCAGTCACGGACACGGATGGGGTCGTGGGCGAAGATACGCGATTCGCAGAATGCACACCTCTCGTCTACCTCCGTCTAGCGATCCCCACAAGGAATACGGAGCGTTGGATCCGTTCTCTGACACTCGCGTCGGGTAGTCGAACGTTCACCCCGGTGAATTGGGGGCAGACAAGTCGGCAGCCTGCTCAGCCTGTCGGGTCGGTTCTACCTGCAGTGGGTCCGCCGTCGATGTCGCAGTAACCAGTCGCAAGAACTGGCCAGCGTTCGTGAGGAGTTTGTTCTCTGCCTTCCGGAGGTGCTCTTCGTACGTCGAACGAGCGACGGTGGTCTGTTCGGCCAGTTCTCGAAGGGAGGTCTTCCGCGGTTGTTCGTAGTAGCCGCTTTCCAGCGCTAATTGAAGTGCCGCTAGCTGTCGATCAGTGAGGTCCTCGAACAGTTCACTCGCCGGAGCCAGCATACTGTGGGGGATCTGCGTCTCCGAGATCGAGGTCTTCGAGAGCAGTTCGATCTCTCTGTCGGATCGCAGATCACCGAGTAACTCACGGATGTCCTCACTGTCGAACGCGACCACCGTGTAGTGTTCCCAGCCTTGGCGGTAGATCGTCGGCGACTGATACAGACAGTTGTGCTCCTCAAAGCGGTCGATGATGGACTGCTCCAATGAACAGAGACACGACTGCGTGACGACGTGATACCCGCCTTCGCCCTCCGATTCGTGAAGGACGGTCCCCAGCTGACTGATCTCATCGAGTAGCTCATCAGTCGGCGTCGTCTCGGAGGTGATTTCGAGCACCTGGCAATCGCTCAGCGGCCATTCACGTATCGTCAGGTCCGGGTGGCGCTCAGAGATCTCCCGGTACGGACACTCGTGTTTGACCCGGATTGATGCCTCGTACAGACTCATACGATCGACTTCGGGCTGGGAAGAAGTAACGGTGCCGGTCATGTCCGGCAGCGCCTATATGCAAATTTCCCCACTAGTCAGGAATATCGATGCAGGAGATAACGCCGGAAGAACTCAGCGATCAATTGCGAGATGGTGAGGACGAACCGCTCGTCCTCGATATTCGCCACGAAGCGGATTTCGAGGACTGGCATATCCGGGGCAGCATCAACGTCGATGTCTACGACGAACTGACTAACGACCCTGAACAGGCCAGGGAGGCACTCTCAGATCTTCCCCGTGACGAGCGGATGGTTACGGTCTGTGCCGCAGGCGTCGTCTCTCAAACCGCGACAGACGTCCTCCAAGAGTTAGACTACGATGCGGTGACCCTCACCGACGGGATGAACGGCTGGAGCCGTGTCCACCGACACGCGGAGGTGCCCGCAGATCTCGATGGGACGCTCATTCAGGTCGCACGTCCAGGGAAGGGCTGCCTCTCGCACGTTCTCGTTTCCGATGGTGAAGCCGCTGTCTTCGACCCGTCGCACTATCTCGACGAATACGAGGCGATTGTCGAGGAGAACGACGCTGAACTCGTCGGCGTCTTCGACACGCACGCCCACGCCGACCACGTCTCGGGTGCGGCAGAACTCGCCGCCCGTCACGGCGTCCCCTACTATCTCCACCCGCAGGATGCACTCGCCATCGACGCGACGCCGGTCGAGGATGGACAGACTGTGTCGGTCGGGAGTCTTGATATCGAGGGTATACACACACCGGGACACAGCGAGGGGAGCGTCTCGTTCGACATCGTCGGCGCAGCCCTGATCACGGGCGATACGCTCTTCCACGAGAGCGTGGGCCGCGTCGAACTCGGTGTCGAAGCGGGAATCGAAGATTCCGACGTCGAGCAGAACGCGGCGACGCTCTACGAGAGCCTCCAGCGATTGCTCGAACAGCCGGACGACGCGTTGATCCTGCCAGCACACGATCCTGGCTCGCCCGAACCTCCGGTGACCGCGACCCTTGCGGAGGTCGCGGAACGGAACGACGATCTCGGTCGTGACCGGGCGGAGTTCACCCGCGAACTCGCTTCTGACATCCCGGATCACCCCCCGAACTTCGAACGCGTCAAGCGGACGAACGTGGGACAGGAATCGGTCCCTACGGACGAACTGGCCGAGTTGGAACTGGGGCCCAACAACTGCGCAGCGGAGTGATCCATGCGAACAGGTACCGAAATCGAACACGGAATCCGCGAGCATCTCGGGCAGTTCTCACTCCACGTCCTGCTGGTGTTCGCCACCGGCCTAACCATCGGGTCCGAACGGACCGTCGTCCCCGTTCTGGGCGAAGAGGTACTCGGCGTCGAGTCGTTCCTGGTTATCGGTTCGTTCGTCGTCTCGTTCGGAATCGTGAAGTCGATCCTCAATCTCTACGCTGGCAAATGGGGCGAGGAGTACGGCCGCAAGCCAGTACTCGTCGCCGGGTGGGCGACGGCACTCCCCTTGCCGGTCATCCTCATCTTCGCACCGAGTTGGGGTTGGATCACCGTCGGGAACATCCTGCTCGGTATCAACCAAGCGTTGACGTGGAGTATGGCGATCAACGCGAAGATCGACCTCGCAGGACCCGAGCAGCGTGGCCTTGCGGTCGGCATCGACGAGTCATTCGGCTACACTGGCGTTGCCGTCGGGGCATGGCTTACTGGCGTTATTGCCGGCCAGTGGAGCCTCCGGCCGGAGCCGTTCTACTTCCTCGCCGTCGTCGTCGTGCTGGCGTTCCTCATCTCGATCTTCCTGATCGAGGAGACCGTCCAGTATGCCCAGGCCGAGGGAGACGACGACCACCACGACGCGAACCTGCCGTTCAACGAGGTGGTGAAGCGAGCGACCTACGGTGACAAGACGCTGTTCGCTGCGGCTCAGGCAGGACACATCGAGAACTTCGTGGATACCCTGTTCTGGATCGCCGTCCCGCTGTATCTGGTGAGCCAGGGCCTTGGTATTGCGGCTGTCGGTGTCGTCGTCGGCGTCCACAGCGCGATGTACTTCCTCCAGATTGCGACCGGTGGATTCGGTGATCGTATTGGTCGCCGGCCGCCCGTCATCTGGGGCATGTTCCTTGCCGGTGCCGGCGTCCTTGGAATGGTACTCGTCGAGGGGTATCTCGCGTGGGCAGTTTTGGCCGGTATCTCCGGTCTCGGCATGGCGTTACTGTATCCGAACCTGATGACTGTGCCGAGCGACGCCGCCCACCCGACGTGGCGGTCTGCAGGGATGGGCGTCTACCGGATGTGGCGCGACTCCGGCTATGCCGTCGGAGCCATCCTGATCGGCCTCTCGATGGAGTTCGTGAACGCCGAGGCTGCATTCTACATGACTGCACTCCTGATGTTCGCGTCTGGTGCAGTCGTGTACGTCTGGATGGAAGAGACCCACCCTGAGTTCGGAACGCACGAGCCACCTTCTCCTACTCCTCCGGAACCAGCAACTTCGATGACGTCCGAGGACTAATACTCTCGTTCGCTCAGTCGCTTCCTAAACCGCTTGCATTCTCTGAGAATTGTTTCGGGATCTCCGCTGCAAGGGCAAATGCGGAATAACGCACCTCTACAGGTCACTGAAAAGCAGTTTGTAGAAATCCGAACTGGCAACGGGATCGTCGAACGCCAGCCATTCTGTATATCGACATATAGTTTATGAGTCTGGGGCGAGACGGATGATTGACGGATTACATATGCTTGTTAGCTGTCGTTTCTGGCTAATCGACCGATAGAGCGCCGATACGGATACGGACCCGCCCTGCTCACTCGTAGGTCAACGTCATCCCGCCGTCGAAGAGTAGGTCGCCCCCGTTGAGGTGCTGGGCGTGCGTCGAGAACCCGAAGACGAACAGATTGGCGACGTCGACGGGGTCCATCATCTCTTTGACGCGGGACTGGCCGAGCATCACGTCGTCGATGACCTCGTCGACCGAGAGGCCGCGCTGATCGGCTGTGTCGGGAATTTGGTCGGTGACGAGCGGCGTCTTCACGTAGCCAGTGCTCACCGAGAACGAGCGGAGGCCGTCGCCACCCTCGGCGGCGATCGACTGGGTCAGCCCCCGAAGCCCGAACTTCGAGACGTTGTATCCCACCACGTCGGCGGTAACGTAGTGGCCATGGACCGAAGCCATGTTCCCGACGACGCCGACGCCGTCGCCGGTCCGCCGAACGTGTGGAACGACCTGCTTCGAGAGGGCGAGTGGGGCTCGAAGCATGATTTGATGCATTCGGTCGTACGTTTCCATCGGAAAGTCCTCGATGGCGTCGATGTGTTGCATCCCCGCGGCGTTCGCCAGGTATCACACTGTCCCCAATCCGGCCGCAGCCTCGACGATCGCTTCGAGGTCGGCGTCGTCGGTGAGATCCGCGGGAATCGTCTCGATGGTCCCCGACGGATCGAGCGAGTCGGCCATCGACGCCGTTTCGCCCAGACGACCTCGTCGACGTCGGTCGCGGCGACGGTCAGCCCGTTCGCGGCCATCGCCAGCGCCGTTGCGCGTCCGATTCCGGACGTGCCGCCGGTCACGATACAGCCGTTCTCCGCGTCGAAATGTGGGTCGTCGACGAATAAGAAGGTCTCCTCGCTCACGGGCCGGGCTTCGAGTCGGTCGTGCGTGACAGAGTCAGGCACATGTATCTAGTTGGGTGCAGACGCCCGAAAACCTGGACGTGGACATGTACACCGCGCCCCACGGTGTTGCTCATTCCTGGACGGATTCGATCCGCGTCGGTCCGTACGGAAGCCGGAGCGTGATGGTAGTGCCCGCGGACGACACCGACGCGTCGACGTCACCACCCAGCCGCTGTGCCGTCCACTGGACCAGCCACAGACCCAGCCCGTTCCCGTGTCGCAACGGCGTCTCGTCACCGCGGCGGATGATCCGCCGCTCGTTCTCGGGGAGTCCGGGTCCGTCGTCGGTCACGTGAATACAGAGGTAGCGGTCGTCGTGAGCGAAAGAAATCGTCACCGAAGGCGACGATCCCCCGTGTTTGACCGCGTTCTCCACGAGCTCACGGAGGGCGAGTTCCAGTATCGGAGAGGCTCTGATAGTCGTCGCCGTACCCTCGCCAGCGCCTTCGACACCTATCGACGCCTCGGGGAACGTCTCCCGGACCTGCGTTGCGACGTCGATACTGATCGCTTCGACGTCGAGGGCCAGCGGATCCCGTGACTCCATGACGAGACTGCCGAGTTCGCGCGCGGATTCGATCGTCTCCAGCAGATCCTCGACTGCCTGGGTAATGGCATCGATTCTATCTGCGCGATGGTCCGCACTGGAGTGGAGGTACTCTGCGTTTCCTCTGACGACGGTCAGCTTGTTGCGTAGGTTGTGCCGGAAGACACGGTTGAGCACCTCGACGAGCCGCTGTCGCTCGGTCAGTTTCGCCTCGTCGAGGCTCCGCTCGATCTCCTGACCGAGCAGATAGCCGATCAGCTCGGCGAACATCGTCTCGTCTCTCGTGAACGCTTCATCCCGGGGCGATTCGGAGACGAAGCAGACGGTTCCGTACGTCGATTCACCGACTGTCACCGGAACGCCGTGATAACAGTGGAGACCGTGGGCCTGGAACGCCGGGTCGTCGTCCCACCCCTGATTCGGAGCGTCGTGGAGCGCGATACAGGCGTCGTCTTCGACCGTTCGCCGACAGTACGTCGCGTCGAGGTCCAGCGTGAGTCCCGGCGGAAACGTACCGTCGTCCGAATCCGTACTCGCTATCGCCTCCCAGTGTTCGAGAGCTGGGTCGACGTACGTGAGGTGTCCGTTTTCGGCCCCAAGATACGATTTGCCGACCGCGAGAGCACGGTCTGCTTTCTCCTGCAGCCCGGTATCCTGGTCCATGATGGCGTAGAGCTGGTTTCGGGCTGCTCTCGGGCCCCGGTCCAACTCCGGTTGGTCGTCGCTCACACGCGGGTTTGGTTCGAGTTCCAGATAAATCGTATGGCAAATGTGAGTGACGAGCAGCGATGATCTCGCTGCACGACGGGAACCGCGGTCACTCGGTCGTGGGAGTGCGGGAGGACACTCGTACCGACAACGATGTAACAATTTCATCCACGGATCGGGTACCTACTGTCGGAGGGCGTGGTACATGATAACACTGAAACTGGATATGGTCCAGTACGACTGTCCGTACGTCGACACGACCGACGAGACGGACGTCTCCTTCCACGCCACGCAGTGGGACTTCAACCCCGCGAGCGAGGAACTGGAGACTCGAATCATGGTCTCCGGGGCCGATAGAGCCGCCCTCGACGACGGGCTCGGCACCCTTCGAAACCATCAGAACATGCGTGGCTACGACCTCTTGCGACGGCAGGGCGACGTCGAGTTTCATTTCGCGCCCGGCCACGCCACCGGCTTCGTTGATGCGCTGGATGGCCAGTTCGGCCCCGTACTGCGCCTGGAGTCCGAGGACGGCGGCCGGCCTCCGTGAAGGTCTGCAGACCCGCCTGAATCGGTTCTTCGGGAACGCTCCCGCCGCCGTTGCTGGACTGGTTCGTCGACCCGCTTTCCTCGATGAGTGTGCTACAGCCGGTGAGCGCCGCCGCGACGGCGGAGCCTCCCACCGCCTGAAGCATCGTTCGTCTGTCGATACCACACGCCGAATCATGCGTACCTCGTGTCATGGATGGGGGACTGTCAGTGTGCGGTCGAGGGTCGGGCACGGCCGACTCGGTCGGCCGTCACACCGACCACACTGTCACATTGTAACACACGTTCGCACCGACGGTATACGTGGAGGTCGACGTGTAAACACGAATGCGGGACTGTACGCAGACCTGACCGGGTTCAACGTGAGTAGGAGACCTTTGCAACTCGACGGCGAGGTGTCGGTCGACTGGATAGCAGTCTCCGGCAATCGTGTCCGACAAAATACACGCCGAGTCGAATCACGGAATCGGACGTTGCATATAGCGGTATAGGATTTACGTGTTCGGTAGCACGCTCGATTTTCTGGAAATGAATAATTACTTCACCATTTCATCTGACAGTTTTGGATAACGGTATTCGTCCGTCCACCATACCACCGAACGTGCGTCTCAGACACGAGCGTGAGTCGGAACCGTCCGTCTAGTGATTCGCGATAGGCAGGGATCGACGAAACCGTCGGTCGAGCGATTTCGCAGTATGAGCCGAGCAACAGATCGGCCGACTGCCCAGCGTCCCACCCACCGTGTCCGTCGCGTCGGCGACGATACTGCAGGCAGGGTAGATTTGGCTCGACGACCGCCCCACCGGGGCACCATCGACGACGAGCGGTCGGGTGAACTCTTTCAGCGCGACCCAAGCCAGGACTGGACCGGCGTCACGAAGTAGTTCGTGTCGTGACACCCGCACCACTCATTCGATCCCGAGGACAGTACCGGCCAGTACTGGAACGAGCTGCTTCGGAGTGTGGGTGAGGCCAACATACCGTAAGTCGACTGATAATATACTGTATCTGACCCCAAATCTGCCGCAGACATATAGGCCATACATTATATAGGACGCTAATATCCTATCTAGTACCATATTTTGACGATTGGGTCGAAATAGTGGTCACAGACTAATCGATAAGAATAGTTATCGTCGGACCTGGGGAAAATTGATGTACCTGGCAGAAGATGAACGAACGATGACCGAGCAGGGCAACACCGAGCGGACTGTCGTGAAGACGTACGTTCCCGAGTACCAAAAAGACGAGTGGGCCGAGGACGCCGACCGGTTGGACATGACCCAGAGCGAGTTCGTCAGGTCGATGGTTCAGGCCGGTCGACGGAAGTTCGAACCCGCCGTCGAGGAAGGCGCTTCTCGGGACGAAACCCCTGGGGTCGACGGGGTGGAAGACCGGGTGCGCGGGATTCTCCGCGAACGGGGGCCAGCGTCGTGGGACGAACTCGTCGAGGCCCTCTCTGAGGACATCGAAGACCGCCTCGACGCGGCGCTCGGCGAACTGCAGCAAGCCAACGAGATCCAGTACAGCGGGCGGGACGGTGGCTACACGCTACTGGAGGGGACCGATGGGAACCGTCGGTGACGAACTCGACCCCGACGACGACCCCATCGAGTACTACGTCGACGAGCTGACGTTCCACGGCAAGAGTCAGCGTACCCTCGACGCGTACGAGCGCGTCCTCCGTGAGTTCGAGTCGTTCGTCACCGACCCGACGACGACGGGCCAGGCGGTCGATTCGCTCGGCTCCGTCGGTCGTCGGGAGTGCATGGCGTGGGTTCACTCGCTCCGGGACGACTGCTCACCGAGTACCGTGGCGACGTACGCGTCCTACCTCCATCGGTTCTACTCGTACATGACGCAGGTCGGTGCGTTCGACGCCAATCCGATGGCGCTCGTCCGAGAGGAGATGGACGAGAGCATCGATACCGATCCGACCCGGCGTGACGTGTCGCTCGACGAGATGCGATCGTTCCTGACCGATATCACTCACCCACTCGACCGCTCCATCTTCGTCACGCTGCTGAAGACGGGAATGCGCGTCGGCGAACTCTGCAATCTCGACCTGCAGGACCTCCACCTCGACGGCGTGCCGACCGACGGCGTCAACCCCCGTGTCGCAATCGCCGGCCGCCCGGACTCGCTGTTCGTCGACAACGACCCGGCCCGGGGTGCCGAGCACAACGGTGAGACGCGAACGGCGTCGAACAAGCGAAAGCGCGACACTGTCATTCCAGTGGACGCCGAGCTGAAATCGGTGTTGAGTCGGTGGCTCCTCGCCAGACCGGACGCTCGGTCTCCGGCGGAGCCGGTGTTCTGTAGTACGACGGACGAATGGGGCCGGCGACTGACCCCCGCGATGGTCCGTCGAACGGTTCGGATGCATGCACAATCGGCGGGGTGGTACCGAACAGGCGCGAGCGCGGCCGAGAACGTGACGCCCCATTACTTCAGGCACTTCTTCACGACCCACATGCGGGATCGAACCGGCGACCGCGGCATCGTCAAGTACCTCCGTGGCGACGTCGCGCAGGACGTCATCGACACGTACACCCACGACTGGGGCGGCCGCGTCCGCACGGTCTACGAGTCGAACGTCTACACGTTGCTGTAGGCGACAATTCTCGGCGTCTGCTCGGCAAGTGTGGTCACAGACGTGGGCCTCTCCGAGAGGAGGACCCTCGATCGGCGATATATTCCACAGTTTCTCGACGTAAGTGTTGTCTTGGTGAGGGCTTTGGGCGGCCAGTACGTCCGGTTTCGAATGTATGAATCGTATATCGCTATATCAAATGCTTCTCTTTCGGGAACGGTCGGTGGTGTTCGAAACAGAACAGCAAACGGGCAATTCGGCCCCGTACGGTTCGTTGACGGGCCAGTAGCTCCGCCGGTCGAAATCCGGAGGCTGCGGGACGACGACTCGTCGAGAAGGAGCATCGCATTCGGGTCATCGAACTGGCTGTCGAGCGGTTCGGGAGTCGAGCGATGACTGTACGACCGTCCCGTCGACGTTCACCGACGCGGGGCCACACGGGCCATACCACTCGAACGCGACGGATGGCGAAGAAATTCGATCCGGAGAAGCCGCCGGTCAGACTGCGGCTTCACCAGTGCCGAACGAGCCGGCTTCCCGTTGGCTCTCTGTCGCCTGCGCGAAGCCGTCTGCCCAGAGGTTCGCTGCGACGACGTCGGCGTAGAAGAACACGAACGCCCCGAGGACAGTCCCCAGTAGGGGAACGGCGTTCAGAACTCCCACGACGACACCGGCACCGAGGAAAACGATGATCGACGTCGCCCAGGCCACGGCGAAGTCGCCGTCGAGCGCGACTGCACGGATGGTCCCGAAGTCGAACGCAGCGCTCAGTGAGCCTTCTTTCGCGAAGTTGACGAGTGCGGCGACCGCGACGTATCCGAACACGAGCGACAGTACAGCAGTGATGGCCAGGCCGCCGAACAAGCCCGCGAGACCGGCCGCAGCTCCGGCCTCCGATCCCGTCGCGATGGCGACGAGGGATCCGCCGACAGTGACACCCATGACGACGAGCGGCACGAGCATGTAGCTGAGCCCGACGACGAAGGCCTGTATCCCGTCGACGAACAACTCACCCCACTCCTCGAACTTCGGTGGTTCGGTCTCACCCTCCAGGCTGTCCCTGACCGCTCTGATGACGTACCCGTACACGAGTATCGCCGGGATGAGGAGCACCCCGAACAGCGTCAGCACGCCGCCGATGAGGATGGTCATTACCCAGTCGTCCCGTTCGCGAGGATACGCGAGTGCGTCTTCGAAAGTCATATCGAACACAAGATATTGTATTTGCATTATAATAAGTATTGTTTGATTACCAATTGGATGGTAGTACTGGCAATGTCACAGGCGGTGTGAAATTTCATTCCGAGGCCGACTGTGGGTATCGAAAACAATATTCGGAGTGAGATTGCCATCTAGTACTCACATGGAAGATAGTCAGGAAACTGTCGGGGAGGTAATCGACAGGATTCCAATCGGCCGATTTCACTGGCTTCTGATTGGGACCATCGGAAGTCTCTGGGCTGCGATGGCGATGACAGTACTGGGAATCTCGTTCACATTACCGATATTCATCGACGTGTGGAACCTCTCGGGGTTCACCGCTGGCCTTCTGGGGAGTGCGAGTCTCGTGGGGATGATCGTCGGCAACACCTTCGGCGGCCGATACGCGGACGAGATCGGTCGAAAACAGACCATGCTCGTCTCGATCACGCTGTTTTCCGTTTTCACGGCAGCGACAGCCCTCGCAACGGGCTTCTACTCGGCTGCCGGATTCCGCCTCCTGACGGGAATCGGTCTCGGTGCGTCGCTCGTCGCCGGTGCGTCGTATCTGACGGAGTACCTCCCGACAGACAGTCGCGGCCGATTCATCACATTCCTCGAAGTCTTCTTCTCCGTCGGCAGCCTCGCGACAGTGATCGTCGCCTGGGTCGTCCTCTCGAAACTCGGGGGAAGCGGGGCGTTTTACGGGATTGCCGCCTGGCGCGTCTTCTTCGCACTGGGCATTCTGCCGCTCGGACTCGTCCTCGTGATCTACTACTATCTCCCGAAATCACCGTTCTTCCTCGCCGAGTCCGGGGACGTCGAGGGGGCGACGGACGGACTGGCGACGGTTGCCGAGTTCAACGACGCCGGACTCGAATCTATGCCGAACTCGCTGTCGGTATCGGAGACGCCGAACGTGGGCTTTTCGCGGCTGTTCGACTCCGACCTTCGACGCACCACGCTTCTGATGAGCGGATTGTGGCTCGCGGTCAATCTGGCGTACTACGGCATCTTCACCTGGCTCCCCACCACCGTCGAGTCGGCAGGGTACGTGGCGAACCTCTATCGGTACCTGTTCGTCGTCGCCATATTCCAGCTCTCGGGACAGTTGAGTGCGGCGTACCTCATCGAAGTCGTCGGGCGTAAGTGGACGCTCGGTTCATTTCTGCTTCTCGGCGGGGCGTCGACGTACCTGTTCGCGTCTGCGATTCCGAACGGCGCAGGCGGTGGCGGCAACGAGACGCTGTTCAAGATCGGGTTGTACGCGATGAGTTTCGCGCTGTTCGGTGCCTGGGCCGTCCTGTACGCGTACACGTCCGAGATATTCCCGACGAAGGTCCGCTCGACGGGACTCGGATTCACGGGGTCGATCGGGAAGGTGGCCGCGACCGCCGGGCCGATCATCTTCGGAACGCTTGCGGAGTTCGGCTACCTCGTCGCGCTCGCGCCCGTCGCCTTCGCGCTCGTCGCCGTGGGCGTCCTCCTCTTGCTCTTCGGCCGCGAGACGAAGGGCGAGATCCTCGTCTGAGGACGTGGCGAGGACCGAACTCGTAAACTCTCGCCTGCTATATCGAATGCGCCGACTCAGCGGTCGACTTCTCCCATGATGGTGTCGAGGCTGCCCAGCGTCGCGACGAGGTCGGGCACGAACTCGCCCTCGGCCATGATCGGCAGCGCCTGGAGATTGGAGAACGACGGGCCGCGAATCTTGAAGCGGGCCGGTTTCTCGGTACCGTCGCTGCGGATATAGATGCCGAGTTCGCCCTTCGCCGCCTCGACGGCCCGATAGATCTCGGCGTCGGACTCGGGTTTGAGCGTCCGCGGGACGTTCGCCTGTATCTCGCGCTCGTCTTCCGGCCAGGCGTCGAGTAACTCGGCGCATTGCTCGACGATGTAGGCGGACTCCTCGATTTCCCGAAGGCGAACGAGGACGCGCGCGAAGTTGTCACAGCCGTCCTCGGTGACGACGTTCCAGTCGAGTTCGTCGTAGTAGCCGTAGGGGTCGTCACGACGAAGGTCGTAGTCGATACCGGACCCCCGTGCGACGGGGCCGGTCGTCCCGTAGGCTTTCGCAGATTCCGGCGAGAGGTGACCGGTATCGACCGTCCGCATCTGGAAGATCTCGTTGCTCGTCAGGAGGTCGTGATACTCGTCTAGCTTCGGCGGAAGCCCGTTGAGGAAGTCTCGCACGTTCTGCAGGAACTCCTCGCGAGGGTCGGGGAGGTCCCACGCGACGCCGCCGATGCGGAGGTAGTTGAACATGAGCCGCTGGCCGGTCAGTGCTTCGAGGAGGTCCTGCACGCACTCGCGGTCGCGCACGCCGTACTGGAACACTGCTGTGAACTCGCCGACGACGTCGAGCGCGTACGTGGCGACGGCGAGGAAGTGCGAGAGGATGCGGCTCAGCTCGCCGCCCATCGTCCGGATGACCTGAGCGTATTCGGGCACGTCGACGCCGACCAGGTCCTCGACGGTGCGGGCGTAGGCCCACTCGTTCAGCAGGCCACCCCCACCCCAGTCCCAGCGGTCGGGATACGGCATGATCTGATGGCGGTAGGTGCCCGACTGACACATCTGCTCTTCGCAGCGATGGATGTACCCGATGTCGGGCTCCACGTCGGCGACCTGCTCGCCGTCGAGGGTGACCTCGAGGTGGAGGACCCCGTGCGTCGACGGGTGATGTGGCCCGACGTTGATGAACATGGTGTCACGGTCGCCACGGTTCGAGACGTTTCGATCGTGTTCGCGATAGGGCACTATCTGTGGCTCCGTCTGGTCGTAGTCCTGCGAGAGCGGGTGACCCTGCCACGTCTCGGGGAGGAGGATGCGTCGAAGGTCGGGATGGTCGTCGTAGCGGATTCCGAGCAGGTCGTACGCCTCCCGCTCGTGCCACGCTGCCGTCTCGAACACGGGGGCTGCGCTCTCGCTCGTCCGTTCGTGCTTCGGCGTCGGCACGACGACGCTCACCTCGTCGGTCGCGTCGTCGTAGCTCCGGAGGTGGTAGATGGATTCGAATCGGTCGTGATACTCCTGTGCGGTGACGCACGCGAGATGATCGTATCCGAGTTCGTCGCGACAGAGCGTGAGCACGCGCTGAACGTCGTCTGCGCGAACGACGTAAGCGGGCGCGTTTCCGTGGTCGTCGACGTCGCGGACGAACGGAGCGATGGCGTCGGGGATGACCACGTCGTCGGTCGCGGCTACATCGGCGAGCTGGCTCATGAATCCACCTTCGACCGATAGGGACGCGACGTTTCTGCCTCGGATGTGAGGGACACTTATGTCGGACACGGGCGAATCCGTTGGTTCGATGAAGTTCCTCCGCGTGCGACTGGATCCCGACCCGGCGTTTCGACATCCGATGCACGAGTTCATCGTCGAACGCGACGGCTACGGACCGACGGAACTGCTCGACTGGCTACCCAACGACGACGTGAATACGATGATATTCCGGACTCGCGGCGATCCAGCCCCCTATCGAGACGCGCTGTCCGACGTGGCGTCACTCGGGGCATTCGAGGTGGCTGATGGCCCCGGCGACCGGTTCTACACCTACGCCGAGGACGAACTGAGCAGCGCAGAACGCGACCTCTTCACGGCGATGACGCGCGTCGGACTCGTCGTGGTGACGCCGGTCGTCTTCAGGACCGACGGCTGTATCGATGGCTCCGTCGTCGGCCCGGCCACGGTCGTCCAGTCCGCGGTGGAGTCCGTTCCGGACGGGGTCGACGTCGAAGTCCTGGAGGTCTCACCCTACCGGACTGGGCCATTGGAGGGGAGGACTGAACTGACCGACCGACAGCTCGAGGCCGTTAGGGCGGCGGTCGAAGCGGGCTACTACGAACCCACGCGGGACGGAACGGTGACTGACGTGGCCGACGAACTCGGCTGCGCACCCGGAACAGCAGCGGAGCACCTCCGGCGGGCGGAATCGAAGGTGATGAAGCAGGTGGTCCGGCGCAGTCACTCGGACGCGTCGAAAATGGATTACTGAGGTCGTTCAGACCGGTGCTGCCGTGTCGCTGGTCGTCGTGTCCACGACGCGGTGGCAGTTATAACACTCCCAGACGCCCTCCCGGAGGCGTTTGCACTTGCTATCGGGGTTGGGAATGCCACATTCGAGCCACGATGCATCACAGTACTCGCACTTGCGTGGGACGTTGACCATTGGTGTTCTCTGGTAATTTCGTCGGGTGGTGTGCTAACTCGCTACAACCGATTAGTGTGTGCCAACATCAATCAAGGCCATCCCCTTATAGTTTGGGCCTATTTATAATGAACAATACGGTCGCATTGTTCAAGTCAATATTATTATGGGAACGCGATCGAAGCTACACAGAACGGAAACACCACGTCGTATTGCGTCTTCGAAACTGCAGACCCCTCGCGTGAGACACATTGGCTCGCATAATATTGGAGTTCAAACATAATTTAAGTATAGGTAGGTTTTATGGGTGTTCAGGCCCCGTTTTTGTATAGAGCATGAGTACTGACGAACCAGAGACCGTCCACACCATCTGTCCGTACTGCGGCGTGGGCTGTGGGCTCGGTCTCACGGAAGGCGAAGAGGAAGGCGACGTGAATCTCGCTCGGTGGGCCGACGCACCGGTGAACGAGGGCGCACTCTGCATCAAAGGCGGTGCGTCACCGCAGGTCGTCAACCACGAGGACCGGCTCAAAGAGCCGCTCA
Organism: Haloarculaceae archaeon H-GB1-1; assembly: GCA_029688825.1. Classification (GTDB taxonomy): domain Archaea; phylum Halobacteriota; class Halobacteria; order Halobacteriales; family Haloarculaceae; genus JARUKX01. The sequence goes on along the minus strand of JARUKX010000042.1, from coordinate 11,477 downwards.
TCAAGGAGGACGGAGAGTTCCGCGAGGCGTCGTGGGAGGAGGCGCTCGACTACGTCGAGAGCGAGTACGACCGCATCAGAGATAACTTCGGCCCGGACGCGATGGGCTTTTTCGCCTCCTCGCAGGTGACCAACGAGGAGAGCTACCTGATGCAGCGGCTCGCCCGGAGCTACGGCACCAACAACGTCGACAACTGCACGCGGATGTGCCACGCGTCGACGGTCGCCGCGCTCGGCGAGAGCCTCGGCAAGGGCGCGATGACGAACTCGATGCAGGACCTCAAAGACGAGGCCGACGTCTACTGGATTCAGGGCGCGAATCCAGCCGAGAACCACGTCATCGCCCACTCCGTCTACTTCAAGAAGGCCGCCCAGGAGGGCGCGACCGTCATCCAGGTCGACCCCCACGAGAACAAGACGACGCGCGACGCGGACATCCACCTCCGGCTCAAGCCGGGGACGGACATTCCGCTTCTCAACGCCGTCCTCGACACCATCATCGAGAACGGCTGGTACGACGAGGCGTTCATCAACGAGCGCACCGAGCGCTTCGACGAGCTGAAGGACAAACTGGAGGACTTCGACCGACAGAAGGCCGCCGATACGGCGGGCGTCGACCTGGACCTCATCGAAGAAGCGGCGGAGGCGTACGCCACCGCCGGGAACTCGGCCATCTTCACCGGGATGGGCATGTCCCAGCACACCTGCGGGACCGACAACGTCCAGAACCTCATCAACCTCGCACTCTCGACGGGTAACCTCGGACGTGCAGGCACGGGCGTGAACCCACTTCGCGGCCAGAACAACGTCCAAGGGACCTGCGACGTCGGGGCACTCCCGAACGTCCTGCCGGGCTATCTGGACACGACGAACGACGAGGCCCGGGCGCACGCGGCAGACGTCTGGGGCGTCGACGAACTCCCAGCTGAGCCGGGGCTCACGAACCTCGAAATCACGCAGTCCGCTGGCGAGGAGATCCGCGGCTTGCACGTCATGGGCGAGAACCCCGTGATGAGCGAGCCGAACTCCGATAAGGCCGTCGAGCACCTGAAGAACATGGAGTTCCTCTGCGTGCAGGACATCTTCATGACCGAAACCGCGGAACTCGCCGACGTCGTCCTGCCCGCGAAGTCCTGGGCGGAGAGCGAGGGGACGGTCACCAACACCGACCGGCGCGTCCAGCGGATGCGACAGGCCACCGACGTACCGGGCAACACGAAGCAGGACTGGGAGATTCTCACGGAGATCGGACACCGCGTCCTCGACAACTACTGGGACTTCGACGGCGCAGAGGAAGTGTTCGAGGAACTCCGCGAGGTCTGTCCCATCATGGCCGGCATGACCTACGAGGCCATCGGCACGGAGGGCATCCACTGGCCCTGCTACGAGGAGGGCGACGAGGGCATGGACTACCTCTACGAGGAGCGCTTCGAGACCGAGAACGGCCTCGGGAAGTTCCGGCCCGTCCGCCACCAGCCGCCCAAGGAGATGGAGAACGACGACTACCCGTTCGTCCTCTCGACGGGGCGCATCGAGCAGCACTACAACACCGGTGCGATGAGCACGCGCTCGGAGACGCTGATGCGCGTCGTCCCCGAGAACTTCGTCGAGATCCACCCCGACGACGCCGAACGACTGGGCATCGAGGACGGCGAGAAGGTCGTCGTCTCCACGAAGCGCGGCGAGGTCGAACTCAAAGCTGACGTGACCGACGGCGTCAAACCGGGCGTCATCTGGTCGACGCCGCACTTCCCCGACGCGCCCATCAACAAGCTGACCAACGACGCGATGGACCCGCGGGCGAAGATTCCGGAGTACAAGGCTGCTGCCGGGAAGATAGGCGCAGACATCCGCCCGGCGGGGACCGACGCCTCGCCCGCCGACGACTGACCCCGTACATAGTCGGTCCTGTCTTTATTCCGGTCTTCTCGCACTGTTCGCCTGCCGGAGTGCGTAGTTCCCCTCCACCCACGTGAACGGCCACACCTGACATTCCGTCCACACTCCGGCACCGTCGTCCTCTCCGAGACGAACAATCTTGTACCTGGACTCCGACACGATAGCGTGAACGCCGTGGTTCTCGCTCGACCGAACGCCGTCGCACGGACGGAGAGAGCATGACAGCGCGAGCCGTCGCGGAATCCGAGTCCCGGGATCGGGACTGGCACGACGCGTCCCTGACGGAGGTTCGAGAACGGCTCGACGTCGAGTCGTTCGAGTCCGGACTCTCCGCCGCCGAGGCCGAGGCTCGGCTGGAACGGTACGGCCCGAACGAGATCCGTGAAGCCGAGACGACGCCAGCCTGGGAGCTATTCGTCTCGCAGTTTCAGGACTTCCTCATCTACTTGCTGGTCCTCGCGGCGATACTGTCGCTGGCAGTCGGCCTCCTCCCGGGGTCGGAGCCGAACTACGTCGACGCCGGACTCATCGGCCTCATCCTCCTCGCGAACGGGGTGTTCGGGTTCGTCCAGGACTACCGCGCCGAGCAGTCGATGCAGGCACTCCGCGAGCTATCTTCGCCGGACGCGACGGTGCTTCGGGACGGACAGAAGCGAACCGTTCCCGCGACGCAGGTCGTGCCCGGCGACGTGATATTCGTCGAACAGGGGGACGCGATTCCGGCCGACGCGAGGCTACTGGAGACGACGGACCTCCACACCGACGAGTCGGCGCTGACCGGTGAGAGTTCGACGGTCACGAAGTCGACCGCCGACGTGCCGAGCGACGCGCCCCTCGCCGAGCGGGAGAACGTTGTCTACATGAACACCACGGCGGTTCGCGGACGGGCGAAGGCGGTGGTCGTCGAGACGGGGATGGAGACGCAGGTCGGGTCCATCGCCACGCAGTTGAGCGAAGCGGACGAGGAGAAGACGCCGTTCCAGGAGGAGGTCGACGAACTCGGCCGGACCATCGGGTACGGCGTGCTGGCGCTCATCCTCGTGGTCGCCGCCGTGCAGTTGCTGGCCACCGCCTCGGCTCCCGTCACGGTCCTGCTGGTGAGCGTCACCCTCGCCGTCGCCGCAGTCCCGGAAGGGTTGCCCGCCGTCGTGACGCTGACGCTCGCACTCGGCTCGCAGAAGATGCTGGACAGGAACGCGCTGGTCCGGCGGCTCCCGGTGGTCGAGAGCCTCGGGGCGGTGGACGTCATCGTCACCGACAAGACCGGGACGCTCACGGAGAACCAGATGACCGTCACCGACGTGCTGTTCGGCGACGAGGTCTTCGAGGTGACCGGGTCGGGGCTCGCCCCCGAAGGGGAGTTCCGGCGCGACGGCGAGGCGATCGACCCCGAGCGTATCAGTCCGCTCCTCCGGTGTGGCGCGATCTGCAACAACGCGGAGGAAGCCGCGGCGGACGACGAGAAAGACTACCTCGGTGACCCGACCGAGATCGCGGTCCTCGTCGCGGCGAAGAAAGCGGGCGTCGATCCGGACCACGAACGACGCAGGGAGGTGTCGTTCACGTCCGAACGCAAGCGGATGACCGTGGTCGCAGACGGCGATTCGCCCACCGCGTACACGAAGGGAGCGCCCGAGGTCGTTCTCGACCGTTGTGAGTCCGTGCTCGTCGACGGCGAGACGGTCGAGCTGACGGCCGAGCGTCGGGACGCGATTCTCGAACGCAACAGCCAGTTCGCGGGCGAGGCCCTGCGCGTGCTGGCGTTCGCCCGCAAACCCGACGTGGACCCCGACGCGGACCCCGAGGACCTCGAATCCGGGTTGACCTTCCTCGGCCTGCAGGGGATGCTCGACCCGCCGCGAGCGGAGGTCGCCGACGCCGTCGCCGACTGTCGCCGAGCGGGCATCCGGGTCGTGATGGCCACGGGCGACAACGTCGAGACCGCACGAGCCATCGGTGAGGAGATCGGGTTCGACCCGACCGGGGCGATCTCCGGCCCGGAACTCGACGACCTCTCCGAGGAGGACCTGGCCGAGGCGGTCGAAGAAGTGGAGGTCTTCGCCCGCGTCGCACCGGAGCACAAGGTCCGCATCCTCAGGGCGCTCCAGAACAACGGCGCCGACGTGGCGATGACGGGTGACGGCGTCAACGACGCCCCAGCCCTCCGCAACGCCGACGTGGGTATCGCCATGGGCATCCGCGGGACGGACGTCGCGCAGCAGGCCTCGGACATGGTCCTGCAGGACGACAACTTCGCGACCATCCGCGACGCAATCGCGGAGGGACGCGGTATCTTCGACAACATCCGGAAGTTCGTGAACTACCTCCTGTCCGCGAACGCGGGCGAGGTCCTCGTCGTCTTCGCCGGCGTCCTGCTGGGGGCGGTGCTGTTCCCGGACCTGTTCGCCGGTCACGCCGAGGCGCTCGTCCTGACGCCGGTCATGCTGCTGTGGATCAACCTCGTCACCGACGGGCTGCCGGCGCTCGCGCTCGGCACCGACCCGAGAGCCGCGGACGTTCTCGATCGAACGCCACGGAGCCACGACGAGCCGGTCATCTCGGGCCGGATGATGGCCTCGATTCTCTCGATGGGGCTGCTGATGAGCCTGACCGGCCTGGGCGTGTTCTTCTACGCACTCGACCGCACGGAAGACCTGATTCAGGCACAGACGCTGCTGTTCACCTTCCTCGTCTCCGTGGAGATGGTCCGCATCCAGATCATCCGCTCCAGGTACGACCTGTCCATCGGGTCCAACCGCTGGCTGCTCGCCGCTGTGGGCGTCTCGTTCGCGCTCCAGTTGCTCGTCCTGTACACACCGGTGAACGCCCTGTTCGACGTCGTTCCAGTCGCCCTACAGGGCTGGAGCTGGATCGCCGTCGGGTTCGTCGCGTTCCTCGGGTTGGGGCTCGCGGCCGAGGCGCTGACCGACCGCGTCCTCCAGGCCGACCACTGAGGCCCTCGGCTCCCGTCGCTCGGTCCGCGTCTCGACCGCCGCTCGAACCAGAGGGATAGAACTATTCGGCTCTCGCTGTGACGTTCGAACGACACCAGTGCGCTCGAACAGTTCCACGTCCGTCGTGGTCGCCGTCGTCGTCAGCACCTTCTTCGTCGGCTTCGGCGGCGGCGTCGTGTTCCCCATCCTTCCAAATCTGGGGAGCGTCATCGGTATCTCACCGTTCCTCGTGGGACTCATCCTGAGCGCCAACAGGCTCACGCGCATCTTCGCGAACGCCCCCGCAGGCTCGCTCGTCGACCGCATCGGCACGCGGAAACCACTCATCGCTGGCCTGTTCGTCGAGGCCGTCGCGACGGCGGCGTACGTCGTCGCGCTCGACGCCGCCCGTCCGGCGGCGTGGTTCCTCGTCGCGCGCATCCTCTGGGGAATCGGGAGCGGCGTCGTCTTCGCGACCGCGTACACCATCGCCGCCGACGTGAGCGACGGCGATTCCCGTGGGACGAGCATGGGCCTCGTCCGTGGCGGTATCACGCTCGGATTCCCCGCCGGTCTCGTGCTCGGTGGCGTCGTCAGCGACGTCTACAGCGTCACGACCGCGTTCGTCCTCGCGGCAGGGTTCGCGCTGCTCGCGAGCGTCGTCGCCTACGCACTCGTCCCAGAAACGCACGTCTCCGAGCATCGCACGTCCGTGCGCCCGTGGGAACTGGACACGGCAACGCCGACGCTACTCGTCGGGTTCGTGAACTTCGGACTGTACTTCGCGTACCTCGGCGCGTTCTTCTCGACGCTCGTCCTCTTCATCGACGCGAGGAACGTGGGAATCTGGGGCTACGGCCCACAGGGCATGTCTGGGTTGCTGATGGCCCTGACCGTCGTCGCTGCCTCGGCGTTCACGCTCGCTGGCGGCAAGGCGAGCGACCTGCAGGCCTCACGAACGCCGACACTGGTCGCGTTCCTCGGGGTGTCGTTCGCCGGATTCGCCCTGCTCGCAGTGGCGGAGACGCTCCCGACGGTGGCGCTCGGCTCGGTGCTCGTCGGGACCGGCCAGGGAGGGACGATGGGCCCGCTCATGGCGCTGCTGACGGATCTGACGCCGAGCGACCGAATGGGGCGCGCGATGGGGACCAACAACGTCTTCGGCGACCTCGGTGGCGGACTCGGGCCGATGGTGACGCTGCCGCTCCTCGACACGCTCGGGTTCGAGATAATCTTCCTCGGGTGTGCCGTCGTCCCACTGCTCGCGGGTGGCGTTCTCGTCTCCGGCCTCTACGCGCGAACGGGGAGCCTCGACCCAGAAACGGGGTGCCTCGCGGACGACTGAGTAGTACGGAGAGGAAGCCCGACGCTCAGGCACCGAACTCGGACTCGGTCACCCGAACCACCAGCGTCTCGTCGACGTCCCGCAGGTCGTAGTCGGGGATGTCGTCGCCGGTGCGGGTGACGAACATCGGTTCGACGAGCTCTGACGGAGCGTCCTCGGCGAACTCGTCGTCCTCGGGCGTCGCCAGTCCGTAGACCTTCAGAAATCGGTCGGTCTCGTCGGGCTCGACGTCGCCGTCGCGGACCGCCCGCGCGAGGTCTCGGGAGAGCCACTCCGTCTCGCTCACGGAGGGTTCGAGAACGAGTGCGGTGTCGACGAACCTGACGAGGTACCAGTTCAGGTCGTTCAGCAGCGAGACCGCCGCGCCGAGGCTCACCGTCTCGACGCCGATGGCGTTGGCGAACGGCTCCCGCAGGTCGTAGGTCGCCAGCGCCTCCCGAGAGGTCTCCCGGGAGAACAGCTCGTAGCGGAGGTTCACGTCCTCGGACCCGAGGAGACAGACCCGCGTCATGGACGAGGAGACACGGCGGCGGCGGAAAGCGGTTTCGCTACCCCTCGAACGGGTCGGTGACTTCGACGCTCGCGGCGGCCTCGCGGGCCAACTCGAATAGCTCGTCGGGTTCGACCTCGCGAACCTCGTCGAGGTCGGCGTTCGTCTCCGGGAACGACGGCGCGAGACGGTTACAGCCGGCGGGGATCGTCGATTCCGTGTAGGTGCCGATGGCCCGCGCCTGCTCGGTGATGTCCGTCTTGTCCGCCGTCAACAGCGGGCGGTGAACCGGGAGCGTCGTCGCCTCGCTCGTGACCGCCAGGTTCGCGGTCGTCTGGCTGGACTTCTGGCCCACGGCCTCGCCGGTGACGATTCCCACGGCATTCTCGTCCCGGGCGACGCGTTCCGCCGCGCGGAACATGAACCGCCGGAACGCGAGCATCCGGTCCTTCTCGACGCTCGTCGCGATACGCTCGACGGCGTCGCCCGCGGGAATCACCCGGAGTCGCATGTCGTGGTGGGGAGCGTAGCGCGAGAGGTCGGAGACGGTCGCCTCGGCCCGTGCACGATGGTCGGGGCCACCGTACCGGCCGAGGTCGAGATAGACGGGGATCACCGGGATGCCCCGCTTCATCGCTCGCCAGGCGGCGACCGGCGAGTCGATGCCGCCGCTGACGAGCGCGACCATCGGCTCCTGCGTCCCGAGCGGGAGCCCACCCGGACCCTCGCGTTTCTCTAGAAAGACGTACGCCACGTCGGGTCTGGCCTCCACGTAGAAGGTCAGGTCCGGATCGTCGAGGTCCACCTCGGGATCGAAGTCTACGGCGTCCCACACCGCGCTGCCTCCCCGGCGTTCGAGGTCCTCGCTGGTGAACTCGTGTTCGTCGGCGTGACCCGCGCGCCGAGCGTCGATGGCGAAGCTCCCGCCGTCGTAGTGGTCGCGGGCGGCGGCGGCAAGCGTCTCACAGATCGAGTCCATCTCCGGGTCGACGACGACGGCCGGGCTGGCGGAGACGACGCCGAACACGTCGCTCACCGCTTCGGTCGCGGCTTCGACGGCCGACTCATCAGTGTGGACGTACAGGCGGTTCCGCCGTTGTTCGACGGTCCCCGGCACGTCGCGGTCGTCGAGTATCGCCTGGACGTGGTCGTACAGCCGTTGCTCCATCTTCCGGCGGACCTGCTCGCTCTTCACGCCGATCTCGCCGTGGCGGACGACGACCGTGTCTGCGCCGGGTGGATGCATACGCTCTCGTATCCGAGCGGAGAATAAACAGCCTTCGACCCGAGAAGAAGCCGCGTTAGAACGTCGAGATGCCGCCTTCGATGACGCGCTTCGTCACGTCCGTGACGGCGGCCAGTTCCTCGTCGATTGCTGCCTCGACGTCCTCGCGAACGTCGTCGACGTCGACGCCGTCCTCGGTCACGAGCTTGGCGTCTGCGACGTGCGGTTCGTCGATGGGTCGGCCGATCTGGCTCAGCAGGCGGATCTGGACCTGTCGGATGCCGTCGGCCTCCTCGGCGACGGACTCGGCGATTTCCGTACTCAGGAGGTTGTATATCTTCCCGATGTGGTTGACGGGGTTCTTCCCGCTCGTCGCCTCCATGCTCATCGGACGGTTCGGCGTGATGAGGCCGTTCGCGCGGTTGCCCCGGCCGACGGACCCGTCGTCGCCCTGCTCGGCGCTGGTACCCGTCGTCGTGAGATAGATAGCTCCTTCCTCGTAGTTGTCTGCGGTGTTGACGTGAACCGTGACGTCGCGGCTCGTGTACTCGGTAGCGAGGTCTGCGACGTACTCGCGAACGTTCTCGACCGCGTCCTGGTAGTCCGCGAGGTCCTCGATGTACGCGTCGACCATCGCCGCGGCGACGGTGACGTCGATGTGGTCGTCCTCGCGCTTGCCCATGACCTTCACGTCCTCGCCGACCTCGGGGTTGTCGTCGCTGTACTCGCCGGTCAGTCGTCGCTCGGTGTTGAAGACGATCTGCTCGGTCTCGGTCAGCGGAGCGTGGCCGACCCCGTAGCTCGTGTCGTTGGCCATCGGGACTTCGGCCTCCTCGCCGAAGACCTCGACGAGGTCGCCGCTGCCCTCGCCGATTCGAACGTCGACGATGATGTCGGTGCCGACGTCGAGATGTGGGAAGGTCTCGGAGAGGTAGTCGCGTGCGGCCTTCAGCGCGATCGTCTCCGTCGGGATGCGCGTTCCCTCGTAGGACTTCGTCGCCCGGCCGACGATGAGGAGATAGATGGGTTCGAGCACTTCGCCGCCGCCGAACGCGGGTGCCGCATTGCCGGCGACCAGTTGTGTCTCGTCAGTGTTGTAGTGGAGGACCTTGCCGACCCGGTCCAGGTAGGCCTGTGCGAGCGCGCGAGAGACCGCCTCGGCGATGCCGTCGCAGATGGAGTCGGGATGGCCGATCCCCTTCCGCTCGACGATCTCCACGTCCTGGTCTTCGACCGCGTGAGCCGTTGCCGGCTCGACGCGGATGTTCCGTTCACTCATTACCTCGCCGTTTACCGGCGTCGGTTCTATAACTTCCGGAAACCATCTCGGCCGAAAGGATTACTCTGACGCATCGTCAGAGAGCAGGAGGCCGAGATACGACGTGCGAATCTGCTCGCCGGGGTCCAGATTCAGCGTCCGCAGAACGTCGTAGGCCCCCTCTCGTGCGCTCTCGACGTCGTTCTCCGTCTCGGTCTCGACTTCGACGAACTCGCCGAGGCCGTCGACGGCGTCGAGTGTCACCACGTAGCCGTCGAGGGCGAACCGCTCGCGTTCCTTGCGGACCGTCGCAGCCGGCGAGAACCCGAGCGCTTCGAACACGTTCTCGGCTGTCTCTCCCTCGTCGACGCCGGTCTCGAACTCCTTTCGCGTCTTCGATTCGGCCTCGACGAGCGGTCCCTTGTACGTCATCCGAACGTCCTCGTCGCCGTCCTCGCGCTCGCGGCGAAGACGGAACGCCTCGTCGGTCTCTGCGAAATCACGGTGGGGCGCGTCGTAGTAGACGTCTTCCTGCACGACCTCGTCGATCTGGTCCGCGTCGAGTTCGACGAGTCGCTCGCGGACCGCGTCGTGACTCGCGCGGACCTTGACCTCGACTTCGTACATGCCGAGACCCACGGCGACCGCGGGAAAAAGGGGCCCGATTCACCGGCACCCCCACGTGTCGAACCGGTCTGATAGTGACTTCGAACTGGTGAGAGCCGATACGACAGTGGGAGACTCGGGTGGAAACGTTGACCTTAAGAGTGCAACGACTGACCGTCTGGATATGAGTAACGAATCCGAGGCCGAGGACGTCGAGGAAGAAGCCGAAGCTGAAACCGAAGAAGAATCGGGACTGCAGGACGGCGATTTCGTCGAGCTCTCGTACACCGCTCGCACGGTCGAGGGCGACCAGCTCGTCGACACGACGGACGTCGAGATCGCCGAGGAAGAAGGCGTCGCGGACCAGGGCGAGTTCGAACCGCGCACCATCGTGCTGGGTCAGGGCCACATCTTCGGTGCCGTCGAAGAAGCGATTCGCGGCAGCGAAGTCGGTGACTCGGGCTCCGTCACCGTCCCAGCCGCCGAGGCGTTCGGCGAGTACGACGAGGACGAGGTCCGAACCGTCAGCAAGAACAAGATCCCCGAGGACGACCGCTACCCCGGCGCGCACGTCGACCTCGAAGGCCAGCACGGTCACGTCGAGACGATCATCGGCGGCCGCGCCCGCGTCGACTTCAACCACCCGCTCGCCGGCGAGGACGTCGAGTACGAGTACGAGGTGCTCGACACCGTCGAGGACCGCGAGGAGCAGGCCGCTGGCCTCATCTCGATGATGCTCGACACGGAGCTGGAGGTCTGGATCCAGACGGACACCGTCGAGGAGGAGCAGCTCGTCGAGTCCGAGGACGACGACGAGGACGAAGAGTCCGAACCCGAGTACGAGACCGTCGAAGTCGAGAAGGAGACGCTGTACATCGAGGCGACCCCGCAGCTATCGATGAACCAGCAGTGGATGATGGGCAAACAGCAGATCGCCCAGCAGATCACCGACCTCCTCGACCTGGACCGCGTCGTCGTCCAGGAGACGCTCGACGGCATGGGCGGCATGATGGGCGGCATGGGCGGCATGATGGGCGGCGCTGGCGGCCCCGGCGGCGAAGACCTCGAAGCCGCGCTCGAAGACGCCGACGTCGACGCCGACGAGATCGTCGAAGAACTCGGCGAAGAGTAACGGCTCCGCGTTCGAACGACGTTTTTCAGCGACCGTTCGATGCGTCGGCGAGCGTCAGCTCGAACACCGCGCCGCGCGGCTCGTTGTCCGAGACCGTGACGGCGCCACCGTAGTGGGTGAGCTTCGCTCGCACGAAGTAGAGCCCGAACCCGTGGTTGACGCCGTCCGTATGGAGACCGGACTGTCCCTGGTCGAAGACGGCGTTTTTGATCCGGTCGGGAACGCCCGGCCCGTTGTCCCGGATGCGAATCTCGACCGTCTCACCGTCACTTTCGGTGGCGACGTCGATCGTCGGTCGTTCCGCGTCGTTGTGAGTCACAGCGTTGTGGACGAGATTTCCCAGCACGTCGACCAACATCTCGTCGGCGAGGACGGCCGCGTCCGACTCGGATTCGAAAGTGAAGGTGACGTCGGGGTACGTCTCGGCGAAGCGGTCTTTCAGACGACCGATCACGGGACCGAGGGCGACCGATTCCAACGGTATCGTATCGCCGTCGCCGAGGACCTCGAGGACGGCACCGATCCGCTCGATGAACTCGCCCATGTCACTCGACCAGTCGTACATCGTCTTCGCGTGCTCACCCAGGTCG
>JARUKX010000041.1 GCA_029688825.1 Haloarculaceae archaeon H-GB1-1 | reverse complement strand
GAATTCACCAATGAACCATACCATAAATGCCAGCTAAGCTACTACCTATCCAACACGATGGATATGGGAAACACTTATATGGTTGTCTCACATAGTTTATGATAGATATGGCCGGATATTATGACTACGTACTTGGTATGATCCCGATTGCACTGGCAGGTATCACGGTGCTTCTCGCAGGCTTCGGGTTCTCGCTCACGACCGCTGTTCCGCTCGCCTCGGTCGTCTCAGTCGCTCTCATCGGGCACGCGATGTTCGTGAGCCCACCGACGGACGACGATTCGGCCGCAACGACCAAGTCGGCGACCTCGGCGGATATCCAGGTCGCAGACTGATTCTCCCCTACCTCTAAGGACTCTCCACCCGAAGTCTCGTCCATGAGCGACGATGACACGACGCTGTTTCTCCGAAGCGACGAGCTCGCTGGACTAGCGACGCCTGCCGAGTACGTCGATGCCGTCCGCGAGGGCTATCGACAACGTGGTACCGGCGCGCCCGCGAATCCGCGGACGAAACTCACCAACGACGACCCCTGGGGCATGCTGACCGGCTACACCGCGATTCTGCCGGAATCGGGGGTCATGGGTGGCTACATGTACGCCGCAGGGTTCGCGAACCGTGACGCCAAATTCGTGCTCCCGCTGTTCGATTCTGACTCCGGTGAACTGCTCGCGATGCTCGACGGTGCGAGCATGAATCCGTTCAAGACCGGTGCGGCTGGGGCCGTCGGCGTGGACGCACTCGCACGGGAGGACGCGACGACACTCGGACTCGTCGGGAGCGGTGCGCAAGCACGCGGCCAGCTCCGGGCCGTCTCCACGGTCCGAGACCTCGACCGCGTGAACGTCTACTCGCCGACGAAGGACAACCGCGAGAGCTTCGCGGCGGAGATGAACGAGGAACTGGACGCGACCGTCGGTGCGGTCGCGACGAGCGCGGCCGCCGTCGAAGGATCGGACGTCGTCATCACGGCGACGACGGCCAGGGAACCGGTCTTCGACGGGGAGTTGCTCGCAGACGGGGCACACGTCACTGCGATGGGCCAGTACGATGCGTCGGCGCGCGAGGTCGACACGACGACCATCGAACGGGCGACGTACGTCCCCGACCTCCGTGACCGCGTCATGAACGATGCGGGGTCGTTCATCCACGCCGTGGAGGAGGGCGTCGTCGACGAGGACCACATCCACGCGGAACTCGGTGAGGTCGTCGCCGGCGAGGCCCCGGGGCGTCGGTCTGACGACGAGATAACGATGTTCGACAGTGGTGGGACCGGAATCGAGACCGTCGCCGCTGGGAAGCTCCTGTACGAGCGAGCGCGAGAGCAAGGGCTCGGTGAAGAACTACACTTTTCGCCGGCGAGCGAGGCGCTGACTGGCCGTTAGAGGTACGGGGTTAGCCCGAGCGCCTGGACCAGGGTGAGGCCGCTCGCAAGAGCGCCGACGAGATAGCCGGCTATCGTGCCACCGTTGAGAAGCGGCAGTCCCGCGTGGGCTCGGCCCTTCAGGACCATCCTGATGAGCAACGCCAACCCGACGAACGTTCCGATGCTCGCCGTCACGGCGGGTAGGGCCACACCTGCTATCTCCGGGACGCCGACCGGAGCGAAGAACGCCGCGCTGGCGACCAGCACCGTCGGGATGACGGCGTCGCCGAGCCCGATGAACAGGGCGTCCCTGTCGAGTGGGTCGTCGTCGGCCCCTGACTCGTCGATGTCGTCGTCGCCGTCGTTCCCGAGCGCCTCCCCGGTAGCGTCCGACTCTCGGTCTTCGGCGGAGTCATCGTCCTCGGTCGGGTCGGGCAGGGAGGCGTCCAGGAAGGAGTAGGAGAGCGAGAGCGGAACGACCAGCACGACGGGCACCTTCAACTCCATGACGCCCGACGCGAGTGTGAGCATGTGCTCGGTCCCGTAGACGCTGATAGCGTCGTAGACGGCTAGCACCGTCAACAGTACAATCGCGGGCAAGAGTCCGAAGCTGATGCCGAACAGCCCGGCCGCGCTCGCGCCCATCACGACCCCCGTGGCGTCGATGACGTACCACTCGGGATGGACGAACAGCGCGAGCGCGAACAGGGCTGCCGTCGCCACGGCGAGCCCGTGGACCTGGCTGCCGGCAATCGTTGGCGTCACGATCGGTGGGAGGACTGTTCGGAAGACGTACAGCGCGAGGAACGACCCCGAGGCGATGATGACGGCCCGAAGCACCCACTGCACGTCGAACTTGATCGCCAGCAGCATGAATCCGGTCGCCACCAGAATCGCCCCCACGTAGACGAGGCTGTTCGACGGATTCTGCGGGTCTTCGACCGCTTGCAACCCGGCGTTGTCGAACGGTTCGACGAGCGCCAGCGCGCCCAACTGGACGAGCAGAAAGATGACTGCAATCGCGGCTCCGGCGGCGTACGCGCGCGTGCGCTGGTCCATGTACTACCGCTCCCCCGGCACGCGTTTCAGGGTTACGACCTCACCTGCCGCTAGCGCGCGTACAACGTGGTTCCGACGAGCGACGCCAGGTGGACGTCGTTTGCGGGAGAGATTGCCACGTACGGACGGCCGACCGGCCCGAACACGTCCACCACCCGCCCGCGGTCGTCGAGGTTCTCGTCGAGTACCGACGTTCCGATGTCCGGGTGGTCGGTGTCGGGACAGCGTGCGATGGCGAGCCCCTGTGCCACGCGTCGCACGTCGCCAACGCGCTTCATTCGCGAAGGGCGTTGACGTAGGCGGCGACCGCGCCCAGGAGGTCGCTTTTACTCGCGTCGTCGGCGTCTTTCACCAGGACGCGACCGCGTTGCTCGTACTCTCGGGGGTAGGTCTTGTCGCGCTCGATGATGGCGTCGTACCCCACTTGCTGGACTGCGTTGGCTATCTCGTCGACCGTCGGCTCGGAGACGGCCAGTTCGTGTGCCACACGTCGGCCCTGACTCCGCGTGCACTCGGCGTCAAGTGCCGCCGGCCAGATGACGTTCTCGACCATACGTGTGTGCAGACGCCTCCGGTTTAAACGCCTTTCCGCTCGCCGAGAACGCAGTCATGTCGCTTTCCTTTCGATTTCATGCGGCCCAAAAATACTTTCCGGGTGAGTCGCAACTACTACCGAGAACGATGGTGAACAAAGCGGCTATCGGAATCGCACTCTTCGTCCTGGTCCTCATGGTCGGCGTCTCTGCACTCCTGGGGATGCAGCTCGTCGGCGGAGATGCCGGTGCACAGACGACCGCACAGGGTAGCAGTGGCGGCGGGGGCAACGGCGGAAACGGCGGGAACGGCGGTGACGGTGGGAACGGCGGTGACGCCACGACGACGAACGGAAGTTCGCCGACACCGACGGCGACGGCCACGCCGGAGAACGTGACGACGAGGACACACACGCTCACGACGGTACCGGCCACCTCCTTCGACGAGGAACTCATCGAAGCGTACGTCGTGGAGTACGTCAACGAGAAGCGCCGCAACCGCGGCCTCAGCAACCTCAGCGGGGAGGGGAACGTCGTCGAGCGAATCAAGCCCATGGCGTCGTCACACAGCGCGAACATGTCACGGACTGGGACGGTCGTCCACACGATAGACGGCCAAACGAGTGCGGACAGGTATCGCTTGTTCGGCCTCTACGACACGTGCCAGTGGAAGCTCGACGGCAAGAGCGCGGTCATCGACGCCAGACGTGACCGCCTGGAGGTCATCGGCAAAACGATTGCGGGTCGAACGTACGTCGAGGACGGCGAGTCCAGATTCAACGGCAACGAGAGTCAGGTGGCCCACGCCATCGCCAACTTCTGGTTCCAGCGCTCGACGTACCGCGACCGGCTCACGTACCCGAACGCCGATCGTCTCGGCGTCGGCGTGAACGTCACGTCGTCCGGCGAAGTCTACGTGACCGGCAACGTCTGCTGACTACTCGGACTCCTTCTCTCGGCGTTCGTACAGGACGTGCGACAGCATCGACATCACCGTCGCCCCGTCGCGGTCGCGTTCCGTGACCGTGCGCGCGTGAACGAGTCCTCGCTCGTCGTCCCACGGCTCCATCCCCTCGATAGTCGTGCTGACC
Organism: Haloarculaceae archaeon H-GB1-1; assembly: GCA_029688825.1. Lineage (GTDB taxonomy): Archaea > Halobacteriota > Halobacteria > Halobacteriales > Haloarculaceae > JARUKX01. The sequence goes on along the minus strand of JARUKX010000041.1, from coordinate 30,103 downwards.
GCGAGGACGTCGCCTGGTCTGACCGGTTCGCGCCACTGGAGTTCGTCCACGCCGAGGGCACCGTGGGATGCCGCCTCCGAGAAGTGCTCGTCGACGAGGACGCGCATCGTCATGGACGCCGTGTGCCAGCCCGAGGCGACGAGACCCCCGAAGGGCGATGCTTCCGCGGCCGCCTCGTCGACGTGGAACGGCTGTGGATCGTAGCGCTCGGCAAACTCGACTATCTCCTCGCGCGACACGTCGTAGGTTCCGAGCCGTTCGGACGTACCCGTCTCGAAGTCCTCGAAATAGGTCAGGTCCATGCGGGTCCGTTCACCCGCACGGGAGAAAAATGCATGCCGTCGACCCGACGGTCGGGGACGGAGTCAGCCTTGTTGTTCGTCGAGCCAGTTTTGGTAGGCGTCCTGGGACTTGACCTCGACGGTCCCGAGCATCCCGGAGTGACCGACGCCACAGTACTCCGCACAGTACAGTTGGTAGGTTCCGGTATTGGTCGGTCGCGTCTGGATCTCGTTCCACTTGCCGGGGAAGGCGTCTTGCTTGAGGCCCAGTCCTGGCACGTGGAAGGAGTGGAGCCAGTCACGTGAGGTGATGTTAAATTTAACTACCCTGTCCTCGGGCACCACGAGCGTGTTCGTGCTCGTGACGTTCTCGCCGACGTACTCGAACTCCCAGCTGTACTTCTGGGCGTACACCTTGACCTCGACCGGGTCCTGGTTCGTGTCGATCTGCTGTTGGGACGAGGCAGTGACGTACGGATTGGCGAGTACCTGGTAGGACGCGACGCCGACGAACAGCAGGATGATGGCTGTCGCGATGGTCCAGGTGATCTCGAGTCGGCGGTTCTCCTGGGTCGGCAGCGGCGATTCGTTCTTGCGGAACTTCCAGACCGTGTAGATGAGGATTCCCTCGACGAGGACCGTGATGGGAATCGCAACGGCCAGTAACTGTATGTTCAGGTTCCAGATAGCCGCCTCGGTTGTCGAGTCGGCGACCGACTGTGCAGCGGCCGGCTCTGCGAACGCGAGCAGCGTCGCGGCCAGAAGCGCCAATAACCCGACGCGTTTGTAGCTCATTTCTGTGCGGGGCTATGAAAGTGGAGCATAAATAGCTGCTGTAATCCGACCGCGATACGGGGGGTCGTTTTCTCGGCCAAAGCGCGGGACATAAGTAGATACCGCGGGAAGTTCGCTCAACGAGGGTTGTACGGTGTCCACGACGAAATTCAGATTTCACACGTTGCTCGCGGCGGCCACTATGGGCGTGTACGTGCTGGTCCTGGCAGGCGCGACCGCGTCCATCGCTGACGCCGTGGCCGCGTGTTCGACCTGGCCGACGTGTTCGGGACCGGTGACGCTGTCGAACCCCGCGCTCATCGTCGCCTGGACGCATCGAATCGCAGCGGTCGTCGTCGGCCTCCTGGTCGTCGCCGCGACCGTGCTGGGACTGTATCGCGCCGAGCGCCTCCGCGTTCGGGCGGCGCTCGTCGCCGCGCTCGTGCTCTTCCCGGTCCAGGTCGCACTCGGCGCGTTCGTCGTGACCGTCGGCCCGACGACGACACTTCGCTACGCCCACCTCCTGACGGGGATGGGCATCTTCTCCTCGCTCGTCGCCGCGCTCGGATGGACGCTCGAAGCCCGCTACGGAAGCGACGACGAGTCGCCCGTCACCGATCTCGACCCGGCTCCGGTCCCAGAAGACGGATCTGCTGGAGACCCTGCGGACCTCCCGCCGTTGACCGGGACCGAGCGGCTCAACGCCTACTTCCGTCTCATGAAGCCGCGGTTGATGTGGCTGCTCTGTCTGGTGGCGGCCGCAGGGATGGCGCTCGCCGCCGGGCCGGCGCTTTCGATGCGAACGGTGGGACTCACCCTGCTCGGTGGCGTCCTCTCCATCGGTGCGAGCGGGACGTTCAACCACGTCTTCGAACGGGACATCGACCAGCGGATGAACAGGACGGCCGACCGGCCCGTCGCGACCCATCGAATTCCCGTCCGCAACGCGCTCTCCTTCGGCGCTCTGCTGGCGACGGCGTCGCTGGTCTCGTTCTGGCTCGTGAACTGGCTCACTGCCGTGCTCGGACTCGCCGCCATCGTCTTCTACAGCGTGGTGTACACGCTCGTGTTGAAGCCCAACACCGTCCAGAACACGGTCATCGGCGGCTTCGCCGGTGCCCTGCCCGCACTCATCGGTTGGGCGGCGGTGACGGGGCGCGTCGGTCTGCCGGGGCTCGTCCTCGCGGGAGTCATCTTCCTGTGGACGCCGGCGCACTTCTACAACCTCGCGCTGGCCTACAAGGACGACTACGAGCGCGGTGGGTTCCCGATGATGCCGGTCGTCAGAGGGGAGACTGCGACGCGCAAGCACATCGTCTGGTACCTCGCGGCGACGTTCCTCGCGGCGGTCACGCTCGTCGCGCTGACGTCGCTCGGCTGGCTCTACGCCGGCACCATCACGCTGCTCGGTGGCGTCTTCCTGTACACGGTCATCCGACTACACCGCGAGCGCACCGACGGCGCGGCGTTCCGCGCGTTCCACGCGTCGAACGCCTACCTCGGCGCGCTCCTGGTCGCCATCGTCGTCGACGCACTCGTGGTCTAAATCATGCGCACGATAGACATCTCGGTTCCGGAGATTCGCTTCCAGAAGGACACGCTCCTGTGGGGCGCACTGCTGGTCAACACGGAGCTGCTGGTGTTGCTCGCCTACGGCGTTCTCGGGTCGACGTCGCTCCGTGACCCGCTCGCCGTCCGCTACTGGCTGTATCCGTTCGTCTGGATCAACGTGGGGCTGTGGGCCGTGCTCCGGACGAGGCCCGCGCCATCCTCGACGCGCCACCGTCGGCTCGCCGCCGTCCTCGCCGTCGGCTACTTCGGGCTGTTGGCGTACACCGGCGGCGTCGTCGGTCACGCCCACCAGGCGACGGGCCTCCGCATCTCGTGGTGGGCGCTCCCGCCGGGGTGGGGTCCCGCCGTCCTCTACAACGGTATGGGTCTGAGTCTGAACATCCTGCCGTACAAGGTGTTCGGGTACGGTGCGCTGGCGTATCTGGTGTACGCGACGGTGCTCGACGCCGTTGGCTCGGCGGTCACGGGCCTGCTCGGACTGCTCTCGTGCGTCTCGTGTACGTGGCCGGTGCTCGCGTCGCTCGTCACGGGCGTCGTGGGTAGCGGCACGGCGATCGCGGGCGCGGTCTACGCCCAGTCCTACGGCCTCTCGACGGTCGTGTTCGTCGTGACCGTCGCGCTGCTCTACTGGCGACCGTTCGGCAAGAACGCGAACTGACACGCTGGTGGCGCACCCGACTCGTCGACGTGGACATTTTTACGCCGCCGACCCTACCCGAGGTCATGGCACGCGTCGAGATAGAGTACTGCGTCCCGTGTGGCTACCGGAATCGCGCGCTCCAGGTGGCTGAGGGCGTCCTCGCCGGCCTGGAGACGGAGCTGGACGAGTGTAGGCTGACGATGGGCGATCACGGCGTGTTCGTCGTCCGGCTCGACGACGAGGTCGTCTTCGACGTGAGCGAGGACGAGTTCGACGTCGACGCCATCGTGCGGACGGTACGCCGGGCGCTCTGAATCGAACTGCCTATCCCGGTCGCAGGGACAGGTTCTCCCATGCAGGAGGTACTCGTCGCGGAGGACGTCCGTCGGAGCTACGGCGACACGGTCGCACTCGGCGGGGTCTCGCTGTCGGTCGGTTCGGGAGAGGTGTTCGCGCTGGTCGGCCCCAACGGAGCGGGCAAGACCACGCTCGTTCGCGCGCTCACCGGAACGACCGACGCCGAGGGGACCGTTCGAGTGTTCGGCACCGCACCAACCGACGCCGACCGGGACCGAATCGGACTTCTTCCACAGGCGTTCGACCCGCCGGAGCGACTGACGCCGCGAGAACTGCTTCGCTACTACGGCGGACTGTACGACGAGGCGCGCGACGTCGAGTCGGTGCTCGGTGACGTGGGCTTGACGGACGCAGCCGACACCTGGTACGAGAACCTCTCGGGCGGCCAGCAGCGCCGGACCTGTGTCGGGGCGACGCTGATGAACGACCCCGACCTGCTCTTCCTCGACGAGCCGACGACGGGTATCGACCCGGCGGGCAGACACGCCCTCTGGGACCTCATCGACGGGCTGGCCGACGCCGGGACGACCGTGTTCATCACGACGCACTACATGGAAGAGGCCCAAAGACTCGCAGACCACGTCGGGCTCCTCGCGGACGGATCGCTCGTGGCGCTGGACACACCCGACGCGCTGGTGTCGACCTACGGCGGTGAAAGTCGCCTCGTCGTCGAGACGGACGCCGAAGCGGACCAGGTAGACGCCCTGCCGCTCGATTACGAACTCGTCCTGGAGGGCGGGGTCCTCACTATCTACGACGTCCCCCCGGTGAGTATCGGCGAGGTGGTGGACGCCCTCGAAACAGCGGAGATTCCCTACGACGCGCTCACCTGGAGCGAACCGTCACTGGAGGACGTCTACATGGAACTGGCCGGAACGGGGCTCGACGAGGGACCCAGCCCGCGCGTCGAGGGCACGGCGGTCTCGACGGGAGGGGAGCGATGAGTCGACTCGGCCGCGTCCGGGCCTCGTTCGTCGCCGCGTGGCACTCGTTCCTCCGGCGACGGACGGCGGTCTTCTTCACGTTCCTGTTCCCGCTGCTCATCGTGCTCATCTTCGGTGCGCTGGTGCAGACCCAGCCGACCGGCGGCGGCCTCTTCGCCGAACCCGCCGCGTACTACGTGCCGGGATATCTCGCGGTGGTCGTGCTGTTCACGCCGCTGTCCCGCGTGGGGAGCGAGGTGGCGCGTCATCGCGACGACAATCGCTTCGAGAAGCTGGCGACGACGCCGCTGACTCGTCCGGAGTGGTTGCTCGCGCAGACGCTCGTGAACGTCGTCGTCATCGGACTCGCTGCGCTGTTGTTGCTCGTCCTCATCGTCCTCGTGACGGGGGCGAACGTCGTACTGTCGGGGGCCATCGCGGTACTGCTCGCCGTCGCGGTGGTGCTGGCCGTCGGTATGTTCTGCGCAGTCGGAGCGCTGCTCGGCGCGCTCGCCGACTCACAGGACGGCGTCATCGCGGCGAGCAACGCCCTGGCCATCCCGTTGCTGTTCCTCAGCGAGACGTTCGTCCCGCCGTCGATGCTGCCCGCGTGGTTCCGACCGGCCATGTGGCTGTCGCCGCTGACGTACTTCTCGCGAGCGGTGCGCGAACTCACGTACGCGGGGAGCGATCCGGCGTGGTCGGTGACGGCGAACCTCGGCGTTCTGGCTACCCTGGCGGTGGTCCTGTTCCTTCTCGGGGCGTACGCGCTCCCGCGGACGGATTAAGCGACCGCCGCATGGGCGTCGGTCGCGGGCCGCTCGCCGAGCGTAAGTGCTTCGTCGATGGGTTCGCCGTCTCGGAGCAGTCGAACGTCGATTGGCTCGCCGGGTTTCGTTTCCAGCAGGAGGTACCGCATCAGCTCTTCGTGACTCCGGATTCGAGTGTCGTCGACGCCGACGATGACGTCCCCGCCGATGGGAACCTCTCGTCCACGGACCGTTCGCGTCTCCTCACACCCGGGGAGGGCACCGCTCGACGGTCCGAGTCGGACGTCCATGACGAGGACGCCACCGGGCTCGTCGAGACTGTTCGCTTCCGCGACGGTGGGCGAGACGTCGAGGGTCTTCATCTTGAGATGCGGGTGTCGATACGTCCCGTCACGGAGCAAGACCGGTGCGACTCGTCGCACGACGACGGCCGAGACGGCGAAGCCGATGTTGTGGCCAGCGCGAGCGCGATCGACGCCGACGACGGATACCGTGCCAGTGACGGAGTCTCGGTCGGCGTGCGCCCCGAGCGTGTCACTCGTCACGAGGGCGGCCACCGGCTGTCCGGGTCGTGGATTCGACGCCGCCATCGGCAGCGGTTCGGCCTCTTCTGGGAGGTCCTCGACGGCGACCACGGCGAGGTCGGTGTACGCGTCAGTCCCGACGACTTCGCCGACGGACCAGGTGCCGTCGCTGAATCGGACGTCGACTGCTGGTGCCTCACCGACGACGTGCTGATTCGTGAGCAAGTGGCCGCGGCCGTCGGTCGATTCGTACACGAACCCGGAGCCGGTGCCGCCCGCGTCGGGCGTCCTATCGGCGACGTAGATGGAGACGACGGACGAGATGGTATCGCTGTACAGCCGTTCGTACGAAGTGGGTGAACTCATGCGGTGTGCGGTCGCCACCAGTGTGGCGGTACTCGCGATGCCGGCCGCGACCTTCACCCGCGGTTAGCGTGTCTCCTATATAAGCTGTGTGTGCCACACTCACAACCTGCTGCCGGAATCGTCGTCCGAAGCGGTGTGAGCGTCTGCGTCGGACGGCGCCGATGCGTTCTCTCCCCCGGTTCCGCCCACTGGCGGGGGGCTGTCTCCGTCTGCCTGACTTTGCGCCAGTTGCTCGGTGGGGTCGAACGTCACGATGCCCGTCCCACTGGTGTACTCGTAGACGTTCCACTCTGGGTAGATGAGGACGCCGCTCATCTTCCGGACGCGGAACTGCTTGATGAGCGTGTTCGGGATGATCTCCTCGGTGAGACGAAGTTCGATGATGCCGTCCATCATGTACTCCAGGTCGTGGGGGAACACGTCGGCTTCGCTGCCGACTGTCGCGCCGGCGAAGATGGGCACGAATCGACCTTTGCACACGTCGGCGCGGATGTCCTTGACGAAGCTGTACGCCTGAACTGGCTGGACGAGCGACCCGAACTCCGTCAGCGAGTCGACGATGACGATGCCGTTGTCGTGCATGTCCAGATCTTCCAGAGCAGTGTCCAGGCGACTCTGGAGTTCGCTCACCTCTGAGGGGTCGCGAACGCGCGTCGTCGCGTCCTCGGCGCACTTGCTGAGGTGTCTGTTCCAGGCGTTCATCCGATCGAACATCCGCTGGCGGTCGTCGACGCGGTACGTGAAACAGTCGATGATGTGGAGTTGTCCGCGTTCGAGATAGGGAATGACGTTCCAGTCCAGCGTGACGAACTCCTGGATGAGCGACACGGGTGGTTCGAGGAACGACATGATGACGACGGGTTCGCCCCGCTGGAGGGCCCGCCAGGCGAATTCGGCCTGGATCGCTTCCGTTCGGGTGCCCGCGAGGTCTTTCAGCATCACGAACGAGTTCCGTGGAACCCCCTCAGGAAGCGTCGCGTCGAGCGTCGAGACGCCGGTATGGAAGCGCCGATAGCCGTGATACTCCGTGAACACACGGTCGCTCTCCTGGATGGCGTTCCGACACCCCTGCGAGCAGAAGCCGTACTCTCTCCCCTCGATCTCGGCGGTGACGGGACCCTCCGGACAGGGGAGCCGACAGTAGTCACACCTGTTCCGCGACGGCTCGTCTCCCTGGCGTTCTGACTCGCGACCCAAGTTCGACATGCATGAGCGTAGCACACCAGAGAGGAAAACGCTACTGGGACTGTGCGAGGGCCTGCCACCCACGGACGCGTCAGTCGAACAGGTCGGGAACGTCGACGGAGGGAACTGCCCAGAGCAACAGGAGGGCGTGTCGCGGTTCCCAGCCGTAGACGTGGTTCAACAGGACGTACGTGACGATGCCGAGAAAGAGGCTCACCGTCCACGCCACGACGGCGATTCGACCGACGCGAGCGTGGGCCGTCTCACGGAGTTCGGCCGGGGAATGGGTCAGGCCGAGGATGACCGCGTAGAGGACGACGGGGACGGCGACGACGGACAGCAGGATGTGGATGGCCAGCATCGCGAGATATGCGTAGTATACCGGACCGGTGGCGGTAATGGCCTTCTCGAAGCCGCCGCCGGTCTTCCACAGATACAACACGAGGAAGATCATGATGAGCGAGAACGCCGTGAGCATCGCGGCGCGGTGTTTCTCCACCTCGTCGTTGCGGATGTACCGCCAGCCCGCCAGCAGCGACAGCAGGGCGGCGGAGTTGACGATGGCGATGAGGTCACCGAACAGCACGACCGTCCCGCGATCGAGTTCCGGAAACAGTGGAATCGCACCGTACAGCGCCCCACCGACGAGGACGTATCCGACGAGGGAGAGGACCGCGGTGAGCGCTCGCGGATGTGCTCTCGCTCGGTGCTGGAGTTGCTCGGCGACTGCCATGTCCCATGCTGGGTCCGCAAGCGGCATCCCTTTTTGCATTCTGTTCGACCGCTTGTATTTGCGACCGGCACGGGCGGGACGTTTTTCTCGTCGGCAGTGGTAGACGCCGCCATGAGCGCCGACGAAGCCCAGCGAACGATCCGGTGTCTAGTCGCGAAGGTCGGGTTGGACGGACACGACCGCGGAGCCCACGTCATCGCGCGCGCGTTCCGCGACGCCGGGTTCGAGGTCGTCTACTCGGGATTGCACCGCTCGCCGGACGAGATCGTTCAGGCTGCCGTGCAAGAGGACGTGGACGTCCTCGGCATCTCCATCCTCTCGGGAGCGCACAACACGCTCGTCCCGAAGGTCATCGACGGCCTGGCGGAGTACGGTGCCCTGGAGGACACGCTGCTGATCGTCGGCGGTATCGTTCCCGAGGAAGACCGCGAAGACCTCCGCGAGATGGGGGTCGCGGAGGTATTCGGTCCCGGCGCGTCGATGAAGGAGATGATCGCCTACGTCCGCGAGCACGCGCCCGAGCGATGACCGAGCAGCTCATCGAAGCCCTGCTCGACGGCGACCACCGGGCGCTGGCGCGAACCATCACCAAGATAGAGAACCGCTCGCCGGGGTATCGCGACCTCGTCTCGGAACTGCACGCCCACACTGGGCACGCGGACGTCATCGGTATCACGGGAAGTCCGGGTGCCGGGAAGTCCACCCTCGTGGACAAGCTCGCGAAGGCGTATCGCGACCAGGACCTGACCGTGGGCGTCATCGCGATCGACCCGTCGTCGCCGTTCACCGGCGGGGCCGTCCTCGGCGACCGCATCCGAATGGCCTCGAACGTCGGCGACATGGACGTGTTCTTCCGGTCGATGAGCGCACGCGGAACGCTCGGCGGGCTCTCGACGGCGACGACGGACGCGGTGAAGGCCCTCGACGCCTTCGGAAAGGACAAGATACTCGTCGAGACGGTCGGTGCGGGCCAGAACGAGATCGACATCGTCCGGACCGCCGATACGGTCACCGTCCTCGTCCCGCCGGGCAGCGGCGACGACGTGCAGATGCTCAAGGCCGGCATCCTCGAGATCGCCGATCTGTTCGTGGTGAACAAGGCCGACCTGCCCGGCTCGGACCGCACGGTGCAGGAACTCCGCGAGATGCTGGGGATGCGCGACCGCGAGACGCGTGGCCATCACGGCGTGGGCACACCGGGGATGAACGACGCCGTCGAGCGGAACGATGGCGACTGGACCCCGCCCATCGTCGAGACCGTCGCGAACGACGGGACCGGCGTCGACGACCTCCTCGACGCGCTCGCCGACCACAGGGACCACCTCGAATCGTCCGGGCAGCTCGAAGCCCGAACGCGGTCCCGCTACGCCGCCGAGATTCGACAGCTCCTCCGGGAGGACGCGAACGCCTTGCTCGCGGAGGAACTCGACGCGCGGGGAGGACTGGACGCGTTCGTCCAGCAGGTCCTCGACAGGGAGAGCGACCCCTACTCGGTCGCAGACGAACTCGTCGCTCCTATCGAGGAGTGCGTACGCGAGCGACGGAACGACTGACGGGGCGACGGCTGACCGACGTATTCCTTTTGATTCGGCCGCCCCTACGTTCGCCCATGAAGCTCCGTACTGCCCTCTCCGCGGTTGCCGGCGGCATCGGTCTCACGGCCGCCGCGAATCGCCTCCTCCGCTCGCGCGCAACCGAGTTTCCCGCCCCGCTCGAGGACGACCAGCGGACGATACGCTGGCGCGGCTTCGACGTGGCCTACACCGAGGCAGGCGACCCCGACGATCCCGACCTCGTCCTCCTCCACGGCATCAACGCGGTGGCCTCCAGCCACGAGTTTGCCGAGGTGCTCGACGGGTTGGCGGAGACCTACCACGTCGTGGCACCGGACCTTCCGGGGTTCGGCCACTCCGACCGCCCGCCGATCCGCTACTCGTCGTCGCTGTACGTCACCTTCGTCGCTGACTTCCTCGATCGAGTGGCCGACGACCCCACCGTCGTCGCCTCGTCACTCACCGGCGCGTACGCGGCGAAGGCCGCGAGCGAGGACGCCGTCTCTCGACTCGTGTTGATCAACCCGACCACGGACACCATTCCCGGCCGGAACGCGTGGCTCATGTCGCTCGTTCGGTCGCCACTGGTCGGGGAGGCGCTGTTCAACGTCGTCGCGAGCAAGCCCTCCATCCGCTACTTCCACGCGGACCACGGCTACGACGACACCTCGAAGCTGACCGACGAGATCGTCGAGTACGAGTGGCTGAGCGGACATCAGCCCGGCGCTCGCTTCGCACCGGCGTCGTTCGTCTCTGGGTACCTCGACGTCGAGTTCGACCTCGAGCCGCTGCTCGCGGACCTCGAGGTCCCCGTCACGCTCGTGTGGGGACGGAATGCCGACGCCCCGTCGCTGACCGATGGCCAGGAACTGGCCGAGCGAGCCGACGTGCGACTCGTCGTCGTCGACCGGGCGGCACTGCTGCCACACGTCGAACACCCCAAGCAGTTCGTCGACGTCGTCGAAGAGCAGATCAGTACGGTGTAGTCCACGAGGGGGACGGAGGGAACCGAGAGTCGGTGGAACGCTGGCTACCGGTCGTCTGTCCGGGCGTGGCGTGCCAGTCCGCCGACCAGGAGCGCGAGCAACGCGGCCAGCGACCCGAATCCGGGGCCGGTCGTCTGCGTCGTCGATACGGTCGTGGCGTCGTCCGTCGAGCGGGTCGTCGCGTCCGCATCGTCGGTCGTCGGTGACGTCGACTCCTCGGCGTCCGTCGCGGATTCGCTCGTGGTCGACGACATGGCGGTCGTCTCCGTCGTTTGCGTCGTCGTTACGTTCGCGTTCGCCTCAGCCTCGACGACGGTGATCGTTCGCTCCTGTCCGTTGACCGTGAGCGTGTGGTTCCCGGGCGAGTCGAATCGCACCGAGAACGGAACCGTCCGTGATTCGTTTGGGGACAGCACGAGTCGGTCGTGCTCGTCGACGGACTCGCCGGTGCGGAGCAGTGGCGTGACCGTCCCTGGGTCACGGCCAGTGTTCTCGTACGTCACGGTGTAGTTCAGGGACGTCCCGACGGTAGGCCGTTCCTTCCCGACCGATCTCTCGACGACGGAGATAGAGGCGTTGGTGAGCCCGACAACGACGGTCCGATTCGCCGGAACCGTGACGACGAACGTTGCGTTGTCCCCCCGAGAAGCGACCGTCGGATGGCGCTCCGTCCACGTATCGTTATCGTGGCTGTAGGCGGCGATTGAGGTCTGAGACCGGCTTCGGTCTTCGAACGCACTCGCTCGGAGCGTGAATGCGACCGTCGCGTTTTCCATGGCGTCGGCAGACGACGAGGTGGGGACGAGCGAGAGCGACGTGACCGACCCGTCGAAACGGGGAAGCGACGGGTATACGCTCGCGTTCGTCTCGGTCGCCCGGACCGTCACGTTCTGCTCGTCGGCCGTCACGTTCGACCGGTAGTCGACGCGCTCTACCGTGGCCATTCCAGCGCCGACCGACTCGTTGGCCAGCGTCGCGTTCACGTGCTGCCCGTTCGTGACGTTGCCGGTCACGATGGCGATGGAACCGTCGCTCAGTCGGGTGGTGGTCGTCTCGCCGGGAGTCGATTCGGGTTCGTCCTCGGTCACCGTCTGTGACGACTCGCTCGTGTCGTCGCCCCCGGCGGGGGCGGAGCCACCACCGCTCGGAGATCCACTGGTTCCGCCGTCGTTACCGCTTCCACCAGTGTCTCCGCTATCGTCGTCGCCGTCGTTGCCGCTTCCACCATCGTCGCCGTCGGTGTCATTCTCCCCGGACGTAGCGACGGTCACCGTCTCGGTGGCAGTCGCCGTGTCACCGTCCGGGCCGGTCAGAGTGACCGACACGTCGAAGGTACCGTCGGAGTCGTAGCTGTGAGAGACGCTCGTCCCGGTCGCGCTCGACCCGTCGCCGAACGTCCAGTCGAAGGTGGCGCTTGCCGTATCGACGTTCGCGGCCTCTGCAGTGGCAGTGAACGACTCTCCGACACCGACGTCGTCGGGGACCGCGATTGCGACGCTCGGCGCAGGCGTGTTCGCCACGGTGTACGTATCGGTCGCTCGAGCAGTCTTTCCGGCGGCGTCCACCACGGTGACCGCCGGGCTGAACGTTCCCGAATCGCCGTAGGTGTGGTCGTACGTCGGCGAAGTCGTCCTCGCGTCGGTGATTCCGTCGCCGTCGACGTCCCAGCGGTACTCGGTGATGCCTACGTCGTCTGTGGAGGCGCTCGCGTTCAGCTGGACCGTGCTGGCCGAACTCCCCGTGTCCGAGACCGTCAGTGCTGCCGTTGGCGGTTCGCTGTCGGGCCTGCGGACCGTTATGGTCGTATTGGCCGTCGTCGTCTCGCCTGCAAGGTCGATGACAGTGAGGGAGATGTTGTAAGTGCCGTTCGAGTCGTAGCTGTGAGAGACGTTCTCTCCGGTCGCGCTCGACCCGTCCCCGAAGGTCCAGTCGAAGGTGGCGTTGGCAGTATCGACGTGCTCGGTCTGTGCCGTGGCGGTGAACGAGTCACCGGCGGTCACCGACTCGGGGGCGTCTATCTCGGCGGTGGGCGAGCCGGCGACCGTGACTCGAATGGTCTCGTTGGCCGACCCCTTGTTCCCTGCGGCGTCCACAGCGATGATGGTCGGCTGGTACGTGCCCGGATCGTCGTAGGTGTGGTCGTACGTCGGCGTGGTCGTCGTCGCGTCGATACTGCCGTCACCGTGAACGTCCCACCGGAACTCCGTGATCCCCTCGTTGTCGGTCGAGTTCGAGGCGTCCAGATGCACTGGTTCGCCGGGCGATCCGGTCTTCGGGCCGTCCAGCGAGGCCGCCGGGGACTCGGTGTCCCGAGCCGTGACGCTGATCGTGGCGCTCGCACTCGCGGTGTTCCCGGCCTCGTCGACCGCCGTCACCCGGACGGTGCGATTTCCGGCTGCCGTGTAGGTGTGGGCGTAGGTCGACGTGGTGGTGGTGTTGTCGATAGTCCCGTCGCCGTCGACGTCCCAGCGGTACTCGACGACGCCGCGGTCGTCGGTGGTGCCGCTCGCGTCGAGCAAGACGCTGGAGCCGGCGGCGACCAACTCGGGGACGGTCAGCGTGGGTGACGGCGGGGACGTATCCGGATCGGCGACGTCGACGGTCGTCGTCGCGTTCGCCGTGTTCCCAGCGGTGTCCCGAACGGTCAGGCTCACGGTGTAGGTCCCGGTTTCGGTGTAGCCGTGGGACACGCTGGAGCCGGTCGCAGTTTCCCCGTCACCGAAGGACCACTCGTAGGCGGCGATTTCGTGGTTATCCGTCGCGTTCGCGGCGACGAACGAAACCGACTCGCTGACGTTCGCACGGTCGGGAGCGTCGATGACGCCAGCCTCCGGTGCAACCGCGTCGGTCACGTTCACCGTCGCGGTGGCCGTATCGACGTTCCCGTGCCCGTCCGCCACCGTGACGGAGGCGCTTCTATTCCCGAGCGAACCGTAGCTGTGGGAGTACGTGGGGCTGGTCGTGGTCTCGTCGACCGTTCCGTCGCCGTCCACGTCCCAGCGGTACTCCGTTATCTCGTTGTTGTCGACGGATCCGCTCGCGTTCAGCAGGACCGACTCGCCCACGTTGACCTCGGACGGCACGGCGAGATCGGCAGTCGGCTGTTCCGTGTCGACGGTCCGAACGGTGACCTCGTGCGTTGCAGTGCCGACGTTGCCGGAGGTGTCCGTGACGCGCACCGACACGTTGTAGGTGCCGTTCGAGTCGTAGCTGTGAGAGACCGTCTCGCCGGTCGCGTTCGTCCCGTCGCCGAACGTCCACCGGTAGCTGTCGATTGCCACGTTGTCGGTCGAATTCCTGGCCGATGCGGTGAACGACTGGCCGACCATGACGGACGCCGGGAGGTCGACCGTCACCGCGGGAGCCGTCGCGTCACCGACAGTGATGGTGGTCGTGGCCGACGCCGTCTGTCCGCCGTCGTCGACGGCGACGACGGTGGGTTCGACCGACCCCGTCGACGAATATCGGTGGGTGTACGTCGCCTCCGTGGTCGCGTTCTCGACCGTTCCGTCGCCGTCGACGTCCCAGCGGTACTCGACGACGCGACCGTCGTCCGTCGAATTGCTGGCGTCGAGTGTGACCTGCGTGCCGGCATCGACCGACGCTGGTGCGTCGAGGGCTGCGTCGGGAGTCGCACCAGCACAGTAGCCCTGCCGAATCGACACCGATTCGTCGGCGTTCAGCGTCTGGAGGTCACCGTTCCCCGTTCGGAACGTCCAGGTGACGTTGTCCTCGGCGTACGCCCAGCGCGGGTCTCGATGTCGAGCCGCCCATGAGTCCTCGCCGAACTGTGGCTCGATAGTGATGGCGTCGTAACTTCCGTTCGCGAGCCCCCTGAACGCCGCACCGTCGGTCCGCCCAGGTGCCCACATCCAGTCGATCTTCGACGTCGACCCCGAGTGGTTGAAGTTGTCGTCGCGGTTGGGGTAGGTGTCGTCCTCGACGACCCAGGACCCGTCGGCGGGCAACCCCGAGAACTGCATGGTGATTGCGCCGGCGGTACGCGTCTCGTTCTCGCTGGACTGGAGTTCGTCGTGGAGGAAGACGAGGCTCGTTCCCGAAGTCCCGCGGTACAGGAAGAGCTGGCTCACCTGGTCGCGTTGCAGTTGCGTCGTCCCGTAGGAACTGAACTCCGTTCCGTTGCCCGAGCGATAGTCGTAGAAGTCCGAGACGGACTTCGAGCCGTCGCCCAACGGCGTCGCTTCCCAGCACTGTCCGCCCTGCGTGACCGTGTACGTGTGTTGTGCAGCGGCCGCGTGACCGACCGGACCGAGAGACGCGGCAATCATACAACAGACGAGTATGATACAGAGAGCGTCGAGAGCCCTCGCATGCAAGGATCGCTGTTCGGGACCGGGAGTCATCGACAAACTCTGCCGACCCAGGTCCCTTTGTAATAGATTCTATAGGTTCGTCAGGACGTTCGTACTCCCTGCATCATCGCAGTTGACTCCTCGCGTATCGCTCGGTACGGCTCCGCTCGGTGTCCTCTGCACCAGAAGAATTGTCCGGGATTCGAACGACTCGAGTGCAGTTGCTATAAGCGGATTACTCCAGATAAGCACCGCAAAAACGGTCAGTAGGCTCCGCTTGCTGGCCAATATCGGGAGGATTGATTTCCCTGTCGTCCTGCCGCGACCGGACGTCGGGCGAGTGGCGTCGTCGAACTCGGACCCGAGCGTTCGAGTCAGCTTATCGCGGTCGGAAGACGATGGCGCGGTCACCCGTCGTCTCCGTCTCCTCGACGGCAATCCCGACCGTCATCCCGACCTCGACGTCGCCGTGGTCGGTCCCGCGGAGCAGTCCAGTGATTCGTACGTCGCCGAACGACGCGATGGCGGTCACGTAGGGGGCGTCCTCGGTGAACTGCGGCGTCGCCACGGTGATGAGAGAGAACGTCTCCACGGTTCCCGCGTCGGGGAGCGGTTCGTCCGCCAGTTCGCGCGAGCCACAGTGCGGGCAGACGCGCCGGGGCGGCAGCGACCCGTGGCCGTTCGCACACCGCACGTAGTACCCTCGGTCCTCCTCGATGGCGTCGAGCAGTTCGTCGAACTCCCCGTCGCGGGCGGTCTCGGTCATGCGACCACCTCCAGCACGTGGACCGTCGCACTCGCGACCGTCCCGCCAGCGTTGTGTGCAACCGCCGTCTCGCCGTCCACCTCGTCCGCGTGGGGGAATCGGCCTTCGAGCAGTTCCGTGAGTGCAACGACCTGCGCGACCCCCGTCGCACCGACCGGGTGCCCCTTCGCCTTCAGGCCGCCGGAGACGTTCACCGGAAGCTTACCGGTACAATACGTCTCGCCGTTTCTGGCGGCGGCTATCGCCTCGCCGTATTCGTACATCCCGAGCGCTTCGAGCGCGAGGACCTCGGCGATGGTGAAGCAGTCGTGGACCTCCAGCACGTCCACGTCGTCCGGCCCGATTCCTGCGTCATCGTACGCCTCCTCGGCGGCTTCGGCGGTCGCCGGCGACCGCGCGAGATATTCGCGGTCGTGGAGAGCGAGGTTGTCGCCGCCCTGTCCGGTCCCGGTGATGCCGACGCTCGCGTCGAGCCCGTGGTTCTCGGCGTAGTCCTCGCTGGTCAACACGAGCGCGCTCGCGCCGTCGGTGATGGGACAGGAGTCGTAGAGACCGAGTGGAGCGGCGATTGTCGGGGCGTCGAGGACGTCCTCGACGGTGATCTCGGTCCGGAGTTGAGCGTACTCGTTCTCCAGGGCGTGCTCGTGGTTCTTCACCGCGATTGCCGCGAGGTCCTCCCGAGACCCGCCGTACTCCCTGAAGTACGACCGCGCCATCAGCGCGTAGGCACCGGGGAAGGTCATTCCGGACCGAATCTCGTAGAGGTCGTCTGCGGCGATAGAGAGGGCGTCCGTCGCAGCTGGCGTGCCGATGTTGGTCATCCGTTCGGCACCGCCGACGAGGACCACGTCGGCCTCACCGTTGCGGACCGTCTTGACGGCTTCTCGAATCGCAGCCCCGCTCGACGCGCACGCGGCTTCGAAGCGCGTCGCGGGGACGTCGAGTCCGACGGCCTCGGCCATCAACGGCCCCTGATGACCCTGATGCTCAGCCAGTTCGCCCATGAAGTTACCGTAGAACAGCGACTCCACGTCGTCGGGGTCGACTCCCGAATCGTCGAGGGCGGCCAACCCTGCGTCTGCGAACAGGTCGCGGCCCGTCCGCTCCGGGTGCTCGCCGAAGTGGGTCAGGCCGACGCCCGCTACGCGTGGGTGTGACATCATGCGTGCTACGGGGTCCCGCCGCATAAATGCACGCCGGAACCACGACGCCGTGAAGCCCCGGTCGTACGAACTGGATGCCATCGTCACACCGAGACGGACGGCTTCCGACCGCCAGTATCTTGACTTGCCGCGAGACAGTACAGCTACGCGTGCCCGAACGAAACCCCGACGACTCCGGCTCGGAGCCCGGGACGGCGACCGCCGAGGAGGTCGACGACGTCCCGACCATCTCGTGTGCTCGGTGCGACCAGGAGTGGACCCTCTCGTACGAACTCGACGAACTCATGGTCGGCAATCAGGCCGTCGAGCAGTTCGCCCTCGACCACAAGCGACACACCGGCCACTTCCCCGACGACGTCCAGACGTGGCAGGCGACGTGCCGGCAGTGTCCCGAGAAGATCGACCGCCTGTCGGAGACTGCCGTCACGCGCTGGGCGGAGACGCACGCCCGTCACACCCGTCACCGCGTCGAAATCCGACACGCCGACGCGGAGGAGACGACTCTCGTCGATCCGTAGTGGCCGCTCGTCAGCAACGATTGTTTACTCCTCCGGCAGCTACGTCCGACTATGACTGCCGGATACGAGTCCGAATCGGTACCGTTCTGTGCCGACCTCGACGAGCGAGACGTCCGCTACCGTGACGCCCAACGCCGGGAAACCCCCTTCTTCGCGGTCGAGACGTACGACGACGGATACGGTATCACGTACGACCTCCTCCCCGCCGGCGTCCAGCTCTCCGGGGACGCTCTCGACCCGTTCGCCGACCTCGTGACCAGCGAGGTAGAGGCCGTCGTCGCCGACGACAGTCTCCCGACCGTCGAGGTGAGCAAGAGCATCTCCCCGTCGCTCGGCCAGATCGCGCACTTCGAGCGCGAGGACACGGCCCGCCAGGTCGCGGCCACGCTCTCTCAGACCGTCCTCGACGAGGACAACTGGGTCGACGCCGAGCAGCCGACGAACCCCGGCGCGTTCCGCCAGAACGACTGAACGTCAGGGTTCGTCGTCCTCACCGACCGCCCTCTCGGCCGCCTTCTCCGCGGCGATGACCGGGAGGTCCTCCACCGTCGGGACGTACCTGTGGACGAGCAGAATCACGGCCGCAGCGCCGAGCAGGGCAACGCCGAACGCAGTCCGACCCGTGACGACGAACTCGACGCCCAGCATCGCGACCGGTATCGCCACCACGAGCGTCCCTGCCAGCAGAATCGTTTCGAGGATACCCCGGGCCATTGCACGGCCGTAGCGCATGACGGGCCAAAAGGGACTCGGCCCATCGCCGCTGCCCCAAATGATTCCACGCCGAAGGGCGTAGCCGTAACCATGCGTGACGAAGAGGAGATTCGCGAGCAGTACGAGTTCCTGACCGAACAGCTGGAGAGTCCCGAGATGCGCCACGAGGGCGTCAAGGAGATGTTCACGTACTACAAGCGCGCGCTCGGCTGGGTGCTGGAAGAGGAGTACATGTGACCGACGGCGAGCGCTACCCGTCAAACACAGCACGGTATTGACCTGCCGTCAAACCCTACGTTCCGGGCGCACCCAGGCCGGGGTCGCTCGGCGGGGAACCGCTGTCGAATCCGGGGGGCTGCTTCTTCCCCTTGTCGTCGTGGAGGACGACGAGCCCGCCCGTGGTCGAGTCGGCACCGTAGATGCCACCGATGACGAACCCGCGAGCGCGCTCGACGGTCCAGAACGCGTACCCGTCGGGGTCGTACGACGACAGTTCGGCTGGGTTGGCCGGGTCGGTCACGTCGAAGGTGCGGAGCCCGCCGTTGTACCACGACGTGTACAGCTGATTGGACGTCACGTCGAGGTTGTGTGCGGTACGGAAGTCGTCGACGTCCGGCGGTTGGATCGTCGAGACGAGGGTGGAATCGGACGTATCGGTCACGTCGTACACCCGAATCTGTCCGTAGTTATCGTTTCCGGGGACGTCTCCGGGGAAGCTCTCCGGACCCACGTAAACGTGGTCACCGTCCGGCGACGGCTGGACGTAGTGGGCGTTCCCCGGTGCGGCGTAGTAGCGCGCAATCGGGAAGGGGTCCTGCTGCGGCGTGTCGGCACCGGGGACGTCGCCGAACTGCGTGACCGTCGTCGGATTCGTCGGATCGCTCACGTCTGCACCACACAGCCCGCGTCCCAGTACGCCTGATACAGCAGGTCGTCCTGTACGTAGATGTCGTGACACGGGGCCACGCCGGAGGCCGCGAACTTCGGGAAGTGATCGCCCAGTCGGTACTCGCCCACTTTCGACGGACTCGACGGGTCGGAGACGTCGACGATAGCCGTCCGAGCCTCGCTGAAGACGTTGTCCACTGACTCGTTGACCGTCAGGTACGCGTGCCCGTCGAGGAGGAATCCGTTGTGGACGTCGTGGCCGAGGTCGAAGAACGTGATCTCCTCCGGGTTCGCCGGGTCGCTTACGTCCACCAGCGTGATTCCCGGACCGCCGTTGCTCGACAAGAGCGCGAGGTCGCCCTCGACTTTCACGTCGAGGATACCGCCCGCCGGATCGGACGCGTCGAGCGACGCGACGACCTCCGGTCGCCCCGGATTTCGCCAGTCGACGACCGCCATGCCGCTTCCCGTCGCGACGTAGGCGTACCTACCCTGGGTCACGACCTCGTGGGAATTGCCGACGGCCGCTTCGCTGAAGAGACGGAGGTCGGAGACGCTCGCCCCCGTTCCGTTCGACCGGTTCGAGTTTGCAGCCACAGACCCACTGCCAGCGGTTACGATACTACCGAGCGCCATGCCAGTACCCAGTGACTTGAGCACTGCACGTCGAGATTCGTTCATCTTACGACACCCCGGATGACTCTACCTGATTGATTTGTTACTTGGTGGTCATCTACTTGTTATTTATAGTATTGACCTAATAGCAAGCTGGCACGTAAACCGCTGCCAGTTTGGCCGGCTCTACATTTATGTGGTATTCGGTTCTGGTGTGTGGCAAGGTATGAACGCAGGTGTTTTGGGCAAGGTCAGCGGGGAGTCCGACGTCCTCGAAACCAACACGTGGAGCGTCACGAAGGGGGACGTCACTCTCGACCGCGGCATCGAGGTCCGCGAAGTGTTCGGAACCAGCGGTGGGATTCGCGGGTACTACGGCCGCGCGGCGAAGGAAGAGGTCGAGGAAGTCGTCGACTACGACATCGGCGACGGGTCGATCACCGAGCGAACGTCGACGGAGACGACGACCCATTACACCGAGTTCGTCTTCGTTCCCGGCAGCTTCGCCATCGTGGACAACAGTTCGGGCGTCTTCGCGTTCGACCTGCTCGGTCGCGAGACCGACTCGCTCATCGAACGTGCCGAGATTCGGCTCAATTCCTTCATCGAGGACCGCCACGACGAGTCCGACCTCTGGCAACTCGGCTTCTACGGGACCGGCGGGAACGCCGAGAAAGGGGTCGTCTACGGCTCCGGCGTCCTCGACGACGCCGAACTCGGCTCCGTCCTCGGAATCTCCGAGAAGAATCAGGTCGGCCTCGATTACACGTACGCGGGCGACGAGGTGAAGATGACCGTCGCCAAGAGCGGCTACGTCGACGTGTACCAGCCCTCGAACTACGACTCGAAGGAGTTCGTCGACTACGTCGCCGACGAAATCCTCCCGTACGCCGAGGTCTGACGAGACTCGGGCTACACGCCGTCTTCCGACGACCGAACCGTACAGCACCGCGAGCGTCTCTCATCAGTGTTACGGCAACCGTCGACGACCTCGACGAGTGTGGTTTCGAAGGGAACACAGCACCGACGGAAATTTGTCTCAAGCGTTGGAAACGTGGGTAAGTGGCTCGTATCTTGAATCGTATCGGGAACAATCGATGGGGGAAACACGCCCTCTTGTCCTGTGTAGTGGTTGTTGGAATTGCCTTTCTGTATGCCGTCCAATTGCAGAATTATCTGCTTTTCCACAGTATCGTCGAAGTTTTTAGTATCGTCATTGCCTTCGCTGTGTTCATCGTCACCTGGAATGCACGAACCGAGATAGAAAATTCGTTCATCGTCATCGTCGGTATCAGCTATCTATTCGTTGGCGGTCTGGATCTGCTTCACACGATCGCGTACGAAGGAATGGGTGTTTTCACCGGAACCGGTGCTGACCTCCCAACTCAGCTGTGGGTCTCTAGCCGATATATTGAAAGTATCTCATTTCTCGGAGCAGCGACAGCCGGGGTTGTTGCCACCGAACGACAGATACTCGATCTCGAATGGAATGACCGACAGCTACTGGCTCTCCTCGCGAGTTACTCTGTTGTTGTCGCGCTTGCTCTCAGCTCGATTTTCCTCTTCGACGTATTCCCGCAAGCGTACGGCGCGAGGAGTGGACTCACTGATTTCAAAATATTTAGTGAATACCTCATCATCGGCCTATTTGCGTTCGGCCTCGTGCTGTTGTATCGGCAGCGAACTACGTTCAACGAATATGTCTTCCAGCTATTGGTTAGCTCGACCCTGCTTACGATGGGTTCTGAACTCGCGTTCACGTTCTACGTCGATGTGTACGGATTTTCCAACGTCGTTGGTCACATCTTCAAAGTCGCGTCGTTCTATCTGATCTACCTCGCTGTCGTGAAAACGGGGTTCACAGACCCCCAAAAAGCGATTTATCGCGAGCTTGCGCAACGAGAAACCCAAGCGCGAAAATTCAAGCAAGCGGCTGATTACTCGGGACACGCGATCCTGATTACGGATCGTGAGGGTGCTATTCAATACGTGAACGAAGCATGGGAAGACATGACTGGCTATTCGGCAGCTGAAGCAGCGGGTGAGACCCCTAGAATTCTGAAATCGGGAGAACACGAAGCAGCGTTTTACGAAGAGCTATGGGACACGATTCTGGCGGGTGACGTTTGGGAGGGAAATATCATCAACGAACGAAAGGGGGGAGACCACTTCGTCGTCCATCAGACGATTGCGCCGATTTTTCGATCGAACGCGGGCATTCAGGGGTTCGTTGCGATTCACGATGAGATTACCGAGCAGGTGGAGTACGAAGCGCAACTGGAGAGGGACCTACGGAAGACCGTCCAACAATTGCAGGTGCTCTCTCGCGTCCTTCGGCATAATATCCGCAACGAGATGACTGTCATCCTGGGGAACGCTGAGATGGCGCGGAAGAAAGCGTCCGACGGGGAGCTGGAAGACATCGCTGCAACGATCGAAAAGAGTAGTGAGAGTCTCCTCACCCTCTCGGAAAAGCAGCGAAAGATCGTGCAACTCTTGATAGAGCCGACGACCGAGCGACCCCTCGATCTCACAGGGATGATAGATGGTGTCGTCGAACAGTTGGCAGAGCAGTATCCACGCGCAGAGATTGCTGCCGATATCCCCGGCGAGATCCAGATTACAGCGCTTCCAGAGCTCGAACAGGCAATCGAGGAACTGGTGGAGAACGCAATCATCCATAATGATCGAGCGAATCCGAGGGTTACGATTCGTGTTCAGTCTCGAGATCGGACGCTCCATATCCAGATCGAAGATGACGGACCAGGAATCCCCACAGCAGAGAAACAAGTAATCCCGGGACAGGCAGAGGTCGATGCACTACTGCATAGTACTGGGATGGGATTGTGGCTCGTCAATCACATCCTCACGAACATGGACGGAGAGATCCGCTTCCAGGACGCAGAGCCTCGTGGAAGCATCATCGTACTCGTCGTCCCGCAAACGTAAGTCGAGAGCGCATATCAATCGCACTCGAACCGCGAGTCCGCGGCCTCCGCCCCCGCACACGGCCGACACCTCCCGTCAGGCAGTGCCGGGCACTGCTGGTCGGGTTCGGTGATGTAGCCGCCACAGAAATCGCAGATCTGTGGCTCGACGTGAGCGGAATTACTCACCCCGATCACCCCAATTACCAAGCTGCTGACACAGCTAACAGGGGTGAACGAAACCGGCAGAAGACGCCGGTTTACTTTTATATGGGATGGGGTCGGAGGGATTGTGAACCCGACTGCGAGACCCACTTCGTTCGTCTCGCTTGGTTCAAATCCACCGACATTACGGCGTTGCCGCTCACGGTCTTGTTCGCGGCAAAATGCAGTGGGGTCGGAGGGGTTTCGCTCCTAATCGACTGACTGCAACCGGTTCGAACGTCCCCGTGACGACGTGAGGTTTCATTCGTCTACCTCCGCCAGCGACAGATTATCGATGAAGTTCTGCCGACGTTCCCGCATCTTCTCGTCGACAGTCGCCACGTCGTAGTGTCGCCGAATCACTGTCGGGGTCGCGTTCACTCTATCAGCTACGTCCTCGATAGAGAGTCCACAGTTAAGTTGCCACGTGATACTCCCCGTCCGAATTTGGTGAGGTGACCGAGACGACGGGCACTTGCTCGCGGCGTTCCTGAATCGGTAGTCGCAGCGGTTTCTGTCACGCCCGTGTGGACACGACTGGAAGATACACGGTTGCGTGCCGAGATACGTGTACGCCCGGAATGATGAGGTCGAGGGGCGAGCCTGACGGGCAGAGAACAGTGACGCCCTTCCGAATCTGTCTCTCCTGTCGAAGCGTTCTCGCTTGATGTAGTCGTCCAGAACCTGCGTGACTGTCTCAGGAATCGCGACAGGGCGCTCCCCGTCATCTCCGTTCTTCAATCGCGTTCCCTCGTCAGGCCTGTTAACGAATCGAAGGACACCGATTTCCGAGTTATAGTCAGAGAGGTCTAGTGCGCGAACACCCGACAGTCGCGCACCTGTGAACCACAGCACTTCCAGCAGCGCGTGCTCGACGGTGGCGTAGATCGCCATTGAGTTCCGGAACTTCTGAATCAGCTTCCCGGCGTCTTTCGCGGCCAGCTTAATCTCGCATCGGGAATCTTCAGCGGAGATCGTGGGCACGGGTACCCGGTCCTCAAGCCCATCGCTGACTGCTTCGATACGTTCGAGGTAGCCGACGAGTTGCTTCACGGCGGAGAGCTTCCCCTTTACTGTCGCCGGGGCATTCTCGCCGAGCGACCGTCGGTACTCGTCGAAGGTCCATCCGGTGAGGTCTCCCACCTGTTCTATCTCCTGTTCCTCGCACCAGCCGACGAATTCCGACAGCCGATTGTGGTAACTCCGGATCGTGTTGTCGGTCGCATCCAATCGGCGTTCGTCGAGATATCGGGAAACTGCTTCCCGAGGCGAGAGAAATTCGGGTTTGCCCTTCATCGCAGTCGCCCCCGGAAAACTGCGGGATGTACTGAGGACACCAAATTCTTCTCAATGGAAAAGCTGTTGATTAATGAGGAAGTAGTCTTGGACGATGCATTCGCCTGACGGGAGGATTCAAGTCCTCCGCACGTATCTCTTTGCATGGCTTCTCCCGGAAAGAGAGCCAACCCGACGCCGGTGCCTTCAACACCGGCTTCTGCGAGAGATGCAGAATCGGATTACCCGAGTAGGTCGACTCCCTGTAACCCCGATTTGTGGGATATCCCATAAAGATATGCCTAAACCTCTATCATTAAGTAATATCTCTGCAATTGCACGATATATCGGAGGTTCTAACAGAGAATGGACGTATTGGCGGGTATGCGCCCCCGTGTGGAAGGGATGAACGAGGTCGACGATGCTATTCTAGAGTTCTTCGCCGAACAAGGGGGTGAGATAGTCCTACCCCCCACCGTCGTCTGGTACAACCTCACCGAGGTGGAGAAAGCACTAGACAAAAGCACTGAGACCGTCGCACGAAGGATGCGGAATCTCCCTAAGCGGGGCCTACTGGAGAAGGTGGACGAGGACCGAGCATACTACACTCTTACCGACAAAGGACGAGCCTATCTTGCTGGTGAACTCAATCCGGAGGACTTGAAGATTCCAGAAGACGAGTGAATCAGCCGAACGCTTATCCACGATTCCGCCTTAGTCGTTCGTATGAGTACTGGGCGCGAAATTCGTCTCATCGAAGAAGACGATGGCTGGTGGTCGGCCGTCGACGTAGAGACCGGCGTCGCTAGTCAGGGGGAGACGCGCGCGGAAGCGCTCGAAAACCTCGATGAAGCGGTTGAGCTGACGCTCGAAGCCCGTGAGGACGACACTCCGTCACCAGCGCCTGACGCCCCGTGGTTTGAGGGTAGTTGAATGGTCACGCGGGATTTTTCGGGTAGAGACATCGTAAAGGTCCTCCAGAAGTTCGGGTATAACCACGATAGGACCAGTGGGGACCACGCTATTCTGAAGTACACCCATCCGGTATCGGGCGAAAAGCGGACCGTCACCGTCCCACTTCACGACCGTATTCGCGTTGGAACGCTCCAGAGCATCGCCGACCAGTGTGGTGCGAACGATTTCCACGAATGGTGTGAGTGGATTGACGAACATCGCTGAAGAATACTCCGCATATTGGATTCTGCTGGCACCCTTCATTGTCGATTTTGATTGGGTCCCCCTGGGGTCCGACGTCGATTGAGTGAGGAACAGCGATTGATGTGAATTTCTGGGCCTTTTCGGCGCGGTCACTACATCAAATTGGCTGATAATTGCCGGTCGCTTCAGCCATGGGCATGGGCTGGCGTGCTTCTATATAATTGAACCCCACTTCAGTCACTCCAGATACGCCCGTTCGCATAGGTTCAAGAGGTGGTAACATCAGTCGGTTTATATTGCTCACTACAGCTACCCGATGACCGACGAACGCGAGCAGCTGCTGGAGGATGTTCGAGGAATCGTCGCTGGCTCGGGAGAGGAGTGGGACGATGTGCCGAAATCGGATGCCAACGACACCGCACTTCGTCACCTCATCGGTTCGAAGCAGAACATACAGCAGGCTCGCGGGGAGATCGAGCCGACGACGATACAGACAGTAGCGAACACGGCCGTTCTCGGACTCGAATACCGAACTCGCACAGTTAGCAAGTACAGATAATAGAACGGCTCACTTCTTCGTGGATTGATTACTTCAACTCACAACTATACTCTCCACCATCTCCATAGTCAGAAATCGGGACGTCAAATTTCATCTCATAGGTTTCTCTACTCTCTCCATCAACCGAGATTGAATAACTGTCTTCGTAAATTCGCCCACTTACTGAGACCTCGCAGTACAGGGTTCCTTCCCTGGTCTCCTCGGCTGTGTTTTCTACGGTAGCTGTTACTACCACATTCCCCAGTGCTGTCGTTTCGGCATGATCTGCTTCAATCTGAAGTCCACCAGTTGCACCAGAACATCCTGAAATCGTGACTAGCAGTACAACGGCTGCCAATGCTGCGTTCCTAGATATCACAATACAATAAACATGCAATTATCAAATAAATAGATTATGCAGATTTGACAATGATATGATGGTTGTATTAGTTGCTGGTTCTCACCTCTACAGCGCTTCCTTCGCCTCCAAAAGCTCGGCTGCCCCACCGTCGAGCAATCGGTCGGCGACGATTTGACGAATCCCTTCGGCCTCACGGAGCGAGGGTATATCTCCATCCTGAGTCAGTCGGATGGCGTACACACCGGTATCCAGGTAGTCCACGACGAGATGGTGGCACTCGGGAATCTCGCCGTCGACGAGAACTCCGTCCATCTGCAAGTACTCTTTCGGAATCGTCACGAGGCCGCTACCATTCTTTTGGCGGATTTTCCTCATCGGCACAGCGGCAGTGCCGTTAGGGTGGCATAAAGGTACCTCAGTATCCATCATCTTGACTGTGACAATGCCAACTGGAGAATCTGCAAGTACAGAATGTTCGGGGTAGACTCTGTGAGATGGCAAAACTCACTCAGGAAATGAGAATTGCCACTGGAAGGCGTGAATCTCCTTTCCAGGCAACCGTGACAAACCGACAGGCGGCACTTCGGTGTAAACTGGAAAGTGAAACTACCCCCTTATACTGTTAGCCCATGGCGCGTTCTCGTCTCCGACGAAATCGGAGCGTAGCCATGGGCGAGACTCTGTGAAGTGCGAGGAGTCGATATATATGACGCACGCGAGATGAAATGAGTCGAAGCCAGTGGGTGAGTATCTTTTGAGCAGATTACGCTATAGAACCATAGCGGTCCGCATCGCAGCATCGATGCCGATGAAGAGCGGCCTCAACGACAACAACCGAGAGGAGTGGCAGATCGTGAAACCGGACGAAGCTCATATTGATGGCTGGCGGCTAATCTACGTCGCCGAGAGTGATGGGCTGTTCCTCGAAGCATACGACGAGGAGGACAATCGTATCGATTCGCTTATTCTAGAACCGTACCTACTCGACGAGTACATTCTGGCGTTCAAGCAGGCAGCCTATCACCTGAACGGCGAGGGCTACCCGAATCAGGAATACAGTGAACGACCCTGGGAAGTGATTCTGAACCCCTATGACGACGAAATCTGCGTCGACTACTACATGAAATTCGTTTGTGTAGGCCTCTATGAAGTAGGTATTCGTGAACTGGGTGAACTTTCCAGCAGAGTTCAACTCGACGGTGTTCGACTTCCCCACTTCATCGAGGTTCTGGAAGATGCGAAACGGTACTACGAAGAGTGGGAGATTGGTAACGGATATTGACTTTATGAAACTCGACTGAGGTATTTAGCAGAATGAAACAACGGGCCACAGGGCAATCTAGATTTTCGTCCTAATCATGGTGGATACCATTATACCTAAGCGGTTCAATTTTCGGCTGTTTCAACGTTATCGAGCGTATGGGGTACGAACGCTGTCTCTTTCCCCGGTGCGACCTCTAAGTGAGATATGTGAAGTATCTTCTCAAATTGTCAAATTTCAATGCCCCACTCTTCTGCCTCTTCCTGCTCAAGTTCATCAACATTCAAATCTTCAGGAGGTTCTCGGTCGCCTTTTAGCTCTACCTTCTTAATTGTAGTATTTGCTCTTACATCGACAAATTTCAATGTATATTCGCCCTCTGCTATATCTTCTGGATCACCTACAATTTTTAACGTAATGGGAAATCCATTTAGATCATAATCTGATTTCAGATGATTGCCTTCTAATCTCACTGAGTCGGGTTTGTTATCCCATGGTATAATATCAATAGTTGGGTCACTTACCATTTTTATATTAAACTCAGTTGCCCAGGCGGGTACATCAATATATGTCTCTAAATGCCCAATTCCATGCGATATTTTATAGCGGCCATTATGGTGATTTTCTACAGAATTCGGGGGCTTAGTTTGCACACATGTTATTTGAATACCACTTTTTAATTTAGGTATTAAATAATTAATTGACAAAACAATCAACCCAATTATGATTGATACAATTTTCCCAACTGGATTTGAAAATATGAGAGCAGCTAATCCTGAGAGCACTCCTATACTAACAGCAACTTTCCCCCATTTTGGGTTATGTGACTTGACAATTATCTTTTCAATATAATTAGGGGCCATCGTCAGATGAAATTCTTGTCAAGAAGTTCGGCGGCTATTTCTGTGATTTCTTTACAAAGATAAATAGAGTGAAGCATCGTTTCTAACTCGCCCAATCCTGATAATTCACTCTTTGAAGTCTTGACGTGTAGTCTATCTTTTTGTATTTGGACTACGGTATTTAACCCGAACACCGAATATCTTCTAGTTAAAAATTCTATTTGACCTTCATTCGATGACTGATATATGTCCTGCAGATCCGAATTAATATGTTCAGAATGCGTTTTTAACGTTGAAATACTATCAGGTCCTTCAAAGCGCATTTCAGTAATTTCTCGAGGTTTGATTTTTGAGTTAGTAAATAACTGCTCAGATCTATAATATAGGTTGTGCAGAAAATCAGGAGAGAATATTATAGGTTCAATTAGTACATCAGCTTTCCTTATCCGTTGAATAGCACTAATTGCTTTTTCTACAGTTGCTCTCTTTCCTCTGAGCAGCGCTAAATCAGGTTTAAGAATAAATATATCTGCAGTTTCTAGCTGCCGAATATGTACATCCTTATACCGGCCATCCACGTATGCTTCTTCTTCTGAATAAGACTCTGATTTGTATTCGATGTAAGTTATTTCCGAAACTAGTGAACGCAAGCTATCTGGTTGGAAACGGTCATTTTTTAGATAGTTGTGCAAATCATGTTCTTCAAAGCCTTCACTGGGATTATCTGGATTTCCTTGTAGAAATTCCGGAAGGTGTTCGCCTATTCCCGAAGATGATGATGATGATAAATCAACTTTTGATTTGATAGATACTGGAGTGAATACCAATAAACCCTCATATTGAAACTCCGCTTTAGTCATCATCACTAATACTAACTATCCCTTTATAAAAATAGGGATAAATGTTGTAGAGATTATACAGGACCAACACCAAAATGTCCTTATAGTTCCTTTCTTGCTACATATTTTGTGTGGGTTCTCAGCGCGGTCTTTAACACCTCTCTTGGAAACTACCAACCCACCAGAGGGTACGTTTCGACTGTTTCGCGTGGAACGGATGTGTCTCGCGGCTAAGCGGTGTATTTTGAGTTTGTGGCCTTAGCCACACCCATAAGAGGAAACGCAACGGTTCGCGTTGCAGTTTCATCGGCGACGAGCGACGCCGAACGGAGATTGCGTTGCGACCTCGACGACGACCGCGCCGATCCCGGCCAGAAAGGGGCAAGAAACACCCAGAAATGTGGGAGAGAACGAGCGTTGCCACTCAGCCGGTGGTCCACTACCCGGTGTAGAGGTACCGCCACGCGGTACTGTAGGCACCTCCGGGGAATCGGACTTCGGCCATCCGGTAGCGTTCTTCGGGCATGCCGGCACGACGCCAGACCTTGAACCCTTCACGGATTGCCCGCTCAGCGTCGCGTGCCGTCTCCATCCCGCCGAATCGGAGCAGCATCTTGGCAGAGCGGGCGTCGTCGACGTCGACGCCGTGGCGAGCGGCCCACGCGATGAAGGCGCTCATCGTCTCGTCGAGCCCGCGTTCGGCGGCTTCGAGTGCCTTCCCAGCGGTCTCGGCGAGCTTCTGGTTCGCAGACCGAGCTTCCTCGACGGCCTCGTGAACGAGATCGGCGATGTACTCCGACCGAAGCGAGACCTTCGCGTACTCGCGGTGTACGAGGTCTTCCATGTCGCGCAGGGCACGCCGAACGCTCTCGACGTGGTAACCCTCACGCTCGGCAATATCCTGCGGCGAAAGGTCTCCACCGTCCCCAACGAGCGTACTGAGCGTTCCCCACTGAACGGGACTCAGCCCATCGGCCAGATGCTTGATAACGACGCTCTCCTGTCGGTGACGAATCCGCACCATGTTCAGCGCGACCGGGTTCGGGCCATCCTCGTT
>JARUKX010000040.1 GCA_029688825.1 Haloarculaceae archaeon H-GB1-1 | reverse complement strand
GTGCGGGCGACGTCGCGGGCGACGCGGACGTTGTGACGCTTCGCCATCGAGACCTGCTGTGGGCGGAGGTCGCCGCGCTCTTTGAGTGCTGCCAGGCGGTAGGCCATCTGTTGGGCGGTCGTGATCTGGGTGGCCATCTCGGCGAGCTTGCCTTGCTGGAGCTGGAAGCGACCGATGGGGCCGCCGAACTGCTCGCGGTCGGTGGCGTACTGGCGGGCGGTCTCGAAGCAATCTCGGGCCGCGCCGACGACGCCCCACGCGATGCCGTAGCGGGCCTGTGTGAGACACGACAGCGGTCCCTTCATGCCCTCGACGCCGGGGAGGACGGCGTCCTCGGGGACGAAGACGTCGTTCAGCGCGATTTCGCCGGTCACCGAGGCGCGCATCGAGAGCTTGCCGTGGATCTCGTTGGTGGTGACGCCGTCGCGCTCGGTCTCGACGAGGAATCCGCGGACGGGGTCGTCCTCGGCCGAGCGGTCGCGCGCCCAGACGACGGCGACGTCCGCAATCGGCGAGTTCGTGATCCACGTCTTCGAACCGTTGAGACGGTAGCCGTCGGCGTCGCGCTCGGCGTCGGTTTCCATGCCCGAGGGGTTCGAGCCGTGGTTCGGCTCGGTCAGGCCGAAACAGCCGACTGCGTCGCCCGTGCCGAGGACGGGTAGCCAGCGCTCTTTCTGCTCCTCGGAACCGTAGGCGTGGATGGGGTACATGACGAGCGCCCCCTGGACGCTGGCCATCGAGCGAATGCCGCTGTCGCCGGCTTCGAGTTCCTGCATCACCAGGCCGTAGGCGGTCTCGTCGACGTTCGCGAGGCCGTAGCCCTCCAGGTTGGGGGCGTAGAAGCCCATCTCACCCATCTCGCCGACGAGGTCCATGGGGAAGGTTCCCTCCTCGAAGTGGTCGCCGATGTCGGGAGCGACCTCCTCGTCGACGAACTCGCGGGCGCTGTCGCGGATGAGCCGCTGTTCGTCGGTCAGGTCCGCTTCCAGGTCGAGGAAATCCAGCATGCCTGCTACTCCGGAGGGCTGGGTGAAAAACGCTCGCCGACCTGTCCTTATACTGTCAGACGTGACGGTTGGGGTGGGGTTGCGAGACGAGCCCCAAGCTCCTTCCCACGGCTCACGTCGGGCAGTATCACTCCGATGGGTTCGAGACCATCACCGCACGGTCAGCGCCGAGGATGACCGCCTGCGTGACGCTCCCGAACAGCGCCTTCCCGGTCGGGGTTCGCTTCCGGCCGGAGAGGCTGACGAGGTCGACGTCGCGCTTGCCTGCCTCCGAGAGGATGCTCTCGGCTGGCTTCCCGCTCGATTCGTCGAGTTCGACGTCGATACCGGCGTCGTCGAGGACCTCCTTCGCTCGGCGGACCGCGGCTACCTGCGAGACCGATGCTCCCTCGGGATTGTCCGTGAAGTCGTGAAAGAGGACGACGTGGAGGTCGGCGGGGTCCCGCGGGAGGTCCGCGATGGCTCGCGCTTGCGCTCGCGCCCGGTTCTCGTGCTCGTCGATTGCGGCCAGAATCTCGTACATGCGTCGGCCTACGACCGCCTCCCTCTTTATAGCGCAGGTCGTTTCCGACGAGCGAGAACACCGGGACCGGCGTCAGTCGTCCGCCGTGGCGGGGTCGGTCGCGTCGAGCGAACAGACGTAGTCGGTGAAGTTGTCGAACAACTGCTTCGTCTCGCAGGCGGCTCGGAAGTTCTCGTCGGAGATGCCGTCCATGACCCGCTGCATCTTCTCGTCGGGCAGGTCCTTGCCGGAGGCGACGGTCGCTGCGGTCTCTGTGTCGTACTCGGGGTGGAACTGGACGGCGAAGACGCGGTCGCTACGGAAGCCGTGGACGCCGAACTCGTTCTCGGCGATCAGCTCCGCACCGGGCGGGAGGTCGGCGACGTGGTCCTGGTGGGTGACGAACGAGGTGAACCGCTCGGAGATGCCGTCGAACAGCCGCGCGTCGCCGACCTGCTCGATGGTCTTGTATCCGATCTCGTACTCGCCCATGTGCTCGACGGTACCCCCGAGGACGTCGGCGAGCAGCTGGTGGCCCCAGCAGACGCCGAGGAACGGCAGCCCGCGGTCGACGGCGTCGCTGACCCACGCCTTCGTCTCGGTGATCCAGTCTTCGTCCCAGTAGACCGAGGTCCGCGAGCCGGTGACGACGACGCCGTCGTAGTCGAACGACGGCGGGAGGTCCCCGGACTGACAGCCGAACTCGACGAGGTCGGCGTCCAGTTCGCGGCGGAAGTTCCGCCGGGTGTCCGAACCCTCGTGGCTGGCGTCGAGGAGTGCGAGGCGGGGTCGGCTCATACAGGAGAGGACGACCCTTCGGTCGGAAGTCCCTTTCGCTTCCCGTGGGATTGCGTGGCAAGCTATTCCAACCCAGCCACAGCAGATACGGGTATGTCCTCCGTCTTCGACGCCGACCGGCCCGAGCAGGTTCGACAGCTGTTCGAACATCACCTCGACGAGGGACTCCATCACGGCGGTCAGCTCGCGGTCTACCAGGGGGGCGAGTTAGTGATAGACGAGGCCGGCGGCGTCTCGGCACCGGACCCCGAGAGCGACGACGACCCACAGCCCGAGCGGACCACCGCCGAGACGCGCCACCTACTGTTCTCCTGTACGAAACCCTACGCGGCGGCGTGTCTCCACCACCTCGTGGACACCAGCGACCTCCGCTACGACGACCGGGTCGTCGATCACTGGCCGGAATTCGCCGACTCGGGGACGGAGAAAGCGACCGTGACCGTCCGGCACGTCCTGAGCCATCAGGCCGGCCTCCCCGTGAGCCCCGTCGACGGCGAGCCGGACCTGTGGACAGACTGGGACGCGGTCGTCGAGGCCATCGAGGAGATGGACTGCGCGTTCACGCCCGGCGAGACGGCGGCCTACCACGCGCTGACGTTCGGGTTCCTCGTCGGCGAACTCGTCCGGCGATGCAGCGGGACGCCCGTCGGCGAGTACGCGCGGCGGCACGTGTTCGACCCCCTCGGGATGGGGCGGACGAGCATCGGACTACCGGACGACGTGCCGGCCGCAGACGTGGCCACGCTCGCGGGCTTCGAGCCGGGCGAGCGCTGTCGCACGTCGGCGGCGGGGCTGGAGGGAATCTCGAACGACGACGCCGCGGCGCTGTTCAACCGCGAGTCGATCCAGCGGGCCGTGATTCCGGCGAGTACAGGCGTCGGAACTGCCCGCGAGATGGGGCGCTTCTACGCCTGCCTCGCAAACGGCGGCGAACTCGACGGCACGAGACTGCTCTCCGAGACCGTCGTCGACGAGGCGACCAGCCTGCAGGTCGCGGTCGAGCGCGACGAGACGATGGGCGTCCCACGACGGTACGCGCTGGGGTTCGAACGCGGCGGCACCCCGTGGGACAAGTACGGAACGATCGGCCCCCGAACCGTGTTCGGCCACGGCGGGCTGGGGAGCTGCGTGGGCTGGGCCGACCCCGAAGCTGACCTCGCGATGGCGTACGTCACGAACGGCGTCCGCGACGAGTACGAACACGCGGCCCGCGTCAACGCGATGGCAGACGCCGTACGCGTGGCCTTCGGCTGAGGGGAGTGCAACGGGGGCGACTGTGCGCGACGGCGACACGCGCGCTGTAGCTTTAGGGCGACCGCCCGAGAAGCCAGATCTAGATTACGTATGACAACCTGGTCAGTAGACGTAACCGACGGTGTGATGGTGTGGCGATTCCCCGACGGGATGAACCAAGAGGAGTTCGGCCAGAGCGCCTACGAGCGCTTCACCGAACTGCTGGACGAGCACGACGTTCACGGGATGGTCACCGAGGTCGAGATCACCGACGCGTTCAGCGCCGAGACGTTCGAGGTGTGGGAACGGTCCGGCCGTGAGGCCGCTGCAGCGGGTGTCGAGCGCTGGGCGGTGGTCGCGGAGGGGATCAAATCACTGTCGCTGAAGTCGCAGGTCTCTGTGGCCGACCTCGACATCTACACCACCGAGGAGTTCGACGAGGCGATGGCGTGGGTCGACGGGTAGCGAGTCCGGCGACCGGATTCAGTCTGCCGTCTGTTCGTCAAGAAAGCCGACGAGCGCGTCGTTGACGGCTGCCGCCTCCTCGATGAAACACAGATGACCGCCCTCGACGGCGCGGTACTCGCCGCGCGGGAGGTCCTCCGCCAGTCGTTCGCCCGCACTCGCCGGAACGACGGCGTCATCGACGCCGTGGAACACCTGCGCGGGCTGGGTCACCTCGTAGAGCCAGTCGCTCGCGTCGAACCCTCGCATCGCGGCGGCCTGGGACTCCCATCCGTTACTGTCCGCGTCCTCGTCGGCGCGCCAGGAGACGACGTCCTCGACCACCTCGGGGTGAGCCTCGACGTCGGCAGCGAAGGCGTTCTCCAGTGACGACCTGAGCCCGTCGGGGTCGTCTCGCGGGGCGAACAGCGAGTCGAGCGCGTCGTCCGCCACGTCGACGCCGCTGGCGGCAGTTCCGAACAGGGTCAGCGTCTCGGCGCGACCGTATCGGCGGCCGTACTCCAGCGCGACCATCCCGCCCAGTCCCGCGCCGACGAGGTGGACGTCGCGGACGGCGTGATCTTTCAGCACCGCTTCGAGGTCTGCGGCGAGCGTCCGAACGTCGTACGGGCCGGCCGGCGCGTCCGAACGGCCCGTCCCGCGGAGGTCCCACGTCAGCGTCTCGTGTGGCCCGGCGAGAGCGGCGTGTTGCCAGCCCCACAGCCACGCGCCGTAGCCCACGTCGTTCACGAACGCTACGGTCTCGCCGTCACCGGCGACGTCGTAGTACAGGTCGACGCCTCGGTTCGTCGCGGTCGGCATGGTCGCCGGTTCGACCCGCTGACTTGAACCCCTTGTGCTTGCCGCTGTCCGCGGGATTGATGGCCCACCGCTGTCGAGTCGCCGCATGGACGTCATCCACACCGCGTTCCGCGTACAGGACCTCGACGCGTCGCTATCGTTCTACACCGACGTGCTCGACCTGCAGGAGACCAACCGCTTCACGCTGAACGGCGTCGAGAACGTCTACGTCGGCGGCGGCGACGGCGGGGAGTTCCAGCTACGCCACGACCCCGCGGACGACACTCCCGTCGAACCGGACCGGGACTCCGTCGACCACCTCGCGCTCGGCGTCGACGACGTCGACGAGGTACTCGACGAACTGGACGACGAGGCGGACTCCGACGTCGTCACCGGCCCGATGACCGTCGAGCCGGCCGACGCGTACGTCGCGTTCGTGACCGACCCCGACGGGTACGTGGTCGAACTCGTCGAACCGCTCAGCTAGACCCGCGAAAAATCGAGTTTCCTCAGGCGTTCAGTACGGTCTGCAGAACCTCGGGTGCGTCGTCGAGCGCGTCGTCGAGCGCCTCCTCGTCGGGACCGCCACCCTGTGCGAAGTCCGGCGGACCGCCGCCGCCGCCACCGACCTTGCGCGCCAGTTGCCCGACGACCTCGCCCGCGTCGACGGCGACGCCGTCGGGGACGGAGACGACGAACTGCGCGCCGTCGACACCGGAGCCGATGACCGCGATCTTCCCCTCCTCGGAGATGGCGTTCGCGGTCGCGCGGAGTTCGTCCATGTCCGCGTCGAGTCGCTGGACGATGGCCGTCACCGAGCCGACCTCGACCTCCTCGCCGGCCGAGGAGCCGCTGGCGCGGACCGCGGCGAGTTCCTCTTTCAGCTCCTCGATCTGCTTGCCGCGGGCCTTCCACTCGTCGAAGAAGCGCTCGGCGGTCTCCGGGACGTCGTCAGGGCTCACGTCCAGGATCTCCGCGGCCTCGTCGAGGTAGTCCTCGGTGCGCTGGGTCGCCTCGATGGCGGCGTCCCCGGCCGCGAACGTGATGCGGATGACGCCGTCCTGGATGCGCTCCGTGTTGAGGAGCTTGATCGCACCGATGTCGCCCGTGTTGGCGACGTGCGTCCCACCGCAGGCCTGCGTGTCCTCCTTGACGTGGATGACGCGGATCTGCTCGCCGGCCGGAATCCCGCCCTGATAGAGGTCGAACCCGTAGGTGTCCTCGGCCTCGTGGCGGTCGGGCCACTCCTGTTTGACCGGGACGTTCTCCATGACGATCTCGTTGGCCACGTCCTCGATGCGCTTGACCTGCGTGCGCGAGAGGCTCTCGTAGTGGCGAACGTCGATGCGGGAGCTGTCGATTCCCTTCTGTGCGCCGGCCTGTCGGACGTGCTCGCCGAGCACCTCGCGGGCGGCGTCGACGACGATGTGCGTCGCCGTGTGGTGGCGCATCAGCCGGCGGCGGCGCGTCGCGTCGATCTGCCCGCGGACGAACTCGCCCTTGCCCGGCGACTCGTCGGTGCGGTGGAGGATGACGCCGTCTTGGATCTGGACGTCCGTGACGTGGACGGTCGTGTCGTCGGTCGAGAGCGTCCCGTGGTCGGCGGGCTGGCCACCGCCCTCCGGGTAGAACATCGTCTGGTCGAGGACGACGTCGTAGCCCTCCTCGCGCTCGAAGACGTCGAGGACGACGGCCTCGAAGTCGGTCCGCTCCTGATCCTCGTAGTACAGCTGTTCGGTCTTCGGGAGGTCCGAGAGCCGCTCGTCGTGTTCCCCGACCTCTTCAGCCGCCTCGGCGTCGCCGCCGCCGTGTCGCCCGGCGACGAGCCCGTAGAAGTTCTCGGGAACGTCCACGCCGACGCCCTTCTCGGCGGCGATCTCCTCGACCATGTCCGGCTGGATGCCGTGGGAGTCGTACAGCTCGATGAGCGCGTCAGTCGGAATCGGCGCGTCTTTCTCGGCGTACTCCTCGGCGAGCTGGCGGACGCGACGGCCGCCGCGGTCGAGCGTCTCGCGGTACTTCTCGACCTCCGTTCGGACCATGTCGCGGATGGTGTCGCGATTCTCGTAGTCCAGTCGCTCGGCCTGCATGTCGACGAGTTCGTCCAGCGGCGCGTCGACGCCGACGTTGTCGGCCAGCCGCTTCGTGCGCCGAAGGACCATCCGCGCGAGATAGCCCGTCCCGACGTTGCTGGGGACGATCCCGTCGCCGAGCATGTACGCCAGCGTGCGGCAGTGGTCGGCGATGGCGTAGATGTCCTCCAGCGGCTCCATCAGCGTCTCCAGTTCGTCGGTGGTGACGCCGACCTTCTCGGCGATGTTGTCGCGGGCGGCCAGCATGTCCTCGGCCTCGTCGATGTCCATGTGGCCCGCCAGCTTCGCGGCCCGGTGGACGACCGACTCCTCCTCCTCGGTGAGTTCGACCCCCGCGTTGTCCTTCAGGAAGTCGATCATGTCGGGGTAGACGGCCTCGTAGACCGTCGGCGTCCCCTGGCTGACCCAGGTCCACCGCTCCAGGCCGTAGCCCGTGTCGACGATGTAGGTGTCCATCGGCGAGTAGCGGTTGCCGTCCTTCATCTCGTACTCGCCGTCGGGGTCCTGCTCCATCGACATGAAGACGAGGGTGGCGAGTTCGGCTCCCTGATAGATGACCTCGAACGCGGGTCCGGCGTTGCCGCCGCCGACCCACGGGTCCTCGATGTAGGTGATCTCGTCGAGGGGGACGCCCATGGACTCGAAGAAACGGTCGCAGTACTCGACGGTCTCGTCCTTCCAGTAGACCTCGCCCTCGTAGGCGTACTCCTCGTCGGCGTCCTCGCGGGCGTTGAAGACGTGGTGGGCCATCATCTCGAAGGCCATCGTGTGCCGGCCCGTCTTCCCCACGTTGTCGATGTCCTGCATCCGGATGCAGGGCTG
This sequence comes from Haloarculaceae archaeon H-GB1-1, assembly GCA_029688825.1. GTDB lineage: Archaea > Halobacteriota > Halobacteria > Halobacteriales > Haloarculaceae > JARUKX01. Next base: position 26,648 of record JARUKX010000040.1, on the reverse strand, counting down.
GCTGATACACAGCGGGTTCGCCGGCGGGGGCGTCTTGCCGGACGTGACCAGCGGCTGGAAGTCGTAGATGGACGCCTGGGTCAGCAGGACGTCGTCGCGCCAGCGGTTCGCAGCCACCGGGTACGGGTCGATCCGCTCGTGGTCGTTCGCCTCGAAGAACGAGAGGAACTCCTCGCGCATCTCCTCGAGCGTGAACTCCTCGTCGAAGCCGGGGTCGTCGATGAAGCCGTAGTCCTCACACGGCGGCTCCCCGCACGTCTCCCGAGCGGCGTCACGCGTCCAGAAGTGGGCCCCACACTCCGAACACTCCATCCGGTGAAAGCCCTCGTCCTCGAAGTACGACAGTTGATATTCCTGTTCGAGGTCGCTCATTCGTTGCCGTATTCTTCGCCCACCAGCGCGTAAAACAGTTCCGAACACCGTCGTCGAGGGGTAAACGGAGCGACGCGCCGGATATCGAGAGATCAGTCGTCGAGCGCCAGGGACGCGAGCAGTGCTTCGAGCTGGATCTGCTCGTTCGCGCCCTCGGTGATGCGGTAATCCGCCTCGCCGATGCGGTCGAGCAGGCGGACCGCCGCCTCGTCACCGAGGTCGAACTCCCAGACCGAGCGGTGGAGCTGGTCGATGACGTCGCCGCCAGCGATCCCCTCCTCCGTGAGCAGTTCGTCCAGTTTCGACCGCGCCGCGGTGAAGTCTCCGTCCAGCGCCGTCGTCACCATCTCCTTGATCTCCTCCGGTCGGGCCGTCGAGGTGATGGCGTAGACGGCCTCCTCGTCGACGACGTCGCCGGTGATGGCCGCGGCCTGCAGCGCGTTGATTGCCTTCCGCATGTCGCCGCCGGCGGCGTAGACGAGCGCGTCGATACCCTCCGGCGTCAGTTCGATTCCCTCCTGCTCGGCGATCAGTCGGACCTCCTCCTCGACCGCCTCGTCGCTCAGCGGCGCGAAGCGGAACACCGCACAGCGGGACTGAATCGGGTCGATGATCTGGCTGGAGTAGTTACACGAGAGGATGAACCGGACGTTGTTGGAGAACTGCTCCATCGTCCGGCGGAGCGCTGACTGCGCATCTGACGTGAGTGCGTCGGCCTCGTCGAGGAAGATGATGCGGTACTCGTGGCCGCCGAAGCTCGACCGCGCGAAGTTCTTGATTCGATCCCGGACGACGTCGATGCCGCGCTGGTCCGACGCGTTCAGTTCGAGGAAGTTCTCCTGCCAGTCGTCGCCGTACAGCTCCCGGGCGACGGCCTGTGCGCTCGTTGTCTTGCCGATGCCCGCTTGCCCCGAGAACAGGAGGTGCGGCAGGTCGTTCCGTTCGACGTAGCTCCGCAGGCGCTCGACGATGGTGTCCTGGCCGACGATGTCGTCGAGGGTCCGCGGGCGGTACTTCTCGATCCAGACCTCCTCACGTCCCGCCCGCGACTCGGATTCGGCCTCGCTCATAGAAGGTGGCAGGCGCGGGCGACTCTTAAAGGCCCCGAGACTCCGGCGGAGTCATCGGTCACTGTCGAAGACTACTTCGTCGGAGATGGTTCCTCAGGAGAGACTGTGTTCGAACGGCGAGAACAAACGCTCTTCAGAAATCGAACTGCCAGTACGGAGTGCATCCAACAGGAGTAGAGCCGCAGTCAGATTTATGTTATACGTCATGGGTAGAGCAAGTAGCATACAGATAATCAATTCAACCAATAGTCTCATATTGGATGTAGTTATTAAATAGGAGTACACTCGATTTGGGACAAAGTTATGAAAGAAGAACATTTGAGAGTACTCGGTGAGTTAAATACATCGAAGACTAGACAGGAACTGGCGTCGAAACTCGACTACTCCCCGAAAACGATAACCAACGCACTTGGAGAGTTATCCAAAGAGGGACTCATTACTCGGGACAGTTCCGGACGCGAAACGGTTGTCGAACCAGTGGCTGCACGATGTGTCGAGGTCTACCAGTCGCTCAGTTCCTCACACCCACACATCGACTTTCCCGACCTCCTCACCGGTTCGATGCTCAAGCTGCTGTATCACGTCTCCAGTGACGACTGGAAATCGGCAGCAACGATAATCGACGAGAGTGGCCATCCGAAATCCACGGTGTATCGACACCTCAAGACGTTACGAAACCGAGCCATCGTCCTCAAAGAGCGACGCAGCTACCGACTGGCAGATGAGTTCGAGCTACTCCACGTATTCGCGACGGAACTACAACACCACCGTCATCGACACAGAGTTCGGAGAGAGATTGGAGAGGGGAACATTCTCTGGGAGGCAGACGATGAATTCCTCGTCCAGACGGTAGAACCGATTCCGAAGGAGGGTTACCATCAGACCGGGATCGACGCGTTCGCTGAATACGGGTTGGACTTTCTCACCACTGCAGAACACTATTATTTCTATTCACCGACGCGGTCCTCACTCACGCCAGCAGATCTCGTCTGCCACCTCTTGGTGATCGAAAACGATGCCAGACATCGTAAGTACGCCATGTTGCTGCTTGCAGCGGTGGGTCAATCGAGGGAGACAGTCGAAGACAGGGCCTCGTATTACGGCGTCGATGACGTCGTCACGGCGATGAAAGCGTATCTAGAGTCACGAGGAGAGCAACGAACCGACGAACTCCCACCCTGGGAACAGTTCGAGTCACTCGCTGCTGAGTACGGAGTCACCCTATGACACGCGAGGCTACGCTGGACTGAAACGGAATTCGGAGTCAGTTCCGGGAACTCGCCGAACTCCTCGACGAAGCGGTAACTGTGTATCTCATCGGTGGGGAGGCGTTAACACTTCGAAATCTGAAGAATGCGACCAAGGATGTGGACCTCATCGTCGAGAATACCGAGGAACTGGAACGGCTCCGGCGCTCGCTCCGGAACGCCGGATTCCAGCCACCAGAAAATCTCCAGAAGGAATACGAGGAACTGGACGCAGCGTTCATACTAGAGAAGGGAATTCGACGGTTCGACGTATTTCGACGGCAGGTCGCAGGAGAGTTGGTGTTGAGCGAGCCGATGAAAGAACGAAGTCAGCACCTGTTCGACGAGGGACTACTCACGGTGCGAATGGTGTCAGCGAACGATATTTTCCTGTTCAAGTCGGTGGCCAATCGCGACGATGACGTCGACGACATGGTCGTTCTGGTCCAGGCAGGTATCGACGAAGCGATAATCATGGACGAAGCGAGACGACAAATCGGCGAAATCGGACAAGACGCATTCGTTCGTTCGATGAAACAGAAGATGACCCGTTTGAAAGCCGACGGCTACTCATTCGATATTCACGACGATGTGAGTACGCTATACACAGAACTGGAGAAAGCGGAGACAGTAGAGCAGACGGTCTGGAATCTATACGATACGGAGTATCGCGACGACCTTTACGACGGCGTTCCGAGGTCGCGACTCGAACGGCAGCTTCCGGAGGAGGTCGATGTCGACGAAGCGCTCGAATGGCTCCGCCGCGTTGATCGTCTCCAAACCGCACCTGACGGCTCGCTCGTTCCGCTGTGAGGGAAACCCGCAGTATATTCCCACCCAGTGAGAGCCAGACGCCCAATATATTGTCATCGAAACCGTACTTCTGTCTATGAATCGCCTTCCAGTACTCCTCCTCGCAGTCGTCGTATTGACCGCCTTCGCTCCGGGTGTCGCCGCCGCTCAGACCGAGAGCGTCGGGAACGTCGTCGTCGAGCAAGGTGAGACCGTCCAGGGGCTCGAAGCCTTCGGCGGGAACGTCGTCGTCCGCGGGACCGTGCAGGGAGACGTCGAGGCATTCGCCGGCAACGTCGTCATCGCCGAGACCGGCACCGTGACCGGGAACGTCGATGCGTTCTCCGGGAACGTCGAGGTGAACGGGAACGTCGGCGGCAACGTCGAGGCGTTCGCCGGCAACGTCGTCCTCGGTCAGGCGGCCGTGGTCGGCGGGAACCTCGAATCGGCAGCCGGGACCATCACGGTCGACGGCACCGTCGACGGTGACGCCCGCCTCGCAGCCGATACCATCGCGCTGGGCGAGACCGCCGTCGTCCAGGGGAACCTCGAATACGACGGCGACCTCCAGCGGGCGGAGGGGGCGACCGTCGGCGGGACCGTGACCCGGAACGACGACCTCGAAATCGGTCCCGCCTTCGGCCCCGCGGCTGCATCGCAGTTCCAGATTCCCCAGTTCGTCGCGGTGCTCTACGGAATGCTCGTGAACTTGATCGTGGGTGCCGTCCTGTTGCTGGCCTTCCCCGACTTCTCCGCCGGCGTCGCCGAGCGGGTCCAATCCAGCCCGCTCCGGACCGGCGGCATCGGTCTCCTGGCGCTCGTCGCCATCCCGATCGCGCTCGTCGTCATCGCCATCACCATCGTCGGCATCCCGCTCTCGCTGGCCGGCTTCGTCGTGTTCGGCGTCCTCGCGTGGCTCGGCTCCATCTACGGCCGCTACGCGTTCGGCGTGTGGCTGGTGTCGTTCGCCGACTCCGAGAACCGCTGGCTCGCGCTGGTCGTCGGCGTCCTCGTGGTGGGACTGTTGACGCTCGTGCCCATCATCGGCGGCCTCCTGGAGTTCGTCGTCTTCCTGCTCGGCTTCGGCGCGCTCGCGCTGGGTCTGTGGGGCCGCTACGGTGGCGGTGAACGCCGCCGCGAAGCCGCGACCCCCGCCGAGGGCGAGACCGAGGGCGTCGGCGAACCCGGCACGGCCTAATCGGGACGACACCCTCAAGACCGAGCGCGCGAACGCCCTCACATGCGCGTCACGGTCGAGGTCGTCGGCGAGGACACCCACGAGGTAGAGGTGCCCGCTGACGCCACCTACGCCGACCTCCTACAGCCGCTGGACGTGAGTCCCCACGAGATATCGGTGCTGGTCGACGGCCGCCCCGTTCCGGAAGACGCGACTGTCGACGCCGAAGAGGTCACCGTCCTGCGGCTGATCAAGGGCGGGTAGCAACGCCATGACGGTCCGCGACGCCACGCCCGACGACCACGACGCGATCATGGGGATTCTCGACGCCGCGATGCTCGACACCGACCCCGAAGCGGTCCGGACCAGTATCGAGTCGGGAAACGTCCTCGTCGCCGTCGCGGACGACCGAGTGCTCGGCGCGCTCGTCCTCGAAGGCGAGCGAATCGAGGCCGTCGCCGTCCGCCGAAATCGTCGCGGGCAGGGCCTCGGGAGTGCGCTCGTCACCGCGGCGTTCGACCGCCGCGACAGGCTGGTCGCCGAGTGCGACGAACGGGTCCGTCCGTTCTACGAGTCGCTGGGGTTCGCCGTCGAGCCGGTCCCCGGAGCGTCGGGGAGACTCCGCGGGGTCAGGGAGTAGACGGTTCGAACCGGCCCTACTCCGTCGTCCGACCGGTCAGCGTCTCGTGGTCCATCGCGTACAGTTCGATCTCGAGTTCGTCGATGGGTTCGTCGAAGACGCGGATGGGCGGAAAGTCGCGGTTGATCTCGGCGGCCGTGGGGAAGGACATCCGCTCGGCGTCGGTCAGCTCGCGAAGCGGGCCCGTGGCCACGACGCTCCACGTGTCGAGTTCCTCGGGGTCGGGGGTCCCTTCCGCCTCGTAGACGACGAACGTCGCCGTCTCGGTCGTCTCGACGAAGTCCCGTTTCTTGCTGCCCGGTGCCATCCCCAGTCTGAAGAAGAAGGTGTCGCCGTCGTAGTGATACACCACGGGGACGGCGTAGGCCTCGCCGTCGCGGGCGAGTGAGAGCACGCCGTGGCCCATCTCCCCCAGCATCGCGTCGATCTCCTCGTCGTCGAGGCCCCGAGTGTAGGCGAAGTCGATGTCCTTCATACCCGGGCTACGAGCGCCGGCGGGATAAGTGGCTCTCGGACTACCCCTCGACCAGCGGCGCGACGACGTCCACGCCGGCGTCGAGGAGTTCCTGGACGCGCTCGTCGCTGCCGGCTTCGGCGTAGACCCGCAGCTTCGGCTCGGTCCCGCTCGGGCGGACGAGCAGCCAGGTCCCGTCGTCCAGTTGGATCTTGAAGCCGTCGACGGTGTTCACGTTCGCGACGTCGACGCCCGCGACCGACTCGGGCAGCGCGGCTTCGAGTTCGTCGATGACGCGCGCCTTCTCATCGTCCGGACAGTCCACGCTGCGGCGGTCCTGGTGTATCTCGCCGTGTTCTGCGAGCAGGGCGTCGACGCGGTCGTCGAAGGGCTGGTCGGCCTCGGCCGCGGCGGCGACGAGCGCGAGCAGGACGCCGTCTTTGTTCCGGAGGTGGGCCGTAAGGCCGTAGCCGCCGCTCTCCTCACCGCCCATCAGAGCGTCGTGGTCGCCCATCGCCTGGGCGACCCACTTGAAGCCGACCGCGGTCTCGTAGACCTCCTCGCCGTGGGCCTCGGCCACCCGGTCGACGATGCTGCTCGTAGAGACCGTTCGGACGGCGGGCCCGGACTCGGTCTCGAGGAGGTCGTCGTACAGCGCGGCGTAGAAGAGGTTCGGATCCAGCACGCCGCGCTCGGGCGTGACGACGGAGATACGGTCGGCGTCGCCGTCGTTCGCGACGCCGAAGTCGGCCTCGCCGTCGCGTACCTGGTCGGCGAGGTCGGTCAGGCGGTCGGCGCTGGGCTCCGGCGGCGTGCCGCCGAACTCGGGGTCGGTCTCACACCGGCGGCGCAGGACCGTCGCGCCCGCGCGTTCGAGCAGTTCGTCCGTGACGCCGCGACCGCTGCCGTGCATCGCGTCGTAGGCGACGGTCAGCCCGTCGAGGTCGGCGTCGACGAAGTCCAGCGCGTACGCGTAGAACGGGTCGAGCAGGTCCTCCTCGGAGATGCTTCCCCACTCGTCCTCCGGGAGCGGCGACGGCTCGGCCAGGCGCTCGGCGAGCGCGTCGGTCACCGCCGGGAGCGCTGGTGCGCCGTCCGCGGGCAGGAACTTGACGCCGTTGTACTCGGGCGGGTTGTGCGAGGCCGTGACCATCAGCGCGCCGGCGAGGTCGCGTTCGGTGACGGTCCAGCCGACGACCGGCGTCGGGACGTCACGGTCGGGGAGGACCACGTCGAAGCCGTTCGCGGCGAGCGTCCGCGCGAGTTCCTCGGCGAAGCCGCGGGACGTCTCGCGGGCGTCGTAGCCCACCGCGACGGGCGCGGCAACCCCCTCGTCGTCGAGATACGTGGCGACGGCCTGTCCGACCATCCGGACGCGTGGTCCCGTGAACGTGTCCAGCGTGGCCCGCCAGCCGTCGGTACCGAACGTGATCGCGTCGGCGTCGTCGCTCATACCAGACCCACCGACAGGCGAGGAGAAAAAAGTGCTCGTCCGTGGCGTCACTCCTCGACGAGCGATTCCTTTCGCGAGCGGGAGAACTGCTTGATCTCGTATTCTCGTGACATCGCCGCCGACTGCGAGTCGAACTCCTCGACGTGGACGAGTTCGACCGGCGTCCGTCCGCGGGTGTACTTCGCTCCCTCACCGTCGTTGTGTTCGTCGACGCGTCGCTCGACGTCGGTGGTATAGCCGGTGTACAGCGTGTCGTCTTCACACCGGAGAACGTAGACGAAATGGTCCGCAGTGGTCACAGGCCGATACGAGAGGGCCGACGAGTTAGGCTTCACGGGCGCGCTGTTTCGCGACCTCCGCGATTCCGGCGTTCGCCGAACAACTCGGACAGGCGAACACCTGGCCGACGTCGTCGCCGAAGACGCGGACGAACCGGTCGGAAACGTGCGTTCCGCAGTTTTCACACTTTGGCATTTGGTTGCAGCCGGCTGGTGGCCGACACTCGAAGTAAGGAGATAGCTGGGGATAGCTACACTACCAAATCAATTTGGAGGTGTGCGCGCGTCGTCGAGTTGCCTGGCGACGAGCCCCGCCTGCACGCCCGCTGGGAAGCCCGCGTCGACGTTCACGACGGTGAGCGCGGTGCAGGACTGGAGCATCCCCAGCAGCGCGGCCTCGCCCTCGCCGCCGTAGCCGTAGCCCGTGGACACCGGAAGCCCGATGACCGGAACGTCTACGAGTCCGGCGACCACCGTGGGAAGCGCGCCCTCGCGTCCCGCGGCGACGACGAGCACGTCCTGCTCGCGGAGCGTCTCCAGCTGGTCGGTGACCCGCGAGAGCGACGCGACGCCGACGTCGTCGACTCTGGTGACCGACGCGCCCATCTCTCGAGCGATGGTCGCCGCCTCGCCCGCCGGAACGGCGTCGGACGTACCCGCGGTGACGATCCCGACCGTCGCGTCGAGGTCCGGCCGCTCGAACTCCGGGGAGTGGGCGACGAGGACGCCCACGCGTTCGTCGTCGGTGACGCTCGCCTCACTGTGTTGGTCGTCCAACACCTCGTGGACTGCCCCCCGGGATTCCTCGTCGAGTCGCGTCGCGATGGCACGACCCGTCGTCTCCAGCGCGGTCGCGACGAGTGCAGCGACCTCCGTGGGCGTCTTGCCCGCCGCCAGCACCGCCTCGGGAACGCCCGAACGGTCCTCGCGCGCCGCGTCGAACCGGCCCGCCTCCCCCGTCGCGTAGCCTGCGAGCTCCGCCTCTGCGGCCGCGGGCGAGAGGTTTCCCGCTGCGACTGCCTCCAGAATGTCGCGCATATTCCCCCTCGACGCTCGAACTACTCCTACCCATCGCTTCGATTCCGGCACAAACCCCCGCGAGAGACTGTGAGAGGTGCATCGATTGGGAAATTATATAAATCCCCCTCTGGAATGAATGCGTGTATGGCAGACCTAATCGTCAAAGCCGCCGTGAAGGAAGCGCTCGATGACATGAACGTTGCCTCGGACTTCTATGACGCCCTCGACGAAGAGGTCGACGAGCTGCTCGCAGACGCAGCACGTCGCGCCGAGGCCAACGACCGAAAGACCGTCCAGCCGCGCGACCTGTAAACGCAACCCTCTCCCGATTTTTTCGCAGCCCACGCCCGGGAGCGGCTGCACTGTGGCGACTCGTCGACCGTCCCACCGCGCGAGAACCACGAGCACGGTTTTCTTCGCCGAGCGCCTGCTAATCGTATGAGTACCGACCAGACAGACGTGTCCGAGCAGGAGCGCACCGAGGTATCACCGGAACGACTCGCCGACGTTACCGAGTGGGACCTTCCGACGGCGGTGGGACCGCTGGTCGAGCAACTGGCCCACGGTCTCCAGGTCGGGAGCGTGTTCGGCGACCCCATCGAGACCGAGGCCGGGACGATCATCCCGGTCGCGAAGGGCGGCTACGGGACCGGCTTCGGCGGCGGAGTCGGCGAGCCGGCGTCCGAAGAGGAAGCGCCCGGGAGCGGTGGCGGCTGGGGCGGCGGCATCAGCGTCTCGCCCGCGGGGTACATCGAGATCACCGACGACGACATCCGGTACGTGAGCGTCGGCTCCAAACGGCGCGGCCTGCTCGCGTTTGCGGCCGGGCTCGCACTCGGTGCGGTGGCGTCGCGACTGCTCGGTGGCGGTCGGAACCGATAGGCGGAGAACAGAATCGTCGTCCAGACGGCTCGAACACGTCCACGCCGCCGTCCCTACGGCTCGAATACGTCTACGCCGTCGTCGGTCCCCAGATGGACCTCGTCGACCAGGCCGACGAACAGGCCGTGCTCGACGACGCCGGGGATGGACGCGACGTCGCGTCCCAGTCCACCGGGGTCGGGAATCGCGCCGAAGTCGCAGTCCAGCACGAGGTTCCCGTTGTCGGTGACGACGGGGCCGTCCTTGCGCTCGGCCGCCCGAAGGGCGGGCGTCCCACCCAGCGCGCGGAGTCGCTCGGCCACGGTCGTCCGGGCGTCCGGGAGGACCTCGACGGGCACCGGGTAGTCGAGCACGTCCGCCTCCTTCGTCGGGTCGACGACGGCGAGGAAGCGGTCCGCCGCGGCGTCGACCACCTTCTCGCGAGCGTGGGCCGCACCGCCGCCCTTCACGAGGTCGCCGTCCGCGAACTGGTCCGCGCCGTCGATGGCGACGTCGGGCGTCGCCTCCTCCAGCGACGTCAGCGGAATTCCCTCCTCGCGGGCGAGCTGGCGCGACTGGAAGGAGGTCGGAATCCCCCGAACGTCCAGTCCCGCGTCGACCGCACGACCGAGCGCCCTGATGGCGTGGGCGGCCGTACTCCCCGTCCCCAGCCCGACGACCATCCCGTCTTCGACCGTCTCCGCGGCGCTCTCGCCCGCTCGACGCTTCGCGTCCGTCGACCCTCCCTGTTTCATACCCGTCGAGACGGCGGGGCCGACAAAAATAGTCACGACTGCGGGCCCGTCCCCTGAAGGCTTTTCATGCGGGGCGGTGACGGCTCAAATATGTTCGGAACGAGCGGTATCCGCGGTCCCGTCGGCGAAGACGTAACGGCCGAACTCGCGCTCTCCGTCGGCCGGGCGCTCGGGTTCGACGCCGAGCGCGTCGTCGTCGGGCGCGACCCCCGCGAGAGCGGCGAACTGCTGGCCGACGCCCTGACGGCCGGCCTCCGCGAGTCCGGGACGGACGTGGTCGACGTCGGACTCGCCGCGACGCCGACCGTCGGCCGCGCCGTTGGCTGGGAGGACGCCGACGCCGGCGTCTCGATCACGGCCTCGCACAATCCCGCACCAGACAACGGCATCAAGCTCTGGCAGCCCAGCGGGCAGGCGTACGGTGCCGAGTTGCGAGAGACCATCAGCGGCCGCATCCGCGCCGGTGACGCCGACCTGAAGGCGTGGGACGTGCTCGGGTCCCGGACTGCACGCGACGCGAGCGAGCGACACGTCGAGACGCTGGTCGAGTCCGTGACGCTCGACGAACCGCTCTCGGTCGTCGTCGACGTGGGCAACGGTGCCGGTGGGGTGACCGTCGAAGCCCTCCAGCGACTGGGCTGTGACGTCGAGACGCTGAACGCCCAGCCTGACGGTCGCTTCCCCGGTCGCCCGAGCGAACCGAAAGCGGAGAACTGCGAGTCCCTGACGCGGCTGGTCCGCGAGGGCGATGCCGACCTCGGTATCGCACACGACGGCGACGCCGACCGGATGCGCGCGGTGACCGGCGACGGCGAGTTCGTCTCCGGTGACGTGCTACTCGCGGTGCTCGCCCGCGACGCCGCCAGCGAGGGCGAGCGGGTGGCCGTGCCGGTCGACACCAGCCTCGCCGTCGCGGACTATCTGGCCGACGCCGGCATCGACGTGACGCGCACGCCCGTCGGCGACGTGTACGTGGCCGAGCGCGCGACCGAACCGGACGTCGCCTTCGGCGGCGAGCCCTCCGGTGCGTGGATCTGGCCCGAGGAGACGCTGTGTCCCGACGGCCCGCTCGCGGCGTGCAAGCTGGTCGCGCTCGCCAGCCGCGCGCCGCTCGCCGACCGCGTGGCGCGAGTGGAGACCTACCCCATCCGGCGCGACAGCGTCGAGACCGCGGACAAAGCCGGCGCGATGCAGCGGATTCGCGAGACAGTGCTGGACCGCTACGACGACGTCTCGACGATGGACGGCGTCCGGGTCGACCTCGGCGACGCGTGGTTCCTCCTCCGAGCCAGCGGAACGCAGCCGCTCGTGCGTATCACCGCCGAAGCGCGGGAGGCAGAGAGAGCCGACGAAGTCTTCGAGACTGCCAGCGAACTCGTCACGGAAGCCGAACAGCAGTCGTAAACTCACCCAAGCAGAACCGCTATCCGCGACGCGTCGAGCGGGCCTCTCTGATGTCGGACCCGTCCCGTATCTTGTCCTCGCACTGCGGGCAGACCCGCGGCTTCTCGATGCCGTTGGGCGTGAACACGCGTGCGTAGGCTGCCGTTACAAAAGAACCGCAGTTCTGGCATTCCGGCATACGCCCCCGAGTTTGGAGGGCAGTGCCTTAATGATTGGTGATTTGGTATGACGTAACACGCAAGTAAACGAAACAGCCGTTTCCGCGGACAGCGACAGGATTGGCCGACCAATCAGAACTCTGTCGTGACGGTGCCGTCTTCGGCGAGTTCGATGGTTCCGTCGAAGCGGTCGCGGAAGCGCTGGACGACGTCGTCCTCGTGGACGCCCTCCGCGAGGTGGAACAGGCCGACGGCGTCGTGTTCGGCCAGCAGGTCGAGGATGTCCTCGACGGCGTCGAACGCGCGGTCCTCGTCGGCGTAGTAGATCATCTCGGTCACCGAGTCGAGGCTGACGCGTCGCTTGCCGTCGTGTTCGGTGAGGAATCGCTCCGTCTCGTCGACGACGCTGTCCAGGTCGTCGGGCGCGGAGACGTAGCGCACGTCGTCGGACTGCCGTCGAGTGTACCCTCGCTCGACGGAGAGCGTGTCGAGGATGGTCGCCTTCGTCTCGTCGACCTCGTAGTGTTCGAGTTTCTGTTTCACTTCGCGAGCGGTGGTCCGCGTCGAGATGACGAGCAGATGGTCGGTGTCGGTCGCGAGGAACTCCGTGTCGATTCGGTCCGTCTCGCCTGTACTCGGGTGAAGAAGGAGAATACCGGTGCCGCCCTCGATCGCGTCGGGGGCATTCTCGATAGCGAGCGTATACTCCATGCGTGTGCTTCCGACCGTGTGGAACGGCCTTAAGTCTGCGGTTGTCGACTGAAATCATCCCACAAACCCGTGGACGGGGCGGTTCTCTGACGGGGCGATCCCGAACGGCGTCAGAACACGCTGTCGGCCGTCGCCGCCCCGACGACGCTGAACACTGCGCCGACGGAGACGGCGCGAGCGGAGACGGCCGCCCGCTCGGCGAACGACCCACCGTCGACGAACGTCGATGGCGCGCCGAAGACCAGTGCCAGCAGCGCCACGGAGCCGAACGAGACCCCCATGAGCGAGACGAATCTGAGCGGGACGCCGGCGACCTCCGCCTCCGCGTCCGGGTCGCGTCCGTTGTCAGCCTGATAGAGCGCGCCGTACCCGATGGCGAACACGATGCCCACAGTCAGGAGGAGATGGAGCTGGCTCATGTCCGCGGCCAGCGTCCACACCTCCTCGGTGACCACGAAGGGACCGGCGAGCAGGAACCCACCGACGACCTGTTGGGCCGTATCGGCGAGCCGATACCGCTTGGTCGGGCCGACCATATCCGGTCCAGCAGGGCGAGCGTGATAACGGTCCCGGCCGCGGGACGCCTCGAATCACCCACGGGCGTCGAAGTACCCTCGTGGCATCGAATCGGTTTTCCCGGCGGCAGTCGATGCTCGGGTATGAGCGTTCGCGAGGAATTCGACGAGTGGGCCACGAGCGGCCGCGACAAGGGAATGGAGGAACGACACTGGCACACCGCCAAACACGTCCTCGCACGGATGCCCGTCGAGGCCGGCGATTTCGTGCTGGATCTCGGCTGTGGCAGCGGCTACGCCGGCCGCGCCCTCCGCGAGACCGCCGACGCCGGCCGCGTCTACGGTCTCGACGGCGCGCCGAAGATGGCACGCAACGCGCGGTCGTACACCGACGACTCGAACGTGGGCTTCGTCATCGGCGACTTCGGGTCGCTTCCCTTCGCCGACGACAGCCTCGACCACGTCTTCTCGATGGAGGCGTTCTACTACGCCGCCGACCCCGTCGAGACGCTGCGGGAGATCCGCCGCGTCCTCGCCCCCGGCGGGACCTTCTACTGTGCTGTGAACTTCTACGAGGAGAACGTCCACAGCCACGAGTGGCAGGAGTTCATCGAGGTGGAGATGACCCGCTGGAGCCGCGCGGAGTATCGCGAGGCCTTCCGCGAAGCCGGCCTCTACGTCGCCGAACAGGACAACGTCCCGGACCGCGAGACGGAGATCCCGCCCGCGAGCGAGTTCCCCACGGAGGAGTGGGACAGCCGCGACGCCATGGTCGAGCGCTACCGGACCTTCGGGACGCTGCTGACCGTCGGTGTCGCACCGTAGCGAGCGGTGAACGACCACCAACAGTTTTGAGAACTCCCGCGAAAGAGCGTGTGTGTCTCACGCACGCCGACGGCGGGGGCTGGCCGCGTTGCTGGTGGGCGTCGCCGTGCTGGCGACCGCCATGCTCTGGCGCGTCTTACCGACGGTCTTCTTCGCGATCACCGTCGCGTACGTTCTCTATCCGCTCCGCCAGGAGCTCTGCAGGCGGGGACTCGCCGCCCGTCTCGCCGCCGGCGTGAGTACACTCGTGGCGTTTCTGGCCGCCTTCGTCCTCGTCGCGCCGGTCACGTACGTGCTGTACGTCAGACGGGGGCAGGTACTGGGCCTGTTCCGGCAGTTCCCGAAGACGGTCCCCATCAGCGTCCTGGAGTTCGACTTCGTCATCGACCTGACCGTGATACTGGCGTCCATCCAGGGGACGGTCATCTCGTCGGCCGTGGCGTGGGCCCGCGCCGCCCCGGTCATCGCGCTCAAGGCGTTCCTGTTCACGTTCCTGGTCTACGCGCTGTTGTTGCGACCGGGGAGCGCCGGAGCGACGCTGTTCCGACTCGTTCCGTCCGAATACCACGGAATCCTCTCGGCGCTCCATCGCCGGGTCCGTGACACGCTCTACGCCATCTACGTCCTCCAGGCGGCCACCGCGTTCGGGACGTTCGTCATCGCCTACGTCGTGTTCGCTGGTCTCGGCTATCCGCAGGCGTTCGCGCTGGCCGTCGTCTCCGGCGTCCTCCAGTTCATTCCCGTCGTCGGCCCGAGCATCGTCATCGTCGGCATCGCCGTCGGAGACCTGCTCGCCGGTGACGTGACGGCCGCGGCCCTGTTGCTCGCGTTCGGTCTGTTCTTCGTCGGGTTCCTGCCGGACGCGCTCATCCGGACGCGGCTGGCGTCGATGACTGCCGAGATGCCGGGCAGCCTCTACTTCGTGGGGTTCACGGGCGGCGTGTTGAGCCTCGGACTCGTCGGGTTCATCGCCGGGCCGCTGGTGGTCGCGGTGCTGGTGACGGTCGTGAAGCTCGCGTCGCGGAACAGCCTAACCGTGCAGACGACGCTGGACTAGACGGTTTCGAGTGGCATGTCTGCCCGCTCCCACTCGGTCAGGCTCCCCTCGTAGAAGGCGACGTCCTCGTAGCCGAGGTGCCGGAGGACGGTGTAGGTGTGACTGATGCGCCGCGCCGTGTTGCAGTAGAGGACGACTCGGCGGTCGCGAGTGATGCCTCGCTCGTCGAGCAGGCGCTCGATCTCGTCGCTCGGCTTCAGCCCGCGGGACTCCTCGTCGACCAGTTCTTGCCAGTCCAGTCGGACGGCACCGGGAATGTGGCCCTCCTCGTACTCCCACGCCTCGCGCGTGTCCACGATGAGCGCCTCGGTGTCGATGGCGGCCTCGACCTCGTCCAGCCCGACGAGCGGCGTCTCCTCCGGAACGGCGACCTCGTAGGTCGTCGGCTCGATGTCCGGGGACTCGCTCGTGGTCTCGCGTTCGAGTTGCCACGCGCTGAAATCGCCGTCGAGCAGGTGGAGCTTCTCCGGCGGGTGACCGAACAGCTCCAGCGTGACGAGGAGCCGAGCGGCGAAGACGCCGTGGGTGTCGTCGTACGCGACGACGTGGTCCTCCCGGGAGACCCCAGCGTCGCCCATCAGGTCCGCGAATGCGTCGGGGTCGGGGAGCATTCCCCGACTGGGCTCGCCGCCGGTGTCGTCGGATTCGGCGGCGTGCTCGGTCGCGCGGAAGCTGTCGAAAGGGACGTTCACGGCACCGGGCAGGTGGCCGATGCCATCGAACTCCCAGGCGTCGCGAACGTCGATGAGGCGTACCTCGTCGAGGTGGTCGGCCAGCCACGCAGCCGACACGACGGTGTCACTCATTTGTGGGGTCTTGCCGAAGCAGGCGCTTGAAGATGTCCTTCCCGCGGTGTTTCACCAGGACTCG
Organism: Haloarculaceae archaeon H-GB1-1; assembly: GCA_029688825.1. GTDB lineage: Archaea > Halobacteriota > Halobacteria > Halobacteriales > Haloarculaceae > JARUKX01. The sequence goes on along the minus strand of JARUKX010000040.1, from coordinate 10,989 downwards.
AAGATAGCGTCAACATTTGCCGACTTTTGGTCCCGGAATCGGGGGTTTCCGACCCGAACGACCGGATTTCCCGACGCTCGGCGCGACCGACCCCATGTCAACGTCGCCCACATCCCCCGGCCAGGATCGCGGCAAAAATTTCCTCGGCAGGGGAGGAGGGGCGGTACCTGCCGTGAGTAGCAGGAATATAAGACTAGCCGCCATAGAAAGGGATGGAAACATGACCGATTACGCCAACGACGTCCTCGTCACCGCCGAGTGGGTCGAGGACCGTCTCGACGAATTCCAGAGCGACGATTCCGACCTCCGACTGGTCGAGGTCGACGTCGACACCGAAGCGTACGAGGAGAGCCACGCCCCCGGGGCCATCGGCTTCAACTGGGAGACCCAGCTTCAGGACCAGACCACCCGCGACATCCTCACGAAGGAGGACTTCGAGGACTTGCTGGGCAGCCACGGCATCTCAGAGGACGACACCGTCGTCCTGTACGGCGACAACTCCAACTGGTTCGCCGCCTACACCTACTGGCAGTTCAAGTACTACGGCCACGACGAGGTCTACCTCCTCGACGGCGGCCGCGACTACTGGCTGGAGAACGACTATCCGACCACGTCCGAGGTACCGGAGTTCTCCGAGACCGACTACGAAGCGTCCGGCCCGCGCGAGTCCATCCGCGCCTACCGCGAAGACGTCGAGAACGCCATCGAGCGCGGCGTCCCGCTCGTCGACGTCCGCTCGCCCGAAGAGTTCTCCGGCGAGATCCTCGCGCCGCCAGGACTGCAGGAGACCGCACAGCGCGGCGGCCACATCCCCGGCGCGAGCAACATCTCCTGGGCGGCCGTCACCAACGACGACGGCACCTTCAAGGACTTCGACGAGCTGCAGGAGCTCTACGCCGAGGAAGGCATCGACGGCGACTCAACGACCGTCGCCTACTGCCGCATCGGCGAGCGCTCGTCGGTCGCCTGGTTCGCCCTGCACGAACTGCTCGGCTACGAGGACGCCATCAACTACGACGGCTCCTGGACCGAGTGGGGCAACCTCGTCGGCGCTCCGATTGAAAAGGGCAACTGAAGACATCCGAACTTCTGCATTTTTCCGCGTCGAGTAGTGACACGTCGGTCCCGAGACTGGCACAGTTCGTGACCGGTGTCGATGCTTACAAGCACGGAGAGACGTAGTTTTGGGCATGGACGCCACCGAATTCACCGAGGCAGTGCGCGAGGACGCGAAGACAGAACTCTCCCGCATCGGCTCCTCGAAGTCGCTGTACGCCGACACGCGCGGCGAGATGGAGGAAGACGCCGTGCTGGCCGCCGCCGCCGACGGCTTCGCGGCCGCGGCCGACGTCTTCGAGTCCTGGGCCGACGACGACTGGGCGGCCGCCGACTTCTTCGCCGACGCCGCCGCCACCGAGCGCGACCACTACGAGACGGCCGCCGGCAAGCTCGACGACCACGAACCCGGCGACGTCCCCGCCCTCTACGACTATCTGGCCGGCCTCGACGAGCCGGTCGAACGACTCGGTGGCGTCGTCGGTCACGCCGCCGTCGCGGACAAGAAGACCGACCAGCTCGTCGGCTTCTACGTCGGCCAGGCCAGCCCGCAGACCTCGCAGGTCTTCCGCGAGGTCGGCGACGACATCGACGACCAGGAGGTTCGCGCCGCCGAACTGCTCGAATCCGTCTGCGAGGGCGACGACGACTGGGCCGCCGCCCGCGAGGCCGCGACCGGCGCGATCTCGGCCGCCTACGACGAGTACTTCGAGACGCTGGAGGACCTCGGCGTCAATCCGAAGCCGGTCTGCTGAACCACTTTTTACAGGAGGGGGATTCCCTCGCTTCGCTCGGGAACCCCCTCCTGCAAAAACTTGGGGAAAAACTTCCTGCTGGCTCACTGCGTTCGCCAGCAGTGAACCGCCGCCTGCGGCGGCGGATGCTGGCGGCGAGTGGGCACAATCTTACCCAGTACCGAATTCCCAGTCCCCACACAGCGCGGGTAGGACGGCTGCCCCGGGCCGCTCATTTTTGTCGTTCAGTGTTGAACGCTAGCGGCTGCCAAAACACCACTACTGCTGCCACATCTTCGGGACTTCGACAAACACCAGGGCATCAAAGCGCACCTCGAACGCCGGCACGCCGATGATCCTACCGACGAACTTCTTGTCGAGACGTTACGGGCGTGCAGCAGACAGTATCAGTTCAGGTACCCCAACTCCTGGAGGTTCTGTCGCGTCTGTGCATCCAAGTCACACTCTTCGAGGACCTCGTTTGCAACGTCGTGGCGTTCTTCGATCAGTTCGATCAACTGGAGGGCCGTTCGAAGTCTGAACCGGCTCTGGTCGTCGTCGGTGTCCGCCATGACCCCCTCGAGCAGTTCCCGTATCCGTTCCGCGGTCGTGTACCCCATATGGAAAATCGAACGGGGGACGGTAAGAACCTGCAAGCATGTTCTCAATAAACGGAAAGTACTCGGATATCGAGTGTTCGGTCGTGGTCCTCACTAGCCGCTCGGGGTGCGTGTAACGTGGCCGCGGTGACACACGCTCACCGAGCGCCTGAAGTGTGCTCGGACCGTCTGCCCGTGCAATGAGCGATACCTCCAGTCCCCTGACACCGGACCGTCCGGAGGCCGAGTCCGAGTTCCGCGTCGACGCGCCGTTCGACCCGGCCGGCGACCAACCCGAGGCCATCGAGAAACTGGCGCGCGGGTACGGCCAGGGGATGGACGAGCAGACCCTGCTCGGCGTGACCGGGTCGGGCAAGACCAACACGGTCTCGTGGCTCGTCGAGGAGATACAGACGCCCACGCTGGTCATCGCGCACAACAAGACCCTCGCCGCACAGCTGTACGAGGAGTTCAAGGGACTCTTCCCGGACAACGCCGTCGAGTACTTCGTCAGCTACTACGACTACTACCAGCCAGAGGCGTACGTCGAGCAGACGGACAAGTACATCGAGAAGGACGCCTCGGTCAACGACGAAATCGACCGGCTGCGCCACTCGGCGACCCGGTCGCTGCTGACCCGCGACGACGTCATCGTCGTCGCCAGCGTCTCCGCGATCTACGGGCTGGGCGACCCGCGGAACTACGTCGACATGGCGATGCGGCTGGAGGTCGGCGAGCAGATCGACCGCGACGAACTGCTGGGGCGGCTCGTCGACCTCAACTACGAGCGCAACGACGTCGAGTTCACGCAGGGCGCGTTCCGGGTCCGCGGCGATACGGTCGAGATATTCCCGATGTACGGCCGCTACGCCGTCCGCGTGGAGTTCTGGGGCGACGAGATCGACCGCATGATGAAGGTCGATCCGCTGGAGGGCGAGGTCAAGAGCCAGGAGCCCGCGGTCCTCATCCACCCCGCAGAGCACTACTCCTACCCCGAGGAGGAACTCGAACAGGCCATCAGCGAGATCGAGGCCGACCTCGAATCGCGGGTCGCCTACTTCGAGCGGCAGGGCGACCTCGTCGCGGCCCAGCGACTGGAGGAGCGGACCACCTTCGACCTGGAGATGATCCGCGAGGCCGGCTACTGTTCCGGCATCGAGAACTACTCGGTGTACCTCTCGGACCGCCAGTCCGGCGACCCGCCGTACACGCTGCTGGACTACTTCCCCGACGACTTCCTGCTCGTCATCGACGAATCCCACCAGACGGTCCCCCAGATTCGCGGTCAGTACGCTGGCGACAAGTCACGGAAGGACTCGCTGGTCGAGAACGGCTTCCGACTCCCGACGAGCTACGACAATCGCCCGCTCACCTTCGAGGAGTTCAAGCAGAAGACAGACAAGGTTCTGTACGTCTCGGCGACCCCCGCGGACTACGAGCGCGAGCGCAGCGAGCAGATCGCCGAGCAGATCGTTCGCCCGACCCATCTGGTCGACCCGAAGGTCGAGGTCTCTCCCGCCGAGGGCCAGATCGACGACCTGCTGGACCGCATCGACGACCGAGTCGCGCGCGACGAGCGCGTGCTCGTGACGACGCTCACCAAGCGGATGGCCGAGGACCTCACCGAGTACCTCGAAGAGAGCGGCGTCGCCGTCGAGTACATGCACGACGAGACGGACACGCTCGAACGCCACGAACTCGTCCGCGGGCTTCGGCTGGGCGACTTCGACGTCCTCGTCGGCATCAACCTCCTGCGAGAAGGGCTGGACATCCCCGAGGTGTCGCTCGTCGCCATCCTCGACGCCGACCAGGAGGGCTTTCTGCGGAGCGAGACCACGCTCATCCAGACGATGGGCCGGGCGGCACGCAACGTCAACGGCGAGGTCGTCCTCTACGCCGACGACGTGAGCGACGCCATGGAGTCCGCCATCGACGAGACCCAGCGTCGTCGCCACATCCAGCAGGAGTTCAACGAGGAGCACGGCTACGAACCACAGACCATCGAGAAGGAGGTCGGTGAGACGAACCTTCCCGGGAGCAAGACCGACACGAGCAGCATCACCGGCGACGGCCCAGCGGACGAGGGCGAGGCCGCGCTCCTGGTCGAGCAACTCGGCGAGCGAATGCAGGCGGCCGCGGACAATCTGGAGTTCGAACTCGCCGCCGACATTCGCGACCGCATCCGCGAGCTCCGCGAGGAGTTCGACCTGGACGCCGCCGACGCGGACGACGGCGTTCCGGCCCCGGACGAGTTCTGATAGTACGCCACTACCGAGCCGTAGTGTTCCACTCATCGGTCTGATCGCTCCGGCGGGGAACGAGCACTGACTTTCCGAGTTCCTTCCTCCTTCCGTCGGCACCGAGATGGTCCAGTTCGGGTTCGTGTCAGTCCCATAGCTCCGACTAGACAGAGCTTACAGTCGCCCACGACGAACTTCGTCCGAGTGGAGTGATTTTGGAAGCGGTTACTCGGCGCCGGCACCGCCTCGAGGTTCGCGAGACGAAGTTCCACGAGAAGTGTGAACAAGGGTATGTAACGTGAGGCAAACGGAATCCTCTCATACACCTTACCGCTCGAACAGTTCGACTATCCTGGTGATAACAAAGCAGTGGTAGTCCCTTGAGGGAGGTGCATGGTATCAGCAAGACTACAGCAACGCACACGAACGACTGCCGTCCTGCTCGCCAGTATCCTGGTGCTCGGCACCGCACTGGGCGGGGTCGCGTTCAGCGCGGCCGCGCAGGAAGAAGACGGCAACGCGAACGTCCGTCTCGCACACGCGTCACCTGACGCAGGACAGGTCGACGTGTTCGTCGACGACGAGATGGTCGTCGACAACGCGACGGTCGGCTACGTCAGCGACTATCTGAGCCTCTCGGAAGGTGACCACGAAGTGATCCTTCGGTCACCCGACGGTGAAGAAGTCCTGTTCCGACAGGACGTCGAAGTCGAGGCCAACACGAACTACACCGCTGTCGTCACGGGTGAAGCGGCCGAAGGGACCGACACCCCGCTCAACATCACCGTCGTGTCCGACGACGTGCCCGAGCTCGAAGACGACGAGTCTGCGGTGCGTCTGATCCACGCCTCGCCCGACACCGGTAACGTGACCGTCTCGGTGGAGAGCTTCGAGGCCGCCGAGGGCGGCGAGGAGATGACCGAAACCCCCGCTGGCGAGGAGACCGAAACCCCCGCTGAGGAGGAGACTGAAACCCCCGCCAGTGAGGAGACCGAAACCCCCGCTGGCGAGGAGATGACTGAAACTGCCGCTGGCGAAGAGACGACCACTGAAGCCGAAGGCGAAGCAGGAGCCAGCGAAAGCAATGTGGTCTTCGAGGACGTCGGCTTCGGTACCGTGACCGACTACCAGACGGTCCCCGCCGGCAACTACACGCTCGCCATCACCAACGCCTCGGCGATGGAAGACGGTGAGACGACCACCGAAACCGAAACGCCCGCGACCGAAACGCCGGAGAGTGAGATGACCGTCACCACCGTGACCGGAACGCCCGAAGCCGAGGCCACGGAGACGACGTCCAACGGGACGATCGCGACGGTCAACGTGACGCTCGAAGCCGGTACCGCCCACACCGTCCTCGCCATCGGCTACTCCCAGCCCGAGCAGGCTCCGCGGAACGTGCCGTTCGACGCCGTGCTGACGAACGACACCGTCACGATGGAGGATATGCCCAGTGAGGAGACGACGACCACCGAAGCAGGCGCTGCCGAGGGTGGCGAGGAGACGACCACCGCGGAAGAGACGGTCACTGCGGAAGAGACGGAAACCCCGATGGCTGAAGAGGAAACCGAAACCGCCACTCCTGAAGAAGAAACCACGACCGAGGAAGAAACCACGACCACTGCCGAAGCATAACGACGAGCTTCGGTAGGTGCCGTCGAAACGCTCGCTACGACTCGTCGAGTCGAACGCTCATCACCGGCACCGGCGACCGCCGGACGACTTTTTCCGTGACGCTGCCGATGAGATAGTGATCCAGCCCGGTCCGACCGTGCGTGCCCATCACGACGACGTCGACGCCGGGGTCCTCGACGTACGCCAGAATCTCCGTCTTGGGGACGCCCTCTTTCACCACGCGTTCGACGGTCACGTCGTCGGGAAGTTCGGCGACCGTGGATGCGATGGCTTGCTCGGCACGCTCGCGTTCCGATTCCGCCCAGGCGTCCGCGGAGATTCCCGCGCTCGGGCTCTCGAAGCGATTGCGCGTGTCCGCGACGGAGAGGACGTGGATTGTCGCGTCGTATGTCGTCGCCAGTTCGGCCGCGTGCTCGATTGCGGCGTGCAATCCCTCTGTCCCATCGGTCGGAAGCAGGATATCGTCGTACACGCTGGCGGCTTGTGACTCCTGACGGAAAGGATTGCGGTCAGAACGCGCCGGAGGCCATCAGGAACAGCGCCACGGAGATGACGCCGAAGAGGACGCCGACGCCGGTCTTGATGGTCGAGGTATCCAGCGCGTTGGAGACGTAGGGGGCGATCTGTCCGCCAGTGACCGTCGCCGGGACGGTGAAGACGACCATGTTCCACGGCGTCGACGCCAGGTCCAGCGCGTGCCCGCCGACCAGCCCACCGCCGAAGATGTGGACCAGCGAGGCCAGAATCGCGGTCATCGCGACCACGATGTGGTTCGTCCCGATGGCCACGCGCACGGGCACGTCCGTCCGGAGCATCGAGATGATGCCGAGTTCGCCGATGCCGAATCCGGCGAGCCCCTGGAACATGCCGCCGATGCTGTAGTTGGCGAACCGCTCGACGTACCCCGACCACGTGTACGAGTAGGTGTCGCCCTCGCGGTCGACGCGAGTGACCGTCCCCTCGTCGTCGGCCTCCACGCCGGCCGGTCCGAGTTTCCCGTCGTCGTCGGGCAGGTCGTCGCTCGTGCCACCGTCCGCCGAGACCGTCGACGAATCCTCGCTCGACGATGGTTCCTCGTGGCTGAGGTCCGCCTGGAGCATCAGGTACGCCGCGGCGAGCAACGCGACGCCGAGCGCCGCGTGGAAGACGGATTCGGGGATGATGAACGACAACAGCGCCCCGCCGACGACGAACGGGATGGCACCGCCGACGAGCGTGAGCGCCAGCCGTCGGTCGACGAGTCCGTACTGGATGAACGCCACCGCGGAACTCGACAACCCGAACGACTCGCTGATCAGTCCGACCTTCACCAGCGTCTCCGGTTCGAGCGGATGGGCGAACAGTGGGAAGATGAAGATGAAGAAGGGCACGAACAGCGCCGAGCCGCTGATTCCCACCGTGTTGACGGTCGTCGCTCCGAGCAGGAAGAATGGGAACAACCACCAGTACTCGAGCCAGTAGTCCATCCCCGCGTTCGGCGGAGCCGGAGCTATCGAGAGCACTCCGAGGATGAACGCGACCGGAGCGGTGAACACGAATATGTGCTGGTACTTCAGAAACGATTTCTGGATTTTGTCCCGCGAGGAGACCGACGACATTGGGTTAGTGACCACCGTTTTTGGAAGGTGCGTAAAAACTCTTGTGCTATCGTTAACTGGTCCCCGGAAAATGATGAACATTGAGCGACGCGGGCACCGCCGAAAGGCAGCGGCCTCCAACGCCCTTGCATGCCATAAATGCACATGGATTTATGTCCCCACCGATCGAATGAACACACGATGAGCTACAAGGACCCGAAATCCACGGTTACTGAGAACCGGGATGACGCGACGACGTCGAGCGTGGCCCCCCTCCGCGGGCTGTCCGCGCTGCGAGCGCGACTCAGCCGACACTTCGAGGAGTGGCCGCGCCTGTACGTCGAACAGCAGGTCCGGGTCTACGACGACGAGTGATCGTCGGCGACGCATTCTCACCTCAGCACCCAACGAAAATCGAGTAGCGGTCCGGAACGACGGCACGCCGAACAGCGGGTGCGACGTTACTCGCCAGCCGCATCCCCGTCAGTGGGTTCGGTCTCGTCCACCACTTCTGCATCTGCAGTAGCCTGCTCGTCGGTCGCGTGGTCGTGGCCACCCATGCCCGCGTCACCGACGTCGATGTCCGTCTGGTCCACCGTGAAATCGGCGACGAGAGATTCGAGGTCGCTCGCCCGCTGTGAGAGGTCCTGAATCGTCGCGGTTACCTCGGTGACGGCACTGGCCTGTTGCTGGGCAGCCGCAGCGACCTCCTCTGACTGGTCCGCCGTGTCCTCGCTCAGTTGCATGAGTTCGTCGACCATCGAGACGACCTCCTGGGTGGAACTCGCCTGCTCGTCGGTCGCGTTCGTGATCTCCTGGACGCTGGAGTTGGCCTCGTTGATGGCCGAGACGATGGCGTCGAGCTCCTCCAGCGCGTCCTCGACCGTCAACAGCCCGTCGGACACCCGGTCGTCCATCTCGCGGATGTGGTCGACCGACTCGTCGGTCTGGGACTGCACGGACTCGATGAGCGCGTCGATTTCCTGCGTGGCTTCGCGCGTCTCTTCGGCGAGGGTCTTCACCTCGTCGGCGACGACGGCGAACCCGGAGCCAGCCTCGCCCGCCCGCGCAGCCTCGATGGAGGCGTTGAGCGCCAGCGTGTTCGTCTGTTCGGCGATCCCGTCGATGAGTTCGACGATCTCGCCGATCTCGTCCATCTGCTCGTTCAGCGCCACGATCTCGTCCGTCGCGGTCTCGGCCTGCGCCTCGAGTTCGTCCATCGCGTCGATGGCCTCCTCGGCGTACTTCCGACCGGTCTCCCCGCGGTCTGCCGCACGGTCGACCATCGTCGCCACCTCGTCGGACGCGGAGGCGATCTCCTGGATGGTCGCGCTGAGGTCGTTCATCTCGGCCGCGACTCCCTCCAGCCGGTCGGCCTGCGTCGTCGCGTCGTCGTAGATCGTCTGGATGGAGCGGCTCACGTCCTCGCTGACGTCTTTCACCTCCTCCGCGCTCGCCGTCGCGGTCTGGCTGGAGGTGGCGACGGTGTCGGCGAAGGAGGTCACCTCGCCGATGGTCGCTTCGAGGTCGCTCGCCATCGTGTTGAACGCGACCGCGATCTCGGACATGGCCTCGCTCTGGCTGTCCGTCTCCATCCGTCTTGTGAGGTCCCCGGACGCCGTCGCGTCCATCACGTCGTGGTACGCGTCGGCCTGCGCTTCGAGGTGGTCGACCAGCGCCTCCGTCCGCTCGTGTTCCTGTTCGGCTTCCTGCCGAGCCTGCTGGGCAGCCTCCTGTTCTTCGGTCGCCTGCTCGCGAGCCTCTTGTGCTTCGCGGACCTGCTCCTGGAGCGAGTCGCGCATCTCGCCCAACGTATCGTTCAGCGTCCCGATCTCGTCGGGTCGGGAGGACTCGAACGTGACGTCGAAGTCGCCGTCGCGGAGCGTCTCCGCCCGCGTCGCCAACTGCCGAAGGGACATCGCGGTGTTCCGACCGATAGTCATCCCGATGGCGCTCAGGCCGAATACGGCGAGCAGGATCAACCCCATCAGGTACTGGTCGATCTGGTTCTTCAGCGCGTACGCGTCGTCCGCCGACACCTGCGTCAGGACGAACCAATCCTCGCTCGACATCGGCGTGACACCGATGAGCACCTCCTCGAAGTTGTCCAGTTCGAGCGTGACGAACGAACTCTCGCCCGTCGACGTGTTCGCCAGCACACCCGCTTCCATCAGCTCCGTGTACTCAGTCCCGATGACGCTCTCGTTCGAGTGTGCCAGGAAGCGCCCCTCGTCGTCGACGACGAGCGTCGAGCGCGTGCTGTTCGCGTTCTCGACGGCTTGGTCCTGGACGTCCGCCACGAAGACGACGACCTCCGAGGTCTGCGTCGTCGGCGACATGACGGCGACGACGCCGTGGTCGGTCACCGACGAGGTGTATGGCTGGGAGACGTAGATGGAACTGGAGGAGTAGAACGTCGGCGGATCGTCGATGTACGGGATGCCCTCGCCCGCGAGCGACGTCCCGTCGAATCGCTGGTCGGAACTCGCGATGACCCGCTTTTCGGTCATGTTCACGTAGTGGACCGCGACGACGTTGTCTGGGATCGTGTACGAATCCATCATGTACCGCAACTCGCGTGCGATCGCCGCCGGCTCCTCCGACTGGAACAAGCTCCGACCGGACACGTCCACGACCTGTCGCTTCACGACCGACGTCCACAGATCCAGATGTTGCGCTCGCGCCTCAGAGATGGATTCCAGATTCTGCTCCGTGTCCGACTGTATCTTCCCCGATACCTGCGTACTGATCACGCCACCGATCGTCAGAATGATGATCGCGACGACGAACAGCCCGACGAACAACCGCATCGCGTACCGACGACGCAGTTTTCCGGGGAGCCCCATGACACTCTCTAACATTTTTCAAGGAATGGAACGCTGACTCTCTTAGCGTTGACTGCCAGAATTTCAGCAGTGATAACCAGAGAGATCGGTCGAGGGCCGGAGTCGTCGGTTACCTGACCACGTCGAGCCAGGAACCGGAGGAAGGCCACGTAAATGAACCGCAGACGCCACCCCCGACCCAGCTCTCGCCGTTGCCGGCGAGACTGCAGTAGTCGCTCGGCGGGCATCCGTCTCGTAGTGACATGGTTGGCTTCCCGCTCTCCACCCCGTCGCTGTCGCTGCGGGGGTTGTCTCTCGGAGAA
>JARUKX010000004.1 GCA_029688825.1 Haloarculaceae archaeon H-GB1-1 | reverse complement strand
TGGCGGGCTCGTGGTTGGCCGCCAGCTCGAAGAGGTCGCGGACCAGCCGCGCGCCCTCGCCGATGAACTTCTGGACGAGTTCGGAGCCGGCCATCTTGATGAACGTGGCGTCGGTCTCGTTGGCGACGGCCTTCGCGAGCATCGTCTTGCCGGTGCCCGGCGGGCCGTGCAGGAGGACGCCGGACGGTGGCTCGATGCCGACCGTCTCGAACACTTCGGCGTTGACGAGCGGCTCCTCGACCGCTTCGCGGACCTCTCGGATCTGGGATTCGAGGCCGCCGATGTCCTCGTAGGAGACTTCGGGCGAGGCGTTCACTTGCATCGCCTGTGCGCGCGCGTCCGTCTCGGGTTCGAGGATCCGCTGGACGCTGAACGAGTCGTTGATAGCGACGCGGTCGCCGGCCTCCAGTTCGCCGTCGAGCGTCCGCGGCTCGTCGGTGAGTACCTCCTGGTTGTTGCCGTGCTGTTTGACGACGATGCCGTCGTCGTTCAGCTCCTCGACCGTCGCGATGTACAGCGACGAGGTCTTCAGCGTCTCGTTCTCTCGTTCGAGTTGATCGACGTCGTCGGTGAGGTCGCGACGGCGGGCCTCCGCACGCGAGAGCTGGTCGTTCAGTTGGCGGTGCACACGGACGAGATCTGTATAGTGGTCCTGCAGCGCCGACAGTCGCTCGTCCGGAGTCATGTCCGGATCGAGGTCGAGTCGTGGGCGCTCTGGAAGCGAGGGACTACGCGACATCGGGTTAGCACTGTCTAGCAATCGCGGGAAAAAGTGTCTTTGGGTCACGTCGAATCCTGACTCGGCCGACTCGAACGCACTACTGCAGGCGTTCGAACTCGTCGAGATAGCCGTCGTACACCGAGAGGGCCTCCGAGATGGGGTCTGGCGACGCCATGTCGACGCCTGCGTTCCGGAGGAGGTCGAGCGGGTACTCCCTGGAGCCGCTGCGCAGGAAGTCGAGGTAGCGTTCGGCGGCGGGCTGGCCCTCCTCGAGGATGCCCTCCACGAGCGCGACGGCGGCGCTGATGCCGGTCGCGTACTGGTAGACGTAGAAGGCCCGATAGAAGTGGGGAATGCGCATCCACTCGCGGGCGATGCGGTCGTCGACCGCGGCCGGCTCGTAGTAGTCGCCCTTGAGATCCGCGTAGACCTCGTCGAGCCGGTCGGCGGTGAGCGGCTGTCCGTCTTCGGCGAGCTGGTGGGTCCGTTGTTCGAACTCGGCGAACATGGTCTGGCGGTACAGCGTCGAGCGGAAGCGTTCGAGGTACTCGTTGAGGACGTGCCGGCGGAGGTGTTCGTCCTCGACGGTCTCGAGGAGGTGCTCGGTCAGCAGCGTCTCGTTGACCGTGCTGGCGACCTCGGCGGTGAATATCTCGTAGCTGCTGTAGACGTAGGGCTGTTCCTCGCTGGTGAACTCCGAGTGCATGGAGTGGCCGAGTTCGTGTGCGAGGGTGAACATCGACTCCACGTCGTCCTGGTAGTTCATCAGGATGAACGGCTGGGAGTCGTAGGTGCCGCCGCTGTACGCGCCGGACTGTTTGTTCTTCGTCTCGTAGACGTCGACCCAGCGGGCGTCGAGGCCCTCGGCGAGCAGCGACTGGTACTCCTCGCCGAGCGGCTCGACGGCGTCGATGACGTACTCGCGGGCCTGTTCGTAGGGAACGTCGGGGCTCTCGCTCTGGACGAGCGGGACGTAGAGGTCCCACATCCGGAGTTCGTCCGCGCCGATGGCTTCGCGTTTCAGCTCGGCGTGGTGGTGGAGCTTGTCGAGTTCGTCGTGAACGGTCTCGACGAGGTTGTCGTACACCTCGACGGGAACGTTCGGGCCGTCCAGCGCCGCCTCGCGTGCGGTGTCGTAGTCGCGAGCCTGCGCCAGCTTCACGTCCGTCTTGACGCTCTTCTTGTGGGCGGCGGCGACGGCGTTCCTGACCGACTCCCACTCGTCGTAGAACGCCTGGTAGACGTCCTTGCGGTACTGTCGGTCGGGGTGTTTCTGGAGCGTGGTGAAGTTGTTGAGCGTGATGCGTTTTGGCGTCCCGTCGGGCTGTTCGACGGCGGGGAACTCCATGTCGGCGTTGGTGAGCATGTTGTACACCTCGCCGCCGGCGTCGAGTACTTCGCCGAGATCGGCGAGCAGATTCTCGACCTCCGTCGAACGGGTGTGTTCCTCCGTCCGCAGCACGTCGTCGAAGTAGTGGTCGTAGACGTCGAGGTCGTCTTCGGCTGCCATCAGTTCCTCGATGCGGTCGCGTCCCGCCTGCTGGATCTCGGGTTCGATGAAGCTCGCTGCGCTGGAGGCCTTCGAGGCGAGTGACTGAGCGCGGGCGAACAGCGCCTGATAGTCGCCGTCGGCGGTGTCCTCGTCGCGACGCATCCGGGCGTAGGCGGCGACGTTCGAGACCTCCCGCATCAGAGTCTCGTAGGTCTCCAGGACGGACAGCAGGGTCTCGGCGTCGTCGGTCGCACGACCCTCGTAGGCCGCGAGGTCCGCGACGTGCTCGCCCGCCTGCTCGAAGGCCTCCTCCCACGTCTCGTCGTCGGGGTAGAGGCTTTCGAGGTCCCACTTGTACTGCTCGTCGACCTCGCCGCGTTCGGGAACCGAACTCATAGGCCGCGCTTCGGGTGGGGTTCCTGTAAGCCTTCCGCGCTTGCCGGCTTTTATCAGGTCCGCGTTCGCACCTGCTGGCATGCCTTCCCGGTCGACGTCCTCCCTCGTTCTCGGCGGCGCGGTCGCGCTCACCGTTGCGACGGCGGTCGTGCCCACCCCCGAGGGACTGACTCCTGCCGGGCAATACGCGCTCGCGACGATGGTGTTCGCGGGTATCCTGTGGGTCACGGGAGCGCTGCCGCTTCCGGCGACGGCGCTGTTGGTCCCGGTCTGGCTGACCGTGTTCGGGGTGTACCCCGCTATCGTGGGCCCGCTGGCGGCGTTCGCCGACCCCATCATCTTCCTGTTGCTCGCGGGGTTCGCCCTCGCCGAAGCGCTGCAAGCGCACGACCTCGACCGACGGTTCGCCTACTACGTGGTGAGTCGCCTCGGGTCGTCGCCTCGACGGCTGATCGGTGCCGTGATGCTCGTCACGGCAGTCCTCTCGATGGTCATCTCCAACACGGCGACGACGGCGCTGATGGTGCCCATCGCGGTCGGGGTCGTCGGGGAGGTGACCGGACGAACCGAGCCGCCGTCGGCTGCGGACAGCCCGTCGAACCTCCACCGCGCCATGCTCCTCGGGACGGCCTACGCCGCGACCGTCGGGGGCGTCGGAACGCTCGTGGGGACCCCGCCGAACGCCATCGTCGTCGGCCAGCTCCGGACGTTGCTGGGGTACTCGATCACGTTCGTCGACTGGCTGGCCATCGGGCTGCCGCTCGTCGCGGTCTCGCTGCCGCTGGTGTGGTACCTGTTGACGTTCGTGATCTACCCGCCGGGGGACCACGACGTGACGGTGGCCCGCGAGCGCGCGCGGACTCGACTCGCGGAGAGCGGACCACTCTCACCCGGTGGAAAGCGAGCACTGACGGTCTTTGCGGCGACGGCGCTCCTCTGGATCCTCGGCGGCCTCGGTTTCATCTTCGAGGGGATGCTCCCGCCCGTCGTCCAGACGACGCTGTTCGGCGGCCCGGGTCCCCACCTGTTCGGTTCGGGACCGCATCAGGGGGTCCTGTACTTCGTCGTCGTCGGTCTCCTGGCGATTCCGGCGCTCGTCGTGGCCGGTGCCGCCGAGTTCGACGACCTGTTGGACATCGATTGGGGAACGCTCGTTCTGTTCGGTGGGGGACTCTCGCTGGCCGCGGCGCTCGCCGACACGGGGGCCATCGAGTGGCTCGCCGACCTCCTGTTCGGTGCCCTGACGAGCGTGCCGCTGGTCGTCCTCCTTCTCGCCGTCGTGGCGACGACGGTTCTCCTGGGCGAACTCGCCTCGAACACGGCGATGGCCGCCGTCCTCGCGCCGTTGCTCATCTCCGCCGGAGCCCGCTACGCGCCGATGCTGGGGACGAGCGCGACGTTGGGATCCGTCTTCCTGGCCCTGGCCGGTGCCATCGCCGCCAGCTTCGGGTTCGCTCTCCCCGTCGCGACGCCGCCGAACGCCATCGCCTTCGGTACGGGATGGGTCCGCCGCGAAGACATGCTCCGCGCCGGGGTCGTGCTCGACGTGGTGATGGTCCTGTTCGTGAGTGGGGCGCTGTCGCTGGCGTTCCGGTACGTCTGGCCGTGGCTGTTGCGATGATCTGGGTGACGGCTCAAAGCCCGTCGCGAATCGCGCCGGCGACGCGCGCGGCGTTCACTGCGGTCTCGTGACGCTCTGAGAACACGTTCCGTGCGCTGGTGGCAGCCGCCTCGTCGACGACGAACTCGCAGTCGTATGCGACGTCGGTGAGGACGAGCGGATAGGGGGGAGCGGGACCGACTCCGTCCGGCCCGTCGAGCGGTTCCTCGGAGAGGACGCGCTCGATACGGTCGAAGTCGTCGCGTCGGGCGGCCACGGACTCCACGAGCGTCACGAGCCGCCGGACCAGTTGACGGCAGAATCCGCCGGCGCGGAACGTGAGCACGAGGAAGTCGCCGTCGCGCTCGACGTCCGTCTCGAGGTCACGGACGGTGTTGTCCACGTCGCTCGTCAGATTGTGGAAGTCGTGGTCGCCGCTGAGACGGGTCATGGCCTCCCGTACACGCTCGTCGTCGACGGTGGATTCCGCCGCTGTCCCGGGTGCGTACAGGTGGTACGTGTACGTTCGCTCGCGCGCGTCGACGGTCGCGTGGAAGTCCGAGGGGACGTCGGCGCTCGCCCACGCCCGGACGACGGCCGGGAGTTCGCTGTTCAGCGCCGCGGGCGAGCACCACTCGGGTGCCTCGAAGGCGACCGTCTGGGCGAGCGCCGAGACGCCCGCGTCGGTTCGGCCGGCCGCCGCGTACCCGTCGGGCTTCTCGCCGTCGAACACGTCGAGGTCGCGGAGGGCGTCGAAGATGGCGTCCTCGACGGTGGCGACGTCGGGCTGGCGCTGGAAGCCGTGGAACGGGCGGCCGTCGTAGGCGATACGGAACGCGCGCATTCGAACCCGTTACTCGGCGAAGTCGTCGAAGGTCGGACTGTCGTGGTCGCCGGGGAAGGCGTCGACGTCGACCTGGACCTGCTCGCCGCTCGCCATGTCCTTGAGCGTCACCTCGTCGTTCTCCAGGTCGCGCTCGCCGACGATGACGACCGTTTCCGCACCGATGGAGTCGGCGTAGTCGAGCTGTGCGCCGAAGCTGCGGCCGGCGACGTCGCTCTCGACGACGTGGCCGCGCTCGCGGAGGTCGCGGGCGATGCGGGCGGCGACCGAACGGGTGTCGCCGACCTGCAGGACGTAGTAGTCGGTCGTCAGCGTCTCTTCGGGCCAGACGCCGGCGCGCTGGAGGAGTAGACCGAGCGTGGCGTGACCGGGAGCGACGCCGACGGCGGGGGTGGGTTGGCCGCCGAAGCTCTCGATGAGGTCGTCGTAGCGGCCGCCACCGAAGACGGCGCGGGAGACCTCGCCGGTGGAGTCGAAGCACTCGAAGACGACGCCGGTGTAGTAGTCCAGCCCGCGGGCGGTCTCCAGCGACAGCGAGCAGTACTCGCGCACGCCGAAGTCGTCGGCGGCGTCGAGGACGTTCTGGAGGTTCGTGACAGCGTCCTCGACGCGGTCGGTGCCTGCGAAGTCCACGAGGTCCCCCAGTTCGTCTTCGGGCACGGAGAGGAGGTCGACGAACTCGTCGGCCTGAGCGTCGCTGAGCCCAGCCTGGACGAGCAGGTCGTGGTACTCCGCCGCACTCAGCTTCGCGCTCTTGTCCACGGCGCGGATGGCGGCCCGAACGTCGACGTCGGCGTCGAACGATTCGAGGAGGCCGCCGAGGATGTCCCGATGGGAGACGCGGAAGTCGAAGTCGTCGGCCGCGAGACCGAGATTGGTCAGCGCGTCGGCCGCGACGGCCAGGATCTCGGCGTCCGCGGCGGGATCCGAGGACCCGAAGATGTCGACGTTCGTCTGGTAGAACTCCCGATACCGGCCCTGCTGGGGTTCCTCGTAGCGCCAGAACGGGCGCGTGGAGAACCACTTGATCGGTTTCGAAAGCTCCTGCTGTTTCGCGACGACCATGCGCGCGACCGTCGGCGTCAGTTCCGGAGTCAGGGCGACCTCGCGGCCGCCCTTGTCGCTGAAGCTGTAGAGTTCGTCGACGATCTCTTCACCGCTCTTGTCGACGTACATCTCCGTCGGTTCGAGCGCCGGCGTTCCGATCTCCCGGAAGCCGTAGCTCCGGACCGTCTCCTCGACGGCGTCGGTAACGGCGCGGCGAGAACCCATCTCTTCGGGGTAGAAGTCACGGAACCCCTTGATGCGGTCGTACATATCCGCGCTTTCGTGAAGGGCTCGCTTGAAACCTTCCTCTCACGCCCGGCCGCGGACTCTCGACTGGACGTGGTCGGGAAAGACCTCGCGCACGGTCTCCGCCCCGTGCTCTTCGACGATGAGTGCCCGAAGCTCGGCCTCGTAATCGCCTTTCGGGACTGCCTCGCTCGGGCCGGTCTCCACGCTGAGGGACCTGTCGGCGAGGTCGTCGATCGCGCCGCGGCCGAAGCCCGCGAGAGGCCGGACGTAGTTCACCCCGTGGCGGTCTTCGAGGCTCTGGACGAACGGGCGGTCGACGCTGGGAACGCGGTCGTCTCGTCGGGTCCCGTCTGCCAGGGCTGGATACGATGTCGCGACCCGTTCGAGCGCGTGTTCGTGGACGGACTGGATTCCGTTGCGGGGGTACCCGTCTGCGACCATCCGCTCGACGGCCGCCGTGGCCACCTCTTCGTCGAGGTCGACGCGCTCGAAGGGCAGGCCGAGGCTCTCGGCGGCCTCCCGAGCGTGCTCGTGGGCGTCGCTCACGCCGAAGGTACAGCCGACGAGCCGAACGTCGTAGTGGGGTTCGAGAAGGAGCGCGGCGAGCGCGGAGTCCTTGCCGCCGCTGAAACACACCCCGAGAACCATCTCAGCGGTGCTGGATGTCGAAGCTCTTCTCGTCGGGCTTCAGCTCGCTGAGGAGCTGTCGCATCTTCTCCTCGTCGATCTTGCCCTGGATGCGGCCGCTGCGGGCCAGTGCGATGACCTGTTGTTCGACCTGCTCGGCGAACTGCGGTTTCGACATGCGGACCGAGTTCAGCCGCTGGCGCGCCCCGTCGGTGAGGTGCTGCCGGAGGAGCGCCTTCTTCTGGGCCTCTGCCTGCTCGCGCTGGGCCTGCATGGCCTCCTCGTCGGCACCCTGCTGGGACTGTTGCTCGCGAAGCTGCTCCATCTTCTGCTCGCGGAGTCGTTCGAGTTCTTCGTCCGAAGGGTCGCCGCTCATGCGCGTGTATAGCCGACGAGTCCGCAAAACGATTACGGACGAGTCATCCCCTCGTCGACGTAACTCGCTGGACCGTGTCGCGGTCCAGTCGACCGAGAAGGGCGAGCACGGGGAGGAACGAGAGGCCGCCGAGGACGAACGGGGCCCAGAAGCCGACGACCGTGTAGAGCCCACCAGCGACGGCTGGCCCGAACGTCCGAGCGAGGCTGCCCGCGCTCTGTGTCAGCCCGAACGCACCGCCCTGGGTCTCGTCGCTGGCGCTCTTGGAGACGAGCGTGTTCAGCGAGACGTTCGTCAGGGCGTTCCCGACGGCCAGCGCCGTCAGGTCGGCGACGAGGACGACGGCCCCGGGCGGGACGACTGGCAGCCCGAGCATCGGCGAGCCCACGTCGGGGATGAGCCACGCGAACGACGGCGCGAACGGGACGAACGCGAGCGTCACCACCTGGATTGCGGAGCCGACGATGGCCAGCCGGTACTCGCCGAAGCGGTCGCTGAGCGGCCCGATGAGCCGTCCCTGGACGAGCGCTACGACGATGCCGAGGTACGTGAGCAGGTAGGCGTTCTCGGCGGTCCCGTAGTCGAACAGGTCGTTCGTGAAGAAGATGAACTGGCTCTCCATCGCGGAGAAGGCGAAGGAGGCGACGAAGAATGCGACGACGAGTACGGAGAGGCCCGGCGTCCTGAGTGCGTCGACGAGCGGCCCGATGCGGCTCCGCCCCGCACCGGTCTCGTCGCGTCGCGCCGCGGCTCGCTCGCTCGCCGACCGCGACTCCGGGAGAAAGACGACGGCAGCGACGAGGTTCACTGCGGTGATGATTGCGGCGGCGAAGCTCGGGAGCGTGAACTCGGAGACGGGGACGATAGCTGGCGTCACGGTTCGGACGGCAGCGATGACTGGCTCGCTGGACACGATGCCGCCGAGCGCCGGGCCGAAGACGAACCCCAGACCGAACGCCGCCCCGAGGAGGCCGAGCCCCTTCGCCCGCTTCTCCGGCGGCGTCACGTCGGCGATGTACGCCTGTGCCGCGGCGATGTTCCCGCCCATCGCTCCCGCGAGCAACCGCGCCGCGAACAGGATGGCGAGGACGCTCAGCGGACCGACGGCGACGAGGTCTGCAACGCCGAACAGGGTCCACGCGACGACGCTGCCGGTCAGCGAGAGCAAGAGCACGGGTCTGCGCCCGCGCTCGTCGGAGAGACGGCCGAGCAGCGGTGCTGCGAGGAACTGCATCGCCGAGTAGGAGGCGATGAGGAGGCTCCCAACGAACTCGGTGGCTCCGAGCGCCCGGGCGTACAGCGGGATGACCGGGATGAGGATGCCGAATCCGAGCAGGTCGACGAAGACGATGACGAAGACCGTCAGCAGGGCCCGGCGGTTGTTCTCGACCGTCACGACTCACCCGTCGGATAGGTCACAGGTAACCGCATCGGTCCCCGAGAGCCCTGCCGCTGTTCGACGTGACGGTCTAGAAAAGCGCGGTCGACCCGATTCAGGCGTAGCGCTCGAGTTCGGGGCGGTCGAGGGATTCGAGGACCTCGCTCGCGACGTCGTCGAGGAGCGCGCGACCGTCACCGCTGACGCGGCGGCCCTCGCCGTCGGCAGTCTCGACGTAGCCGGCGTCCTCGAGCTGGGTGAGGATGGTGCGGATGATCTTGCCGCTCGCCTCGGTCTTCGATGCGGGGCGGACCTTGTAGCGGTTCGAACCCTGCTTTGCGCCGCCGTATTCGGTCTGGAGCGAGCCGACGCCGATGGGGCCCTGGTCGGCGACCTTGCGGAGCAGACTCGCTGCGCGGGTCTGCCAGAAGTCGTCCTGTTCGGGCGGGAGTTCGCGACTGTTGCCGGTCTTGGTGAACGCAGCCCAGTCGGGCTCCTCGACGGCGCCTTCCTCTGCGAGTCGGTCCGCGACGGCCTCGATGAGGTCGTCCGCGGGCACGTCGTAGAGCGTTGTCATTGGAGATTCATTCCAGATGGCGTCATAAAAGCACATCGTTATACTGCTGCCCAGTTCGACGAGGCCATCGACTCCACAGTTCACTCCGGCGCGTCGCGTGCCCGGTCTGCACCGAGGATGCTGGCGACGCCGCCGCCGATCACGATCGGGAGCAGGTACGTCGCTCCGCGGTAGACGAGAACGCCCGAGAGAGCGACGTTCGCGGCGAGTCCCGTGGTCGGGACGAGCAACGTTACGAGGACGGTCTCGATCGCGCCCGAGCCTCCGGGGAGTGGAGTCACGCCCGCGATGGCGGCGACGGGGACCACGAGGACGACTGCCGAGACCGGGACGGTGGCTCCCAGCGCGTACAGCGAGAGCCACAGCGCTCCTGAGAGCGCCAGCCAGCCGAGTGCCGAGAACCCCATCGAGAGGACGAGTGCCCGTCGATCTCCCGCGACGCGATCGATCGCGGTGAAGAACCCCTCGATGCGGTCGGCGACGGCATGGCCGGCCGGCTCGGACCTGCCGGGGACGACCCGACCCACGACCTTGATGATCGGAGTCAGCGCCCGCACCACGGTCGCCTCCAGTTCGTACCGATAGCGCCAGCCCAGATACGCACCGACCGGGAGCGCGGTCGCGAGAACGACCACGGCGATCGCCGCGAACAAGAGGTTCCGTCCGAGCCGGGCTGCACCGGCGGCGAGGAACGTGAATCCGCCGATTGCGAGCCCCAGCGAGGGGACGAAGTGGAGCGTGTCGACGCTCGCGATCGCCGCCAGTCCGGTCTCGTACTCGCTGTCCGCCGCCTGGGAGATGAGGAGGGCGCTCAGGGGTTCCCCGCCCGCTTGTCCGAACGGCGTGACGTTGTTCGAGAACACCGCCGCAGTGAACACGAGTATCGACCGAGGGGCCGACATCGGCGTTCCGAGCGTCGACAGCACCGTCCACAGTGCCAATCCCCAGGCGGAGAGCCAGAGGACGGCGACCAGCAGGACGAGGACGAGCACGCCGGGCCGCGCACTGCCGAGCGCGTCGAGCACGTCTTCGACGCCGACGACGGTCACGAGCGCGGAGAGGACTATCACGGCACCGACGAAGCCAGCGATAGTCGACCAGCGGTCGGCATCCATGATGGTTTCGTCGGCTGTCTCTGGCTTGAACCCTCCGACGGCCTGCACGACGCTGGTACGACGACCGTCTCGGAGTGTTCGCACGTACACAATGGGTGGTCGTTTTTGTGCCCCCGTCCGAACGGGGTGTATGGACGAGCGGACGGCGCTGGGACTGCTGGCACGACGGTTGCCGACGGCCGGTGACGACGCCGCCGTCGTCGACGGACACGTGTTGACGACCGACATGCTCCACGAGACGACCGACTTTCCGGACGCCACGACCCGCTATACCGCCGGTTGGCGTTCGGTCGGGGCGTCGCTCTCGGACGTCGCTGCCATGGGTGCGGACGCCGTCGCGGCGGTCGCCGTGTACGGCGCACCGACCTTCGAGGAGTCCGAACTCGTGTCGTTCGTCGACGGTGCTCGCGACGTCTGCGACCGCGTCGACGGCGAGTACGTTGGTGGCGACCTCGACAGCCACGCGGAGTTCACAGTCGCGACGACAGCGATGGGCCGGACGGACGCTCCCGTGTTGCGGTCGGGAGCGTCACCGGGCGAGCACGTCTACGTCACGGGAACGCTGGGCAGGAGCGCGGCCGCGATTCGGTTGTTCGACCGGGGTGACCACGACCTGGCGAACGAACTGTTCCGGTTCGAGCCGAGAGTCGCCGCTGGTTCCCGTCTCGCGACCGTCGCTACCGCGATGATGGACTCCAGCGACGGGCTCGCGCGGTCGCTCCACCAGCTCGCCGAGGCGAGCGACTGTGGGTTCGCCATCGACGGCCCGCTTCCCGTCGACGAGCGACTCCGAGCGGTTGTGGACGAGGATGCCACCGAGGTGGCGACGTTCTTCGGCGAGGACTTCGAGCTCGTTTTCACTGCGTCCGAGTCGGACGTCGAGGCCGTTCGCGACGATCTCGCCGTCGACGTGACCCGGCTCGGGACCGTCACGGAAGACGGTGTGACGCTCGACGGCGCACCGCTGCGTGATCGGGGCTATACGCACGGCTGAGGCCGCGCTGGCTAGTCGGCGGCACTCAGGTGAGAACGGGCCTCGTGCTCGGACGCGAACCGCAGATACGGGAAGAGCACGTCGAAGTTCGGGCCCCGGCTGAGACGCGAACGGTCGGCGTCGAAGCGAACCACGTCGGCGTCGTCGAGCTTCGGAAGATGGACGTGGTAGAGCGACACCCGAACGTCGTCGACCAGTTTCGGTGGTACGTGACCCGATTCTGGTCCTTGCTCTGCCTTCGCGAGCGACTCGGACACGACGTCGACCGAGGCTTCCGAACTCCCATCTGTAAGATCACTAACAACGAGGCGCCGCCGCCCGTTCGACAGCAAAGAGAAACACTCATAAACGGAAAGGCAGTTCATATACTAATCTGTGAAACTAAATGACATAAACACTTCTATTGGTTGTCAATAAGTCACAAACCTTCGAGCGATCGGCACCCGTTCGTGCCCGAACGAGACACGACACCGAATGTCCACGCAGTCGGCCGCGTAGCTCACACCGGCAGCCCGGGCGACGGGTGGATCTCGATGGGGACGGGCGTGAAACACAGCACTCCCAGCGCAAAGGTCACGACGCCGAGCGCGAGCCGTCGTCTGTCGAGTGGTTCGTCGACGATGGGGTCGGCAGGTCCGGCGTACGCCATGCCGAGCGTCATCACGCCCCAGAGCGACCAGAGGAAGACCGCATTGAACGCGTCCTGCAGCAGGTACAGGTATCCGGCGAGTCCGAACAACCCGGCTGGGACGGCCGCGGCGACCGTCTCCTGTCGCTTGCCGACCATCGCGCGGACGATGTGACCTCCGTCGAACTGGCCGACCGGCAACAGATTCAGGAAGGTGACGAACATCCCGACCCAACCGCCGAACACCACGGGATTCGCCGCCAGCGCCGGGTCCTCGTACGTCAGCGGTTGCCCGGTCACGCCGGCGATGAATCGCAGCAACAGCGGATAATTGAACGTTATCTGCGTCGCGTCGGCCGCGTTCCTGACGTGTTCGGGCACCGTTATCGGGTCCATGAACAGCCCGATCGTCGTGACGACGACGGTCGCGACGAGTCCGGCGAGCGGCCCAGCGGCGCCGATGTCGAACAGCGCCTTCCGGTCGGGGATGCGTCCGCGCATCCGGATGACTGCGCCGGCCGTCCCGATGAGTGAGGGAAACGGGATGAAGTACGGCAGGCTCGCGTCGACGTCGTGGTAGCGAATGAGTACGTAGTGGCCCAGTTCGTGAACGGCGAGGACGCCCAGTACCGCCGCCGTGAACGGCCACGCACTCAGAATCGCGAGCGGGTCGCCGTCGAGACTGATGTGGTACCACGTCGTCCCGACGAACAGCGTCGATGCGACGGTCGCCAGCAGAAAGACCACGTTCAGCCACGGAATCCCGTCGATGCCCGTAGAGTGGGGTCTCGCGACCAGTACGTACCGCGTCGCGAGCGGACCCGCGTCAGACCGCCGCTCGAGGGACACCTCGTAGCCAACGTTGCGGAACAGTGGCCACAGACGCTGCTCCAGCGTCTCCCGGTCCACACGAGGGGTGCCGAAATAGTGAAGTTCCTCACCGTCACGACGCACGTCAGCGACTCTGAAGACCGACGCGATATCGTCGAGCGGTGGCCCGTCAACGGGTCCGCGGGGGTCCGCCATCGGACAGTTCTAGACCGCGTACGAGGATAAATCCATGGCTAGCGAGTCGTGTATCGAAGAAGGGGCAGAACGCCGTCTCGCCGAGTCACTTGTTAGGCGGGTTCGACGCGCCACGTCGTCGCGGACGTATACGACCACTTCTCGACGGTGAGGTCGGTCGCGGAGTCGCGGAGTTTGACCATCAGGGCACCGATCTCCTTCGGCGAGAGGTCGACTTCGTCGGCGATGAACTTGCTCTTGAAGTACATCTCGCCGTCAGCGGCTTTTTCGGTGAGGAAGTTCTTGAGACGCTCTTCTTTCGTCTGTCCTTCCTCGGGGGAGGGCTTTGAAATCGCGCTCATGCTACATTCACCCCTTGTTCCCAGGGGAGCATATAAAGGGGTGAAGCTTAGCGCCGATTCGTGTGCTTTCACCGATAGTCGGGTGTAAAACCTACTTCCGGGAGTTTTTATAACGTTTTTAGAAACCTTTAGACTTTTTAAAACTCCATTTAAACTCGTTTCCGGGGTTTCACCCTCACCCTCCCGGTTCCCACTATTCGCGGTCGTGGACCCAGAACTCCTCGTCGGTCGTGACCTCTTTCTTGAAGATCGGAACTTCGTCTTTGAGGCGGTTGATACCGTCGCGAACGGTCTCGAAGGCCTCTTCGCGGTGGCCCGCGAGGACGACGACGAAGACGATGTCCTCGCCGTACTCGATTACTCCGCTCCGGTGGTGCAGGAGGACCTCGATGACGCCGTCTCGGTCGGCGAGTTCCTCGCTGATGTCGGCCATCTTCTGCTCGGCGACGCCCTCGTACTTCTCGAACTCCAGGAACGTCGTCGGCTCGTCGTCTGCGTCCTCTTTCGCTCGGACGCGACCGGTGAACGTCGCGATCGCCCCCGCCTGCTCCGCCTGCTCTGCGCCCTTGATCCGATCCACGAGCGATTCGAGGGTCTCGTACGGCTCCGTCTCCCGGAGGTCGGCGGCGACTTCCGATACGTCGAAGTCCTCGGTGCTCGACCCGGTTCCGAGTACTTCGCCCGCGTACTCCACGTCTCCGACGACGATGCCGGGGACCGTCGCGTCCGGAAAGCCCTCGAGGACGACGTACTCGTAGTCCGGTGCCAGGTCGTCCAGCACCTCGGCCACGCGTCGTTCCCTGCCGGTCGCGGTCCAGTGACCGTCTTCGCTGAGCCCGTACGTCGCGTCCGCCGATTTTCCCCGTCGATCCGGAACTGCACCGTCGGCCGGGGACGACTCCAGATTCGTCACGTGGGCGGTCGGACCCTCCGCGGCGAACTCTTCGACGAACTGCTCGGCGAGCGTTGCGACGGTCTCGTCGGGCGCACCGACGATGCCGAGTACTCTCATTGCGTGTACGTGATCGAGCGACGGTCTTTAGCCTTCGGCTCCGCTTGACAACCCTTAAGACCGATTCGTGGCTACGGCGAGCCAATGAAAGTAATCGTTTCCGTCGGTGGGAGCGTCCTCGCTCCGGACCTCGAAGCCGATCGCGTCGAGGCCTACGCGAGCGCGCTCGAAGGGCTGGAGACCGACGGCCACACGCTGGGAACCGTCGTCGGCGGTGGGCCGACCGCCCGCGACTACATCGGTACTGCTCGCGAACTCGGCGCGAACGAGATCGAACTCGACCAACTCGGTATCTCGGTCACGCGACTGAACGCTCGCCTGCTCATCGCCGCGCTGGGCGAGCGAGCAGCGCCGACGCCGCCGACCAACCTCGAATCGGCTCGTGAGGCCATGCGCCGGGGCGATCTTCCGGTGATGGGCGGCACTGCTCCGGCACACACGACCGACGCGGTCGGCGCGTCCCTGGCCGAATACGTCAACGCCGACCTCCTCGTGCTGGCGACGAGCGTCGACGGCGTCTACGACGCCGATCCGTCGTCCGTCGAGGGTGCGGCGAAGTTCGACTCGCTGAGCGTCTCGGAACTCGTCGACGTCGTCGCCGACATCGAGATGAACGCCGGGTCGAACGCTCCCGTGGACCTCCTTGCAGCGAAGGTCGTCCAGCGAGCGGGCCTCCGCGCGGTCGTCGTGGACGGAACCGACCCCGAGAACGTCGTCACCGCCATCGAAGGTGGCCACGACGGCACCGAAATCCTCCCCGAGACCGATGCGTGAACTCGACCCCTACGACGTCGGCTCCAGCAAGCGACGCGCGTTCTGGGCGGACTCCGTTGCGGACGTCATCGAGGAGCGCGACCCCGAAGACCCCATCGTGATCAAGGGCGGCGTCTCCCCGTCCGGCGTCCCTCACATCGGCCACTTCAACGAGATCATGCGCGGGTACTTCGTCGCCGAGGCGCTGCGGGACCGCGGCCACGAGGTCCGACAGGTCTTCACCGCCGACGACAAGGACCGCCTGCGGAAGATTCCTCGTCGCCTCGCGGATCTCGACTGGAACGTCGTCGGACTCGACGAGGTCGACGCCGGTGCGCTCGGCCGCAATCTCGGCAAGCCGTACACGGACATCCCGGATCCGTTCGGGTGCTGTGACTCCTACGGCGCACACTTCACGAATCTCCTGAAACAGAGCGCCGACCTCGTGGACGTGCCCATCGACTTCGTCTCGAACACCGAGATGTACGAGTCGGGCGAGTTCGAGGACGTCACCCGTCACGTCCTCGAAAATCAGGACACGGCTCGCGAAGTCCTCACCGAGTACCAGGACAAGGTCGACGACGACTACGTCCCGTTCTTCGCGCAGTGTGCGGAGTGCGGTAATCTCACCGAGACCATCACCGATGTCGACCTCGACGAGGGCGTCGTCCACTACGAGTGTACCGACAGCGAGGCCGGCGACCGGACCATCCAGGGCTGCGGGCACGAGGGAGTAGCGACGTTCAGCGAGGGGAAGCTCCCGTGGCGCTTCGAGTGGCCCGCCCAATGGGACATCCTCGGCGTCGACTTCGAGCCGTTCGGCAAGGACCACGCCGAGGGATCGTGGCCGAGCGGCCAGGACGTCGCCCGCAACGTCCTCGGGATCGAGCCTCCCGTCCCGATGGTGTACGAGTGGTTCACGCTCAACGGCGAACCGCTCTCCTCGTCGTCGGGGAACATCATCACCGTCGACGAGGTACTGGACCTGCTGGAGCCGGAGGTGTTCAAGTACTTCTTCGTCAAGGACCCGAAGAAGCAACGCGACTTCGACGTCGGCCACCTCGACCAGCTCGTCGACGAGTTCGACCGCTTCGAGCGGGTCTTCTTCGAGGAGGTCGAGGCCGACGAAGACGAGCAGGAACTCGCCGAGCGTGCGTATCCGATGCTCGTCGGCACCCCCGACGCGGACCGCATCCGGATCCCGTACACCTTCGCGGCCGTCCTCGGGATGACCGACGACCCGGACCTGCGCGAAGACATCGCTCGAAAGGAGGGGCACATTCCGGCCGAGGCGTCCGACGACGTCATCGCCGACGCGCTCGTACGCGTCCAGCGCGCTCGGACGTGGGCACGCCGGACGGACAACGAGTTCAACTACGAACTCAAACGCGAGACGTTGCCCGACGTCGAGTTCGACGAGGAGACCGCCGCGGCACTCGACGACCTCGCGGCGTTCGTCGCCGAGGGCAACGACGGCGAGGCCATCCAGGGCGAGATATACGAAACGGCGAAGCGCCACGACATCGACATCGGAGACTTCTTCGCCGCCGGATACCGGCTGTTCTTCGACGAGGACCAGGGTCCGAAACTCGGGCAGTTCCTCGCGAAGGTCGACCGTGAGTTCGTCGTCAACCGCCTGCGACGCGAGCGATAGGGGCGCAGTTACCCGATTTCTCGACGGCCGAACCAAACGCTCTTGAATCACAGGACCATCGGTGCAGGTAATGGTACGCGCCCTGACGTGGGTCCTCCTCGGCATCCTCGCCTACACGCTTGCGGCGATGGCGTTGAAGTCGAAGGACCTGATTCCCGAGTACATCCGGCTTCAGGGGCCGATCACGACGATCCACACCAAACACGGCCGCGTGCTGCTGGACAAACTCGCAGCACCGCGGCGACTGTGGCGCGCCTGGGCCAACTTCGGCGTCGGCATCGCTCTCGTCGTGATGGCGCTCACGTTCGTCACCGTCCTCCAGTCCGCTATCACGTCGGTCACGAGACCCGAGTCCACGCCGATTAGCGATCCGCAGAACGTGCTGGTGATCCCGGGCGTCAACGAGTTCCTGCCGCTCTCCGCCGCCCCGGAGATCGTGTTCGGCCTCCTCGTCGGCCTCGTGGTCCACGAGGGTGGCCACGGACTCCTGTGTCGCGTCGAGCACATCGACATCGAATCGATGGGGCTGGCGCTGTTCACGCTCATCCCCGTCGGTGCGTTCGTCGAACCGAGCGAGGAGAGCCGTGACACGGCGTCGCGGGGAGCACAGACGCGGATGTTCGCCGCTGGCGTCACGAACAACTTCGCGATCGCGGCCATCTCCTTCGTGTTGCTCTTCGGCCCAGTTATCGGTTCCATCGCAGTGGCACCGGGCGTCCCGGTCGGAGGGACGCTCGCCGGGTCATCGGCCGCCGACGCGGGCCTCGAACACGGTGACGTCGTCACGCACGTCAACGGGACGGCCGTCTCCGACCAGGCGGCGCTCGACCGCGAACTCGACGCCATCGACAGTGCGACGGTCGAACTCTCGCTCAAATCCGGCCAGACCGTCACCGTCGAGCGCGAACTGTTGATCACCGCGGCGATTCCGACCCTCCTCGGCGATACGGGGGTCGGAGAGGAGATCACGGCCGTCAACGGGACCGAAGTGCGAACCACGGCTGCGTTCCGCCACGCTGTCGCCGACAGAACCGTCGTCCAACTCACGACGACGAACGGCACCGCGACGCTCCCGGTCGGCGCGTACGCCGTCCGGGCGACGGCCGGCGGCCCGCTCGCGGAGGAAGGCGTCCCGCTGAACGAGTCGGTCATCATCACGCGACTCGACGATCACCGAGTCCCGAACGCGACGACCTTACAGCGGTTGCTCGACGAACGCGAACCCGGCGATGAAGCGACCGTGGAGGCGTACGTCGGCGGCGAGCGGGCGACGTACAACGTGACGCTGGGCGAACTCCCGAACGGTGGGGCTGCGGTCGGGGTCCAGAACCTCAAGCGAGGATACAGCGGAACCGAGGTGAGCGAACTGGGCATCGACCCCTACCCCGCCGACTACTTCCTCACGCTTCTCGGCGGCGGCGACACTGACCCGTTCGCCGGCCAGGTCCTCCAGCGGCTCATCGTCGTCCTGACGCTGCCATTCTGGAGCCAACTCCCGTTCGGTACGTACGCCTTCGCCGGCTTCGTCGGCCCCGACGCGAACTTCTTCACCGTCGGAAGCGGTCCGCTGTCGTTCCTCGACAGCGGCGTCTTCCTGCTCGCCAACGTCCTGTTCTGGACGGGCTGGGTCAACCTCAACCTCGGATTGTTCAACTGCATCCCGACGTTCCCGCTCGACGGCGGCCACATCCTCCGGACGAGCACGGAGAGCGTCGTCTCGCGACTGCCGTTCGATGACGGCCGCCAGGTCACGTCCCTCGTTACCACGTCCGTCACCGTGGTGATGCTCTCGGCGCTGTTCCTGATGATCTTCGGGCCACAGCTGTTCTCCTGACCCTCGGCCCGGAGAGAATTGGTAACCGTTATACGCCGGCCAGTCAACGCTCTACCTATGCAACGACGAGCCGCGGCGATATACCTCGTGTTCTTCGTCCTCGTCGGCGCGGGGGCGTACGGCGTCCTCGTGACCGCACCCCAGCCACACGTCACGTTCGACAAGGAGGCCTACGCGGCGAACAACTCGTTCACGGTCGAGGGCCAGACCTACACCGTCTCCGAGGTTTCGACCGAGACGTCCGGCGGCGGCCACGGAAGCGCTGCGACGACGACTACGGTCGGCACGGTAGCCTGGGTGAACGACTCAGCGAAATTCACCGCGACGCTCGAAAACGGCTCGACCGTCACGCGGGACAACACCACGTACCAGGTCCTCACCCGCCCGAACCAGTCCGAGTTCGTCCTCCGAGAGACCCGGAACCTCACCCAAATTCTTCAGACCGACACGCGGGTGCAGAACGAGACGGTGACCCTCAACGGGACCGAGTACGTCTATTTCACCGACGACGAGACCCTGCTCGCCGTCTCGGCGTATCTCGGCGAGCCCGAGACCCAGACCTACGCCGCCGGCGACACCTACCAGTACGAGGGCAACGAGACGACGATCTCCGCCATCACCGCGTCCGAAGTGACGCTCACATGGACGGGGACGAAGACCAACACCGCCGACCTCTCACAGGGCGGCAACGTCACGCTCGGCGACCAGACGTACCTCGTCAACTTCCCCGACACGGAGTCCGTCCAGATCCTCTCGACCAACGAGTACTACGATGACTATCAGCAACAACTCGCGACCATCGACTCCTATCACGAACGCACGAACGGGCTCTGGGGCATCGTCATCCTCAGCGGTGTCGCGGCGACGCTCCTGCTCATGACGGCGTACCTCCCGACGCGAGGATAACGTCGAAAACCCTCTCCGCTGTTCTACTGCTTGCTCAGCCACGCCAGCGCCGCACCGACGCCGATCAGTCCCAGTGCACCGACGACCTGGAGTCCGGCCGACGCTGCGGGTTTAATCTGCCAGGGCATCCCCACGATGATGGCGACGCCGACGAGCACCACCAGGACACCCACCACGATACCGATGGGTTCGAGCGTGTCTTCGAAGTCGAATACGCCGTTCATATCTCCACTCTCGGTGCTCCGCGTCGTAAATGGACCGGTCTCCGGATGACCGTCTGACTCATCGGCTTCAGAGGGGTGCGCTCGCCGCAAAATACGGGCCGGACGGGAGTTGAACTCGACTGCGAGACTCACTGCGTTCGTCTCGCGTAGTTCAACCCCTTCGGCCGGTTCACTCGACGGATCGCACAGCTCCCCGTCTCGTTGCACGGGCCGGAAGGGAGTTGAACCCTTGACCATCTGGTTAAAAGCCAGACGCTCTGCCTGACTGAGCTACCGGCCCTCGTCTTCGTATCTGGGGGACGGCGATTAAGTACTTACGATTAGTGGCTCCCGAGCGTCGAGTCGAGGGCCTCGGCGACGAGCGCTCCGGGGTCCTCGTCGTCCATCGACGCGCGCTCTCTGAGCTTGCAGTAGATCTTTGGCGGCAAGGCGACGTGTATCTCGCCGAGGGTGATTCCCTGTACGTCGAGCGCGTCCTCGATGTCGCGCCCACCGTTGACGGCGCTGGCGACGGTGCGGACCTGTCGGACGGTCAGGTCGTGATCGAGGACGGCCCAGGCCAGTTGCAGTCGGGCGGTTCCGGTGACGCGTGCGATGTGCTTCGCGGCAGTCGGAGCGATCTCCCCCTTGGCGACGTGTCGTCGAATCGCCTGCGGGAGGTCGTGGACACGGGACCACTTCCGGATGAACGCGACGGTTGCATCACCGCCAGCGCGCTCGGCGGCGGCCTTGTACGACCCCTCGCCGCGGACGAGCGCCGCACACGCCGCCGCGCCGCGCAGCATGAAGACGTTGTCCTCAGCACCGGCGGTGTTCTCTGAGAACTTTCGGACGGTCGAAGCGGCTCGTTCGAGACTGTCCGGGTCGTCTGGGTCGAACTGGACGGCTTCGTCCGCGCGTTGGCCCGTCAGGGACGGGTCGCCGCGGATTACCGGCTGTCCGACTGGCGACTCACGGTCAGTCGACGGGCGCTGTGGCCCCTCACTCATTGCACGATCATTAGTGGTCCCGGACTAAAAGCGTCCTGTACACCGCGGGCCGGATCACCTGACGCTACTCGGACTCGCCTTCGCGCTGCTTGCGGCGCTCGGAGAGGTGCTCCCAGATCTCCGTGCAGCCGCACCCGTCCTCTACGTCGTCGAGGTGGTCGGCGTCTGGCTCTTCCTGCTCGGCTTGTGCTTTGGCGTTTGACATCTGTCGAATTCCTCCTCGAAATGGCGACTTCACGGCCGGCTCGGACCGTCGTGCCACCGTCTGCTGTCGTCGTCACACCCTATGAAAGCCATTAGTATAAGGGCGCGTTCACCTGTAATCCCTACCATAACTCCCGCATACCGGTAATTTCTGTGGGATATCTCGGACGCGTATTTGGAGCTGTCTCACCGTCGAATTCGAGGTTCTACTGCCCGGTATGACGTCCGTAACGGGGCGCAACTCGTGCATGCAGGCGAACTTCGGCGGTAAGAGCGGCCGGTTTGCTGACGGGCGTGGCGGCGAGTGTTGCGGGCGGCGACGAACTGAGGTGTCGGCGTTGCCTAGCGGCGACGATGACCACGTCGATTCATCAGTTAGACGACGGGGCGTGGATAAGCGTCAACGAGAGCCGCGAGGTCAACGTCAGCGACCTGTGGTTGCTCGCCCGACACGACTTCTGTGACTGCGAACTGGCGGACTTCCTCGCCGAGGGATTCGTCGAGGTGGGCGTCGAACCACCGGTCATCGATGCACGCATCGCTGGCCGATGTATCGTCTGCGGGACGGAGGGTGTGACCGATTGGCTGACGGTCGGTCGCGTCGTCGACCCGGCCGACGGGGAGTTCTATCCCGTCGACTTCACGAGCGTCCACGTCCCGCGACAACGCACACGGCTCGCTCGACCCGAATAGTCGGCAACATATTCCTATTCTCCCTAGACGAGGGGAGGTTTGACGTTAAAACTGAGGGTAAATATTGGGGGAACTAACCCGTGTATACGATGGTCACGAAAGTCGAGAAGTGGAAAGACGAGGTGTACGGAAACGAGATCCGTGAACACCTCATGCGGTTCGCCGAGGAGGGCTGGGATTCGATTCCGGAGGACGAACACGACGAGTGGTTCGAGCGCTTCAAGTGGTGGGGCCTGTACCACCAGCGCTCGGGGCAGGAGAGCTACTTCATGATGCGCATCGGGACGCCGAACGGCGTCATCGAGCCGGGGCAACTCCGGGTCATCGGCGAGGTTGCGAAGGAGTACGCGACCGGTCCCGCCGCGAACCCCGAGTTCGGCGAGGCGGTGTGTGACTGGACGACTCGTCAGTCCGTCCAGCTTCACTGGATCAAGCTGGAGGACATCCCGGAAATCTTCGAGAAGCTCGAATCTCACGGTCTCTCTACGCAGCAGGCATGCGGTGACTCCTGGCGGAACATCGTCGGCTGTCCCGTCGCCGGCAAGGACAAGCACGAACACGTCGACGCCTGGCCGGTCGCGAAGGACCTCCACGAGACGTTCAAGGGCGACGACGACCACGTGAACCTCCCCCGGAAGTGGAAGGTCGCCGTCGCCGGCTGTGACCAGGGCTGTGGGCAGGGCGACATCAACGACCTGTCGCTCGAACCTGCCGTCAAGGAGATCGACGGCGAGGAGGTCGAGGGCTTCAACGTCCGCGTCGGCGGCGGACTCGCCCGCAAGGAACCCCGATTCGCACGTGACATCGACGTCTTCGTCCGTCCCGAGAACGCCGCGGATGTCGCCGGTGCGTGTTCGGCGCTGTTCCGAGATAACGGCGACCGCGAGGACCGATTCAACGCCCGCATCAAGTTCCTGATGGACGAGTGGGGGCCGGAGAAGTTCCGGCAGGTCCTGCAGGACGACTACGTCGACTTCGAGCTCGAAACTGCTGGCGAGGACCTGCGCGAAGCGTACAGCTACAACGCCGGTGACGGCAACGGTCACGGCGACCACGTCGGCGTCCACGAACAGCCCGACGGCAACTACTACGTCGGGCTGAACGTCCTCGTCGGCCGGATGGGTGCCGACGACACGCTGGAACTGGCCGACCTCGCCGACGAGTACGGCTCGGGCGAAGTCCGCCTGACCCAGCGCCAGAACATCATCGTCACGGACGTTCCGGAGGAGAACCTCGACGCGTTCCTCGACGAGCCGCTTCTCGAGGACTACTCGCCGGACCCGAACCCGTTCATGCGTGGCTCCATCGCCTGCACGGGCACCGAGTACTGTTCGCTCTCCATCGTCGAGACCAAGAACCGCCAGGTCCGCTACGCGCGCTGGCTGAAGGAGAACGTCGACCTGCCCGACGACGTCGAGGACTTCCACATCCACCTCTCGGGCTGTACGGCCTCCTGTGCCCAGCCGCAGATCGCCGACATCTCCCTGCGCGGCATGAAGACACGCAAGGACGGCGAACCGGTCGAGGCGCTGGACATCGGTCTGGGCGGTGGGCTCGGCGAGAACCCGCGCTTCGTGGACTGGGTCGAGATGCGCGTTCCCGCCGACGAAGTGCCGGGCGCTATCGGCAACCTCGTCGCCAACTACGAGGCCGAACGCGAGGACGGCGAGAGCTTCCGCGAGTTCGTCGAGGCTCGCGACGAGGAGACGCTCGCGGACCTCATCGAACCCGAGGAGACCGACTACGAGGACCCGTACATGCACAACACGAAGATGACGTGGTACCCGTACGTCGAGGACGATTCGATGGAGGACTCGCCCGCGCCGACCGACGGGGCCGGCCAGCCGCTCCCCTCGGACGACTGATCGCACTCCACGCCCGCCATCGAAGTCCGTCGCCGGGCACGTCCCGGTGAATGGGTGACTCGGTGCGTGGTGTGCGATGGCCGGGCGAGCCGCTTTCTCGACTCCTTAAGTGCGACCGGGCGCAATTCGCGTCATGGTCGACCGTATTCTCCGCGTGAACGCGTACACGACGTTCGATATGCTCGACGGCACCGTCGAGGGCCACGGCTTCGAGGAGGAGGCCTACGCCGTGTTGAACGTCACAGCGCCTCGAAAGGACCCCGACCACGTCGAACTGCAACTGGAGCTGGACAACGTCGAACTCTCGGAAGTGGAGGCCCACGCCGACAAGGTCACGCTCTCGGCGGCGGAGGCCAGGGAACTCGCGAGCGAACTCGAACGATACGCCGAGAAGGTCGAGAACGCCGAGTAGGCGTTATCTGCCCCCGCGTAACAGTTGACTTATTGTCACCAGTAGAAATTTGGTAGTGTATACCATAGTTGGGTGCATGGCGACTGACTCACCCGGCAACCCCGCCTCCCGAGAACTGGGCTACTGCCCGTGCTGTGGGTACCGGACGCTCCCGCGCGGTCATCCGGGCTCGGAGGAGGTCTGCCCGATCTGTCACTGGCGCGACGACCCGAGACAGTTCGGCGATACGGACCTGGTCAGCGACGCCAACGAGGTCTCGCTCCGGCAGGCGCGAGAGAACTTCGAGGAGCACGGCGCCTGCCACGCGACGCTCGTCGACGAGACCCAGGATCCGCCGAAACGAGCGCAGCGCGACCCGAACTGGCCGTACTAGCTGCTGGTGAGTCGACAATAGCGAAGAACAGTGTTCACCGGGTGCACGCGTCGATAGCCGGCTCTTCCCTGCCGGCAGTAGCTGGTCGAGTCAGTCCTTCATCTGCTCGAGCTTGTCGAGCAGTTCGTCCTGGTCCGCGTCGGCTTCGAAGTTGACCTCTCCATGGTGATCGTTCTCGTGGACGTTGACTGCTTCGTCTTCCCCGAGGTCACTCGCGTTCGCGTCCTTCTGCTCGGACTCATCGTAGCTTCCGAATCCCATTGTGTACGCATCTTTCGGAGGAGGTCACTAAAGCAGTGGGATGACCACCGTCCCAAGGGACACGTTGGCAAACTAGCCGAGGCTGACGTCGAGATAGAGCATGACGACGACGCCGGCCATCGTTCCGAGGGTCGCAACGCGTTCGTGGCCGCGAGTGTGGGTCTCCGGGACGATCTCGTCGCTGATCACGAACAACATCGCCCCGGCGGCGAACCCCATCGCGTAGGGAAGCAGCGGTTCGGCGATGGAGACGGCCCACGCCCCGAACACTGCGAGCGGTATCTCGACGAGACCCGACCGAATACCGGTCAGAACCGCGTAGAAGCGCCTGTCGAGTCCGGCGTTGATCGCCGCGATGGAGACGGCCAGCCCCTCGGGGATGTTCTGAATCCCGATGGCGAGCATCAGTGGAATCGCCGTTTCGGGCTGTCCCGACCCGAACCCGACGCCGACGGCCAGCCCCTCGGGCATGTTGTGGAGCGTGATGGCGAGGATGAACAGGATAGCTGATGACAGTCGTGCGGTATCGACGGGGAGCGAATCGGCTGGACTGGCGGCGTCCGGGCGCTTCTGTCCGGTAAAGAGGTAGTGAACGTGCGGGACCAGTCTGTCGGCCTGGTCCAGAAAGAGCGCACCGAGGACGACGCCGAACAGGACGGGTAGCGGGTCGCCGCCGGTGGCATCGATGCCTGGGAGGATGAGGCTCGTAAAGCTCGCGGCGAGCATGACGCCGGCGGCGAACCCCAGTGCCGAGTCCAGTGCCCGCTCGGAGGGGTCTCGCCACACGAGAACGAGCAGTGCGCCCGTGAGGTTCATGAAGGCGATGACGAGTCCCCCCACGAACCCCTGGACGACGACGTTCTCCCCGACGAGGCGAACGAACAGTTCCGTGTCCATTCGCTTGACTACACGGCGTCCATCCACATGTAGCTACGTCAGACGAGCGTCGCTGACGGCCCCGTCAACTATGGGGCCGACAGAGTAGTGGGCGATTGGGTTCGTCGGAGTGCCGACCGACGACGTCACCGGACGTCGGTCGTCGTCGCCCAACCCCGACGGTACGTAATGGAGTCAGTTTTGTGTGACGTGCATCGTCCCCCACCAGCTGGCGTTAGAACCAGTTCGCGAGGAAGTCGATTGCTGCGTGGCCGAATTCGAACCAATCGATGTCAGGAATTTCGAAGCTCATTCGTGGTCACCTCCCACACGGTATAATAGTGCCTTTACACAGTTAAATTTTATCTAGATATATGTGGGAAAAACATTCCGTTACGCCACCGAAACGGACCGACGGCGTGGTGGTCTCAGGGTCTGCGCGGCCGGATTAGACGAGTACTTCGACCTCGTAGCCGCTCGCTTTGAGCGCGTTCAGCAATTCCTCGGCGTGTTCCGCGCCGCGGGTTTCGAGGTCGATCTCGACCTCCGCTGCGTTCATCGCGAGGTTCCGCGAGGTTCGGGTGTGCTCGATGGCGTTGATGTTCGCCCTGTGTGCGGAGATGACGTCGACGAGGTCTTCCAGCGCACCGGGGCGGTCTTTCAGGACCGTCTGGAACCTGACGTAGCGACCGGACTCGACGAGCCCGCGGAGAATGACGGTCGTCAGGACGTTGAGATCGATGTTGCCGCCGGAGAGGACCGGGACGACGACCTCGTCGTCCTCGGAGTCGAACGCCTCGAACAGCAGCGCGGCGAGCGGCACGGCACCGGCACCCTCGACGAGCGTCTTTCCGCGTTCGAGCAGCGTCGTCAGGGCGACCGCGATGTCCGAGTCGGAGACGGTGACGATCTCGTCGACGCGGTCCTCGATGACCTCGAACGTCTTCGTGCCCACCTTCCGCGTGGCGATGCCGTCGGCGATGGTGTCGACGCCGTCGCGCTCGACGACCTGTCCCTTCGCGAGCGATTCGGCGGCGCTGGCTGCTCCCTCTGCCTGGACGCCGACGACGCGTGTCTCGGGCTTCTTCGCCTTGATCGCCGTCGCGATGCCGCTGATGAGACCGCCGCCACCGATGGCAGTGACCACGGTGTCGATTTCCGGGAGGTCTTCGAGTATCTCCAGTCCGATGGTTCCCTGCCCGGCCATGACCATCGGGTCGTCGAAGGCGTGGACGTACGTGCGGCCCTCCTCGCGTTCGATCTGGTGGGCGCGTTCGGACGCCTCGTCGTAGTCGGTGCCGTGG
Organism: Haloarculaceae archaeon H-GB1-1; assembly: GCA_029688825.1. GTDB lineage: Archaea > Halobacteriota > Halobacteria > Halobacteriales > Haloarculaceae > JARUKX01. The sequence continues at coordinate 169,450 of JARUKX010000004.1, read as the reverse complement.
AGGACGACCGTCGCACCGTAGTTCTCGGTCGCCCTGATCTTCGAGACGGGGGCGTGCTCGGGCATGACGATCTTCGAGTCGACGCCCATTCGCGTCGCTGCCAGCGCGACGCCCTGTGCGTGATTGCCCGCACTCGCGGTCACGACCCCTGCCGCTCGGGCGGCCTCCGGGAGCGTCGCGATGCGGTTCGTCGCGCCGCGTATCTTGAACGACCCCGTCCGTTGGAAGGTCTCCATCTTCAGATGGACGTCGGTACCGGTCATCGAGGAGAAGGTGTGCGAGTAATCCAGCGGCGTGTGGCGGGACGTCTCCGCGACGCGGTCCCGCGCCGCGAGTACGTCGTCGAGGTCGAGCATAGGTGAGCCTAGCCGGCGCTGTTTGTTAGGCGTAGTGTAAGGGGAAAACGCGTGTGACGCAGGAGGAAATGGTCGCGGGTGTAACTTAAACCCTCGGTAGGCGGACTGAAAGTGTAAACGCGAGACAGCGACGCTATGAGACGCCTGTCTGACGGAAGAATGACGGTCGTCATCCTATATAAATGGGGTCGCTGTGCAGTCAGGATTCGGTGGTCGGTTCGACGGTGACGTCCGCGTCCCGAAGGTAGCCGTCCACCCGCTCGTCGAACGGTCCATCGCCGGGCCACTCGACGTCGATACCGAGTCGGTCGGGGTCGCCGACGTACGTCTGGACCTCACCGCCGTCAGTTCGCGGAACCGCGACCCGGACGTACAGCCGGCGGTCGACGCCCTCGTACCGGTCGAGTGCGTCGACCGCGTCGGTTCTGAGTATCCGTCCTTCGACGCTCCCACCGGGGGCGAGCGTGGGATACCGGCCGTCGACCCTGTGTAGGCCGTCGAGCATCGCGTCGTCGAGGAACTCGACGGACGAACAGACCGCGGCCGCTCGGTCGGCGTCCGTCAGGGTTCCGTACACGAAGAAGTCCATACGCCCCCTCACGGGACCGGGCGGTTGGTGGTTTCGATTCCGCACCGACTGCCCGTCGCTGCCGCATTCCCGGCGGATGGTTTCTTGATGCCTGCCACCAAGATGACGGTATGGCTCCCGCGCACGTCCTCGTCCCGCTCGATGGCTCTCCGCTGGCCGACGACGCACTGGTCCACGCGCTCGACACGTTCGACTCCCAGATCACCGTCTTGAACGTCGTCACCCCGCTCGACGAGTCGATGAGCGAGGGCGGCGTCCTCGAAGCCGACGCGGACCGACGGGACGAGGCCCACGCTCACGCTAATTCCATCGTCGAGAGCGCGCGACAGCGGGCCGAAGCGGCCGGCAGCACGATCGAAACGGCCGTCGAGACTGGCGACCCGGCCGAGACGATTCTCGAATACGTCGCCGACAACGACGTCGACCACGTGGTCATGGGCGGTCACGGCGGCGAGCGCAACGAACTCGCGCGGCGACTCCTCGGGACGGTGGCGACGGCGGTCGTTAGCGAGGCCCCGGTGACGGTCACCGTCGTTCGGTGACCGCGTTCTAGACGCTGAGGACGGACGCGAACGCCCGATAGACGCCGAACCCGATAGCGACGGACGAGATGAGGGTGAGCACCCAGAACGTGATCGTTACGGCGATCTTTCGCCGGGAGACGCCGGCGGTCCCACCGGCCAGCCCGCCGCCGATGACGCCGGAGATGATGATGTTGTTGAACGAGATGGGGATGCCGAGCGCGATGGCCAACTGGGCGATGATGAACCCGGGGACGAGCGCGGCGATGGACCGCCGGATGCCGAGCTGTGCGTACTCCCGGGAGGTCGCTTGCAGGAGTCGCGGCGCACCCATCCACGCGCCACCGAGGATGCCGCTCGCGCCGACCCCGAGCAGGACGATGCCGGGCAGACCCAGTTCGGCCCCGTAGAGGTTCTCCAGCGGGCCGGTCGCCAGCCCGACCTGACTGCCGCCGCTGGAGAACGCGACGACGCTCCCGAGGAGGACGAGGAACGTCTTGATGCCCTTGTCGACGGAGGCCTGCGTCCGTCGCCGGATGAACAGGAAGCTCACCCCTGCGACGGCGACCGTCGTCACTGCAACTGCCAGGTCGACGCCAGCGATGGCGGGTGTGCCCACGAGATCGGCGACGAAGCCCGCGACCGAACTCTGTTCCTGACCGGGCGGTGACGGGATGACGCTCAGTTGTACGTTCGCGACGATGCCGCCGACGATGGCGGCGAGCAGCGGAACACCGACCGTCTCGGGGATGTCGTCGCGACGTAGTATCGTCGCCGTGAGGTAGGCGAGGCCGGCCGAGACGGGCGGGACGAGCGCCCAGAAGGTGAGGATGCGCTGATAGGTGTCGACGGCCGGCGTGCCGCCCAGCGAGAGACCGACGCCGACCATCGCACCTGTAGTCGCGAACGCCGCGGGGACGGGATAGCCGCTGTAGACGCCGAAGGCCATGAACGCTGTCGCGGTCAACAGCCCCGCAGTCGCGGCCAGGGACGAGATGGCGACGCCGTCGACGAGTCCGGCACCGACCGTTTCGGAGATACTGCCGCCCTGCGTCAACGCGCCCAGCGCGGCGAGGATGCCGATGAGGAACGCCGCGCGCATCGTCGAGATGGCGTTCGCACCGATGGCGGGCGCGAACGGCGGTGAGTTACTGTTCGCGCCGAGTGCCCACGCGGTGACCAGCCCGGTGAGCGTCGCGAGCGCGACCAGTGCCCAGAATGCGACGTCAGCCACCGTGACTACCGCTCCCTCGACCGTTCGAACACCGTCGTGTGCCGGCCGGCGTCCCGTTCAGGGCCTCGACTGGCGAGACCCGTGCTCGAATCGCTCGGACCACTGTACTCATCGAAAAATCTCCTACGGGACGGCGAATAAACCTTCGCACGACAGGGGTCGGACGTCGATGCTGGCCGGCGGACCGACCACCGTCGCTCACGAGCCACCGAGCGTTCGGTACGCGCCGACGAACGCACTCGTGGCGCTCGTCGCCGTCAGCGTCCAGAGGAACGGATAGAGGATCGACGTGGGAACCACGCCGAAGAGTGCGAAGACCGAGCCGTAGATGGCGAGCTGGAGGAGCGTGCGCCGCTTCTGCAGGGCCTCCCGACCCTCCAGCCAGGTCTGGGCGGGTGACCAGACTCGAAGCCCTGTAGCGACGATAGCGACGCCCGCGAGAATCGGGACTGGAGTCGGCGGGACGTCCATCACGTACGCGAGGCCGGCGAAGACCACGGCGAAGCCGCTGCCGAGAACGAAGAGCAGCGTGCCTGTCGAGCGAGTCTCCGTCTGGTCCTCCCCACTCCCGAGGTCCGGCTCGGTCACCGTCCTATCGATCATCGAGCGGGACGAACTCCTGATCCTCCGGGCCGACGTAGCGTCCGCGTGGGCGGATGAGACGGTTGTCGTCGTACTGCTCGATGGCGTGAGCGATCCAGCCGCCCGCACGGCTCATCGCAAAGATAGGGGTGTAGAGATCGATCGGGATTCCCATCTGGTAGTACGTCGACGCGGAGTAGAAGTCGACGTTGGGGGCCAATCCCTTGTCCTCGGCGAGGTACTCCTCGATTTTCGTGGAGTACTCGTACCACTTCAGATCGCCGGCAGCCTCGCCGAGCGCCTTCGAGCGCTCGCCGAGAATCTTCGCGCGTGGGTCCTTGACGTTGTAGACGCGGTGACCGAACCCGGAGATGCGCCGGCCTTCTTCGAGCGCGTTCTCGACCCACTCGATGGGGTCGGACTCGCTCTGGTCGATGGTCTGAAGCATCTCCATGACGTCCTGATTCGCGCCGCCGTGGAGCGGCCCCTTCAGCGTCCCGATGGCGCTCGTGATGGCGCTGTGGAGGTCCGACAGCGTGGAGGCCGTGACCATCGTCGAGAACGTCGAGGCGTTCAGCCCGTGGTCGGCGTGGAGGACGAGCGCCATGTCGAACGTCTCGGCGAGCACTTCGTCGGGTTCCTCGCCGTTGAGCATGTACAGGAAGTTCGCGGCGTGGCCGAGGTCGTCTCTGGGTTCGAGTGGTTCCTGGCCGTTCCGGATGCGGTTGTACGCGGCGATGATGGTCGGGATCTTCGCGGTGATGCGTCGACCCTTGCGGAGACCGGCCTCCCGGTTCGTCGGGTCGGCGTCGGAGTCGGGGTCGTGCGCGGAGAGCATCGAGACGGAGGTCCGGAGCGCGGCCATCGGCTTCTCCTCGGCGTTGGCTAGCGTGCGGACCGTCGAGAGGACGTCCTCGTCGACCGCCCGCTCGGGGACCATCTTCGAGCGGAACGAGTCGAGTTCCTCGGCGTCGGGGAGGTGACCGTGCCAGAGCAGGTAGACGACTTCTTCGTAGCTCGCCTCGCGTGCCAGGTCTTCGATGGCGTAGCCACGGTAGATCAGACGGCCGGCATCCCCGTCGATGTTGCTCAACTCGGACTCGGCGACGAGAACACCCTCTAGCCCTTTCTTGAGCTCGTCGGACATATGCCTCAAATTCCCATCCTGCCGGCAAAAGCGTTGCCGTTTCTCCGTTCCAGTCTCACACACGACGGTGGTTTTTAGGCTTCCCAGCTCGAATGTGGGAACTTATCGAAGTAAAATTTGGATAAACGTGTAAAATGTGGTTGTTGCCTTATACTTTGGCTACGTGCGGATAAATACCGTGACACTGCTACACTTCCCAATTTCTTTTGGTACAAAAATTACGCGACAAACGTGCAATACTCCGAGTGCATCATGTCGCTCGAACTCGACTGCCCAGTCGACGGTTGTACCGGCGTTTGCACCGGCGAATCGGAATCCGAAGTCATGGAACAGGCCGAAGCACACGTGAACGACGCCCATCCCGACCTCGAACTCGACGAGGAGACGGTCGAAGGGCTGAAAGCATCGATCGAGAGCGTCTGAGAGCCGAAGACGGATCAGGCGCGTCGCCCACACCGGGCAACGCTTTTTGTCGGCGGCCCACGACCGTTCGGTATGGTTGCCGGTGACGACGTGACGTACGAGCCAGTCAGCGTCAAAGAGCTGCTGGCCGAGATGAAGGACACCGCGGAGTTGCTCATCGATCTCTCGTACTCGGCGGTGTTGCTCGGGAGCGACGAGGTCGCGGCCGAGGTCGTCGAACTCGAAGAGCGGATGGATGTCCTCCAGCTACAGGCCCGGATGAGCCTCCTCATGGCGTCTCGGTCCACGGAAGACGCCGAGGCGCTCGCGCCCGTCCTCGGCGTCGTCGGGGCCGCCGAGAAGATCAGCGACGCCGCGGGGGACATCGCGAAGGTCGTCCTCGAAGACATCAACCTCCCCGAAGCGATGCGTGCCGCGCTCCCCGAGGCCGTCGAGACCCTCGTTCGCGCCGAAATCGACCCTGGGTCACGGCTGGCCGGGACCGACCTCGGAACGCTCAATCTGGAGACCGAGACCGGGGTTCGGGCGATCGCTATCCGCCGACAGGGCGACTGGCTGCTCAATCCCACCGCGGAGACGGTCGTCCAGGTCGGCGACATCGCCCTCTTCCGCGGGCCGCTCGCCGGCGTCAGCACGGTGTACGAGGACGCCACGGGCGACTCGTACACGCCGCCCGAACCGCCCGAGAGCTCCATCGGCGACCTCGAACGGGCCGTCGACTCCATCGTCCTGATGAAGAACATGAGCGAGCTCGCCGTCGACCTCGCGTACGGTTCCGTCCTCTTCGACAGTGACGACCTCGCCGCGGAGGTCATGGAGATCGAAGCCGAGGTCGACGCCCTCCAGTCGCGCTTCGAGGCGTGGACGCTCAGGGCCGCGAGCCGCGTCGACGACCCCATCTCGCTCCGGGGTATGGTCCACCTCGCACAGAGTACGGAGGTCATCAGCGACGCCGCGGTCGAGATCAGCGAAGGCGTCCTTCGCGGCCTCGGGACCCACCCCGTCGTCGCGGAAGCCGTCAAGGAGAGCGACGAGGTCCTCATCCGAGCGGTCGTCGAATCGGACAGCCGACTCGCGGGCACGACGCTCGGCGGCATGGAGGTCAAAACTCAGACCGGGATGCGCGTCATCGCCATCCGCCGGACCGGTGAGACCACTGCCGACGGTCGAGAAGGGTCGGACTGGGTCGTCTCGCCGGGACCGGAGACGGAACTCCGCGTCGGCGACGTCCTCATCGCGAAGGGGACTCGCACCGGGTCGGAACGGCTCGTCGACCTCGTTCAGAGTTCCTGAGCCAGCCGCTTCGCCCGAATGGCGACCAACCCGACCGTCGCCAGCCCCCCGACGCCGACCGCGAGGACGAACGCCAGCGCCACGTAGTACAGCGGCGAGCGGTACGTCCCCGGAATGGTGACGAAGAAGACGTACACTGCGACGGCGAACAGGACGCCGATGGCGAACCCGCGGCGGGCGTTCCGCCGGAGGTCCAACGCGTCGAGGAACGCCGCCGTCCCCGTCTCGCGTTCGACCGGCGGTTCGTGGCCTTCGGTCACGGCCGGAATTTAGGACGGAATCGGCAAAACCGCGTCGGTCCGGCGGCCACATCGAACTGCTAAAGACCGTGGGTCGACGCTTGGTGGATAATGACGGAACTCGGTACGGCGAGTGCGGCCCCGGGAGAGATGGACACGGGGCGGCTGCCGGTCGGGGAGTCTCGTGACGGGAGTTCCGTCGGACTCCCCGTGGCGGTCGTGAACGGCGCGGAGTCCGGGAAGACGCTCTACATCCAGGCGGCGAGCGACGGTGACGAACTGAACGGCGTCGGCGTCGTCCAGCGGGTCGTCCCACAGCTCGACCCCGCGGAGATCTCCGGAACCATCCTCATCGTCGGCATCGTCAACTATCACGCCTTTCAGGTCGCCGAGCATCGTAACCCCATCGACGACACGAAGATGAACCGTGCGTATCCCGGTGACGAGACGGGCACGTCCAGCGAGCGTTTCGCCGCCGCCACTTTCGACGCCGCCACCCGGGCCGACCTCGTCCTCGACCTCCACCAGGGGTCGACCTCCTGCATGATCGAGGAGACGCGCGTCCGCTGTGGGAAGCGCCACCGCCTCCACGAGGACTGTCTGGAACTCGCGAAGGTCTTCGGCTGCGGCCACGTCCTCGATCAGAAGGGCCCCGACGGCCAGCTCGCCCGTGCCGCTCCCGACGAGGGCGTCCCCACCATCGACCCCGAACTCGGCGGCAACGTCGGCTGGGACGACCACTCCATCCAGACCGGCGTCGAGGGCGTCTTCAACGTCCTCCAGTACTACGACTTCCTCGACGGCCGCGTGGTCCCGGAACCGCAGACCCGCGCCAGCGGCTTCGAGCAGTACGCCACCCCCTGTGGCGGCGTCGTCTCCTTCATGCACGACCTCGGCGACCGGGTCTCCCGCGGTGACCTGCTCTTCGAGGTTACCGACGTCTTCGGGACCGTGAAGGCCAAAGTCTCCGCCGACTCCGACGGCATCTTCTGGCGCACCCGCCGGCTTCCGCAGGTCGCGACCGGAGAGTACGTCTGCTCCGTGGGGACGAACATCGATACCGTATAACCACTTTTTACAGACGGGGGATTCGCCTGCGGCGAACCCCCGTCTGCTCACGGCGCGTGGCGCCGTTCGCATGGTATGAGGGACGAAGTCCCTCACTATCTGCAAAAACTTGGGGAAAAACTACCTTCACGCTCAGCCTTCGGCTTCGCGTGAAGTGAACCGGCGGCAAGGCCGCCGGATGCTCACCGCCCCTCCGCAACAGCACCTGCACCGCTACCGCCCACAGCAACCGCCACCGCTACCGTACAGCCACAGCATCCGCCGACAGCTACTCCTTCGGGGCGGCCGTCGAGTGCTGTAATGTACCAGTGTGAGGCGTGCGGTCGCGAGTACGGGCCGCGAGAGGCCTGGCGGTGTGCGTGTGGCCACGCGCTCGACTACGCCGAGACGCCGCTGCCCGACGGTGGTCCGCTGGCGTTCTCGGACCTCGATGAACGCGACGGGCTGTGGGCGTTTTCGGAGTTTCTGCCGATGGAACGGCGGGTCTCGCTGGGGGAAGGGTGGACGCCGCTCGTCGACGCGCCCGAATGGGACGCGTCGTTCAAGCTGGAGTACCTGTTTCCGACGGCGAGCTTCAAGGACCGCGGTGCGACCACCACGCTCTCGCAGGCGGTCGACCTGGGCGTCGAGCGCGTCGTTGAGGACTCCTCGGGGAACGCGGGAGCGGCTATCGCCACCTACGCAGCGCGAGCAGGTCTCGACGCCGAGATCTACGTCCCCGCCGACGCGAAGCCGGCGAAGCTCCGCGCAATCGAGCGAGCGGGTGCGGACGTGGTCCGCGTCGAGGGGGACCGGCAGGCCGTCACCGACGCCTGCGTCGAGCGTGTGGTCGACGACGAGGGTGGGTGGTACGCCAGCCACGCGTGGAACCCGGCCTTCTTCGCGGGAACGGCGACGTTCGCGTACGAGGTCGCTGCCCAGCGCGACTGGTCGGTCCCCGACGTGGTCGTCACCCCGCTGGGCCACGGGACGCTCTTTCTCGGTGCCTACCGCGGCTTCGCGGCGCTCGCCGAGGCGGGCTGGACCGACCGGATTCCCCGGCTCGTCGGGGTGCAGGCGGCCGGTGTCGCGCCGCTCGCGGACGGTACGGACGCGTCGTCGGGCCGGAACGACGCCGCGGACGGCATCCAGATCCGCCAGCCTGCACGGGAACGACAGATTCGCGCCGCTCTCGATGCAACTGGCGGCGAGGTTCTGGCTATCTCACGGTCGGCGACCGACCGAGCGCACGCGCGACTCGGGCGTGGTGGGTTTCAGGTCGAACCGACGAGTGCAGTCGCAGTCGCCGGACTACGCGAGCTCCGTGAGCGCGGTCGCATCGACCAGCACGCGGACGTCGTGGTCCCGCTCACGGGGAGCGGCATGAAGGGATGATTAGCGATTCTCGACCGCGTCGACGGGGACCGAACCGTCGACGGCGATCCAGTTCGTCTCGACGACGTCGTGTGGAGCGTCGGCGGGGTAGAGGATACATCGCTCGGAGCCGTCGGCGCGACCTTCGACGACGTGGGTGAGCGACTCTTCAGGGAAGTCGTCCTGGGGGATCTGCCTCTCGTCCGGGGACGACCCTTCGTTACTGCCGTCCGACGAGGTGTTCCGGGGGAGAGTCACGGCGATTCCGAATAGTCGATGGGGTGGCTTTGTTATGGCCTGTATACTGGCCGTAAACTGTTTGATAATGAACTATTTACTGCGGTGTATCGGCGGAGACCCGATTCTCACTTCTCGGGAATCGCCGGACCGTCGAACCCTCCCCGGACGAGCGGCTTGGCGACGTGCCGGCGGGCACAGGGTGGGACCTCGTACCAGGCGCGGACCAGGTCGCGCTCGACGGGACGTTCGACCTTGCCGTCCGCGCTCGTCCCGCAGTCCCGACAGCGATACCCCTGGTTCCGGCCGGCGCTCTTCATCGACCGGCCGCAGTCTGGACAGTTGGGTGTCACGAGTTCGGTTCGATCGAGGTCACGGACGGCGAACTTCTCCAGTTTGAGCGTCCCGTCGGTCACCTCGCCGCAGACGGTGAGTCGGTCGCCCGTCCGGAGCGAGCGCACGCGGTCGCGGAACCGCTTGGTGGGCTCGAACGCTGCACATTGGACGCGCTCGTCGCCGTCGCCGAGCGCGAAGAAGACGTGTCCGCCCTCACGCGTTTCCGGCGGGTCGACGACGGACCCGTCGACGCGATAGGCGCGGCCGTCGTCGAGGTCGCCGACGACACCGTCCTGGAGGTGGACGTCCGTCCCCTGGTTCGTCTGGAACAGGGCGCGACTCGCCACCGGCTCGCCGTCGATGCGCTCGGCGACGTCGCGGACCACGTCCGGGTCGTCGCCGCGGATGCCGTGGAGGATCGGACACGGCGTCCGCGGGACGCAGACGGCCTGGCCCTCCTCGCGGTCGACGGTGTCCCACGCGTCCGGATAGGCATCGTCTGCGGCGTCGAACACGGACTCGTAGTCCACCTCGCGGGGCGTTCCCCAGCGCTCGCGCTCTCGATAGGAGATGCACTCGTACGTCCAGTCGTCGAAGGCTCGCCAGGCACCCACGGCGGCGAGGGCACCGACGAGTCCGCGGCCGTTGCCGCGCTCGACGAGTTCGTAGCCACAGTCCGCGGCGAGTTCGCGCGCGTCGTCGATGCTCAGCAGGTCGCGGACCGCGGACTCCGCGAAGGTGCCGACGGCGGGCGGCACGGCCTCCGCGATGACGACGCCGGGGTTCGTCCGCGGGTCGGCGGTTTCGGCCTGGCCAAGTTCGTCTCGAACGACGGCGAGCGCGTCCTCGGGGGCGGCGTCGGTGTGGACCGCCAGCGCGGCGTTGCCGCGGGTCTTGTACTCGACGGCAGGGTTGAGTCGGACGAGCAGCGTTCGCTCGACGTGTGCTCCCGCCGCCCGGAGTCGGTCCGCCACCGTCGCGGCGAGGAACGTCGTGCACATCCCGCGCTCGCGGGAGTCCGTGTCGTCCAGTCCGATGACCGTCACTGGGAGGTGCTTTTCGGTCAGCCGGCAAACGGCTTTCGACTATCCTTCCAGCTGGGTGGAAAATCCCGGTGAGGGCGGCCGTACCGACGGCACAACGCATATATGCACCGACTTACCTAGGTTTGACAGAGACCATGTCACGCTCCGCACTGGTCGGCAACGTCACCGCCATGCTCGAAGACGCGGGCTTTCTGGTGAGCGACCGGTGTGCGATTCGGCCGAAGAGCTTCGACGTCGCCGCCCGCCGCGGTGAGGACGTCCTGCTGCTGAAGATCCTCGGAAACATCGACGCGTTCGACGGTCAGACGGGCGCGGAGATGCGCCGACTCGGGACGTACCTGAACGCGACGCCGATGGTCATCGGCCTTCGGACCCGCGACGAGGACCTCAAACCCGGCGTCGTCTACTTCCGACACGGCGTCCCGGTCATCAGCCCCGACACGGCGGTGGACTTCTTCGTCGAGAACGTCCCGCCGCTCATCTACGCCGCACCCGGTGGGCTGTACGTCAACATCGACAGCGAGATCCTCGCGGACGCCCGCGAGGACCGGGAGTGGTCGCTGGGCCGACTCGCGAAGGAACTCGGCGTCTCACGGCGCACCGTCTCGAAGTACGAGGACGGGATGGACGCCAGCGTCGAGGTCGCCGCCCAACTCGAGGAACTGTTCGACGCACCGCTGACCTCGCCCGTGGACGTCCTCGACGGTGCGGACGAGGTCCGGGACGGCCCGCCGACGCCGGAGGACCCCGACGTGGACCCCGACGACCAGCCAATCGTCACGGTGCTGACCCGCGTCGGCTTCGACGTCCACCCGACCGACCGCGCGCCGTTCAAGACCGTCAGCGAGAACGAGCGCCGCCAGGAGCACATGCTCACGGGGCACTCGGAGTTCACCAAGACGGCCGAGAAGCGCGCACGAATCATGTCCTCGGTCGGGCAGGTCACCCGGACGCGGTCGGTGTACGTCGTCGAGGAGACCAAACGGACGTCCGTCGACGGGACCGCGCTCATCGAGGAGTCGGAGCTGGCGGACGTCACCGACGCCGACGAACTGCGCGACCTCATCCTCGAACGCGGTGCTGACGAGGAGTAGCGGAACCGTCGAAACGAGCGCGGTACGCGACTACTGGCCGTAGGTTTCTTCGAGATACTCGACGATGTCGTCGCTCTCGGGCATCCCCTCGACGCCGTGGTCCTCGTCGACGAGGACCGGGACACCGGTCTGGCCGCTCACTGCTTCGACTTCGGTCCGTTCGCTGTGCGCCCGCGGTACCACGTGGGACTCGTACTCCAGTCCGAGTTCGTCCAGCTTCCGGATCACTTTCGCACAGTACGGGCAGCCTTCGAGTTCGTACAGTTCGAGATTCGCCATCACGGTTTCGTAGGAAGGCCCCCTTCATGAGCCCCACGGTGGGTGTGCGCCCGGGATACAGCACCGCGTGCGGTCGGATCACTCGCGCACTCGTGTCTGGACTGCCGTGCGGACCGTCCGGACGCGTCTCCAGACCTGTCGCCGTCGCAGGCCGAGTTCGCCGAGGCCCCAGCCGAGCGTAACCGTTCCGGCGAGGACGAACGCCGCGAACGCCCAGTCGGGAATCCACACGGGCTTGAACCACGGCGTGAGGTGCGCCCAGCGCTTCGCGACCCACCGGCCGCCGTCCTCGACGACCGTTCCCTCGGTCGTCGCGATGAGCCAGTCGGCGACCGTCTGTCGGCCGGACGGCCCGATTCCGGCTCCGCCCGACACCTCGTAGGTGCCGGTGACGTTCTGCTGGCGCATCGTCGGTCCGTTCGAGCCGTCGCCGGTCCCCCGTCGCTCGGCGTCGTACGGTGCCCACGGGGCGTAGAACTCCCAGACGACCTCGCCACGGGGCGTCACCTCGACGACGCGCTGATTGTGGGTGTCGGTGATGAGCGTGTTCCCGTTGGGCAGGCGGTCGGCGTCGCGCGGCCAGTTCAGTCCCGTGACGGTCCACGTCCGCTCCCAGTCGCCGTCGATGCGAGTGTACTCGACCACGCGGTCGTTCTCGCTGTCCGCGACGAGTAGCGTCGGCGTTCCGTTCGTCCCTCGAAGGAAGTCGGGGTTGTGCTGGGCGTGCAGCGTCTCGAACTGGCCGTCTCGGCCGAGGCGCATCACGATCTCTTTCGAGGAGCGGTCGACGAGGAGGACCTGGTCGAAGTTCCGCGGCGAGAGCAGGAATCGACCGTCACCGACGGCGTCGACGTCGTTGAGGTGGGTCCAGTCGCCCTCGTAGCTCCCGCCCACGTCGGGGTCGAATCGCTCGTGGAACTGCCACTGCCAGACTATCTCGTCAGCCTCGCGATCGTAGACGTACGCGCGGTCCTCGTTCACGCCGCTGGTCTCGTTGTAGTTCCGGAGGTTGCCCACGAGCAGCGTCCCGTCGTCGAGCAGGTCGACGTCGTGTGTGTCCTTCGCGTCGAGGCGCTGGCTCCAGACGCGCTCGTCGCTGGCGGGATCGTACTCGTAGACGATCGTGTCGCCCGGTACCGTCGACGTAACGAGGAGGTGGCCGTCCGCCATCGGGTCGACGTCGTAGAACCACGCGTTCTTCCGGGGGCTGTCGTGTCGCCACGCCACGTCCCCGTCCGGCTGGACGGCGAGCAGGCGGGCGGGCTTCTTGGCGTTCGCCCGGCCCTGGAAGTGGTACCCCTGAACGCTGATCACGGTCCTGTTCGTCGGCTCCTCCTCGATGGTTCCGGCCCCGATGCCGACGCGGTCGTGACTCGCGGTGGCGAGACCGCCCGCGACGACCAGGGCGAGGACGACGAGGCCGAGGCTGGCCCGCAGGAGCCAGCGCCGTCGTGGCAGGTCCACCATGTTCGTGTCTCTCCGTCGAAGGAAGCGTTCGCGTCGCTATTCCGCGTCGGCCAGCAGTTCCTCGGCCGTCAGGAGCGCGTCGAGTTCGACGTCGACCTCGGCGAGGTTCTCGGCGGCCCCCTCCTCGCGGTCGACGACGACGAGGACGCGGTCGACGACGGCACCCGCGTCGCGGAGGGCTTCGACGGCGTCGACGGCGCTCTGGCCGGTCGTGGCGATGTCTTCGAGTACGACGACCTCTTCGCCCGCCTCCAGGTCGCCCTCGATGAGGTTCGCCGTCCCGTACTCCTTCTGCTGTTTGCGCGCGATGACGTACGGCGTCCCGGTCTCGACGCTGGTCACGGCGACCAACGGCACGGCACCGAGCGCGACGCCCGCCAGTTTGGTTCCCTCGTAGCCGCCCTCACGCAGGCGCTCGGCGAACGCCTCGGCGATGAGTTCGAGACAGGTGGGATTCGTCTCGAAGACGTACTTGTCGACGTAGTACTCGCTCGTCCCGCCGTGGGAGAGCTCGAACTCCCCGAACTTGACGGCGTCGGCGTCCCGCAACGCGTCGATGAGTTCCTGGGTGGTCATATCTCCATTCGGGACGGCCGCCCGTATTAGGGATTCGGAACCGCCCGTACGTGCCGCACCCGCGTCCGGAACCACTATGCAGACGGCCCCCGGACCGTCCGACAATGAAGGTCTTCGGGTCCAGCGGCGTCAGGGGAATCGCCAACGAGAAACTGACGCCGGGATTCGTCCTGCAGGTGGCACAGGCTGCGGGGTCGGCGTGGGACACCGACCGGGCGGCGATCGGTCGCGACACGCGAGCGACGGGGCAGATGCTCGCGGACGCTGCCGCCAGCGGACTGGCGAGCGCCGGGGTGGACGTCGACCGCGTCGGCGTCGTCCCGACGCCGGGCTTGCAGGCCTACGCAGAGCGTGAGGGGATTCCCGCGCTGATGGTGACGGCGTCGCACAATCCGCCCCAGCACAACGGGGTCAAACTGGTCGGTTCCGACGGCGTCGAACTCTCCCGCCACGAACTCGAACGCGTCGAGGATCGGCTCCTGGACGAGGACTTCGAGCGCGTTCCCTGGGACGAGACAGGCGTCACGTCTCACGTCGACGGCGTCCGCGCGGACTACGTCGCGGAGGTGCTCGCCGCCGTCGACCGCGAGGCCATCGCTGCCGCCGACCTGACGGTCGCGCTCGACACCGGCCACGGTGCCGGGTCGCTGACCAGCCCGGAGTTCTTCCGTCGGCTGGGCTGCTCGGTCCTGACCGTCAACGCCCAGCCCGACGGCCACTTCCCCGGCCGAAATCCGGAACCCGTTGCCGCGAACCTCGAAGACCTTGGTCGACTCGTCGCCACCACGGACGCCGACCTCGGCGTCGCACACGACGGCGACGCGGACCGCGCCATCTTCTTCGACGAGCGGGGTGAGTTCGTCGAAGGCGACGCCGCGCTGGCCGCGCTCGCCGCCCGGGAACTCGCCGCCGGCGACGCGGTCGTCTCGGCGGTGAACGCCTCGCAGCGGCTCGTCGACGTGGCTGACGCTGCGGGAGCGACGCTCTCGATGACGCCGATCGGGTCGACGAACATCATCACGCGCATCCGATCGCTCGGTGACGAGGGGGCGAACGTCCCCATCGCCGGCGAGGGCAACGGCGGCATCCTCTTTCCCGACTACCGAATCGCCCGCGACGGCGCGTACACGGCGGCTCGCTTCCTCGAACTCCTCGCCGACGGGCCGACGCCAGCCAGCGAGGTCGTGGCCCCGTTCGACGACTACGCGAACGTCCGCGAGAACGTCCACTACGACGACGAGGCCGACCGTGCGGCGATGCTCGACGCCATCGAGGACGCCGCTCGCGAGGCCGACGCCGACCTCGACACCACCGACGGCTATCGGCTGGACTACGGCGACGCGTGGGTCCTCGCTCGGCCCAGCGGGACCGAACCGGTCATCCGAATCTACGCGGAAGCGGGCTCTGTTGAGCGGGCACAGGAACTCGCGAGCTGGTTGCAGGACGCGACTGAAGCGGTCTAGAGCGACGGATAGTCGTCGAGCGCTTCGGTCAGGCGCTCGCGTTCGGCACGGTACTCCGAGAGTTCGTTTTCGATGGTACCGTCCGTGAGCCGCCGGCGCTCCTCGTCGGTCAGTTCCGCACGCGCGACGGCGCTGTTGCGAAGCCGCTCGTATCGGTCCTGGTCGCGCGTCTCCGCGCGGACGGCTCGCAACCGTTCGCTGACCGACTCGTCTGCGAACTTCTCGACGACGGAGAGCAGTTCGCCGCAGCGATACCGCAGGACCTCGGCTTGCGGCGGCGGCCAGCCGACGGTGAGCGGCTCGGCGTTTACCCGCCGAAGGTAGGTCTGCCGCGTCGCCACCTGCTGGCGGAGCGCCGCCGGGTCCTCGACGTAGTGGTCGAGCTTCGAGTGCGAGTACTCGGCGTACGTGAGCAACTGTGGAATCGGCTCCGTCCCGGCCTCGTGGCTCTCGACGTACTCCCGGAGGTCCGTCGGCGGGTCACGGAACGGGACGAGCGGGTACTCCGCGGCCGTCGCAACGAACGCCAGCACCTCGCGGGCGCTCCGGTCGGCTTTGAAGGCCCGGAACGCCTCGGCCACGGCCTCGTCGTACGACTCGATCGGGTCGCGAAGTTCGTCCGTCGGCGCGTCGAGGTCCGCCTCCCCGAGTTCGACGAGGCGCTCGCGGCTGGCGATCTCCTCTTCGACGGTCGAGCGGCGCTTGTCGACCTCGTAGCGCGCCTGTTCGTAGGCCTCGGCGGCGCGTTCGCGCTCGGTGAGGCGGTCGACGTCCGCGGCGACTGGCTCCAGGGCCTCGCGCGCCTTCGCGAAGTCACCCTCGGTCAGTCGCTGCTGTTGCATCAGGTCGTCGGCCCGCTCGAACGCCTCGCGGTGGCGCAGGTCGTCGGGCAACTCCTCGGTGAACGTCCCCACCTTCCCCTGGAACTCGATGAACGCCTGGAAGTCGCCGCTGCCCGTCGCGCGTTCCTCGTACTCCGCGAACGTCGACGTCAGCTCGTCGTAGGCGTCGGCGAGTCGCCGAAGTTCGGCTTCCCCCACCGCTTCGACGCGTTCGACGGCACGCTCGTAGTCCTCGCGGGCGGCCGCGAGGTCCGCGACGAGGTCCCCCATCAGTACACGTCGTCGGGGTCGAACGCCTTCTCGCCGACGACCTCACCGTCGAGCGTGCGGTAGAAGCAGGACTCGTAGCCGGTGTGACAGGCCCCGCCCTCCTGGTCGACGAGGTACAGCAGGGCGTCGCCGTCGCAGTCGACGCGGACCTCCTCGATGGCTTGGGTGTGGCCGCTGGTGGCGCCCTTCTCCCAGAGTTCGTCGCGACTGCGGGAGTAGTAGTGTGCCTGCCCCGTCTCGACCGTCCGCTCGACGGCCTCCTCGGTGACGTACGCGAGCATCAGGACCTCGCCGGAGTCGGCGTCCTGGGCGACGGCCGGCAGCAGGTCCTGCTCGTCGAAGGCGAGTTCGACCTCGGTCATGTCTCGTCCGTCGCCACTCGGCCGCATAGGTCTTTTGTCGGCCCGCGAGGGCCTAGTCCTTTGATACCGGGACTCGTACCTCCGCGTGCCATGTCAGGCAAGCAACTGCTCATGATAGTCGGCGACTTCGGCGAAGATTACGAAATCATGGTCCCGTTCCAGGCGCTGGAGGCCGTCGGTCACGACGTCCACGCCGTCTGTCCCGAGAAGGAAGCGGGCGAGACGGTCAAGACCGCCGTCCACGACTTCCGTGGCGACCAGACGTACCTCGAATCGCGGGGTCACGACTTCGAACTCACGACGACGTTCGACGAGATCGACCCGAGCGACTACGACGGTCTCGTCCTTCCGGGCGGCCGCGCCCCGGAGTACCTCCGCACGTACGAGGGCGTCCTCGACGCCGTCCGGCACTTCGACGAGGCGGACAAACCTATCGCCGCCATCTGCCACGCCGCCCAGATTCTCGCGGCCGCTGACGTCATCGAGGGCCGGACTTGCACCGCCTATCCCGCACTGAAATCGGACGTCGAGGGTGCCGGCGGCGAGTGGGCCGACGGCGTCGCCACCGACGGCAACCTCGTCACCGCGCAGGCGTGGCCGGACCACCCGGAGTGGATTGCCGCGTTCCTCGACGTCCTCGGGACGGAGATCGAGCACGGTGCCGTCGCCGCGGCCGACGACTGAAAGTGATTGCTGTGACGATTTCCCGGTCGGTCACCGGCCATCGCCACCGCTCTCCTGTGCGAGGCCGACGCCGAGAACTGTGGCACCGTTGACGCGGCGTACCATCGGTTAGACTGCCAGCCACCGCTCTCGAGCATCTGTCTGACGTATCGAATCGTTACCCACGCCGAGGCCACTACAGACTAGCCCCGCTACGCGAACCCGGCCGCAGCGACGAGCGCGAACAGCACGTCCCCGTAGACGAGGCTCACGAGCAGGCCGAAGAACATGGGGACGATGAACGGGATGCCCGGCGAGAGCCACACGTCGTCCTCGCTGACCAATACGTCGAGGCCGTCGCTGAGCTGTTCGGGCGTCGTGCCGTAGGCGGAGTGGTCGATGTCGTCGAGGAACGCCGCTGCGCCCCAGGGGTCGTCGGGCTGCGACTCGGCGTCGCTGCCGGACGCTTTGACGCCGCCGTCGGGTGACTGCCGCGCCGGAGCATCGGCCGACTCGACGGCGGCGGCTTCCTCGGGAATCGAGCCGTCGCCCGTTGCGTTCGGGTCTGCGGGCAGACTCGCGGGGTCGCGATAGCTGTCGGGGTCGGCGCGAATCTCGGCGAGGGTGCAGCCGCGATAGGAGAGGTACATCCGGAGCGCGTCGAGGTCCAGCCCCGACCGCGAGAAGCCGGCCGGCGTCTCCAGCAGTCGCCCGTACTCCGTGGGGGCGTCGGCCCACGAGATGGGCCGGCCGACGAACATGGCTCGTCCGACGTGCCCGCCCACGAGATTCCGGAGCGCGAGGACGAGCGGGTACGCGACGCCGACGACGACGGTGTTCGAGAGGATGGTCATCGAGAAGACGCCGATGGTCGTCCGCGTCAACGGCAGCGAGTGCAACGGCAGGTAGTAGGTCGGAAAGGTCGGAAAGAGGAGCGCGATGACGATGAGCGCCTTCGCGTCGGCCCCGCCGAAGCCGCCGAGCCACCAGAAACCGTAGGCCAGCGGAATCACGATGCCGGCGCTGAGCGCGACGCGAAGGGCGAACGGCGTGGGGGAGGCGAGCGGCGACGTCCAGACCTGCCACCCCTCCCACACCAGCGCGATGGCTGCGATGGCTACCAGTGGGTACCACGTCCGGTTCGGGACCCGCCGTGTCTTGACGTCGCGATAGGCCGCCCATCCGAAGATGGGGACGGCGGCAAGCCGAAGCAGATCAGGGACGCTCCCGAGCACTACCTACTTCCTTCCCGGCGACCGTGTTAGCGTTTGCGGGTCCGCGGGCCACGGTGACGTGGGTGGATGACGGAGCGGCCGCTGCCCGAACGCGTCGCTCGCCAGTAACGCTGTGTCCGAAAAAATCCGCAGTGGTACTGCGGTTATATGACGCGGTTCTGGAGGTAGTCCAGGTGCTTCGCGTTGTAGACGATCTTGACCTCGTCGGCAGCGGGGCTGCCGATGCAGGTCAGACGAACGTTCTTGTCTTCGACTTCCTCGTCGCTGAGGATCTGCTGCATGTCCATGTCGATTTCGCCTTCGAGGACGATTGCAGCACAGTTCGCACAGGCACCTGCGCGACACGAGAAGGGCCAATCGAAGCCCTGCGCTTCGGCGGCTTCGAGGATGTACTCGCCTTCGGCGACCTCGAAGCTACCGTAATCCTCGTCGTCGAGGCCTTCGTCTGCGGCCGTCGAGAAGAGGTCGTCGTCGTACAGGTCCCATCCCTGGTCATCCACTACTTCGTAGTTGAGGTACTCTACCGTGGGCATCACTGCGAAGTTCTGCACCCTTACGGTTAGACTTTGCCCTTTCGGCAGAGTCGTTCCGACTCTTGTGGGCTCTGACGGGAAGATGTTCGACGGTGAGACGATGCACCGCGGCGGTGGACCCCGACGCCGTCACACGGCCAGCGTCGTAAATTGGAAGACGGCGTAGGAGGCGACGGCCGAGATGGACGGCGTCAGAATCCACAGAACGACGACGCGGCCGGTCGCGGCGGGGTCGAACAGGTCGACGGCGGATATCTGATCGGGGTCTTCCTCACCGATGCGGGCGACGTCGCCGGGCTCGGCGGGCTCTTTGGTGTCGTCGCCGCCGTCCTTCGCGAGCGCGTCCACCGAGAGGTCCGGATCGCCCTCGCCGCTGACGGCCGCGCCCGCGGCGTCAGAGAGGCGGGTCGTTCGGGTCGCCCGACCCCACCCGAGTCCGACGACGCACATCGTCGCGCTCACGGCGAGGCTCGCGGGGATGCCGTTCGCGGACAGGAACGTGATGAGACTCGCGGAGACGACCTCGACGATGAGTGCGGCCAGGATCGGCAGTTCGGTGAGGTCGTTGCCCACGGTGTCCAGCGTCCGGCGTGCGATGGTGAACGCACCGAGGCCGATGGCCCCGCTAGCGAGCAGGATGCCTTCGGTCATCGCCAGCGCCTCGTTGGCGTACAGCGGTGCGATGGCGTTGGCCACGTTGCTCGCGCCCGCGGAGAAGGCCATGTAACAGCCGATGGCGACGACGAGCGTCGCACCGATGACTTCTCTGTAGGTCGTCGAATCGGCGAGGCGAGGAATCGGAACCGCTCCCGAGCGGTCGAAATCGAACATGTCCCCCTCCGTCCGGTCGAGCGCGAACCACGCTTCGAGATACGGGTAGAGGTACCGGCCGATGACCGCACACACCCAGAAGGCGAGGATGGGGGCGACCAGCCACCAGGTGACGATTCGACCCATGACCTCCCAGCGGATCGTGCCCGTCGCGACGCCGAGGCCGGCGATCGCACCGACGGCAGTCATCGACGTCGACGCGGGGACGCCGAACAGGTTCGAGACCAGGAGTGCCATCCCGACGAAGAAGAGGATGGCCACGCTGACGGCGAGCGTGAACTCCGTCTGCGGGACGATCTCCCCTCCCATCGTCTTGATGACCTCCCGACCCACGGTCCAGCCTCCCAGGAGCGCGAAGGTCGTCATCAACACTGCGGCGGAGAGCTTTCCCATCGTGTTCGACCCGACGGCCGGACCGAACGCCACGCCGGTGGAAGACCCGCCGATGTTGAACCCGACGAAGACTGCGACGAGAATGCCCACGACGAGCAACGTCGATACCATATCTGTACCTCATGCGGCCGCGATTAAACAGTGACGGCTTCGGCGGTCGGGACGCCGTGGCGGCCCGGTATCGGCGGACCGTGGAAGCTATACCCCGCGAGTGGGCAGGGGAGCACATGAGTTCGAGCTTCGAGGTCATTCCGGCGGTCGATATGCAGGACGGGCAGGTCGTCCAGCTGGTCGGCGGCGAGCGGGGGACGGAGACCACCTACGGAGATCCGGTCGAGGCGGCCGAGCGGTGGGTCGACGCGGGGGCGGAGACGCTCCACCTCGTCGACCTCGACGGCGCGTTCGAGGGTGAGCGCGGGAACGCGCCAGCCGTGGAATCCATCCTCGACGCCGTCGACGTCGACGTCCAACTCGGCGGCGGTATCCGAACCGTCGCGGACGCGACTGGGCTCCTCGACCGCGGCGTCGACCGGGTCATCCTCGGGACGGCGGCCGTCGAGGACCCGGACATCGTCGCCGATATAAGCGACGAGTATCCGGGGACCGTTACGGTCAGTCTCGACGCGAAGGACGGCGAAGTCGTCGTCTCGGGCTGGACCGAAGGGACCGGGCTGGACCCAGCGGAGGCCGCCAGTCGCTACGAGGAACTGGGGGCGGGCGCGATCTTGTTCACCGACGTGGACGTCGAGGGGCAACTCGACGGCGTTCGGACCGACGAGGTCGAACGCGTCGTCGCGGCCGTGGACATCCCGGTCGTCGCGAGCGGCGGGGTCGCGTCGCTCGACGACGTTCGCGCGCTCCGTGATGCCGGAGCCAGCGCCGTCGTCGTCGGGACCGCCCTCTACGAAGGGGCGTTCACGCTCGCCGAAGCGCAGGCTGCCGTCGAGTAAGAGGCCGGACGTCCGCGCGGGACCATCGTCTACTCCATGCAATCTGCCCAGGGCCGTTCGCTCGCGTTCACTCGCTCCAGCACACCGACGAGCGTCCCGAAGTTCGCGGCCTGCGTGACGGTGCCGTCGTCGGAATCGTAGTCGACCACCTGTGCTGCGGCGAGTCGCGGGAGATGATTGTGGTGGAGGGTCAGATGGATACGTTCGATGATGTCTCTGTCGCGCTCCTCGGGTTCGCTCGCTGCGATGGCCTCGGCCAGGCGCCGGACCGAAACCGGTGTCTCGAGGTCCTGAAGGGCACGCAGTACCTCTCGGCGGCGGCGTGCTCCAAGGAGGACGTAACAGCGCGGTTCGCTGAGTTGGCTGCACATACTCGGGTGTCACCCGGAGATAGTCGCCGGGACGGTATGAATGCGAGAGACCGTGGATTCCTTTCACTCCGTTTTGCGGACCGTTCAGGCCGTTTCAGTCGTCTCAGGCGTTCGAATGCGGTGTCTGACCAGTGGCCTCGCTGCCCGCTCCTGCGGCGACGCCGGTGGTAACTGCTCGTTATTCTCGTAACCGTGCTGTCATGTATGTTCGAAAGTACTTTTCCGGCCGACCCCCCAACGGTGCTCCATGTCTCCGTCCCGCCGACGCGTCCTCGAAACGAGCGCTCTCCTGACGAGTTCGTTGGCGGGTTGTCTGTCGACGCGAGAACCGACCACGGTCGTGGACGAGTCGTCACCGGAATCGACGACGGCCCAGTCGGAATCGACCGCGACCGAGGCCACGGAGTCCCCGTCGCCGTTCCCCTGCGGACACGGCCCGCTTCCCGACGCGGGCTGGCCACTCCCGGAGGGATCACTCGGCCGGACGAGCTACGCGCCATCTGCGAACGGCCCGTCGGAGAAGCCGAGTGCCGCGTGGACGGTGACCGCACCCGAACCGGAACGCGGCGAGGCGCGTTTCTCGCGGCCCGTCGTCGCCGCCGGTCGGGTGTTCGTCAGTCAGCAGATCCTCGTCGGGACCGAGGTCGAGCGACCGGACGCCCAGTACGTCCACGCCTTCGACGCCGCGACCGGAGATCGATTGTGGCGGTCGCCGCTCTCCGGGACGCCGAGGACGCCGTCGGTCTCCGGCGACGCGGTCGTGACGTCGGACGACGAGTTGGTGTACGCGTTCGACGTGACGTCGGGGGAGAAGCGGTGGTCGTTCGACCCGCCCGGACGGGCAGACGCCGTCGCCCCGTCACCGGACGGCGTTCTGGTGGCTTCGACCCGCGCCGACGTCGACGAGACGGTCGTCACTCTCGTCAAAGACGGCGACGCCGAATGGAGCACGTCGGTCCCCTACTGGATAGACACGGGTCTGGCCTGGGTGGGTAGTATGGCGTACTTCGTCGGCACCCAGAGCGTCCTCGTGGGCGTGGATACCGACGCGGAGTCCGTGAAGTGGACGACGGACCTCCGGCCCGGCGACGAGCCCGCAGTGTCGAGCGTGGCGGCAACGCCGTGTGCTGCGTTCGTGACGGTCGACGGTACCGTCCACGCGGTCCGGTCGGACGGGGAGTCCGCGTGGTCGAACTACCACGGCGTCGACGACCTCGCCATCGGTGAAGACGTGCTCTACGGCGTCTCCGATTTGGGGGACGTGCGAGCGGTCGCCGCCGCGGACGGGACCCAGCGCTGGGAAGCGGACCACGGAACAGACGTCGACGGTCACACCGCCGGATTCGACGATGAACTCGCGGTCGACGGGGCGACGGTCTTCGCCGGAACGACCGACTCGCGACTCGTCGCAACGTCGACGGCCGACGGGAGCGAACGATGGAGTCTCGACTTCGACTCCGAGAGCGTCCGCGTCGCTCTCGCTGGCGACGCGCTCTACGCCACGTGTGGGCGTCGTCTCGCCGCGTATCGGTAACCGTCTGCGGGCCACGACCAGGCGCAACCGCCAAATAGCCGGGCGGACAGGAGTGATGTATGACCGACCGGACGGCGGCGGTAACCCGCGAGACCGCCGAGACGGACATCGAGGTGACGCTGGACGTCGACGGCGACGGCGACGCGACCGTAGACACCGGCATCGGCTTCTTCGACCACATGCTCGAATCGTTCGCCACGCACGGCCTGTTCGACCTGACGGTGAACTGCGACGGCGACCTGGAGATCGACGACCACCACACCGCCGAGGACGTGGCCATCACGCTCGGCGAGGCGTTCACGGAGGCGCTCGGAGACAAGCGCGGCATCCGCCGGTTCGCCGACCGGAAGGTCCCGCTCGACGAAGCAGTCGCCAGCGTCGTGGTCGACGTGAGCGGCCGGCCATACTTCGAGTTCGACGGGGCGTTCTCCCAGGCGACCGTGGGCGAGATGACCAGCCACATGGCCCAGCACTTCTTCCGCTCGCTGGCGACGAACGCCGGGCTCACCTTCCACGCGGGCGTCGAGGGCGAGAACGCCCATCACGAGATCGAGGCCCTGTTCAAGGCGACCGCGCGTGCGCTCGACGACGCGACGCGGATCGACGAGCGCCGCAGCGACGTCGCCAGCACCAAAGGCGAGCTATGACCGACGGGGAGTACACGTTCGACCGCATCCTCGAACAGTTCGAGGAGAGTCCCAGCCAGCAGCGGGTCATCAAGCTCCTGCTGGAGCGCGGCTTCTCGGTCAACGACGAGGGACGCGTCGTCTCCGGCGGCATCGAGATCCCCAACACGGGCATCGCCCGCGAGATAGACGTGGACCGCCGCGTCGTCGACGCGACGACCGACGCCATCCTCGACGACCCCGAACTCAAGCGCATCTTCCAGAACATCTCCCAGATCCAGAGCCTGATGGATCTCGCGCCCCTGCTCGACCTGACGGTGCTGACCGTCGACGTCTACGACACCGAGCAGTCCGGAATCGTCGCCACCGTCACGGGCCTGCTCGCCGACAACGGCATCTCCATCCGCCAGACCGTCAGCGAGGACCCCGAACTCGCCGCCGACCCGAAGCTGTACATCATCACCGACGGCGAGATTCCGGGCGACCTGCTGAACGAGATCCGAAACCTGGACTTCGTCCGGAAGATCGAGTTGCAGTGACGGGCGAAATCACGAACACCTTTTCCCTCCGGACTCGAACACTCGCTCGTGACTGAGGGGTACCGAACCGTCGCCGGCCGCGGGTACGCGAAGTTCGAGATCAAGGGCTCGGAGTTCATCGGCCACGTCGCGCCGGTCAGGAGCATCGAGGAGGCAGAGCAGTACATCGCGTCTCGCCGGCGGGAGTACGACGACGCGACGCACAACGTCCCGTGTTACCGTATCCGCGCGGACCCGCTGCGGGCGTGGTCCAGCGACGACGGCGAACCGACGGGATCCGCGGGCGACCCGGCGCTGAACGTCCTCACCCAGCAGGAACTGGAGAACGTCGTCGCGGTCGTGACCCGATACTACGGGGGGACGAACCTCGGCGTCGGCGGGCTGGCCCGCGCGTACGGCCGCGGCGTGAAAGACGCCATCGCGGACGCGGGGACGACGACCGAGCAGCCCCAGGAAACGTTCACGGTCATCGTCGAGTACGACGATTCCGGGACGGTTCGGGGACTGCTGGAGAGCGCCGACGTGGAGTTCGACGCGGCCTACGAAGCCGACGTCACCTTCGAGGTCCGAGTCGCGGAGAGCGAGGCGTCGAGCCTGCGCGACCGCATCCGGAGCGCGACGAGCGGCCGGGCCGCGATGGATTTCGGGTAACTCGTCGGGTCAGTTGGTCCCGAACGCGCGGTCGCCGGCGTCGCCGAGGCCGGGGACGATGAAGCCGTTCTCGTCGAGGTGGTCGTCGATGGCGACGGTCACCACGTCGGCTTCCGGGCACTCCCGCGCGAGTCGGTCCACGCCGTCGGGCGCGCTGACGGCGGAGAGGACGAACAGTTTCTCGGGATTCGCGCCGTCGTCGAGCAGGTGCTCGAGCACCGCGCTCATCGTCGACCCGGTGGCGAGCATCGGGTCCGCGACGATGACGGTGTCCTCGGGCCCGACGTCGGGGAGTTTCACGTAGTCGACGGCGATGGGGAACGAGCCGTCGTCCCCGCGGCCGGCCTCCTCGTCGCGACTGGCCGAAATGACGCCCTGGCGGGCGGACGGGAACGCCTTTAGCAGACCCTCGACGAACGGCGTCGCGGCGCGGAGAACGTTCACGATGACCACGTCGTCGAGGCCGGTGACGCGCTCGCCCTCGGTCTCGGTCAGCGGCGTCTGCACCGTGGTCCGCTCGGTCGACATCACGCTGTCGATGAGTTCGTACCCGCAGAGGCGACCCAGCCGTACCAGGCCCTTCCGGAAGGCGACCTGTTCCGTCTCCTCGTCGCGAAGCTGGGTCAGCAGGTCCTTCGCGAGGTTGTGGTCGACGACCTTGGCGTGCTCGCGTGCGTCGAGAGGCATTACCCGGCGGGTGGGTCGGGGAGGTGTTATAGGTGACTGATTTTCCGGCCAGCGTCGTGGGCTGGCCGAATCGGGTGCGGGCGACGGAGAATATATACGTGCCCCGTGTCCACACCCGACGTATGCGCGAGGTCGAAGCGACGACGTTCGTCACGGAGACGCCGGCGGAACTCGAGCGCCGACTGACTCCGGCTGCGGTGCTGGAGTACGAGGGGACCTTCGAGGTGACGGACGTGACCGAGACGGACGACGGGTGGACCGTCACGGGTGAGATGGCGGGCGTCGAGGTCGAGTTCGACTTCGAGAAGCGACCGGACGGCTATCACTACGAACAGCGCGGTGAGGACGGGCCGTTCGAGCACATGGAGACGGACGTCACGCTCACGCCGCTGAACGAGGGAACGCGCGTCACGATGCGGTCTGCCGTCAGCATGGCCCTGCCGCTATCGTCGGTGACCGACCGGGTGGCCGCCTGGAAGCGGCGCGGCGAACTTCAGCGGGCGCTCGACGCGCTCGAAGCGGACGTGTCGTAGGGGTTCCCAGCCGATGACCGACCAAACGAGGTAGCGCCAAAAGGTATATTGGCTGGAACCGTAGAGTTGGGGAACGAATGGAAGAGAGCGTTTCGGGATTCAAACAACGCGGTGGCTGGGTGGACGTCGTCGAACACGGCGAACGCGTCGCTCGCGCCCTCCGCGACATCGCCGACGAGAACGTCTCCGTCGACGAGGAGGCCCTGTCCGAGTTCGACGAGTGGCGACCGAAGAGCCACGAGCGACTGGACGAGGACGTGAACGAGAAGACCGCCGACCAGGCGAGCGTCGCCGAGGGGAAGGGAGAGCAGGCGGGTAAGCAACCGGACGAGGACCTCCAGACGGCCGGCGAGAAGCTGACCGAGTCCTACGAGAACCTCGACGAACCGGACGAGGCCGTCGAGAAGTGGAGCGAGTCGCTGGATTACGTCGCACGCGCGGCGGACTCGGCGGGTCGGAAGGCGATTCGCGCCGTCGAGGACAAGGTCTACAAGAACGTCATGACCCAGATCGCGCCGTACTACTTCGACAACGAACTGGTCAGCGCGAATCTCAAGCGGACCGCTAACGGCGACGAACCGCGGTACGTCTTCGAGGTGAACGTCAACGACGACGACCTCAAGATTCGCGTCTCGAACAAACTCGCCGACTACGAGCAGTCCGTCGACCGCTGGCACATCGACACGAAGAAGGACACCGAGTTGGTCGAGGCCGTGGAAGGTGCGGAAGTGGTCGAACCGGGCGAAGACACGGACGCGAATACGACGTAGGGCGGCCGACGGGCGGTCAGTCGGCGCTCGCGGGCGATTCCGTGCCGACGTGAACCTCGCCAGCGTCGAGTTCGGCCTCGACCTCGCGGGCTGCGGTGACGAGGTTGGCCATCTTCTGGTAGGCGATCTCGCGGGGCAGCAGCTTCAGCCCGCAGTCAGGGCTGACCGTCAGCCGCTCCGGTGGGACCACCTCGAGCCCCTTCTTGATGTTGTCCTTGATCTCGCCGACGGTCTCCACCTCGGCGACGTGGGCGTCGACGACGCCGAGCGCGAAGTCCTTCGTGAACTCGTGGTCGGTGAACACGTCGAGCTGGTCGAAGTCGTTGTTGGCGAGTTCGACGTCGTACTCCTCGACGGGATAGTCGAGGATCTCGGGGTAGATGCGCGAGTAGTCGCCGTAGCAGACGTGGAGTCCGAGTCGGACGTCGTCCGGGACGTCGTCGGCGATACGTTCCAGACACTCGCCGACGATCGCGTGGTCGTCGGGCGTCGTCGCGAGCGCCGGCTCGTCGATCTGGATGTACCGTGCACCGGCGTCGACCAGCTTCTCGATCTCCTCGTTGACCAGGTCCGCCAGCTCGTAGGCGAGCGTCTCGGTGTCGCCGTAGTGCTCGTCGAACGACCAGTTTGCCAGCGTGTACGGGCCGGTGATGGGGACCTTGACGGGCCTCGTGGCGACGCCGTCGACGAACTCGAACTCGTCGACCAGCCACGGTTCCTCGTAGGTAACCTCCTTCACCACGCTGGGCTTGTCGAAGTAGTTGTGGCCCCAGACCTTCACGGGACCGTTGAACTCGTAGCCATCGATGCGGTTGGCGAAGTACTCGACCATCTCGGTCCGGCGCATCTCGCCGTCGACGACGACGTCGAGGCCCGCGCGTTCGTGCTCGTGCGTGATGAGTCGCGAGGCGTCCTCGACGGACTCGGTCCAGTGCTGCTCGGAGCGGTCGCCCTCGTCGTAGGCGTCGCGCTCGCGTTCGAGCCACTTCGGCTTCGGATAGCTGCCGACGACGGTCGTCAGTAGGAAGTGGTCGTGCGGGTGATTCGGCGGTCGGAACTGCTCTCGAGTACTCATGCTTGGACCTCCGGGGGGCGGGCCGCGGCACCGAGCGCGGCGAGTTTCGCTTCGAATCGGTTCACGGGGATGTAGAACGTCTCGGCGTTGGTCGTCAGGTAGGCGGTGTCGACGCCGTCGGCGACGGACTCGAACGCGGCGACGCGTTCGTCGATGGTCTCGCGGGTCTCGACGAGCGTGTTCTGGCCGTCGACGACGCCGAGCGAGACCGTCTCGGGCGTTCCGTACTCGCGGGCGTTGGTCAGGCTCGCGTCCGCGGCGGCCACGAGGTCGTAACCCAGCGCGTCGACGTCGGCGTCGAGCAGCGCCTGGTAGACGCGTCCCGGCGGCGCGTCCCAGTAGGGGTGGACGACGACCTCGGCGTCCGTCGCGCTCGCGACGGTCTCCAGCGCGTCGGTCACGCCGCCGAGGTCGTCGGTCGGTGGTGAGACGGCCAGCGACGGGGCGAGCAGGAACAGCGTCTCGACGTCGGGGAACGCCGCCACTTCGTCGGCCAGGAACGAGGCGACGGCCGCCAGGAACTCCCGCTCGTCGCCGTAGTAGTCGTCGGTCGCGAGGTCGGCGAGGGTGTAGGGGTCCGGCAGCACGGCCTGCAACGGGCCGCAGTCGTCGCTCTGTGCGGCTTCGAGGTCTGCGGCGACGTCACCGTCGTGGACGAGCTCGCCGGTCACGATGGGGTCCCGGTAGAAGTTGTTGTTGTCGTAGTACCGGACGATACCGCCCGTCTCGACCGCGTCGTGGACGGTGAGCGGGTGGGCGAGCATGTCGTCCCAGCGGAGTTGCCCCTCGACGATGCGGTCGAGTCCCGCCTCCCGCTGGACGTCGACGATCTCCGAGCGCGCACGCAGGTAGGCGTTCGTGACCTCGCTCCGCTCGTCGCCGTCGACGAGGTCCTCCTTCTGGTGGCCCTTGAGCGCCGACAGCTCGTCTTTCGCCCAGTCGGGTAGTGGATACAGTCCCGTCGTCGTTGCGAGTCGGTGCATGATAGAAGCGTGCTGAATGCAGCAGCTTAATACTTACTGTATATAATATGCTCAATGGTTATTCAAGCAAGTACCTTCACGCTGACCGTCGCCCCGTCGTTCCGGGGAGCGACGATACGGACGCGGCCATCGACGCCGGCTCGGCCGAGCGCTCGCCGCCCGGCGACGCGGGCGTTCTCGGCGTGGTCCGTGGTCGTCACGCCGTACACGGCCGGTCCCCAGGAGGACTGGCCCGCGCCGAAGACGGACGGACTGTCGGCGAGTTCGCCGATGATGGCCCCGACCGGTGGCCGGTAGATGTCGCCCTGTTCGTCGACGTACCACCGGCCGTTGCACTGGTCGAGCGCGCCGACCGCCGCGCCGAAGGAGGCCACGTTCTCGGCGGCCAGCGCCGGGAGGAGTCGGTCGGAGACGATGCGTTCGATCCGCTCGGCGTTGTCGGGACTCGCCTGCTCCAGCACCGCGGCCATACTTCCGTCCTCTTCGTCGTCGCTGCGCCCGGGGTTGGCGTCCGGGAGGACCAGCACGAACCGCCAGTCGTCGGGCACCGCCCGCCACGCCGCCACCGGGGGGACGGTCTCGATACCCCGCGCCAGGTGGTCGTCGGTGTACGGGCCCACCGGATGCCCCTCGTCGACGATCAGGCCGCCCGACTCGAACGCGGCGACGCCGACGCCGCTGCGTCGGCCCCGGCCCAGCGCGGGCGCTCTCGTCCTGACGTCAGGGTCACGGTGATGCGCGCGTGCGACGGCGGTGAGCGTCGTCAACGCTAGCTGGGTTCCCGACCCGAGGCCGACGTGTCTCGGCAGCTCCTCGACGACGTCGAGCCGGACCCCGTCCACGTCGAGCAGTTCGACCGCCCGCTCTGCGTAGCGGGCCGCATCGGGGTGGTCGCACCTGACTCGGCACGCCGGCTCCGCCTCGACGACCACCCGAGGATCGTCCAGCGCGACGCCGACGCTTCCGTAGAGCGTCGGATTCGCGAGCGAGAGGTTCCGGAAGCCGAAGTGCAGGCGGCCCCCCGTCTCGACGCGGACGGTCACTGGCCGACCCTCCCGGCTCTGGGCGCGTCGGCCTCGGGTGTAGCCGACCCGTCGTCGGCTCCCCACTCCGATAGCTCCGCGACGCGGTCGACGGCCGCGCGCTCTCGCTGGCCACCGCATCTCCGGGCGACCTCGGCGAAGTAGTCCAGACGGTCCCGCAGGGTCTCGTCGTCGTAGCCCGACACGCCGAGGCGTGACGCCGCGACCGTCATCTCCACGACGGCGGCGTAGCTCCGCTCGGTCGTCGGGACGGCTCGTTGCTCGATGCCCGTCTCCGTCGGCGTCAGCGTCCAATCGGCCCAGCGCGTCCCGTCGCGCTCGCCGGTCCCGACCAGCGTCGCGTCCACCCTGGCCCACGCGGTTGCCGCGTCGAGTACCGGGTCGTCCACCTCGAGGACACCCAGCGCCGCGTCGGCGAACACGAGCGGGTCGCGGACGAACTGGACGTAGCCCTCGCCCTCGTGCTCGAAGTTCCGCCAGGTCCGGGTCCGGCCCCAGCTTCGCGCGCGAACGGGCGCGGTCGGGTCGTGGTCGTCGTCGACGTGCAGTCCCAGCGGGGCCGCGTTCCAGCGGTCGTTCGGGCCGAGCGTGGTCGTCACGCTCTCGACGACGCCCGACAGGGGGACTGGCCACTCGGCGCTCACTGCGCCACCTCCGGGTCGGCCAACCGTGCGCGGACGTCGCCGAGCAGTTCGATGGCCGTCTCCCTGTCCGGGCCGAGCGGAGACGCCGCGACGAAGGCGTCGGTGTACTCCCGAATCGTGGCGATACGCTCGGCCACGTCGGCTGGAGTGCCGGCGACGCAGAAGGCGTCGACGAGGTCCGGCGTGACCAGCCCGAACGCGCGCTCGAACTCGCCCGCTTCGATGGCCTCGCCGACGTCGCGAGCCAGTTCGAGGTCGATTCCGTGCCGTTCGAGGACTGGCTCCGGCGCGCCGCTCGCGATGAACGCCACGGGTGGTCGGGCGGCGTCCCGTGCGGCCGCTGCGTCCCGCGCGATGCTCACGCTCGCGAACGCGGCAGCCGTGAAGGGGCCCCTGTCGTCGGGTCGCTGCTCGCGACCGATGGCGACCTGCTCGCTCGCCCACTCGTAGTCCGCCGGGTGGGCCGCGTTTATCAGGACGCCGTCGGCGTGCTTGCCGGCCATCCGGAGCATGTGCGGTCCCTGCCCGCCGACGAACACCGGGAGGGGGTCGGCCTCGTAGTTCAGGCCGGCATCGGTGACTCGGACGGTGCCGTCGTGGTCGACGCGCTCGCCTGCCCACAGGCGACGTGCGACCTGCATGGTCTCCAGCACCGCTCGCAGCGGGCGCTCGCGCTCGATACCGAGGTTCGCCAGCGTCGAGCGGTCGCCCGCACCGACGCCGAGCAGCGCGCGCCCGTCGCTCACCTCGTTCAGCGTCGCCGCCTGCGACGCCAGTCGCGCGGGATGCGTGTCGTACGGGTTGGCGACGCCGGGACCGAGTCGAATCGTCTCGGTGGCCGCCGCCAGCCTGTCCAGCGCGACGAACGGGTCGCGGTTGTTGTAGTGACACGAGGCGAACGCGGCGTCGAACCCCGCTGCCTCGGCGCTCGCACCGAGCGCGGCGACCTCTCGCGGCGGGAGGTCCGGCGTGAGTTCGACGCCCCAGCGAACGGTTTCACGATGTGGAGGATTATTAGATTGCATAATTTGGATGGCGAATATGCGGTTGAGTATTACTGCGGCGACCAGTTACAAAAATACTTCGCTAACGCGGACACGAGGTCTGCGTACCGTGTAAACAATCAACATGATTTTTCCCGCGGGGTCCGTACTATCACTGGGATGAACTGGCCGATCCACGCCATACACGCCACGGACGGGT
The DNA here is from genome assembly GCA_029688825.1 of Haloarculaceae archaeon H-GB1-1. Classification (GTDB taxonomy): domain Archaea; phylum Halobacteriota; class Halobacteria; order Halobacteriales; family Haloarculaceae; genus JARUKX01. The sequence continues at coordinate 137,409 of JARUKX010000004.1, read as the reverse complement.
CGGGGGCGAACGTCGTCGGGGAGGCGGGCGTCTGTCCGCGTTGTGGCGTCGAGAACGACCCGTTCTACACGTTCTGTCGGGAATGCACCGGGAAACTGCCCGCCGTCGAGCACGTGTAGGCGGAACCTACTGAGGTCGGACCGACGACTCGGGAGACCGAATCGGGGTTCGACGAGCCGACACGTGAGCCGATACGCTATTCACTGGTCACCAATAATCCCTTGCCAGATGGTCGCCGCGAGCACCGTTCTGACCCTTCTCGTCGCTGGCGTCGCCAGTCTGTTCATGGCCTGGGCTATCGGGGCAGGTTCGTCGGGGTCCACGCCGTTCGCCCCCGCCGTCGGCGCGAACGCGATCTCCGTGATGCGGGCCGGATTCATCGTCGGCATCCTCGGACTCGCCGGCGCCGTGCTTCAGGGAGCGAACGTCTCCGAGGCCGTCGGTCGCGAGCTCATCCGCGGCGTCGCCCTCTCACCGCTCGCGGCGACGGTCGCGCTGCTGACCGCCGCGACCCTCGTCGCCATCGGCGTCTTCGCCGGCTATCCCATCGCCACCGCGTTCACGGTGACGGGTGCGGTCGTCGGCGTCGGCCTCGCCATGGGCGGCGCGCCGGCGTGGCCGAAGTACGTCGAGATCACCACGCTGTGGGTCCTCGTCCCGTTCGTCGGCGGCGGCGCGGCGTACGCGACCGCGGTGACGCTGCGCCACGAAGCCGTTCCCGAGCGCATCGCCGTCCCGGCGCTCGGTGGCGTCGTCGGGCTCCTGCTCGCGAACATCCGGTTCGCTGCCCTCGGCGGCTCCGGCGGGCAGGCGTCCGTCGCCCAGGCCGCCGCGGCGCTCGTCGGTGGCCCCTCCGGTCCGGTCCAGGTCGGGGTGTCCCTCCTGATCGCGCTCGGGATCGCCGGCCTCCTCGCCCGCGAGGTCAGGGCTGACCAGGCGGTCGGCCAGCGCCGGTTCCTGCTCGTCCTCGGCGGCCTCGTCGCGTTCTCCGCCGGTGGGAGTCAGGTCGGACTCGCCATCGGGCCGCTATTGCCGCTGCTGGACTCGTTCGACCCACCCCTCGTCGCCGTCCTGCTCGGCGGCGGCCTGGGGCTTCTCGCTGGCTCGTGGACCGGTGCGCCGCGGATGATCAAGGCGCTCGCACAGGACTACTCTGCGCTCGGCCCGCGCCGCTCCATCGCCGCACTCATCCCGTCGTTCGCCATCGCGCAGACCGCCGTCTTCCTCGGCATCCCGGTCTCGTTCAACGAGATCATCGTCAGCGCCATCATCGGCAGCGGCTTCGCCGCCGGCGATGGCGACGTCAGTCGCGAGAAGATGCTCTACACCGTGCTCGCCTGGGTGGCCTCGCTCGCGCTGGCGCTCGGCGTCGGCTACGCCGGGTTCACCGTGATCGAGTTACTGTAACAGCGGACTCGCGGGGCTACTTCCCCACGGGCGTCTCTTCGTCGACGGTTTCCAGGAGACCGAGCCTGTCGAGCGTGGTCGCCGTCGGCACGCCGTCCTCGTCCCACCCGCGGACCGCGTAGTACGCCGAGAGGAGGTCGTCGTACGCGTCGCGAGTGAGCAGCCCCGCGCCGTCGCCGGTCTGGACCAGCATCTCCGGAACCTCGTCGTCGACCCGGGCGAACCCCTCCCTGACGTTGAACAACCGGGTGAGGTTCCAGATCCGCTCGCCCGTCTCGTGTAGTTCTGCGGGGGTGTACGACAGTCCGACTGCGTCGAGCCATTCCGCACCGAGCGTCTCCCACAGCGCCTCGCCGGCGAAGTCGTCGGCGACCAGACTCCACAGCGTCGCGCGGATGTTCTGCTCGGTGACGACGTTCCGTGCCACGTCCACCGGGTCGTCCGGATCCGGTTCGAACACCGCCGTCTCGACGGGCCGGGACCGTCGGTGGCACGCCCCGCGGTCGCTCGTCCCGTACGCGAGCGCCTGGCTCACTACCTCGCGGGGGTCGTAGGAGGGCATCTCCATCCCCTTGATGGTCGGGACGAGGTTCTCGCCACCGAACCGCTCGGCGGCGGATTCGACGCCGTCAGCGAGCGCGTCGCCGAGCGGCGTCGAGCGCGTCGCCATCTCCTCGATGAGTTGCCGCGCTCCCTCGTCGTCGCCGAAGTCGATGTCCCGGTCGACCAGCCCCTCCTCGGTCGCGCGAATGGCCCACGCGACGGCGTTGCCCGCGCTGATGACGTCGACGCCGAGGCGGTCGCAGGTCTCGCCGAGCGCCGCGACGGCGTCGAAGTCGCCGATGCCTAGACCGGCACCCAGCGTCATCGCGGTCGCGCCGCGCGGGACGCTCTCGCTGTCGTCTGTCTCGACGCGGAAGCCACCGGGGACCGGGTCGTCTTCCCGCTCGCGGCCCGTCGCGGCCTCCTTGACGCTCTCGATGCCGATGTCGTCGGCTCCCTCGAACTCGCTCTCCTGCCAGCCCCGCGTGGCGAGGACGCCGACCTCGTTCGCGAAGTCGATGGTCTCGACCGTCTCGCTCGTCACGAACCACTGGCTCAGCGCGTCCCTGTTCAGTCGGCCGGCGTACTCCTCGCGGAGGTCCGCCAGCCCCTCGGGCTGTTCGCCGTGGACGACGAGGGCTTTCAGCCGCTTCGCGCCCATCACCGCTCCGGCACCGCCGCGCCCGGCGTGGTGCTCGCCGCCGTCCGAGGCGATGGTCGCGAACTTCACCGCGTGCTCGCCCGGCGGGCCGACGCAGGCGACTCCCGCGTCCGGAAACGCGGCCTCCACTTCGCGTGCGTCAGCGCCCCACAGGTCCGTGGCTGGTTCGAGCGTCGCGTCGTCGTCCTCGACGCGTATCGTCACCGGGCGGTCGGCTTCGCCGGTCACCAGCAGCCCGACGTGGTCGTCGAGCGCTCCGGAGAGCTTCTCCGGGACGGTCCCGCCGCCGTAGGAGTCGAGAAACGCGCCCGTCAGCGGCGACTTCGTGACGACGCCGTATCTCGTCTCGCCCGGCAGGTAGCCGGACACCGGCCCCAGCAGGAACAGAAGCGCGTTCTCCGGTCCGAGCGGGTCCGTGCCCGCCGAGACCTCCTCGTAGAGGTACCGAGCGCCGAGGCCCTTTCCGCCGAGGAACTGCCGTCGCCACGCCTCGGGAATCGGCTCGCTCTCTACGTGCTCGGCGGACAGGTCGACGCGTAGGATTCGACTGCGAGAGGTCTCGGTCATCGTGATGTTCGAGGTCGAAACCACCCCCCGTCGCGGGCAGGAGGGCTCTCGACGGGCCGACCTCGTGCCCGCGTGTACTGGCTCAGTCTATCCCGCCGAGGCGTTTAACGGTTGTCGTCGGTCCCCACACAATACCATTGCGCTGCTCGCTGTTCAACGCCGCTACCCTGGTGGGACGGCGAGGACGTATCTTTCTGGTTGAGCCAACCATCACTGCGCCGGTCTCCTGAAGTGAATCTGCCGCTGTACTGTGGTTTCGACTTCACGCGCTATTGAATAATATATAGGTAATGTAGGATAATTTAGCAGATTTATATACGCATTTTAAACCACCACTCCTCCCAGCAAGTGAGGCGCGACGGACAGCGCCTCTGGAGGAGCAACAATGACGGAACTCATCTCGGAACGACTCGACGACGTAGCGTTCGCCGAAAAGACCCGCATCGCGTTCACCACTGTCGCTGGGCTGGCGCTGAGCGGTATCTCCGCCGCTGCTGGCGTCACCAAGGTGCTGCAGGGATTCGACGTCTTCTAAACTGGTTTGCCGGTCGGACTCCCGACCGCGACCACACATTTCCTGTTCAGTCCGCATTTATCACAGTCTTAATTTAGAGATGTTAATAAAATAATTTATTATACTGCGCCCCATCGGAGAGAATGAGGTGTGGGGGGACCACGCCTCGTGGGAAAGGTAACCATGAAAGCAGACATCTCTCAGCGACTCGAAGCTGCAGCGTTCACCGAAAAGACGAACATCGCCGTCTCGACCGCCATTCTCGTCGGTTCGAGTCTCGTCAGTGCGGCTGCCGGCGTCGGGTCCTTCGTCAACAGTTTCTTCTGAGGGTCCAGTAGCAACCGCTTCGTGGTAGATCGCCTACCACGCATTACCAGATTCTTTCGGCACCGTCGAATTCGCCTGCGTTTTTCCGTCCCGCCGACCGACTACTGGACGAATGGCTACCGTACTCGATGGCGAGCCAGTCGCGACGTCGATTACGGATCGCGTCCGGAGCGACCTCTCGACGCTGACCGACGGCGGTCCCCCGCCCACGCTCGGGACCGTCCTCATGAGCGACGCCGACGGAGCGAACCGGTTCATGGACGTGAAACACGAGGCGTGCGACGCGTTCGGTCTCGACTCGCGGGACGTTCGCGTCGCCCCGACCGCGCCCGCGAGCGATCTGTACGACGCCATCGAGGACTTCGCGTCCGACCCCGACGTGGACGCGATCTTCGTTCAGATTCCGCTTCCGGACCACGTCGACGAGTCCGAGGTCCGCCGACGCATTCCGCCGGCGAAGGACGTCGACTGCTTCAGTCCCCTCGCACTGGGCCGCGCCCTCGCGGGCGAGTGGCCCATCGAACCGGTCACGCCGCGTGCCATCCGGCGGCTGCTCGCCCACTACGACGTCGAGACGGTCGGTGCAGACGTAACCATCGTCGGGCGCTCGACGGCCATCGGGCGGCCGCTCGCGAACATGTTGCTCCAGCGCGGCCCCGGTGGTGACGCGACCGTTACGGTCTGTCACACGTCGACGCGGAACCTCACCGAGAAGACGCGTCGTGCCGATCTGCTCATCACCGCGTGTGGCGTCCCAGAACTGCTCGGTCGTGACGCAGTCGGTGCGGGCGCGACCGTCGTCGACGTGAGCGCGAACCGAATCGACGCCGACTCCGAGCAGGGATACAGAGTGGTCGGAGACGTCGACCACGAAGCCGTCCGCGAGTCGGTCGACGCATTGACTCCGACGCCCGGCGGTGTTGGTCCGGTCACCAAAGCCGTCTTCCTCGAGAACGTCGTCACGCTCGCCGCCGCTCGGCGAGCGGACCGATAGCTGAGTCGATGGCGGACCTGAACACGATTATCTTTTTATGGCTTGCCACGTAGTCTCATCCGGAACGTGACTGGTCACTGGGTGATAGTATGAATCAGATGAAAATCTCGCTCCGTCCGATCATGGGTGAAACCGAGATGGCCGTGTCCTGGCTCGCCGAGCGGAACATCCTCCCCCACAAGAGCTGGAACGGTCGCTACACGCTCAAGGAGACGGACGGGAGTTCGCGACTTGGTCCGGCGGCAAAATTGCTCATCGTGGATAATCTTGGTATCTCGTCGGACGAAGACCTCGATGAAATGAGAAACATGGTCAGAAATCACCCACGGTGGGATTGAAAAAATGACCATCTGTGGCCTGCTTGGGTTTTATATATTTGAATGTGTAATCACTTCGTATGCCTCAGCAAGTACTCGCGGGCTGCCCACGATGTGGCAGCGACACGGAAGAGCGCCTGGGTATCGAACAGTGCCAGGCGTGTGACTGGGTACGCAAGCACCCAGCGGACTGATCAAGGTCCATAGCACACTCCGTCCGCCGACGGAGCCCTTACCAGGAACCGTCTTGGGACGGTGCTGCCCAGCGACGTTGACCACTACGGCGTAGTCTCCGTACTGTCCGTCGCCACAGCGAAGCCCCCAGTAGGCGCTATCGGCTCTGTTGAAATCCCATTCTTCAGATATCTTCTCGCCTGAAACAGCCGGTCGGTGAGAACTGCATATCTAGTACTGCAGTTGCAGTGTTCAGTCTCTATTCAAATTGAGCGCACACACATTTTTTTGATATGGTGGAGAACATCGGTTTCATGCCCTCCCTGAAACGTGTCCACATTGTAGCAGCGTTCGTCCTGCTCGGTGTCGCTGCGTTCCTTTACTTGGTGATTGTCACCGCTCAACTCCTTCTCGGCACGGGCGTCGCGATCGCGTCCTTCGTTGTCGCAATATTTACGTACTACGGAGGTACCAACCGAAAGACGGCCACTCGCGCAACGATCATCGTCACACTCATTTACGGCGTTTTCACGCTCCAGCTTCCCATTGCAGTCATCGCAGCCTGCGTCGTCTACCTCACCGCGTGGCTCACTGGCTCGGACAGCCCACTCGACGCACCTGACACGCAGGTCTTCCCGGTCGAATCGACGGCTACCAACGAATCCGACGATATCGAGTGAACCGGGGGGCCTGCGGGTCCCTTGAGGCACTCAGTCACCCGATGCTTAGCACGTGGTTTGCTCAGTGATTCACCTGTATTGACCGCTCAGAGTGACCGGTCGAGATTATGAACGAGACAGGCGATGGTGAGTTCACGAAACTGTTTCCACCAGTATCGTGAACGGACGAACGCACCGAACTTTCGTTTGAGTGTCGAGAGGCGGCTCGGCGTGCCAGATGGATCGCCTTCTCAGTAAAACGGAGAATCTGCGACTTCGGGAGAGCCTTCATCCCGTAGAATTACAGGGCGAACATGTACCTCTCTGAGGATTTCAACAAAGCCGAGCTATCGTTCTTTCGCTCAGTATACGCCTCGCGGTGGGCGGCCACGTCGACACACGACACCGTATCGGTCCTGCACTGTCATCGCGAGTCTGAAACACAAACTGTCTATCAGCTTAGGGGAACGTCTCCCTAACGGTGAATCGTACGTGTCGCCCCACCTCGGTCTCCCTGAAACCGTCGGATTCGAGGGCGATACCGTTTCTCGATATTCTTTTGTGTAAAGGTATCTTACGGGGGCGTAGCACGGAACATGAGTGAGGAGTCCAAGGTCACATATCATCCCTGGGAGAAGACCACAGAGCTGGAGGAAGGTATCACGCTGCTCGACGGTGCCGACGACGTCGGTATCAGCATCGAGAGCCTCTGTGGCGGCGAGGGTCTATGTGGCACATGTAAGGTAATCATCGACGAGGGCGAGGAGCACCTCTCGCCGGTCACGGAAGCCGACGAGCGAGTACTCTCCGACAGCCAACTCGAGGACGGGTATCGCCTCTCCTGTCGATGCAAGGTACAGAACGGGGGCGAGATCGAGACGACGGTCCCGAGCGTCAGTCAGAACACTGGTGGGATCGTCCTCACCGAGGGCAACGAGATGGAGTTCGAACTGGACACGACCGTCCAGAAGTACCCCCTCGAGGTCGACGCCCCGACGCTGCACAACAACGTCGGCGACCGCGAACGCGTCCTCGCTGCCCTCGAAGAAGAGTACGACGTCGACGCCGACGCAGTCGACCATCTGATCCAGTCCGAGCTTCCCAACACCATCCGCGAGGACGAGGACGAAGAAGCTGAGACCCTGTCGTTCACCGCGACCGTCTACGACGGCGAGGAGATCATCGACGTCCAGCCCGGTATCGACGAGGAGATGTACGGACTCGCCATCGACATCGGGACCACGACGGTCGCCGTCTACCTGATGAACCTGCGGACCGGTGACATCGAGGCCGTCAGCTCGCAGGTGAACCCGCAGAGCAAGTACGGTGGAGATATAATGACGCGCGTGCGGTACACCCGCCGGAACGAGAACGGTCGCCAGGAACAGCAGGACGCCATCGTCGAGGGCATCAACGAGTGCATCGAGGAGGTCACCCGCGAGGCCGGCGTCGAGAACGATCAGATCTACGAGAGCGTCTTCGTGGGCAACACGGCGATGCACCACCTGTTCCTCGGGTACGAGCCGTCGTACGTCGCCGGCTCGCCGTACGTCCCGGCCAATCACGCGCCCGCGGTGGTGAAGGCCCGCGAGATCGGCATCGACATCAACGACTCGGGCTATCTCTACTGGCTCCCAATCTCCGGCGGCTGGGTCGGCCCCGACAAGGTGTCGGTCCTGCTCGTCTCCGGCCACTACAAGGAAGACGAGATGACCGTCTGCATCGACATCGGGACCAACGGCGAGATCTCCGTCGGGAACGAGGAGATGATGTGGACGACGTCCGCGCCGGCCGGGCCTGCCCTCGAAGGTGCAGAGATCACCCACGGCGTCCGGGCTCAGAACGGCTCCATCGAGGCCGTCGAAATCGACCCCGACACGCTCGAACCCACGCTGGGAATCATCGGCGGCGAGGACGAACCCAACGGCATCTGTGGATCGGGCGTCATCGACGCGCTCGCGCAGATGTTCAAGACCGGCATCGTCGACCAGCGCGGCCAGTTCCGCGACGAGTACTACGGCCACGAACGCGTCCGGAAGAACGAGGACGAGGAGGTCGAGTACGTCCTCGTCTGGGACGAAGACACGTCCATCGACGGCGACATCACCGTCACGCAGAACGACATCCGCGAGATCCAGATGGCGAAGGCGGCCATCCAGGCCGGCGCGCTCGTCCTGATGGAGGAACTCGGCATCGACGAGGTCGACCGCGTCGTCCTCGCCGGCGGGTTCGGAAACTACATCGACCCGGAGTCCGCGATGACCATCGGGCTGTATCCCGACGTCGAGATGGACAAGGTCGAATCGCTGGGCAACGCCGCCGGTATCGGCGCACAGCTCGCGCTGCTGAACAAGGAAGCTCGTCAGGAGACGCTCAACATCATCGACGAGGTGGAGTACTACGAGATCGCGGGCACGGACATCTTCCGTGACAACTTCATGAAGGCGATGTACCTCCCGCATCAGGACCTGGACATCTATCCCCGGGTCCGGGAACGCGTCGAAGCCATCCGCGAGTTCGACGGCTCGGTCAAGCGCGGTAACTGAGCGCTGCTTCCCGCCGTCGAGCGCTCACTGGGGGTCGATTTCGACGGGGTCGGAGCCGAGAATCAGTTCGCCAATGGTGATATGTCACCAATATTATATATGGATCTACAGGCCTGGCTCTCGAATTCTGAAATGGATGAGAGGGGAGTCCGCCGCCGGCCGAAAGCAGCGTCCGGTGGCTTCTGGAACGGCGTCACCGCACGGCTTATCTACGCGAATCGAGTATCCCGGAGCGATGATCGGCGTCGTCGCCTGCGAGACCCTGTACAGCGAACTGCAAGCGCTCGGCTCGGACCTCGATCTGGACCTGGACGTTCGCTACGTCCCCCAGGAACTCCACGAGTTCCCGGTGAACGTCCCGCAGGAGACGGCCATCGCCGACGCCGTCCAGTCCCGAATCGACGACCTCGACCGGCCGGAACTGGACCGCATCGTCGTCAGCTACGCCACCAGCGGCGGGGGCATCCGCGGTCTCGAAAGCCAGCACGCCCCCCTCGTGGTCTCGAAAGCGGACGACTGCATCTCCTCGTTCATCTACCGAACGGAGGACTGGTCGATGGGCGAACCGAAGGAGTTCGGAACCTACTATCTTTCACGGGGCTGGATCGACTGCGGCGTGGACAGCTACAAGCTCTGGACGGCCTACCGCGGCGAGGACGACGACCTCCGGGACAGGTTCGAGGCGGCAGCGGACGAACACCCCGATATGCGCGTCACGTGGGCCGACGGCGGCCTGTTCGCGACGGCCCTGGAGAAACGCGACCTCGACGGCGAGCAGGCGGGGCGCTTCTTCCACAAGGTACTGGAGTACTTCCGTCGCGTCAAACTCGTCGACAACGACAACCTCCACGACTTCCATCACGAGTACGCCGAGTCGTTCCGTGCGTTCGTCGAGCGTCTGTCCGCCGCTCACGGGGACGGTCACGAGGTCACCCTCGACGTAATCGACGGGGACCTGCACCTACTTCGGACGCTGTTGACGACGTCAGTCGACGGCGAACCAGACTCGGAGTTCGTCGAGGTCTACGAGCCCGGAATTCCCGTCGCCTGACCCGAGCGCCTTCGGGCCCAGGGTGGCGCTCGAACGACGTATCGAAAGCTTTTGTGCCCACAGTAACGGACCCCTAGATGTTACCACCCCGGAGACCGGCCCAGAGACGGGGTGACGGCGGGCTGACCGACGACGGAGGTCACGTCACGTCGCTCCCGGGGCCACCGAACCACGTCGTATCAGACGTGGTGTACGATTGGGATGGAACACGAACCAATACACTCCCGACATATGTCTCAGAAGACCACCGAAGTACTCGACGGCAACGCGGTCGGCGACGCCATCAAAGCCGACCTCGCAGACTGTATCGACACGCTCACCGACGCGGACGTCACGCCCGGACTCGCGACGGTGCTGATGAGCGACGACGGTGCCAGCGAGACCTACGTCTCGATGAAGCAGAAGGCCTGCGAAGAGGTCGGCATCAACGGCTTCCACTACGAACTCGACCCGGAGGCACCCGCCGAGGTCCTGTTCGACAAGATCGACGAGCTGAACGAGGACCCCGACGTTCACGGCATCCTCGTCCAGATGCCCGTCCCGGACCACATCGACAAGCGCGACGTCCTCAACCGGATCAACCCGGACAAGGACGTCGACGGCTTCCACCCCGAGAACGTCGGTCGCCTCGTCGCAGGTAACGCTCGCTTCAAGCCCTGCACGCCCCACGGCGTCCAGAAGCTCCTCGAAGCCGCGAACGTCGAGACCGAGGGCAAGGACGCCGTCGTCGTCGGCCGCTCGGAGATCGTCGGCAAGCCGATGGCCAACCTCCTCATCCAGAAGGCCCCCGGCGGAAACGCGACCACGACGGTCTGTCACTCCCGCACCGACGACCTCGCCGAGAAGACGCTCGACGCGGACATCATCATCGCCGCGGCCGGCGTCCCGGAACTCGTCGACGGCTCGATGGTTCCCGAGGGTGCGACTGTCATCGACGTCGGCGTCAACCGCGTCGAAGCGGACAACGAGAAGGGCTACGAACTCGTCGGCGACGTCGAGTTCGAGTCCGCGAAGGAGAAGGCCGGCATCATCACGCCGGTGCCCGGCGGCGTCGGCCCGATGACGATCACGATGCTCCTGTACAACACGGTCAAGGCCGCGAGCCTGCAGGAGGACGTCGAGGTCGAACTGCCCTAGACGTCCGCGCACGAGTTCTCTCCGCCCGTTCCCGTTCTCGCCGCACCGACTGAACACATCACGGAGCTTACGTTCTGTGTTTCTGACCGTCCAGGCACCCGCCGAACGGGCACTTTCGAGGGTGTTTGGCGTTCGTACGTGACCTTCCATCGTCTAGACCAAACGGTTTTTGCGGATACCCAGCAGAAAATCATCGTATGAGTTCGGAGCACACTCAGGTCACCTACGCGGATATCGAAGCTGCACAGGAGCGTCTCGACGACGAGACCGTCGTCAAGCAGACCCCCATCGACCGCAGCACGTCGCTGGCTTCCCAGTCGGGCGCAGAGGAGGTATACCTCAAGATGGAACACCTCCAGTGGACGGGCTCGTTCAAGACGCGCGGCGCGTACAACAAGATCTCCAAATCCGTCGATCAGGACGGTGCCGACGAGTTCATCGCGGCCAGCGCCGGCAACCACGCACAGGGCGTCGCGCTCGCGGCGACGAAACGCGGGACGGACTCGACCATCGTCATGCCGAAGACTGCTCCGCAGACGAAGATCGACGCGACGCGGGGCTACGGCGCGACGGTCGAACTCGTCGGGCAGGACTTCCAGGACGCGATGACCTACGCACAGGACCAGGCCGAACAGAGCGACGCCGTGTTCGTCCACGCCTACGACGACCCCTACATCGTCGCCGGGCAGGGAACGCTCGGAATCGAGATGATCGAGCAGTGTCCGGAGGTCGACACCGTCATCGTCCCCATCGGCGGCGGCGGCCTCATCAGCGGTATCTCGACGGCGGTCGACGAACTCTCGCCGGAGACGCGCGTCGTCGGCGTCCAGGCAGAGGGTGCCGAGACCGTCCACGAGAGCCTCGACAAGGGCATTCCAGTCACGCTCGACTCCGTCGACACCATCGCGGACGGCATCGCGACCGGTGGCATCTCCGAACTGACGATGAACCTCATCGACGAACACGTCGACGAGGTCGTCACCGTCTCCGACTCGGAGATCGCCAACGCCATCCTCCTCTCGCTCGAACGGTCCAAGCAGTTCATCGAAGGGGCGGCGGGGTCGGCTATCGCCGCGCTGCTCAGCGACGACCTCGACGTCGAGGGCGAGACGGTCATGCCGCTGCTCTGCGGTGGCAACCTCGACATGACGATGTTGCAGAACGTCATCGTCCACGCAATGACAGACCGCGACCAGATCCTGCGGCTCCGGGTCCACATCGACGACAAGCCCGGACAGATGGAGCGCCTCTCGGGCATCATCGCCGATCACAACGCGAACATCCAGACGGTCCGTCACGAGCGCGCTGTCAAGGACCTGAGCGTCGGCGACGCGTACCTCGTCTTCCAGGTGGAGACGTCGGGTCGCGAACACGCTCGGGACATCATCGACGACGTCGAGGACCACGGCTACACTGTCGACATCGTCAACTGACGCGCTCGCCGACTGGCTTTCAAGATTACACAACGCGCGCCAACGGCTCTCCCGATGTGACAGTGGGGCACCCGTGTGGTCCGGTTACATTCAAACCGATACGTTGATAAAAACATCTCTCGAACGTAGTTCGGCCCGATTCGAAATTCCGGCAAAATCACGCACGTGAGGCGGAATTGAGGCCCGATTTTGGACGAAGGGAGAAATTTTATAATGTACAATGGGGATTACGTGGATAGGAGGCAGAGATAAGGACCATGGTAGAGGACGACAGCGAGAAGGACGACTTTCTAGACCAGGCCGACGAATCACGATTTGCCGACGTCGAGGACCCGCTCATCCGATCCATCGCAGAGGCGGTCGACGACCTCGACGAAGACAAAGTCGCCGAGCTAACACAACAGGCTATCGACGAGGACAAGCCACCGCTCGACATCCTCCAGCGCGGGCTCACGAACGGCGTGAAGACGGTCGGCGACAAGTTCGGCCGCGGTGAAGTCTTCCTGCCCGAACTGGCGATGGCGGCCGACGCGATGAAGGCCGGCGTCGAACTGGTCGAACCGCTCCTCGAAGAGATGGAGATCGCCGAGGAGGACGAGGCCGGTCTCTTCGTCATCGGCACCGTCGACGAGGACATCCACAACATCGGGAAGAACATCCTCATCACGATGCTCAAAGCGAACGGCTTCGACGTCGTCGACCTCGGCGTCGAGGTCCCCAACGAAGACTTCGTCGAAGCGGTCGACGAACACGACCCGGACATCCTCGGCATGTCCGCCCTGATGACGATGACGATGGACCACCAGGGCGAAGTGGTCGAACTGCTCGAGGAAGAGGGACTTCGAGAGAACGTCAAGATCATGGTCGGCGGCGCGCCGACCTCCCCGGAATGGCGTGACGAGATCGGTGCCGACGGCTACGGTGACAACGCCGACGCAGCCGTCAAGCGCGCCAAAGAACTGCTCGAAGACGCCCGCGCCTGAAACTGCAGTACTGACTGCTGGGGTAGGGACGACGAACCTACTGCACTTCTCTCACGGTATCTGAGACCGCCCGTCCCGGGTGTGGTTTCGATTCGCGTAGCGACTGTGCCCGGCCACCGTGCCGTCGGATCCAGTTCCGATGCGTCGCTCGACACGGCGGCGAAGGTCGAGACCGCTACTCGCCAGTCACAGGCAGACGCCTGTCTCGTGGCTCAGAGACAGTGACCAGCAGCAGAAAAGCCGGTGGATACCGGTCGTTAGGCGTAGATGGGGAAGTCGTCGCAGAGACGCTGGACTTCTTCGGCGGCCTCGCTCTTGAGCTCCTCGTCGGCGGGGTTGTTCAGCACGTCGACGATGAGCTGGCCGATGGTCTCGATCTGTTCTTCCTCGAAGCCACGCGTCGTGATGCCGGGCGTCCCGACGCGGATACCGCTGGTGACCTGCGGCGAGCGGGTCTCACCGGGGACGGTGTTCTTGTTGACGATGACGCCGACGTCTTCGAGCGCCTCTTCTGCGTCGAGTCCGGTCAGGTCGTCGTGGGACTCGCGCAGGTCGACGAGCATGAGGTGCTTGTCGGTGCCGCCGGAGACGAGCGAGAGGCCGTTCTCGGAGAAGACGTCCGCCAGCACTTTCGCGTTGTCGACGATCTGCTGGGCGTGGTCCTGGAACTCGTCGGTGAGTGCCTCGCCGAAGCCGACGGCCTTGCCGGCGACGTTGTGCATGAGCGGGCCACCCTGTGCACCGGGGAAGACGGCCGAGTCGACGGCGTCGGCGTACTCTTCCTTGCACATGATCATGCCACCGCGACCGGCGCGGATGGTCTTGTGCGTCGAACCGGTGACGAAGTCGGCACCGTCGTCGATGGGGTTGCGGTGGACGCCGCCGGCGACGAGGCCAGTGATGTGGGCGATGTCGGCCATGTGGTAGGCGTCGACGGAGTCGGCGATCTCGGTCAGGCGAGCGTAGTCGAACTCGCGCGGGTACGCGGACGCGCCGGAGACGACCATGTCGGGGTCGAACTCCTCGGCGTGGGCGGCGATCTCGTCGTAGTCGACGCGGCCCGTCTCGGGGTCGACCTCGTACTGCTCGACTTCGTAGAACTTCCCGGAGAAGTTCACCTTGTGGCCGTGACTGAGGTGGCCGCCGTGAGACAGCGACAGCGAGAGGATCTTGTCGCCGTGGTCGAGGACGGAGAAGTACACGCCCATGTTGGCCTGGGTTCCGCTGTGGGGCTGGACGTTGACGTGCTCCGCGCCGAACAGTTCCTTCGCGCGGTCGATGGCGAGGTTCTCGACCTCGTCCATGTACTTACAGCCGCCGTAGTAGCGCTCGCCGGGGTAGCCCTCGGCGTACTTGTTCGTCATCGCGCTGCCCTGGGCCTCCAGTACGGCTTTGGAGACGTGGTTCTCCGATGCGATCATGTCGAGCGTCGACTCTTGGCGCTCGCGCTCGTTGTCTATCGCTTCCGCGACAGTGGGGTCAACCTCCTCCAGTGAGTCCTCGAAGGTCATGATAGAACGCATGGGTAATCGGTGTAAGTATTTTTCGAGAACGTCACCTCACTACCGTGATATATTGTGCTTTCTCACGGTTGCGTTCGGCTTGGAGTTATACATTTAAGTGGCACTCGCCAGTTAGCCACGCTCATGAAGCGCGTAATCAGCACTGACGACGCACCGGCAGCGGTCGGCGCGTACAGCCAGGCGACGACCAACGGCGACCTGCTCATCACGGCGGGTCAGCTCCCGCTGACCACCGACGGCGAACTGCTCGACGACGAGTCCGTCGCCGTCCAGACCCAGCAGAGCCTCGACAACATCGAAGCCATCCTCGCCGAGGAAGGTCTCGAGATGACGGACGTGATGAAGACGACCGTCTTCCTCGACGATATCGAGGACTTCGAGGAGTTCAACGAGGCGTACAGCGAGTACTTCACCGAGGAGCCGCCGGCCCGGAGCGCCGTCGAAGTCGGTAACGTCCCGAAGGGCGCGGCCGTCGAGATCGAGGCCATCGCCGTCAACGAATAACGACGCAGACTTATCGAAGTTCTGCGAGTTTGTGTTTCGAACACGGCACAATCTTCATCGTTTTTGACTCGGAATTGGTGACAAGAAAACCCTTAATTGGTGGGCTAGCCGTATAAGTGTCCGATGACAAGCGCTGGAGGTAGCATCGTCGAAACCACCATTCGCGTGTCCGCGACGGCGACGTCTCAGGCCGTGACGGAGCTGCTCGACGTGGCACGAACGCAGGGGGAGTCGGTACAGGTCCTCGAAGTTGGCCCGACCGGCGTTCCCGAACTCGAACCGCTCGTCCTTCTGACCGAAGACGAAACGACCGCGTTCTATCCCGACTGCTCTCCCGGGACTCTCTCCGACGCCCTCCGAGCCGACGATCCTCTCTCCGCCGCTCCCTTCACCGTTTCTCACGACGACGACGTGACCGGATTGCCAGTCCCCGACGACGGCCCACTGAGCGTCGGGACGCGCCGAGTGCTCGACGGCTGTGGCTGGCTCGTGCCCGACGATCTCGGCGGTTATCGGGACTACGCCAGCGACCTCGTCGTCGACGCTGACTCGCTGGTCTCGACGGTCGCGGACGCGGGCCTTCTCGGTCGCGGCCGCGGCGACGCCCGTAGCGAGCAGCCGGTCGGCGAGACCTGGGAACAGGTCGCCGAGGCGTCGGGCGACCCCGTCGTGGTCGTGAACGCGAACGAGGCAGACGAGCACGCCCGAATGGACCAGCTCCTGCTCGAATCGGTTCCGCTGACCGTCCTCGACCCGGCCGTCGCCGCTGCCGAGTCGGTCGGCGCGTCGGCCATCGTCGTCTACGTGAACGAGACCGACGACCTCGCCCGTAGACGCATCCAGCAGGCTGCGGTCGCCTTCGCGGACGAGTCGGCCGTCGACGTGCAGGTCGTCGCCGGTCCGGACGAGT
This sequence comes from Haloarculaceae archaeon H-GB1-1, assembly GCA_029688825.1. GTDB lineage: Archaea > Halobacteriota > Halobacteria > Halobacteriales > Haloarculaceae > JARUKX01. Next base: position 121,159 of record JARUKX010000004.1, on the reverse strand, counting down.
ACAAGGCCGGCGAGATGACGATGGCGCTCGAAGCCCTCGAAGGGAACGACAGAATCGAGGCACGACGCCGCCCGCCGGGACCGGCCGAACACGGCCTCCACGGTCGTCCCACGCTGGTCCACACCCCCCGGACCTTCGCACAGGTCGCCGCACTGGTCCGTGAGGGTTCGACGGGTGCCGACGAGGACCCCGGCACGCGCGTGTTCACCGTGACCGGTGATGCGGCCCGGACGGCGACCGTCGAACTGCCGACCGACGCCTCGCTCTCCGCAGTCGAAGCGGCCGCCGGCACGGACGCGTACAAGGCCGCCTGCGTCGGCGGCGTCTTCGGCGGCTTCGCCCCGGACCTCGACGTGCAGGCCAGCGCGGACGCACTCGCGGACGAACGGCTGGGAACGAACGGCATCGTCGAGTTCCTCGCCGAGGGACGCTGTCTCCTCGCCGAGACCGGTAAGCGAGCGAAGTTCGCCCACGAGAACAACTGTGGTCGGTGCGTGCCGTGCCGGGAAGGCTCGAAGCAACTGACCGACCTCCTGCGGGCCGTCTACGACGGTAGCTACGACAGCGGCAAGGTCGCCGAACTCGTCCGCGTCATGGAGTCGACGAGCCTCTGTGACTTCGGCGTGATGGCTGCGCGACCGGCGCGGACGGCGATGACCCACTTCGAGTCGGAGTTCATCACCCACGCCGGCGGGAGCTGTCTCAGCGGCGATTGCGACGCGGACGCGACGGAGGTAACAGCATGAGTGCAGACGAACCAATCCCGAGAGTTCCGGACGTCGAGAACCCGAAGCCAGAGACCCCGCTGACGGAGGACTTCCGTCCGGGGACCGCGAACGACCCCGACCCCGAGGCGGACGCGAACGCGGACGCGGACGACGGCCACATGGCCGAGGTCACCGTCGACGGCGAGACGGTCGCCCTCGACGGCGACGCGACCCTGCTCGACGCCGTCGAAGCGGTCGACGCCAACGACACCGTCCCCGCGCTGTGTAACGACGACCACAGCGAGGAGATCGGTCCGCGAAGCACGTGTCGGACCTGCATGGTCGAGACGGACTCCGAGGGGCTGGTCGCTGCGTGTTCCCACCCCATCGAGGACGGTATGTCCGTCAGCACGGACGCCGAGGCCGCCGCGGAGGCCCGCGACGTCAACCTCGACCTCGTCCTCTCGAACCACAATCTCCGCTGTTCGACCTGCGGAAAGAACGGCCGCTGTGAACTGCAGGACGCGGCCATCGAGAACGACGTCGAGCACGTCCGCTACGGCGTCCTCGACGACCGCGACGAGTACGAACCCATCGACGGCTCCTCGTCGGTCATCCAGATCGACCGCAACAAGTGCATCCTCTGCAACCGCTGTGTGGACGCCTGTAACGACGTGCAGGTCGAGGGCGTCCTCCGGATGGAGGGCACCGGTTCGGACACCCGCATCGGCTTCCAGGGTGAGGGCGAGACGATGGACGACTCCGCCTGCGTCTCCTGTGGGCACTGCGTCACGGTCTGTCCGACCGGCTCGCTCACCGAGAAGGGGCTCGCCGACGAGACCTCGATCCCGCTTCCCGGCTTCAGCCAGGAGAACTCCATCGGCGAGGTCATCGAGTCCGCCCCGGTCGAGACGGCCGACACCTCCGACGCGCCGAACCGGACCGTCGACGCCGGCGGAGCCATGCTCGACGCCGACTACCCGAAGGCGGAGGAGAAGTCCGGCATCGCGGGCATGATGGCTCGTGCGAAAAGCCGCGCGAAGGCCGCTACCGAGAAGGCGATGACCGAGTTCGAGCACGTCTCCGAGGACATGGCGTCCTCGGTCCTCACCGAGGGGATGATGTTCAACATCGCCAGCACGGTCGGCGAGTACCGGATGGACAAGATCGACCAGACCGAGACGACCTGCGGCTACTGCTCGGTCGGCTGTCGATTCGACGTGTACACGAAGGACGGCGAGTTCCTCGGCGTCCGCCCGACCGACGCCGAGAAAGCGCCGGCCAACGACGGCTTCTCCACGTGCGTGAAAGGGAAGTTCGGCTACGACTTCGTCAACAGCGACGGTCGCCTGGAGAAGCCGCTCGTCCGCGACGAGTCCGGCGAGTTCCGTGAGGCCTCCTGGGAGGAGGCACTCGACCGCGTCTACGAGGGGCTCTCCGAGATTCTGGAGAACCGCGGCCCCGACGCCGTGGCGACGTTCGCCTCCTCGAAGTGTACGAACGAGGAGAACTACCTCGTCCAGAAGCTCGCCCGGCAGGTCTTCGGCTCGAAGAACGTCGACAACTGCGCGCGCCTGTGTCACTCCTCGACGGTGGCCGCGCTCCAGCAGACGGTCGGCTACGGCGCGATGACCAACTCCATCGACGACGTCGCGAACGCCGACTGCTACCTGATCTCGGGGTCGAACACCACCGAGTCGCACCCGGTCATCGCGACGCGCATCAAGCAGAACGTCCGCGACGGCGCGAACCTGTTCGTCTTCGAGCCGCGCAAGACGGACATCGCGCGCCACGCCGACCAGTACTCCCGGACCGAACCGGGCCACGACGTGGCCTGGATGAACGGGATGATCCGGTACATCATCGAGGCCGACCTCCACGACGAGGAATTCATCGAGGAGAACGTCCACAACTTCGAGGACCTCAAGGAGAAGGTCGAGCCGTTCACGCCCGAGGAGGTCGAACGACTCGCGGGCGTCCCGCCGGCGGAGCTGAAGAACGCCGCCGAGACCATCGCCACCGCCGATTCCTGCGTCTTCGCGTGGGCGATGGGCCTGACCCAGCACAGCCACGGTACGCAGAACCTGCTGGCGATGTCCAACCTCGCGCTGGTCACTGGCCACCTCGGCAAGCCCAACTCCGGGCTCTCGCCGTTCCGCGGCCACAACAACGTCCAGGGCGGGGGCGGCGACATGGGTACCCTGCCCAACTGTCTCCCCGGCTACCAGGACCTCCACGACGACGAGGTCCTCGACAAGTTCGAGGACGAGTGGGGCGAGCGCCCGCCGAACGAGATCGGCCTGAAGGTGCCGGAGGTCTTCGAGGAGATCCACGAGGGTAACGTCCGCGGCATGTACGTCATGGGCGAGAACCCGGCCCTCTCCGAACCGGACCTCGACCACGCCGAGGACGCGCTGGGCGAACTCGACTTCCTCGTCGTGCAGGACCTGTTCATGACCGAGACGGCCGAGTACGCCGACGTCATCCTTCCGGCGTCGTCGTTCGCCGAGAAGAACGGCACGTTCACGAACACGGAACGCCGCGTCCAGATGGTCAACCAGACCATCGACCCCGTCGGCGAGGCCCAGCAGGACTGGCAGATCCTCCAGTCCGTCGCGAACCGCTTCGGCTACGGCTGGGACTACGACTCGGCCAGCGAGATCATGGACGAGATCGCGGAGTTGACGCCCATCTACGGTGGGATGAGCCACGACCGCCTCGAAGACGAAGGCGGCCTGCAGTGGCCCTGCTGGGACGAGGACCACGAGGGGACGAAGTTCCTCTACGAGGAGGAGTTCAACTTCGAGGACGGCAAGGCCCGATTCGTCCCCGCCGACATGGGACGGCCGGCCGAGATGCCCGACGAAGAGTACCCGCTCACGCTCACGACGGGCCGCGTGCTGTATCACTTCCACACCGGCACGCTCACCCGTCGCGTGGAGGGGAGCATGTCCCACATCGGCGAGAGCTTCGTCGAACTGAACCCGGCGACGGCCGAGCAACTCGGCGTCGTCGACGGCGACTACGTCGAAGTCGAGTCCCGCCGCGGCTCCATCGTCGTGAAAGCCGAACTCACCGACCGCGTCGACGAGGGGACGGTCTTCATCCCGATGCACTTCGCGACGGGCGCGGTGAACGAGCTGACGAAGGGCGAACTCGACCCGACCAGCGGCATCCCCGAGTACAAGGTCTCCAGCGTGCGAGTGCGTGACCTCGGGACCGACGTCGTCGAGAGTCAGGTGCTCCAGCCGGCCGACGACTGAGGGCTCTCCCTTTCTCGGGCGGGATATTCTTTCTGCCGCTGTCGCTCTGGGCCTGGCGAAATAATCGTCGAGAAGGAGTGCCGGTCAGGTGGACGCAGAGTTGCGCTTCCAGCCGGGGTCGTGACCGGTGCGCTCGATGACGTCGGATCGACATGCCGGACAGTAGTCTGGGGTGACAGATTCGCTTCGGGGGACGTATACCGCGCCGCCACACTCCACGCACGCATCTGCAACGATGGTCGCGCAGTCCGCGCAGACGTTGAATTCGTCAACTGTGAGGTCGCGCAGGGGTTCGAGTTGTTTATCCAAATTGTACTCGTCGATTATCGACCGACAGTTGTGGCACGGTTTCATAGCGATGCACCTAGGCCCATGTGACCACATCACTAAATACCCACGTACCGAATCAACAGAAGAAATCGGTTTTGGGTCCCTGCACGTTTCTGCCTGGTGCCGTGGAACGTCGACTCCCGAAAGTGTCGTCCAAGCAGGCAACTGTGTGTTTGCACTCGCGAACGGTGTCGGTGACTTCTTTCACGACACGAGCGGTCACGTTCGACAACGAATCGTTCCGGAAGGGGCCGCTTGCGATGAATATCGTCCGTCGGTAGTCGCACATTTCACACAGGTGCGAGGCAGCGATCCACGACTGAAGTCGTGAGTCACTGCATCTGACCCGGGCGTGGTGAGGATATGGGACTAATAAACTCGTCTCCGAACACCTTCGATAGCACTCTTAGGGTCTGAGAAGCCCGTTCTGGGTTTTTGGTTGGCCAAAATGTAGTCGTCGGTGTGGAACCAACCATGCGCGACGAATCGACGCGGCGAACGTTCCTCCGGTACAGTGGCGCGGCCGTTGGGGGGGTCGCCCTCGCCGGCTGCTCGACCGAGACGAAGAGTTCGGATTCGAGCGACAGTACGGATTCGGGCGGCTCCAGCGACGAGACGCCGACGGAGACCGAGGCGAGCGACGGGGGCTCCGACAGCGAGTGGACCGAAGCGAGCACCGTCGAGATGACGGACCAGCTGACGTTCGCACCGAAGAAGATCCAGGTCTCGGCCGGCTCGACGGTCACCTGGAAGAACACGGGCAGCATCGGTCACACCGTCACGGCCTACGAAGACGAGATTCCGGACGGGGCGGCGTACTTCGCCTCCGGCGGCTTCGACGGTGAACAGGCGGCGAAAGACGGCTACGGCGACGGTCAGGGCGGCAACGTCCCGGCCGGCGAGTCCTACGAACACACCTTCGAGACCAAAGGGACGTACAAGTACTACTGCATCCCCCACGAGATGAACGGGATGGTCGGGTACGTCAAGGTGGTCTGAGGGCACGATCATGACTGAAGAGACACCAACAGACGTCGACCCCGACGCGGTCGTTGAACAGTACGAACAGCAATTGAACGACGTTCTCGCAACGGTCGAGGACCCCGTGCCCGAAGCGGACGACGGCATCACCCTCGAACTCGCCGGGCTCCAGTTGGGTCGCCGGGACCTGCTGAAGACCGGCGCTGCCGTCGGCGCACTCGGGATAGCGGGCTGTCAGACCCGCTCGAATGCGGCCGGAACGGCGACCAGTAGCGGGGGCAGCCAGTCTCACGGTGCGGACCACTTCGTCCCGCCGGGCGAGCACGACGAGTACTACGGCTTCTGGTCGGGCGGTCACTCCGGAGAGATCCGCGTCATGGGCATCCCGTCGATGCGCGAACTCATGCGCATCCCCGTGTTCAACACGGAGGGCGCACGCGGGTACGGCTACGACGACGAGACGACGGAGATGCTCGACGATGCCGGCGGGTACACCTGGGGCGACAACCACCACCCGGCATTGTCGGAGACCGGCGGCGACTACGACGGCCGCTACCTGTTCGTCAACGACAAGGCCAACGGCCGTATCGCACGCATCGACCTGAAGTACTTCGAGACGGACGCCATCACGGACGTCCCGAACGTCCAGGCCGTCCACGGCTTCTGTGTGCAGAGCCCCGACACCGAGTACCTGTTCGGCAACGGTGAGTTCCGGACGCCCCTGCCCAACGACGGTCGGGACCTGAACAGCCCAGAGAAGTACACGTCGCTGTTCTCGGCGCTCGACCCCGAGTCCATGGAGACGCTGTGGCAGGTGAAAGTCGATGGCAACCTCGACATCATGGACACCGACAAGGACGGTCGGTGGGCCATCTCCTCGGCGTACAACTCCGAAGGTGCGACCGACGTGCAGGGGATGACCCACGACGACCGCGACTGGGTGAAGGCCTTCGACGTGCCGGCCATCCAGGAGGCGGTCGACGCCGGCAAATACGAGGAGGTCAACGGCGTTCCGATCGTCGACGGCACCCGGGACAGTCCGCTGAACAAAGGTGACGATCCGATCGTCCGGTACATCCCGACGCCGAAGAGCCCGCACTGCGTCGAGGTCGAACCGAACGGCAAATACGCGATGGTCGCCGGCAAGCTCTCGCCGACGGTCACCATCCTCGACATCGAGAAGCTGACCGAGAGTAGCGACCCCGAGGAGGTCGTCGCCGGTCGGCCGAAGGTCGGTCTCGGCCCGCTGCACACGACCTACGACGGCAACGGTCACGCCTACACGTCGCTGTTCATCGACTCGCAGGTCGCGAAGTGGGACATCCAGGCCGCCGTCGAGGCCGAGAACAACTCCACGGACCCGATCATGGAGAAGATCGACGTCCACTACAACCCCGGCCACATCCAGGCCGTCGAGGCGATGACCAACGACCCCGACGGGGAGTGGCTCATCTCGCTGAACAAGCTCTCGAAGGACCGCTTCCTGCCGACCGGTCCCATCCACCCCGACAACGACCAGCTCATCCACATCGGTCAGGGCGAGAAATCGATGGAACTGGTCGCGGACCACCCGGTCTATCCGGAACCTCACGACTGCATCTTCGCCCACAAGGACAAGCTCGACCCGGCACGCGTGTGGGACAAGAGCGACTACGAAGGCGAGAAGCCATACGTCGAGGAGAGCGACTCCGGCGTCGAGCGCACCGGCGACCGGTCCGTCCACGTCAAGACCTCCTCGAAGCGCAGCGAGTACGGGCTCACGGAGTTCACGGTCAAAGAGGGCGACGAGGTGACGCTCACGGTGACCAACATCGAGGGCGTCCCGGACATCGTCCACGGCGTCGCCATCCCCGAGTACAACGTCAACCTCGCCATCGCGCCCCAGGACACCCGTGAGGTGACGTTCACGGCGGACAAGCCCGGCGTCTACTGGGTGTACTGTACGTACTTCTGCAGCGCGCTCCACCTGGAGATGCGCTCGCGGATGCTGGTCGAACCGCGGTGACCTCGCCGTGATTCGACCCCTCGCGGGGCGTCTTCGACCGGCGAACGGACGACGGAGGTGACCATCGATGCAATGGCCTACCCGTTCGGAGTTCACCGAACTGAGGCGTGGACTGCCCGCGTTAGCTGCGGTGCTGGTGCTGGCGGCGCTGTGGTTCCCCATGTGGTCCATCGAGGTCCACGCGGTCCAGTACCCAGACACCGTGTTGTATCTGCGGCTGTACGCGTACCCGCACATCGCCGGCGACTACACGGAGATGGCGCGGCTGAACCATTACATCGGGTTCTACTACCCGGACCCGGTGTACTGGCAGCCGAACTACGAGCCACATCCGCGGGCGATCGACGTCCCCGAGTGGTCGCTCGGCGTGCTGGCGTTCCTCGGCGTGGCCGCGACGAACGTCTTCGTGTCGCTCGCGCCCACGGTCGAGAAGCTCAAGCGCGGGCTGACCGGACAGCTCGTCGGTACGGCCGTCGTCTTCGGCGTCATGCTGGCGGACATCCAGTACCGGCTGTATCAGGCCGGCCACACGCTCGACCCAGACGCTCCGGTGATGGGCGTCGATGGGTTCACGCCGCCACTGGTGGGAACCTACGAGGTCGCCAACATCACCAGCTACTCCCGGCTCGGGGCCGGCGCGTACCTGACCATCGCCGCGGTCGGACTGCTGGTCGTCGCGTTCGCGTGTCGAAACACGGACGCGACCATCACTGACCTGCCGCGACTCGTCCGCGGGCTGCCCGACGCAGTCCGACGACGCCTGCCGGGGGGACCCCAGCGGGGCCGGCCGACCGAGCCACCGACCGAGCCGCCGGCCGACGACGAAGCGACCCGGACTGACTTCGGGGGAGGAGACTGAGATGGAGCGCCCGTCCACCGCCGCGGCGCTGCCGGTCGCGGCGGCGTGCCTGCTCGTGGTGGCGGCGCTCGTCGCCGCGGTCACGCCCGGCACCGCACAGACGAACGCCGGCACCGAGGTCACGTTCGACCGGCCGGTCCCCGACTCGCTCTCGTTCGAGACGCCGAGCGACGCGGGCGTGGCTCGCGTCGACGGCGAGTCCTACGAGAGCGTGCAGGCGGCCGTGGACGCGGCGACGTCCGGTGACGAAGTCGTCCTCAGTGGGCGATTCGACCTCGACGGTCCCGTCAGGGTCGAGACGGCGAACGTCACCATCACGAGCGCCGGCGACGAGCGTGCACTGCTGTGGGGTGACGGAGAGGGCCGCGTGCTCGTCGTGAACGCGACGGGCGTGACGCTCGACCGCGTCTGGGTCGCCAACTCCGGGTACTCGGCCGACGAGAACGACGCCGCGGTCTGGCTGACCGGTGTCGCCCACCGGACGCGCGTCCGTGATAGCCGCGTCACGGACGCGACGTTCGGCATCTGGGTGGACGGCGCACGCGAGGTTCAACTCGTGAACAACGCGGTCGTCGGTCGGGAATCCATCGCATCGCGGACCGAGCGGGGCAACGGCATCCAGCTGTGGCGCGCCGAAAACGCCGTCGTCAGGGACAACCGGATCACCGACGCCCGCGACGGCATCTACTACTCGTGGGCCTCCGACGTCGTCGCGACCAACAACACGCTGTGGGACCTGCGTTACGGCGTCCACTACATGTACTCCGACGACTGCCGGCTGGTGAACAACACCGCGTTCGACAACGACGCCGGCTACGCGCTGATGCTCTCGAAGCGGCTGGCGATTCTGAACAACACGGCCGTGAACAACCACGGCGGGAGCGGTCACGGCATCATGGTGAAGGGAATCGACCAGACGACCATCCGCGGCAACCACGTCGTGGGGAACCACCAGGGGCTGTTCGTGTTCAACTCCCTCGACAACGACGTCACCCACAACCTCGTCGCCGGCAACGACGTCGGCGTCCACCTCGCGGCCGGCAGCGTGAAAGAGCGGGTCCACCACAACACGTTCGTCCGCAACGACGTCGCGGTTCAGGCCAGCATCAGCCAGCAGGTCGCGTGGAACGGGTCGACGGCGGGCAACTACTGGGGTGGCACCTGGCCCGCCGACACCGACGACGACGGCGTCAGCGAAGTCCGTCACCGGCCGGCCGGCGTCGTCCAGCAACTCACCCGGACGACGCCCGCGACGAGGGTCTTCGCCGGAAGTCCCGCGTTCGACGTGCTGCGACGCGCGGAGAGCACCTTGCCGGTGGTCGAGACGCCGGGGGTCGTCGACCACCATCCGCTGACCGACCCACCCCACGACTGGAGGCGATACTATGCTCGAACTACGTAACGTGACGAAACGCTACGGCGACGTGACCGCCCTCGACGGAGTATCGTTGTCCGTCGAGGCAGGCGAGACGCTCGGACTCGTCGGGACCAACGGTGCCGGGAAGACATCGCTGTTCCGCCTGCTCGTCGGCCACGAACTGCCCGATTCCGGGACCGTCAGCGTCGCCGGTATCGACCCGACGGACGGCACCCGCGTTCGCGAACGCGTCGGCTACCTGCCCGAGCAGGCCAACTTCGAGCCGTCGCTGACCGCACGCGAAGTCCTCCGGTTCCACGCCCGCATGCGTGGCGTCTCGGACGCGGACAGACCGCGGCGAATCGCTCGCGTGCTCGAAACGGTTGGCCTCCGTGAGGACGCCGACCGTCGGGTCGGTGGCTTCTCCAACGGGATGACCCGCCGGCTCGGACTCGCGACGACCCTGCTGGCCAGCCCGCAGGTCCTGTTGCTCGACGAACCGACCGCCGGGCTGGACCCGCAGGGGGTCGCGGCCTTCAACGACGTCATCGAGCGCGTTCGAGCGGAGACCGACGTGACCGTGGTGGTGACGACGCACGTCCTCTCGGAGGTCGAGCGGCTCTGTGATCGCGTGGCGATCATCGACGGCGGCGAGATCCAGACCGTCGGCACGCTCGCCGAGGTCCGTGCCATCGCCGGCGACCGCGTGACGGTGACGCTGACCTTCGACGCCGACGCCGATGCGGCGGCCGTCGGCTCCCAGTTCGAGACCGATCCGTCGGTCACCACCACCGTACACGGGTCGCGCGTCGAAGCGACCTGCCACCGCGACGCCGTCTTCGACGTCTTGGGCCGACTGGCCGACACGGACCCGGCCACCGTCGAGGTGTCCGAACCCGGTCTCGAAGGGGCGTTTCAGCGCGTGCTTCACGAGGGCACCGCCGAGATGGCGGGTGATGCGACGTGACGGACGCCGACCGCTCTGCCGAACCCGACGGCGGCGTCACCGTCAGTGCGGCCGAAACGGCGTCACAGGACGGAACCGGGCGCGCTCTCCTCGCCAGTCGCGTCGGCGCAATCGCGTGGCGGGAGTTCCGCGTGGTCACCCGGACCCGCTGGACGGGTGGCATCGCCGTGCTGTTCGGCCTGTTCTCGCTGGCCATCGTCGGCCTCGCGGGGTCGCAGGTCGGGACCACGCGCGTCGGCTCGCTGTTCGTCACCCTCGCCGAACTGTCGGTTTACCTGGTGCCGATGGCCGCGCTGGCTGTCGGCTACGACGCCGTCGTCGGCCCGGCCGAGCGCGGAACGCTGGACGCGCTGTTCGCGCTCCCGGTCCCGCGGAGCGCCGTCCTGGTCGGGACGTACCTCGGCCGTGCACTCGCACTGGCCAGCGGGCTCGTCGTCGGCCTCGCCGCCGGTGGCGTCCTGTTCGCGGCGAAGCACGGTCCCGGCGTCGTCGGCCCGTATCTCCAGTACACGCTGGCGACGGTCGGCGTGGCGCTGGCGTTCCTCGCTGTCAGCGTCTGTCTCTCGACCGTCGTCTCGGAGAAGGCCCGGGCACTCGGTGGCGCGCTGCTCGCGTGGGTCTGGTTCGTCTTCGTCCACGACCTGTTCGCACTCGGACTCGTCGTGGCGGTCCAGCCACCCGCTGCCGTCTCCACGCTCCTCGTCGCACTCAACCCAGCCGACCTCCTACGGGTGGCCGTGCTGGCCATGGTGCCTACCGGCGGCGGTGGCGTCGGGGCACTGATCGCCTCGACGTCTCTGTCGCTGGCGGTGGTGGCGGTGGCGCTGTGTGCGTGGATCGTCGCTCCGGTCGGACTGGCGGCGTGGCTGATCGGGCGTCGCTACTGACCCACGCTGTGGTTCGAAAAAATACCGAATCGGTCAGGGGACGGCGTCGACCTTAGAACAGGCCGGAGATGTTGCCGTCGCCGTCGATGTCCATGTCGGAGGCGGCCGGACGGGACGGGAGACCCGGCAGCGTCAGGACGTCGCCGGTGAGGACGACGATGAAGCCGGCACCCGCGGAGACGTAGAGTTCGCGGACGTCGAGTTCCCAGTCGGACGGGGCACCCTTCTTGCTCGGGTCGTCACTGAAGGAGTGGAAGGTCTTCGACATGATGACCGGCATGTCGTCGTAGCCCTGCTCCTCGATGCGAGCGATGTCGTCTTCGGCGGAGCCGACGTAGTTGACGCCGTCTGCGCCGTAGATCTCCGTCGCGACCGTCTCGATCTTCTCTTTGACGGATTCCTCCGCGTCGTAGAGGAACTCGAAGTCGTCGTCGTTGTTCTCGATGGACGACTGGAGCTTCTCGGCGAGGTCGACACCGCCTTCGCCACCGTTCGAGAAGACGTCGGAGACGCCGGCCTCGATGCCGAGGTCGTCCTCACAGTGGTCGATGATGGTCTCGACTTCCTCGTCGGTGTCGCCGGGGAAGCGGTTGATGGCGACGACGACCGGGACGCCGAACTTCTGGAGGTTCTCGACGTGCTTGTCGAGGTTCTCCAGACCCTTCTCGACGGCCTCGGGGTTCGGCTCGTCGAGCTTGTCGAAGTCCGCCGGCCACATGTCGTAGCCGTGGTATTTGAGCGCGCGGACGGAGGCGACCAGCGTGATCGCGGACGGCTCCATGTCGCCGAAGCGGCAGACGACGTTCATGAACTTCTCCGCGCCCAGGTCGGAGCCGAAGCCGGCCTCGGTGATGAGGTAGTCGGACTTGCGCTCGGCGACCTTGTCGGCGATGAGGGAGTTCGTCCCGTGTGCGATGTTCGCGAACGGACCGCCGTGGACGAACGCCGGCGTGCCCTCGATGGTCTGGACGACGTTCGGCTTGAGCGCGTCCTTCAGGAGCATCGTCGCGGCGCCGGTGGCCTCGATGTCGTCGACGGTGACGGGGTCGCCGGCCTCGTCGTACGCGAGGATGATGCGGCCGACGCGTTCCTTGAGGTTCTCGAGACCGTCGGCGAGACAGAGGACGGCCATCAGTTCGGAGGCGGCCGTCAGGATGAAGCCGTCTTCGCGGATGGTGCCGCCGGTTTCGCCCATGCCGACGACCGTGTCGCGCAGCGCGCGGTCGTTCTGGTCGATGGCGCGCTTCCACTCGATGTCGTTCGTGTCGATGCGGGGCTCCTCGTTCTGCCGGATGTGGTTGTCCAGCATCGCGGAGATGAGGTTGTGTGCAGCCGTCAGAGCGTGCAGGTCACCGGTGAAGTGGAGGTTGATGTCCTCCATCGGCAGGACCTGCGAATAGCCACCGCCGGCCGCGCCGCCCTTGACACCGAAGACCGGACCGAGCGACGGTTCGCGCACGCAGATGAGCGCGTCCTCGCCGATCTGGTTGAACGCCTGGCCGAGGCCGACGGTCGTGACCGTCTTCCCCTCGCCCTGCGGCGTCGGCGTCATCCCCGTGACGAGGATGAGTTCGCTGTCGGCCTCTTCCTCCTCGACGATCTCCTGTACGGAGTCGAAGGATACCTTGGCCTTATCGTCGCCGTAGAACTCGAGGTCGTCGGCGTCGAGCCCGAACGGCTCGGTGACCTCCTCGATGGGCTGTAGTTCGGCGTCCTGAGCAATCTCGTAATCTGTTGGGAAAGAATCGCTGTCGTCCTCAGAGGACATGTTCAGGTCAAATCTTTCCTGAACGGACTAATCAATCTTGCCGTTCGGATTCGAAAACTCTCGAACCACGCCGTTGAGAGCCTGAACATCGGCTACCTATCCCTCCGTATGGCGGTATTTCTCACTCGAAAACGGACGATTTGCGCCCATTCAACAACCTATCAGGATACCTTCCTGTTGAGGTTGTGCTGGAAAGGAAACGACCGTCGCGGGTCGGTCGCGGTTAGTACGCGCCCTTCTTGCCTTCCTCGACGTAGTTCTCCAGGTCCTGCTGGAGGTCGCTGTCGAGTTCCGGCTGCTCGTAGTCGGCGATGTCTTCCTGGACGCGGTCGTAGCCCATCTCGAAGGCGGACTTGCTGCCGTCCTCTTCCCAGTCGCCGTGGCTGCGCTTGTCGACGAGCTCCGACTTGAAGAGTTCGTCCTTCGAGTGCATGAGCGTGTGACGCTCGGAGAGGAAGTGACCGGCGGCCTCGACCTCGGGGATGACGTCGAGCGCGAGGTTCTCCTCGTTGACCTCGAAGCCTTCCTTGTAGCGGTCGAGGTAGCGCATGATCTCGCAGTCCAGCACGAGCTTCTCCGGGCTGATGACCGAGTACGACTCGAGGATGCCCGCGGAGTGGAGCACGTAGTCGATGTCGGCGAACTGCGTGGCCGCCTGGACGAGCATGGACTCGAACCCACCCTGGTAGTCGATGGACTTCGCGTCCGAGAGTCCACCGCCACCGCGGGACGGAACGCCGTAGTAGCGTCCCATCTGTCCGGCGAAGGAGACGAACAGTGCGGACTCGGGGCTCCCGATGGAGAGCGAGCCGTAGCGGACGTCGATGTTCGACGCCGGGATGCCGTAGACGACCGGCGCGCCCTCGTTGACGAGCTGGGCGAGCGTGATGCCGGTGAGGTTCTCGGCGTTCGCGAGTGTGAACGCCCCCGCCAGCGTCGCAGGCGCGGACGCGCCCGCCATCGTGAACGAGGAGACGAGCACGGGCTGGCCGTGTTCGGCGTACTTCATCAGACCGCCGAGCATCTTCGTGTCGATGGAGCGCGGCGGAACGGTGTTGATGAGGCCCGCCATGTACGGCTTGCTCAGGTCGTCGTCGTCGACGGCGATGGAGACCATGTCCAGGGAGGCCTGTGCGCGGTCCTCGCCGTAGACCGAGCCCATGACCGGCATGTCGCTGAGCTTGAGCGACTGCTCGATCATCTCGTAGTGCTTGACCTCCTGGTCGACGTCGTTGGGCTCGCAGACGTTGTAGCCCGTCGAGTTGATGACGTCTTCCTGGTGACAGATCTTGATGAGGTCCTTGTAGTCGGAGAGCTGGCTGCCACGACGACCGTCCTCGAACGTGCGGACGTTCGGCGCACCGTAGCCGGGTGCACGGATCTGACCGTCGGCCGTCGGGCCGATGGTGACCTTCTTGTCGGGGTCGCGACCGTGAAGCGTGAACTGCGAGGGTGCCTTGTCGACGGCGTCCTCGACGATGTCGCGCGGAATCTTGACCATCGATTCCTCGCGGTCGACCTCTGCCCCCGCCTCCTCGAAGAGATCGAGCGCTCGGTCGTGGTTGAGCTTGATACCGATCTCCTCGATGATGTGCATCGCACCTTCGTGGATGGCGTCGAGCCCCTCCTCGTCGAGCCTATCCAGGTATGGTACGTCAAGTGAATGCGTGTCGTACTCTTTCATTCTACCATCTTTGGTTTCCGGATACCGTCATATAAACATTTCCTGTCCGCGAACCGCTCGAACGTACGAGAATCGGCCGTTTCAGGACGGCAACGTGCGGCTCGGAGAAGCCGGATTTCGGTCACCATCCTCAGAAACCACATAATGTAGATATGTTTCCGATAGAACTTCTTGAGTTTCGCTTCGTTGGAAACGGACCGCAGTGTCTCGCCCACTGGGACCGCGAACGCACGTACAATCTGTTGGACCGATAGCCTAATAGCACTCGTGTGGTTTGCGTTCGACATGCAGTATCACGAGGCGGTCAATCTACTGAACGAGTTGCCGCACTCTCGGCCGGTGTTGGGGACCGAGACCACCGCTTCGATGCTCGAGTCGCTCTCGTGGACGCCGGAGGACGTCGACTTCGTCCAGGTTGCGGGGTCGAACGGAAAGGGATCGACCGCGCGCATGCTGGAGTCCGTGCTCCGGGAGGCCGGCCTCGACGTCGGCCTGTACACGTCGCCGGACCTGAACGACGTCCGCGAGCGCATCCGGGTCAACGGGCGGAAGGTCCCGAAGTCCGCGATACGGTCGCTCGTCGACTCGCTGTCGCCGCACCTGGACGACCTCCGGGCTGCCGACGACGAGCCGACGTACTTCGAGGTGCTGACCGCGCTCGCGCTCGCACACTTCTCGGAGCGGGACGTCGACGTCGCCGTCCTGGAAGTCGGTATCGGCGGTCGCTACGACGCGACCAGCGTCGTCGACCCCGTCGCGAGCGCCGTCACGAGCGTGAGTCTGGAACACACTGCCCTGCTCGGCGACACCGTCGCGGAGATCGCTCGCGACAAGGCCTCTGTCGCTCCGGAGGGCGCGCCGCTCGTCACCGGTGCGACGGGCGACGCGTTGGCGACGCTGGCGGAGGTCGCGGACCTCGTGACCGTCGGAACTGCGGCGGAAGACCCGGATGTGTGCGTCAGCGAGGAGGGCCTCGCCTCGAGGACGGAGGCGACCGTCACGATAGACGGGCCGGACTTCCACGTCGAGACGCGGTCGCCGCTGCTCGGCGAACATCAGGCGCGAAACGCCGGCGTGGCGGCGGCGCTCGCCCGGCAGGTCGCGTCGGTTACCGAGACCGACGTCGCCCGAGGTATCCGCAAGGCCCACTGGCCGGGCCGGTTCGAGATCGTCGGACAGGACCCGCTGGTCGTCCTCGACGGGGCGCACAACCCCGGCGCGGTCGAGACGCTCTCGCATCTCCTCTCGCGATACGACTACGACGACCTCCACGTCGTCATCGGGTCGATGGCGGACAAGGACCACGATGCCATGGCCACGGTGTTCCCGGAAACTGACTCGCTGCTGGTGACCGCGCCTGGACTCGACCGAGCCGCCGACCCGGACGCGCTCGCGGCTTCCTTCGCCAGCGTCGACGCCGAAACGGAGACCGTCCCATCCGTACTCGGAGCGACCGACCGGGCGCTGTCCCGGGCCGACCCGGACGATTGCGTCCTCGTCACCGGCTCGCTCTCGACCGTGGCGGAGGCACGCGACAGATGGACGAGGCCCTACGTCACCAAAGCGGTCGACTCGCTGGCGGAGGCCCGGGACGCGCTGATTACGTCGGACGTGCCGGAGACGGCGGCGGCAGCCACGAGCGAGTTCGGCGTCCACCGGACGCTGAAGACGTACGTCCGGAAGCGACAGCTCGATGGCCTGAAAGACGCCGCGACCGACGCGGGCGTGACGATCGCGTCGACCGGCGTGACGGACGCCGGCGTCCACCACGACGTAGTCCTCTCGGGGACGCTCCTGGCGTTCCGCCACCTCACGGACGCTCTGTCCGAGATGGACGACGGACTGGGGAACCTCGCCGCGGGAATCCGCGACGCGCTCGACATCGGCGAGGCTCCCGCCCCGTCGTACCCCTGGGGCGAGGGGACGGCGGTGATGGGCATCCTGAACGTGACGCCCGACAGCTTTCACGACGGCGGCGAGTTCGACGAGGTCGAGGCGGCCGTCGAGCGCGCACGCGAGATGATACGCAACGGGGCCGACATCGTCGACGTCGGCGGCGAGAGCACGCGTCCCGGAGCGGACCCAGTCCCGCCCGAGGAGGAGCGCGACCGCGTCGTTCCGGTCGTCGAGGAACTCGCCGCGCTGGACGTCCCGGTCTCCATCGACACCCGGAAGGCCGAGGTCGCTCGCGCCGCACTGGAAGCGGGCGCGGACGTCGTGAACGACGTCTCGGGCTTCGAGGATCCCGAACTCCCGCAGGTGGCCGCCGAGTTCGACGTCCCGGTCGTCGTGATGCACAGCCTCTCGACGCCGGTCGACCCCGACCGCAGGGTGGACTACGACGACGTCGTCGAGGACGTGCTGGACGAACTGACCGAACGCGTACTCGTCGCCGAGCGGGCGGGGCTCGACCGCGAGCAGATCGTCGTCGACCCCGGACTGGGCTTCGGCAAGTCCCCGGCCGAGGACTTCGAACTCGTCGACAGACTCGGGGAGTTCCAAGCGCTGGGCTGTCCCGTCCTCGTCGGCCACTCACACAAGTCGATGTTCGGCCACGTCGACTGCGAGCCCGGTGACCGCTTGCCGCCGACGCTCGCCGTGACGACGATGGCCGCCGAGCGCGGTGTGGACCTCGTCCGCGTCCACGACGTGCAGGAGAACGCGGCCGCCGTTCGAGCCGTCGAAGCCACGACCGACCGGCCCTGACAGCCCGCTCGCTCGCGGCCCCTCGCGAACGCTCACGGCGGTCTCGACGCTCGCGCCGTCTCTCGATTCGAGCGCGTGAGAGAATACTGTAAATTCCTTACTCGAAACCGGATAATTGAGGAAGTCACAACATTCATGGTCGCAGGAAAACTTCGCTCACACACCATGACAATACGTTGGTTGGAGAGTATCCAATCCGATGACGTCGAGATCGTCGGCGGCAAGGGTGCGTCGCTCGGCGAGATGACGTCCGCGGACCTGCCGGTACCGTCCGGGTTCGTGGTCACCGCAGGTACCTACCGCGAGTTCATCGAAGGGGCGGGCATCGACGAGGAGCTATTCGAGGCCGTCGACGTCGACGTCGAGGACTCCAGCGCGCTGGCCGACGCCGAACAGCGCGCGAAGGACCTCATCCTCAACTCCGAGTTCCCCGAGGAACTCGCCGAGGAGATCCTCGCCGGCTACGACGACATGGGCGAGGACGGCGAGGAGGCCTTCGTCGCGGTCCGCTCCTCGGCGACAGCCGAGGACCTTCCCGACGCCAGCTTCGCCGGCCAGCAGGAGACGTTCCTGAACGTCACACGCGACGACCTGCTCGACCGCATCCGCCGCTGCTGGGCCTCGCTGTTCACCCAGCGTGCCATCTACTACCGACAGAAGCAGGGCTTCGACCACGAGGTCGTCAACATCGCGGTCGTCGTCCAGCGGATGGTCGACTCCGAGAAATCCGGCGTCATGTTCACCAGCCACCCGTCGACGGGTGAGCCGAAGATGATCATCGAGGCCGCGTGGGGCCTCGGCGAGGCCGTCGTCGCGGGCGAGGTCTCTCCGGACAACTACATCCTCGACCGCGAGACGGGCGAACTCGACAGCATCACCGTCACCGACAAGAAGGTGATGCACGAGAAGGACCCCGAGACGGGCGAGACAGTCGAGAACGAGGTCCCCGAGGACAAGCGCGAAGCGCAGGTCCTCTCCGAGGAGGAACTCGACGCTCTCCGCGAGATCGGCGAGAAGGTCGAATCGCATTACGAGACGCCCCAGGACGTCGAGTGGGCCATCATCGACGGCGAGGTCTACATGTTGCAGTCCCGGCCGATCACGACCATCTCCGACGCCGACCAGGGTGGTTCCAGTGGGGCCAAGAGCGCCGCCGACGGTGGTGCGACCACCAAATCCGCCGGTGGCAACTCCAGCGCCGGTGACGACGTTCTCGTGCAGGGACTCGGCGCGAGCCCCGGTATCGCGAGCGGTGCCGTCCGGGTCGTGAAGAAGCTCGACCACCTCGACAAGGTCGGCGAGGGCGACATCATCGTCACCGAGATGACGACGCCGGACATGGTGCCCGCGATGAAGCGCGCCGCCGGTATCGTCACCGACGAGGGTGGGATGACCTCCCACGCCGCCATCGTCACGCGCGAACTGGGCGTTCCGGCCGTCGTGGGCACCGGAAACGGGTCGACGACGCTCGCCGACGACCAGTTCGTCACCGTCGACGGCGACAAGGGGACCATCACCGAGGGCCGCCAGCAGTCGACCACCGAGGACGAGCCCGAACCCGCGGCACAGCCGGCCGCACCCGCCAAACCCGCGACCGCGACGGAGGTCAAGACGAACATCTCGATCCCCGAATCGGCCGGTCGGGCCGCCAAGAGCGGGGCCGACGGCGTCGGCCTGCTTCGGGTCGAGCACATGATCCTCTCGACGAACAAGACGCCCGAGCGATACATCGAAGACCACGGCGAGGACGCCTACGTCGACGAGATCGTCTCCGGCATCCGCTCGGTCGCCGAGGAGTTCTACCCGCGCCCCGTCCGCGCGCGGACCCTCGACGCACCCACCGACGAGTTCCGCCAGCTCGAAGGCGGCGACGACGAGCCCGTCGAGCACAACCCGATGCTCGGCTATCGCGGCATCCGCCGCAGCCTCGACGCTCCCGAGGAGTTCAAACTCGAACTCCGTGCCTTCCGCAAGCTGTACGAGATGGGCTACGACAACGTCGAGCTGATGATTCCGTTGGTCAACGACGCCGAGGACGTGATGAAGGCGAAGGCGCTCATGGAGGAGGTCGGCATCGACCCCCGCAAGCGCCCGTGGGGCGTGATGATCGAGACGCCGGCCGCCGCGCTGTCCATCGAGGAAATCTGCGAGACGGGCGTCCACTTCGTCAGCTTCGGCACGAACGACCTCACCCAGTACACGCTCGCCGTCGACCGCAACAACGAGAACGTCGCCGACCGCTTCAGCGAGCTTCATCCGGCCGTGCTCTCGCTGATCAGCTCGACCATCGAGACGTGTCGGGAACACGACGTCGCGACGAGCATCTGCGGACAGGCCGGTAGCAAACCCGAGATGGTGGAGTTCCTCGTCAACGAGGGCGTCACCTCCATCTCCTCGAACGTCGACGCCGTGCCGGACGTTCAACAGCAGGTCTCCCGCGTCGAACAGCGGCTCCTGCTGGAGAACATCCGCTAACGTCGACCACCTCCTCTTTCGCTCTCTCCGCCGTTCCTCGACCTGTTAGCAGGATGGTTGTTCACCGTCGAGTAGATGCCGTTAAGGGAGACGCGTGAATAGCCTCGCCAACACATGGGTGACTCCTCGTCGACCGTCGGAGAGGTCATCGACGGCATCCCACTGGGTCGCTTTCACCGGCGGATGCTCGCAGTGACGGGCGTCGTGTGGGCGACGACGGCGGTGGAGATCCTCATCATCTCGTTCACGATTCCGATCTTCGTCGACATCTGGTCGCTCTCGTCACTGCAGGCGGGGCTGCTCGGCAGTGCGGGCCTGCTGGGGATGATCTTCGGCAACTCCCTCGGCGGCTGGTACGCCGACCGCTTCGGCCGGAAGACGGCGCTGGCGATGTCCGTGGCCTTCTTCTCGGTCTTTACCGGGCTGACGTCGCTCGCGGTCGGCTTCTACTCGGCGTTCCTGTTGCGGTTGTTGACCGGTCTCGGCGTCGGCGGGACGGTCGCCATCGACGCCTCGTTCCTGACCGAGCACGTTCCGACGGGCCAGCGCGGTCGCTATCTGGCGTACCTGGAGGGCTTCTTCGCGCTGGGGAACATGACGACGGTCGTGTTGGCGTGGCTCATCCTCCCCGGTGGGTTGACCGGCGGAACCGTGGCGGGACTGCCCGCATGGCGCGTCTTCTACCTCGTCGCGGCGGCACCGCTCGTACTCGTCGTCGCCATCCACTACTGGCTGGGTGAGTCGCCGTACTTCCTGGCGTCGAAGGGGCGGGCCGAACGGGCGAGCGAACGGCTCCGCGAGATCGCCGCCGAGAACGGGACGGACGCGCCGCTGACTAGCGGTGCGGTCCACACGAACGAGCAGGCCGAGTCTGGCTTTCGCCGGCTTTTCCAGCCGGACGTCGTCCGCGCGACGGTCCTGACCTCGGTGATTTGGTTCGGGCTGAACTTCGGCTACTACGGAGTGTTCATCTGGCTCCCGGACACCGTCGAGGCGGCGGGCTACGTCGGCGGCCTGTACCAGTACCTGTTCGTCGTCGCGGTGTTCCAGCTGTGCGGCATCGGCGCGGCTGCCGTGCTCGTGGACAGGATCGGCCGGAAGACCACGCTCACCGCGGGGTTCACGCTCGCCGGCCTCTCGACTGCGACGTTCACCGTCGCCATCCCGGGGGTCGACGTCGGTCTGGGCATCGGTGGCCGGATTCCGTTCCTCGCGGGGTTGTTCGCGACCGGCTTCTTCGTCTTCGCCGTCTTCGCGACTATCTTCGCGTACACCACCGAACTGTTCCCGACGGAGGTTCGCAGTACCGGCCTGGGTTTCTCCGGTGGCGTGGGGAAGATCGCGGCGGTCATCGGGCCGATACTCGTCGGCTACTTCGTCGAGTTCGGCTATCTCGTTGCGCTGATGCCGTTCGCGCTATCGTTGCTGCTGGCCGGTCTCGTCGTGGCCGCGCTGGGTCGGGAGACCATGGGCGAGTCGCTCCAGTGACTGGGCCGTGGGCAAAGGCTATTGTAACACTCCCCTAAGGGCCGCTATTTCATGGCGTCGACACCGCTGGCGGAACTGCACCGGATATCTTCGGACCCGACGCTCGACGTCAAGGCCAGGGTCGTCCCGACCGACGGCGGGGTACTCCGTTCGAGTTCTGGTCGCAGAAGCTCACCGACGCAGACGGGGTTCTCGTCGCCAGCGTCGAGTTCCGAGCCGATTCCTCTGGGACGGTCGTCTCGGTGCGTCTCCCGCTCGAACCGGACGGTGAGTAGGCCCACCCTTTTGCGCTCGGGACGTGAGAGTGCGGTATGACTCGCGTCGCACTCATCGCCCACGACGACGAGAAGCCGGAGATGATCGACCTCGGTACTGCATACGAGTCGGTGCTGTCCGCGTTCGACCTCGTGGGGACGGGGACGACCGGCAAACGAATCGCAGAGGCGACCGGGCTATCCGTCGAGCGCAAGCAGTCGGGGCCGCTCGGCGGTGACATGCAGATCGGCGCGGAAGTCGCCGAGGGCCGCATCGACGGCATCGTCTTTCTCCGGGACCCGCTCACCGCCCAGCCCCACGAACCGGACATCTCCGCGCTGTTGCGCATCTGTGACGTGCACGACGTGCCGCTGGCGACGACGCGACGCTCCGCGGAGTTCCTCCTGGAGGGGCTCGCCCGAGACGCCGACGTCGAGCTGTAGCTACTCGGTGCGGATGGCGACGCTGGCGATGCTCTCGCCGGCGACGCAGGTCGATTCCCGCCGTAACGAGTAGAGGATGCCGTCGCGGTCGGCGGTCGGTTCCTGGAGCACCTCGAACGTCGCGGGGTTGTAGATGACCCCGAGGTGGTCGCCGGCGGTTACGTGGTCGCCGACTTCAACGTCCGGGTCGGGTTCGAACAGCCCGGAGTGGTGGACCGGGACCCGACCGATGTGGTTCCGTGCGACGGTGTGCTCGACGGGTGGGGTCGGCGTTCCATCGAGGACGCCGATGTGGGTGAGGACGTTCACGACGCCCTCGACGCCCCGTTCGACGGCGTCGTGCTGGATGCGGCGACTGTTGGAGAGCTCCGGCGTGATGGCGGGGATGCCGGCACGGGTCGCCGTGTTCCGGAGCTTGGCGTGGAACTCCTGTTCGGTCCACTCCGAGTCGTCGTCCTCGTCGATGGCTTCCTCCATCAGGAGTTCGATGCCGAACGTCTCGGCGAGTTCCCGAGACGTCTCGTTGCCCTCCATGTAGATGACGTGTTCGAGCATGTCGGGCATGCCAGTGTGGAGGTCGATCAGGGCGTCGGCCCCCTCGACGTACTCCCAGAGGCGGGCGGCCATCTGCTCCTGGAGCGTTCCGGAGTCGTTGCCCGGCCACACCCGATTCATGTTCGAGTTCACGGCGTCGAGTTCGGAGGGGGCCATGTACGACCGGTGGTCGAACGCGATGGGGTTCGCAACGGGGACCGAGACGACGGTCCCAGCGAGTTCGGTCTCCAGCAGTCGGTGGTGAAGCCGACGCAGCACGGCGGGACCGTTGAGTTCGATGCCGTGCTGGGCGGCCTGGAGGTAGACCTTCGGACCGCCGCTCTCGCCGACGTACTCGTGGACCTGCGTCGTTATCTCGCGACCCGACGGGAGACGAGCGAGCCTCAGTTTGCTCGTCCGGTACTTCGCTGGCGTTCGCTCCATGCTCTACACACCGAGACTCCGCCTTTTCAAGGTTTAGCTCGTCGCCCGATGGCCCACACGAACCCATACACAATTGTATTGGTTCAAGTGTACCTGTAGTACAACCTCACTTTCGTTAGTTCGACCTAAATTGTCGGTATTTTTATACTATTCCTGGCCCATAGCATCGCACATGGCATCCTGTCCAAGCTGTGAGGCGACCCTGGAGTACGTCGAGACCGAACTCATCGAACTGCGCGGCTACGACCAGGCAGTGGAGATGAAGAGCGGCGAGGAAGAACACGGCAAAGCGGTCGCGACGGTCTGCCCGGACTGTGACGCCCTGCTGAGCCTGTAGGCTGAGACGCGCAGTATTTCTTGCTGGCGACGGTATCGGTCTCCATGAGCGATGCCGACGTCGATGACGACGGCCAGTTCACCGTCGAACTGGTCCGCGAGGACGGAAGTAGCGACGTACTGGAGGTGGCTGCCGACGAGACCATCCTCTCGGCGACTGACCCGACGGACATCGACCTCCGCTATGGCTGCCGCGAAGGCAGATGTGTCAGTTGCACCGGGCTGTTACTGGAGGGCGAGATCGAGTACACCACCGATCCCGCGGCGCTCAACGACGCTCAACGGGAGGACGGATTCGTTCTCCTGTGTATCAGCAGGCCCGCCAGCGACTGCTCTGTACGGGTCGGCAAGAGCGTCCTCGGCGCGGCCTTCCCCAACCTCTGGCAGACCGAGACGTCGGTCGACTCCGACCTCATCGAATTCGAACAGGCGCGCAAGGAACTGAAAGCAATCGACGGCGTGACCGTTAGCGAAGACCACCTCGAAGACATGCGTGGCGCGATGGCGTACTTCGACAACCTCCACGAGGTCAGGGAAGCCTACGAACGTGCCCTCGAAACGACGACCGAGAAGCGGTATCACTAGAAATCGGACGCTTCCGTCTGGACCTCGAAGGTCACGTTCGAATCGCCGAGTTCGAACGTCCTGACCGCAGCCGTCTCCGGTTGAGATTCCTCCGCTTCGTCCTCGGAGGACACCCCGTACAGTTCGTTGTGGGTGTTGACGTACTGGAGCAACTGCCGCGTCGAGTAGGTCGCGACCGCCTGGCTGTACAGCATGAGCGTTCCGTTGACTGCCTCGTGGATCTCCGACTCCAGCAGCTCCGACAGCTCGGACCGCACCGTCGGTTGCAGCGCCTCGACGTCGGCCTCCGTGAGGTGGTACTCCTCGGACGAGCAGTACCGTACGGTGGGTCGGTCCGGCGTCTGTGCCGTCGTCTCGATCCGGTAGCGCTCGTCGGTCCACAGCGACGCCCCGCTCGTCGTCCGCAGCCCGTTGTCGATCTCGTTGATCAACTGCCCGAACTTCGCGAGGATGAACTCCTCGTACGCCCGTCGGCGTGCTTCGATGATCCAGTCACGAAGGTGTCGCTCGTGGGCTCGCTGGAGCGCTTCGGCGAGGTGGTCGGGGGTCCGTGCGTCCAGGGACGGCTCCGCTAGTACGATCGTATACTCCGAAGACTCACTCGACATCTCTCACCACGTGGTATGCGCCACTTCGACCGAGTGCGTATATATGTTTGCTGCTGGCCGAACCGGTCGACTTCGCCAGGAATATCCTTCGGCATTCGGGAGTAGCGGTATGCAGCTCAGTGACTCCACCTGGACTGACGTCGATGCGGTCGATACCGACCTCGCGATGGTTCCGGTCGGCAGCACCGAACAGCACGGTCCTCACGCGCCGCTGGGGACGGACACGCTCAACGCCGAGACGGTCGCCGAGGCCGGTGCGGACCGCTACGACGGTGACGTCGTGGTCACGCCCGCGATTCCCGTCGGCGTCGCCGAGGAACACCGACAGTTCACGGGGACGCTCTGGGTCGGCGAAGACACCTTCCGGTCGTACGTCCGCGAGGTCGTCGCCAGCCTCGCCCATCACGGCTTCGACCGCGTCGTCCTCGTCAACGGCCACGGCGGAAACATCAGCGCCCTCGGCGAGGTCGCAGGCAAGATCGTTCGCCGGGACGACGCGTACGCGGTTCCGTTCACGTGGTTCGACGAGGTCGGCGAGCACACCTCCGACATGGGCCACGGTGGGCCCCTGGAGACCGCGCTCGTCCGCCACGCCAACCCCGACCTGATCCGCGAGGACCGCATCGAGGAGGCCGTCGAGGGCGCGAGCGACCGCTGGGGCGACTGGCAGGGCCGTGCGAACCTCGCGTTCGACTCGGCGGAGTTCACGGAGAACGGCGTCGTCGGCGACCCGAGCGAGGGTGACGCCGACCTCGGGGCCGAACTGCTCGACCTCGCGGCGGAGTCGCTCGCGGAGTTGCTCGACGCGCTCGCCGACCGCGACGTCTCCCGCCCGGCGCACAAGTAACGGCTCTGGACGCTCGAGCGTCGTCTCCCGACGGTTCGTCACGACACGCCGACCCCGTAGCGGTCGGTCAGGACCGCGACACAGATGACCGCGGTGAGCACGTGCATCAGCATCAGTGCCCCGATCCCAGCGGTCGTCGCTCCCGGAAGCGTGGGAGCGAACGTCACGTCCGGGACCAGCGACACCACCAGCACCACGGCCGCCACGACGGCGAAGTTCCGGTCCGGCCGTGCCGTGACCCGTCTGAGCAACGCGTACACGACGACAGCGCCCACCACGCCGAGCGCAGTGAACAGCGCGACCGGCCTGTAGCTCAGCGGTGGGAACTCGGGCGCAATCGCGGCGGTGCGTCCGACTGCCGTCACGACGAGATTCGCGACGACGGCGAGGACGAGCGCCACGACGCCACGACGCAGCAATCCCCTCGGCGATGGCTCCGTTCGCTGGCGGACTGACTCCTGCTGTGACATACCGACAGGTACGTCGTCGAGTGTGAAAACGTGGCCGCCGTTGGTTCAGCAGTCGCTCACGGAGGTAGTACCGAAAGAAAAGCGGTGTTCGAAGACCGGAGCGTTCCGGTTAGTTCTCGCGGCGGAGCGCGAGCAGCGCAGCGCCGATGAGGGCGATCAGCGAGACGGCCACGCCGAATCCGGGACCAGTCGTCGTCGTGGTCTCGGTTCCGGGTGCGGTGGTCGTCTCACCTTCGGTGGTGGTCGTTTCCTCGCCCTCGGTGGTGGTCGTTTCCTCACCTTCGGTGGTGGTCGTTTCCTCACCTTCGGTGGTGGTCGTTTCCTCACCCATGTCCGCGAGGGTGATTGCTGCCGAGTCGGTCACCGCGGTGCCGTTCGACGTGTACGGACCGTCGTCGTCCGGGAAGTCGTACGTCTGGTCACCGTCGGTGTCCTGGTGCGGCATCGCGACCAGCGTGGTGTCCTCGGAGAGCGTGGAGTCGAGCGTGATACTCACGTCGGAGTGAGTGCCCGCTTCGAGGTACTCGCTCGCACCGATGACGTCGCCGCTGGCGTTGTTCTCGTGGATCGCGACGTAGCCACCGTCGGAGAGGGTGACGGACGCGACCGTCACCGAGTCACCGTCGGATTCCTGGTCGTCGAAGGTGACCGACGCCGTCGGGGCGGAGGTCACCTGCCCGTCGACCTCGTCGCTGACCTGCGTGCTGTCACTGGAGCGCTTGGACTGAACCGTGAAGTTCGTCCCAGCGGTCGTGTCGCTGAAGTCGCCCGTCGCCGTGTAGGTACCGTCCGGCTGGACGATGGCCGTCAGCGGCTTGAGGAACGGGCTGTTGTCGTCGCTGGACTGGACGCGGACGGTGACCTCCGAACCGGGCGCGATGTTGGTCGTACCCGAGACGTTCTGTCCGCTCGCGGCGCGGACGGTGATCTCGTCGGTGGAACCGTCGTTGTCGGTGTCTGCGTTCGTCATTAGGTCGCCGTCGACGTCTTCGTAGGTGATGTCGTCACCCGCGACGTCGTCGTTGTCGTCTTCGCCGTCGTAGATCTCGTCGTTGACGGTGAAGCTGACGTCGAACTGGTCACCGTCGGACGGGCTGACGTCGCCGCCGTCAGCCATGTGCGTCGTCGGGTCGTCCGTGCGTTCACCCTCGGCCGGACCGGTGTCGTAGAGGATGTAATAGGTGTCGTTGTTCGGGTCTTCGATGACCGACGTGGTGGTCATGTTGACCGACAGTTCCAGATCGTTCTGGTTGGCTGCCGGGTTGGTCTGCGTGACGTTGAACCAGAGGTTACCGGCTGCAGTGGTTTCCTGGTTCTGGTTCTGCAGTGCTTCCGTGTAGTTGTCGGCGGCACCGGAGACCTCGTTCTCGAAGACGCCTTCGAGACCGGAGGCATCGACCTTCGCGACGATGATGTCCTTTGCCGCGACGTCGCCGGACTGCGTGATGTTCTCGTTGTCGATGTTCTCGTTGAGTTCCTCGAGGTCGCCGACGTCACCCTTGCGCCCGTTCGGCAGGACGTGCAGGGTAGTCTCGTCGACGGACGGTTCGAGGAGCGAGATGGTGCCGACGTCGTCGGCACTGTCTGAGGTCACGGCCTGTGCGTCGGCGTTGTCGCCGGCGTAGACCGCGAGGTTGTAGTCGGACGCGTCCAGCGTGTCATCGGACGCGGTGGCCGGGTTGAACAGTCCTGCGGACTTGTTCTCGTGGCTCTCGATGAGCTTGTCGTCGCTGTCCTCCACGCTGAAGACGCCACTGGCACTGCCAGCGGCGCCGGTCCCAGCGGTGTAGGTGTTGAACTGCACGACGACCTCGCCGTCACCGTCGCCGTCCTTGACGGACAGGTTGGCGACGTAGTTGTCCTCGGAGGCACTGCCGACGACGACAGTTGCCCTCTCGGTGTTCGAGAGCGAGACCGGGATGTTCACGACGTCACCGGAGTGGTCCGTGACGATGCTGGACCGGAGGTCTGCCTTACCGGAGGCAGCTTCCGAGACCGTGATCTCGGACGTGGTGACGTTGTTACCGGTCTGGTTGTCGATGACGTTGACCGTGTACGGACCGTCGTCGGCGTTCTGCGTGCCGAAGTTGACAGTCACGGACGGCGGCGCACCCGCGAGGGTGGCGACCTTCGTGTCGACTTCGTCACCGTCGCCGTCGTTCAGGACTGCGGTGACCTTACCCGAACGGATGGCAGAGACGTCGACCTCGAGGTCGTCGTCGTCCGAGATGTTCGTGTCGGCTGCGGAGGCCTCCAGCTGGAGGTCGCTGACGTTGAAGTAGCGACGCTGGCTCGCGTTGCCGTCGGAGCTCGTGTACGTGACACTGTAGCTCTCACCCGTGGTCAGCCCACTGGTGTTGTACGCGACGACCTTGCTGTTCGTGCCGGTCGAGGAATCGAGCTTGGTGGAGCCGTCGATCTGCTTGACGACGACGCCCTCGTCGGCGTTGCCTCCTTCGTTGGCCCACAGCGCGATGACTTCGCCCTCGTAGACGGTCAGCGCCTGCGAGCGACTGTCGTAGGAGTCGGCAGCGGGTGCGTTCTCCTCGATGTCCTGGGAGGTCACGTCGACAGATTCGTTGACGTCGAGCGTGGTGTCGGCACCAGTGTCAGCTTCGACGTCCGGGATGATGTCGACCGTGACGTTCTGGTTCGGCGTGATGTCCTGGGTCGCGCTCACGCGGATGGTCAGGTTCCCGTCGGACGCGTCGCCGTCCTGCATCGTCAGCTCAGCCGGGCCGGTGTAAACCTGATCGTCGACGTAGATGTCGAAGTCGTTGACGTCGAAGTTGGGGTCTTGGTCAGTTGCGTCCTGTACGCCTCGATCGAATGCAATTTCGATATCGCCGTTGGATGAATACTCCGTTGCACTCACCACGGACGGCTGATTGGCGGCGGCAGCCGTGCCGGCGAATGCAACCGTCCCTGCGAACACTGATAGCACCATCAGTGTCGTCAGGAACAGGCTACGGAGTTTGGATTTCGTCCCTGTCATAGGTTGTAATCGTGTTTATTGGGCGGCTACAGTAGTTTTCGACGTGTGCGGTGCCGGTGATCGACTGCGGGGACGGCATCGGGGACCGCTACTCACTACTGCAACCATGGGTAGGGGTACAGTCGAACCGTCCAGTGGGTCTGGTAAATGTTTTGTGGTCTGAATTACTCGTTGACATTAACTGGCCGTAAGATGCAGGCCTCGCCATATCCTTCAGCGACGATTCGAAGACTGGCGACCCGAGTCGTCGCAACCGGTGATCGATAGCAGTCGCTCGACGGCACTGATCTCGAAAGAAATGTGGTGGACCGTTCGGAAGTCGATGCGTTAGTTCTCGCGACGGAGCACGAGCAGCGCGGCAGCGAGGAGTGCGACCAGCGAGACGGCGACGCCGAAGCCGGGACCGGCACCAGTGGTGGTTCCGGTCCCCTCGACCAGCGTGGTCTCGGTCTCGCCGGCCGCTTCGGTAGTGGTCGGGCTCTCAGCTTCGGTGGTCGTCGTGGTCTCCTCGGTGGTCGTCGTGGTCTCCTCGGTGGTCGTCGTGGTCTCTCCGTCTTCCGCCGCCGTCGTCGTCGCTTGGTCCGTCACGAGGGTGATGGATGCCGAGTCGGTCACCGCGGTGCCGTTCGACGTGTACGGACCGTCGTCGTCCGGGAAGTCGTACGTCTGGTCACCGTCGGTGTCCTGGTGCGGCATCGCGACCAGCGTGGTGTCCTCGGAGAGCGTGGAGTCGAGCGTGATACTCACGTCGGAGTGAGTGCCCGCTTCGAGGTAGTCGCTGGAACCGATGACGTCGCCGCTGGCGTTGTTCTCGTGGATGGCGACGAAGCCGCCGTCGGAGAGGGTGACGGACGGGACCGTCACCGTGTCCCCGTCCGATTCCTGGTCGTCGAAGGTGACCGACGCCGTCGGGGCTGCGGTGATCTGCCCGTCGATCTCGTCGGAGATATCTGTGCTGTCGCTCGCGCGTTGCGCACGCACGGTGAAATTCGTTCCAGCGGTCGTCCCACTGAAGTCGCCAGTCGCCGTGTATGAACCGTCCGGCTGGACGATGGCCGTCAGGGGCTCGAGGAACGGGTCTGCTTCGTCGCTGGACTGGACGCGGACGTTCACCTCGGATCCGGGGGCGATGTTGGTCGTGCCCGAAACCGACTCGTTGGCCTGGGCGCGGAGGGTGATCTCGCCGTCCTGGTTGGTGTCGAGGTCGCCGTCGACGTCCTGGTGGGTGATGCGGTCGTACGCCAGGTCGTCGCTGTCGTCCTCGCCGTCGTAGATCTCGTCGTTGACGGTGAAGGTGTAGTTGAAGCGATCGCCGTCGGACGGACTGACGTCACCACCAGTGGCCTGGTGCGCCGACGTGTCGGCCGGCCGCTCACCTTCGGCAGGACCGGTGTCGTAGAGGACGTAGTAGGTGTCGTTGTTCGGGTCTTCGATGACCGAGGTGGTAGTCGTGTTGACCGACAGCTCCAGTTCGTTTTGGTTGGCCGCCGGGTTCGTCTGCGTCACGTTGAACCAGAGGTCTCCAGCGGGGGTGATCTCCTGGTTCTGGTTCTGCAGTGCGTCCGTGTAGTTGTCTGCGCCGCCGTCGAGTTCGTTCTCGAAGACGCCTTCGAGGCCGGAGGCCTGCACTTCGGCCACGACGATGTCCTTGTTCGCGACCCGCGTCGCCTGCGTGATGTTGTCGTTCTCGAGGTTCTCCTGGAGGGATTCGAGATCGTCGACGTCACCCTCACGCCCGTTCGGCAGGACGTGGAGGGTGGTCTCGTCGACGGACGGTTCGAGGAGCGAGACGGTGCCGATGTCGTCGGCGCTGTCCGCGGTGACCGCGTCGGGGTCGGCGTTGTCACCGGCGTAGACTTCGACGTTGTAATCGGAGGGGTCCAGCGTGCTCTCGTTCGCGCGGGCGATGTCGAACAGCCCGGCGGACTCGTTCTCGTGGCTCTCGATGAGCTTGTCGTCGCTGTCCTCGACGCTGAAGACGCCGCTGGCACTACCGCTGGTTCCGGTCCCAGCGGTGAACGTGTTGAACAGCACGACGACTTCGCCGTCGTCGTCACCGTCTCGCACCGAGAGGTTTGCGACGTAGTTGTCCTCGGTGGCGCTCCCGACGACGACAGTAGCCTCGTCGGTGTTGGAGACCGAGACCGGTATTTGGACGACGTCTCCGGCGTGGTCGGTGACGATGCTGGACTGCAGGCTTGCCGCGCCTTCCGCGGATTCCGAGACCCTGATGTCGGTCACGTTCAGGGAGTTCCCGGTGGCGTTATCGACGACCTGGACCCTGTAGGGACCGTCCTCGCTGTCGAGGGTCCCCATGTTGATCGTCGCGGACGGCGGGGCACCGTCGAGGGTGGCGACCTGCGCGTCGACCTCGTCGTCGTCGGCGTCGTACACCGTCGCCGTCACCTCACCCGAACGGATGGCGGAGACGTCGACCTCCAGGTCGTCCGTGTCCGTGAGGTTCTTGTCGTCGACGGACGCCTCTAGCTGGAGGTCACTGACGTTGAAGAACCGCCGCTGGCTCGCGTTGCCGTCGCTACTCTGGTAGGTCACCGAGTAGGTGCCGCCCGTGGTCAGGCCGCTGGTGTTGTAGGCGACCACGCGGCTGTTCGCGCCGGTCGACGTTTGGAGCTGCGTCGTGCCGTCGACGCGCTTGACGGTGACCTCCTCGTCGTCGTTTCCGCCTTCGTTGGCCCACAGCGCGATCTTCTCGCCCTCGTAGACCGTCAGCGCCTGCGAGCGACTGTCGTAGGAGTCAGCGGAGCTGGCGTCCTCCTCGATGTCCGTGGAGGTCACGTCGACGGATTCGTTGACGTCGAGCGTCGTGTCGGGGCCGCTGGCTGCTTCCACGTCGGGCTCGATGTCGACGGTGACGTTCTGATTCGGCGTCAGGTCTCCGGCCGGCGTGACGCGGAAGACGATGTCACCGTCGCTACCATCGTCGTCGAGGCCGGCGAAGCTGATGTCACCACCGGTGTACTGCTGGTCGTCGATGTAGACGGTGATGTCAGCACCGGTGAAGGTCGAGATTCCGTTCTCCTTCTGGATCGATCTGTTGAACGCTACTTCGATGTTGCCGTTCGGGGAGTACTCCGTCGCACTCACGATGGTTGGCTGATTGGCGGCAGCAGCCGTACCCGCGAACGCGACCGTCCCTGCGAACACTGACAGCACCAGTAGCGTCGACAGGAACAGGCTACGGAGTTTGGACGTGCGTGTCATGGATAGTGGATGTATATGTCTGCGTGCGGCCACAGCAGCTTTCGACATCTGCGTGTTCGTACTCGGCGTCAGTTGCCGGATTCGACGCCGCTACTCGCTGCTGTGACCATGGGTAGGGGGCATCCCGAACTGACTTGTGTCGCTGGTATATGCTTTGTGTATTACATTATATACTGACATTATCGCCTGCTGGGAATCGACTCGGGACCGCTGGCGGACACGCTCGACGTTCGATGACGGCGAGCGCGGCTCTCTGGTCCGCTAACAGCCGTTCGAGAATGGAGTTACCTCGACAGGAGTGGCCGCAACTTCTCGGCGTCGACGCGATACTTGAACTTGGGGTCGCCGTCGACGAACACGTACGGGACGCGCTCGCCGTACTCGTCGGCAAGCCCGGCCTCGTCGACGTCGAGAACCTCGATATCCACCGGTTCCGGGACGCTCTCGGCGACCTCCCGAATCGTATCGAGCGCTTCCTCGCACAGGTGGCAGTTCTCGCGGGAGTAGACCGTGACTTCGGGCATGGCTCCCTGTGGGTGGGCCAGCGTCTCAAGGGTCACGCTTCGTCCCGATGCGAATCCCGCCGCGGCCAGCCTACACCGACACGGTCGCGCCGAGATCCGGCGCGCTCGCGTCGAAGCCCTCGGCACGCAGGTCGGCGGCGAACGCCTCGGGGTCGTCGCCGTGGTTCAGGAGGAGCCGGCTGTCCCGGTAGGAATCGAGGAAGGACTCGAGGCCGTCGCGGTCGGCGTGCGCGGAGAAGTCGTACTGTTCGACCCGCGCGCTCACGGGCATGACGCGACCGTCGAACTCGGCGCGCCCGGTCTCTACGAGTTCCCGCCCCGGCGTCCCCTCGACCTGGTAGCCCGTCATCGCGATCTTGTTGACGGGATTGCCCCGAATCTCGGGGACGTAGGTCATCGCGGGGCCGCCGGAGAGCATCCCGCTCGTGGTCACGATGACGGTGTTCTTCTCGGCGATTCGCTTCCGCTGGCCGGTGGTCGCCCCGGAGTAGGTCGTTCGACCGCCGCCACCGGTGACGAACCTGGCGTGTGATTTGGCGCGCTGGAGTCGCTCGCCGTCCCGGACGAACTCGGGGTACTGTTTGAACAGGGTGGTCACGTCGGTCCCCATCCCGTCGACGTAGCAGTCGACGTCGTGTGCCGCACAGACGAGCAGCATCTCCTGGGTCCGACCGATGGCGAACGCCGGGACGACGACGGTGCCGCCCTCCCACAGCGTCGTCCGTACGCTCTCGACGAACCGCTCCTCGACTGTCGCTCTGTCCTCGTGTTCGACGTCTGCGTACGTGCTCTCGCAGATGACGACGTCGGCGTCGGGCCGGGCCGTCGTTCCGGCCACGAGTCGCTGGTCGTCGGTGTGGAAGTCGCCCGTGTAGAGCAGGCGGGTGTCCCCGTCGTCGACGAGGACGTGCGCGCTCCCGGGAATGTGGCCGGCGTTGAACAGCGTCACCTCGTGGCCTGCCGCCTCGAAGGGCTGGCGGTACCCGTGGGTCTGTGACACTTCGGTCACGCGTTTGACCTCCTCCTCGGTGAACGGGCAGCCGTAGCTGCCGCCGTGGAGTTTCAGCGTATCTCGCGCGAGCGTAAGCGCGAGTTCGTACGTTGGCGGCGTCCAGTGGATGGGCGGGCGGGCGTCGCCGGAACAGAGCGCGGGCACGGCCCCGGCGTGGTCGAGGTGGCCGTGGCTCACCACGACGGCGTCGGGGTCGACGTCGCTCCCTCGTCCCGCTCCGACGGGAAACTTCGGTGGTGAGTCCGTGGTCATGCCGAAATCCAGCAGGAGCGAGTCGTTGACGAGGATCGCGCTCCGACCGATCTCTCCGGCCCCACCGAGAAAGCGCAGGTCCATGGGCGAAACACAGACGATACGGCGGTTTCCGTCCGTCGGTTTCGTCCGACCGGACGACGGGTCCAGCCGGCAGTATCAGACCACGTCCGAGCGGACGTGGAACCGGTCGTAGCCGCCGTGGGAGAGTTCCAGCGCGTCGAGCCACCAGTTCCACCGCTCGGGGAGGGTGTACTGCTCGGGCGCGTCGTCGAGGTTGTCGATGACGACCTCGACGGTCAGCGGCGAGCCGATGTCGTCGGCAAACAGGCCGGAGTCGTCGAGGTCGCGGGCCTGCCGGGAGACGATGTGGCACACCTCCTCGCTGGCGTCGTAGCGTTCGGCGAGTTCGCGTTCGAGTCGTTCGCTGTCCACGTCTGCACAGACAGGGCAGAGCCTCTTAATCCCACCAGCTACTCCGGCGTTCCCCGAACGTCGCGTCGGGCTGGAGCGGTGGGGGGCGCTCGTCCGGTCGTTCCATCCCGAACGCAGCGGCGAGCCAGTAGCCCACGTGCCAGCCGATGGCGTCGGTGTCGGTGCCCACGAGGGTGATCCGTTGGCGCGTGTATTCCTCCATCGCACCGTCGCCGTCGGGGTCGAGGCCGCGGAACGACCCGCACGACCCGGCGTCCCCGCAGTCGCTGTCCGGGTCGAAGTGGACGACGATGTCGGCTGCCGACTCGTTCTCGACGCGTCGGAAGCGAACGCCATCGGGCACGTTCCCGTCCGCACCGCCCTCGTAGTACGAGAAGGCCCCGTTCAGCTGGCGGTCGACCTCGGTCGCGTTCCGGTCGCCCGTCTGCGCGGTGTTCACGTAGACGGTGAACTCGCGGTCGGTCCAGGGAAGCGACTGCTCCGTGGCGTTGGGCTGGGGACGGGTGGTCAGCTGACTGACGCCGGCCATGACATTTTTGGGCGCGTCCTCGTGGTCGAGGCCCAGCACGTGACCGAGTTCGTGTTCGACGACCTGTACGGTCGAGTCGTCGTCGTAGCCCGTCTTCACCTCGACGTCGGCCGGGAGTGAGGCGTACCGGGGGTCCTCGACGAGCGGGGCACAGCCGGCGGTGTGGTCCTCGCGCCCGCAGTTCCGGACCGTCTCGACGAACGTGATGCGAACGTCCGGGTCGACGACGTCGTCGGAGAGCCGGAAGTCGACCGGATACCCGACGTACTGGGTCGATTCGGCCTCCCAGAACGCGAGTGCCCGGCGTGTGAGATTCCGATAGCGGTGTCGCTCGTCGGCCGGGGCGTAGATGGCGACGACGATCTCGTCGGTGGCCCACGGGTTCGGCGCGGTGGTCGCGGTGGCCTCGTCGGTGGCCGTCGCGTCCATCACCGACTCTCCGGACGGGACGACCCCGGCACAGCCGGCCAGGACGACGAGCGCCAGCACCACCAGTCCCCGCGGGAGCATTACTCGTCAGTTACTGTCGGTGAGTAAGAGCCTGTTGGAGCGATTCGGCGACGTCGCCCAGTGTCGCGCTCGACGACGCCGTCGCTCGGCGTCGATGGCGGCTGAGAGGAGTAAGCCCCCTTCTGTTCGGCCCGGCATTCGGCTGAGCGTCCGCAGGGGCGTGGAATTCCACGTGCCTCCGGGCTACCTACCCTGCGGGCTTGCACCGGTGAGGATTCGCCGTTCCATCCGTTCTCCACCGTCGGCCCTCTGTGGGTGACTCCCCGTTCCTTTCTCGGCTCGCGCCTGGACGGCCCGTGCCTTCTCGGTTCGGGTTCGCGCACGTCATCGGTCGGGTGGAGTGGTCTCGTTTCTGTTCCATAGCCGACGGTCTCCCGCCCCGGGCTTGCGCCCGGTCACCTGCCCGGACGGTGGGGGGACTTTCCTCATGCACGCGCCAGCGGCGCGTTCACGGAGGCCGGGCTCTCTCTGCCAACTGGGAGTAGTCGGGTGCGTGGATTAAGCCGTTCGGTCGGTCGTCGCCGATGGCTTCGGAGCGTTTAACTGACTGGTCAGTCAAGTTCCTGTCGATGGACGAATCGGTCTCCGAAGACATCATGTGTGCGACCCACCGCGCACTCTGCG
The DNA here is from genome assembly GCA_029688825.1 of Haloarculaceae archaeon H-GB1-1. Lineage (GTDB taxonomy): Archaea > Halobacteriota > Halobacteria > Halobacteriales > Haloarculaceae > JARUKX01. The sequence goes on along the minus strand of JARUKX010000004.1, from coordinate 85,057 downwards.
AACACGGCTACGCGGCGCTGACGATGCAGGACATCGCCGACGAGTCGTCGAAGAGCAAAGCGTCCCTCCACTACCACTACGACACGAAGCGCGACCTCCTGCTGGCCTTCCTCGACAACCTCGGCGAACGGATGACCGAGCGACTCGCCGCCGTCGATGGCGAGACGCCCACCGACGAGTTCCTGGCACTCCTGGAAGAACTGCTGTCGCCCTCTACGGAACGGTATCCGGAGTTCCATACGGCGCTGCTGGAGATCAAAGCACAGGCACCCTACGTGGACGGCTTTCGTGAGCGAATCGCGGACATCGACGCGCTGGTCCACGAGCGACTGCGCGCGGTCGTCGCTGCCGGCGTCGAGGCCGGTGAGTTCCGCGCGGACCTGGACCCCGAGGAGACGGCGACCTTCGTGTTGACCCTCCTCAACGGGGTCCGGACCCGACACGTCGCCGTCGGAGGTTCGCCCGACGACGTCGAGGGGACCCTGCTGCGCTACGTGGAGGATCAGGTCGTCGCGGCCGAAGCGGAGGCACCGGTAGAATGAGCCTGCGGAGTTCCGTGTCGGATGCCGTCGGCAGCGTCTTCAAGGGCCGCGACGAGATCGACCTGACGGAGGGTAGCATCGGTGCACCGCTGTTCTACCTGTCGATCCCCATCGTCGTCACGAACCTCCTCCAGACGGCGTACAACCTCGCGGACACCGTCTGGCTGGGGATGCTCAGCAAGGAGGCCCTGGCGGCGATCAGCTTCGCGTTCCCGATGGTGTTCCTGCTGTTCTCGCTGGGGATGGGCCTCTCCGTGGCGGGGAGCGTCCTCGTCGCCCAGCACGTCGGTGCCGAAGAGGAGCGGGAGGCGGAGTACGCCGCGTCGCAGACGGTGACGTTCTCCGCCCTCGGCTCGCTCGTCCTGGGCGGCCTGGGCTACTTCGTCGTCGGGGACGTGCTCGAGGCGATGGGCGCTTCGCCGGGCGTCCTCGAAGGGGCGACGGCGTACATGCAGGTCATCTCCGGCGGCCTCGTGTTCATGTTCGTCTTCTTCGTCTTCGTCTCGCTCATGCGGGGCTACGGCGACACCATCACGCCGATGGTCGTCATGTTCGGGACCGTCGTCCTGAACATCGCGCTCGACCCGTTCCTCATCTTCGGGTGGGGACCGTTCCCGCAGATGGGCGTCGAGGGTGCTGCGGTCGCGACCGTCTTCGCCCGCTCGCTGGCTATGGTGGTCGGGCTGGCCATCCTCCTCCGTGGCGAACGCGGCGTCCAGATCCACCCCCGCCAGATGGTGCCGGACCTGAGCTACCTGGTGAAGCTCGTCCGCATCGGCGCACCGGCGTCGCTGGAGATCACCTCCCGCTCGATTTCGGTGAACCTGCTGCTGTTCATCGTCGGGATGTTCTCGACGACGGTCGTGGCGGCGTTCGGAATCGGAATTCGCGTGTTCTCGGTCATCTTCCTGCCGGCCATCGCGGTCGACCGTGGCGTCGAGACGATGACCGGCCAGAACATCGGCGCGGGCAAGCCCGACCGGGCGGAGCGGGCGAATCACTTCGCGGCGAAGGTGTCGTTCGTCATCCTGGCGGCGGCGGGCGTCGTCGTGTTCGTCTTCGCGGCCCCCATCGTCGACGTGTTCACGAACGACCGCGAGGTCGTGCGCGTCGGCGCGGAGTTTCTCAGATACGTCGCGCCGACGTTCGGCTTCCTCGGGTTCGTCCGGGCCTACTCCGGCGGCTTCCGGGGTGCGGGCAAGACGCTCATCGCCGCGGCCATCGCCATCACCATGCTCGGCGTCGTTCGGCTTCCGCTGGCGTGGGTCGCCGCGCAGTCCATGGGTGAGGAGGGTATCTGGCTATCCTTCCTCGTCTCGAACGTCTTCGGCGGGTTGCTGGCGTACGCGTGGTTCCGTCGCGGAAGCTGGCGCGGTGGCGACGTTCGGACCGACGTGGCCGACCCCGTGACTGCCGGCGACGACTGACCGGTCCCGTCGGCAAACTGCCGCGTGAACGGTCACCCGCCCTTTTGGCACTCGCTTCCGTAGCCGGGCCATGTCGATGACGTCGCGGATCAAGAACAGCTTCGTCGCCGGGCTCGTCCTCATCGCGCCGCTGGCCGTCACACTGTACATCCTGCAACTGCTTACGAACTGGCTCCTGACGGTCGTCGACCCGGTCGTCGCGTGGCTGGGGCTCACGCAGACGACGGCGAACAATCACCTCCTGGCGCAGGCGCTGACGACGGGTCTCATCGTCTCCGGGATCGTCCTCGTCGGGTACCTCGCCCAGCGGCAGGCTGGCCAGCGGATGTTCGGCAACATGGGCCGGATCATCGACTTCGTCCCGCTCGTGAACGTCATCTACGGGAGCGTCCGGCAGGTGGCGAACTCGCTCGTCGACCACCAGAGCCGCTACGAGAGCGTCGTCCTCGTCGAGTACCCGCGGGAGGGAGTGTACTCGATCGGGCTCGTCACCGGAGAGGCACCGCCGGCCGCGGACTCCCTGGCAGGCGACGACGCCGTGAACGTCTTCCTCCCGAACAGCCCGAACCCGACCGCGGGCCGGCTCGTCGTCGTCCCCGACGACCAGGTCCACGAGATCGACATGAGCGTCCGGGCGGGGCTGCGGCTCGTCGTGACGACCGGCATCGGCGAGGACCACTCGCCCGCGCTCCGGGAGCTTCCCGCTGACGACTAGTCGAGCGCGTCCACGAACTCGGCGAGTTCGTCGTTGATGTCCGGCTTGTCGCTCTCGCCGGGGAGGATGTCCCCCAGACTGGCACCGAGCGAAGCCACCGTCCAGACCACGACGATCCGCGCGAGCGCGACGTCGGGCTGTCGCCACGCGCCCACGCGTCCCCACAGCGTCAGCAAGACCGCGGCGGTCAGAAAGGAGACGACGAGGACGCCGACCAGCCGTCGCGGAACGACCCCGAACAGCGGGCGGTAGACCTCGACGTTCTGGATGTCCGACCAGTACAGGACGCCGGAGACGAGGACGAACACGAACGCGACGTTTCCGGCGTAGTACAGGGGGAAGCCCGCGACCGTCGCGGAGAGGAAGTGACCGGCGATTGCGCTCACGCCGTCCTCGACGAGGAGCGGAATCGAGAACAGGACCGCGCCGGCGAACGACTCCGCGACGTCGTCCCGGGTGTACTTCCTGATGTACTGGTCGAACACGCCGTCGTCGGCGTCGACGCGTCTCGCCAGCCGTATCGACTGTCTGACCCGCTGGCGCTCGGCGTGACTGTCGACTTCGGTCGCCAGCGCTTCGAGGTCGGCGAGGAGGTCGTCCACGTCGACGTCGCCGGTCGCTCGCTCGTCGTCGCGGGTCCGCGTCCCGCCGTCGACCCGCTCGTCGTGCCGTTCGTCGGAGTCGGGCATCTACTGTCCCATCCGAACGCCGACCCGCTCGGCGTTCCGCGACTGGATGAACTGCAGCATGGTCGCGAAGTCCGTCATGGACACGACCCCCACGGTCCGTCCGTCGCGTTCGACGAGGGCGACCGAATCGCCGCTCCCCGACAGTTCGGACATGGCGTCGAAGGCGTCCATCTCGACGTCGAACCGGAGCGTCGGCTCGGTCGTCACGTCGCCGACGGTGCGATGGCCCCGCTCGTCCTGTGGGACGGCCTTGACGGCCGAGAGCGAGACGGTCCCGACCACGCTCCCGCCGCGCTCGACGGCGAAGTCGGTCCGGCGCTCGCCGAGCATGCGGTCGAGCAGGCTCGCCACCGAGTCGCCCGCGTCGACGGTCGAAGCGTCGGGCGCGAGCAGGTCGGCGACGGTGAGCCCTTCCAGCAGCGAGTCCAGCATCACCATCCGCGATTCGGTGGTCGACGCACCGTAGAGGAAGATCGCGAGTAACAGCAGGAGCGGGCTGAACGCGAGGACGCCCACGACGACGAATAAGAGGGCGAACGCGGACCCGACGCGGGCGGCGATCCGCGTCGCGATGGGATACGGTCGGTTACGTGCCAGTAACGCCCGGAACACTCGGCCGCCGTCCATCGGGAACGCCGGGAGCATGTTGAAGATGGCCAGCGAGACGTTCGTGACGGCCAGCCAGCCGAACACGAACACCAGAATCGGCAGCGACGATGGAAGCGCCACCGCGACGACGTAGCAGACCGCGCCGACGAGGATGCTCGTGATGGGCCCGGCGACGGCGATCCAGAACTCCCGGTTCCACTCGCGCGGAATCGACCCGAGGTTCGCGAGGCCGCCGAGGATCCAGAGCGTGATGGACTCGACGGACAGCCCGTACCGCATCGCGACCCAGGAGTGGCCGAGTTCGTGGATGCCGACGCTGACGAACAGGCCCAGTGCCGCCACCGCGCCGATGAGCCACGGCGTCGTGCCGGCTCGCAGCACCGACAGGTCCAGCGGCGTCCCGGTGAATCCGGTGACGAGGCCGGCGTATACCGCGATCTGCTGCCCACTGCCGATGAGCCAGGCTAACACGGGGAGAAACACGAGCAACGACACGCTGATTCGGATGGGGATGCCCCAGATGCGCCCGACGGTGTAACTCCGCATGCCACTTCGTAGCACCGGGGCTGTAAAAGGGCTGGTGCCGAGTCGCTACTCGTCGTCGCCGAACCCGACTGCGTCGGCGTCTTCACGGGCACGATGGACGGCGTCGTCGAGGTCGAACTCGCGGACGATCTCGCCGTCGCGGACGAGCGGCTCCAGCAACGGGTCGGCGTCGGTCGGGCCGGGACGGTCCGCCAGCGCGACTGCGTGGTGGCCGTCGTTCGTCCGGTAGACCTCCTTGACGCCGCCGAGCTTGCCGCGCTTCGAGACCGGTTCGCCGTCGAGTTCCACGAGATCCAGCGAGAAGTCCAGCGGGTCGGCGTTGCTCACGTAGCTGCCCACGCCGAACCCGTCGACGAGGTCGCGAAGCCCCCGTAGCTCCGACGGGCCGAGACCGCCGCTGACGAAGATACCCACGTCGTCGTACCCGCGGGCGTCGAGTTCCCACCGGACCTCCCGGACGATGTGCTGGAAGTCTCCCCGTCGGGAACTCGTCGTGTCGATGCGGACGCTGTCGAGGTCCTCGACGGCCGCGGCGGCCCGGACGGACTCGTCGACCTCGTCGCTGAAGGTGTCACAGAGCGCGACCCGCGGGACGTCCGGGCCGACCGCCTCGTCGAACGTCCGCCACGCGTCCTCCTGGTTTCCCTTCCCGAAGCAGATGAGCAGCGCGTGCGGCATCGTTCCCCCTGCTTCCCGACCGATGACGTCCCCGGCAGCGACGTTCGAGAAACCGTCGAGGCCGCCGAGCAGGGCCGAGCGTTCGATCATCGGCGCGATGGTGGGGTGGACGTGTCGGGACCCGAAGCTCAGCACCGTCGACTCCGGGGCCGCCCGGCGTGCTCGCAGTGCCTTCGTGGCGACGCCGCTGGCGTGCGAGAGAAAGCCAAGAAGTGCAGTTTCCAGCCGACAGAACTCCAGATACTCCCCCTCGATCCGCATGACTGGACCGCCGTCGAACAGCTGTCCTTCCAGCAGTGCGTCCGCGTCGAGGTCGAAATCGGCGAGCAGGTTCGCGGCGTCTTTCACGCCCGCGAACAGCTCGAACTTCCCGGTCGGGAACTGGTCGGCGGTGACCTCGGCCACCACGTGTGGGTTCTTGCCGGCGTGGGCGAGCGTCTCGACCGTTCGCTCGAAGTAGGCGTCGGTCGCCCGGCCGCTCGCGATGGCCGCGGGCGGCAGGACGTCGAAGGAACCGGATTCGTCGCTCATTGGCTCGCCGTTTGCGGCCCAATGAGAAAACTACCCGTGAAACGCTGCGCTCACTCGTGGATCGCGTCGAGGTCGTCGACAGTCGGTCCGTTGACGACGGTGACGATCTTCCCGGACCGAGAGACGCGGAAGGCGTCGCCGTACGGATTGGACTCGTTGATGACGTAGACGCCGTCGCCGCGGGCTTGCGCGTCGTGGGTCTCCAGTACCTTCAGGTAGGCGTCGCGGAACTCCGTGGCGTCCTCGCGGGTATCCCACGTCGTGCGGAACACGTAGCCGTACCGCTCGTCGTCGGTCTGGTAGGGAACGAGCGCGTCACCGGCCCAGCCGGCGGATGCCTCGGACCGGTAGCTGTAGTAGTCCTCCGGCTCGACCGCGCCGTTCGACACGAGCATCGCGTAGATGGAGGCCTCGCCGACGGTGTCGGCTTCGGGGTCCACGTCGAACCGTTGCCACTCCGCGGTCGAACGGTCACGGACGGTCACGTTCACCGGCTTCTCGTCGGGGTACTTCGTGGGATGGATGACCTGTTCGGTGCTGACCGGCGGGTTCGCGTAGACGTCGTTGACGCCCTCCCAGCCGCTTCGCGACTGAATCGTCGCGACGAACGATCCACCCGTCGCGTAGGGCTGGTAGATCGTCAGGAACAGCCCGCGGTTGTAGCCGGAGCCCGAGCCCGACCCGCTGCTCCCGGATTCGGGTTTCGGGAGACACTCCCACTCGTCGCTACAGCGCGACGAGTAGGTGTGTTGGACGAACATCGCGTCGCCCTCGACGATGCCGTTGCGCGCCAGCTGTCGGTCCTGGGTCGGCGGTGACCCGTCGAGGCCGAAGTGCTGATCCTGCAGTGCGTGGACCAGCTCGTGTGACAGCGTCGTCCGGTCGATGGTCGGCGAGGGCGCGTCGCTGACGAGGATGATCTCTCCCTTGCCCGGCGAGTAGTAGCCCTGCACGGAGGACCCGAGCGTGTCGTCGAACGTCTGGGAGATGTCGTCGCGTTCACCGACGAGGAACAGCCCCTCCCAGACCTGATTGTTCCACAGTCGGTGAGCGTCCGAGCCGTTCCCGCCGCCGCTGTTCTGCTCGCGGTACTCCGCTCGCGAGATGACCTCGACGGGGACGCTCTCGTTGAACTCCAGTTGCCGGACGACCTCGACGCGGGCCATCGTTCGGGCGACGACGGCGTCGCGTTCGGTCTCGTTGTACCCGTCCTCCGGGGTGACCGGCAGCGACTCGTCGTACCAGTAGCCGGCCTCCCACCCGAGCTGGTCGCTCTCGGGGTCGGTTCCGTTCCCGCTGTCGATGGGCGTCGGCGTGGCCGTCTGTGGCCCGAGCGCGGTGTTGCAGCCGGCGAGCACCATCACGACCACGAGGAACAGTGCGCGGCGCATCGTCATCGCGCCTCCACTCGCTGGGCGGTGGGTCCGGCGGGACCGTACACCTCGCCGAGCGCGTCGGTCGTCGGGGCGTTCACGACGGTCACCGTCTCACCGTCGACGATGACCGCGTAGGCGTCGGTGAAGGGACTGTCGGGACCGACTCGCCAGCGGTTCGGCCCGACGCGCTCGCCGCCCCAGTGGGAGAGCAGGCCCCGATAGGCCTCGGCGAACTCCCCGGCTTCGCTGGCGTTCCGCCAGGTCGTCTGGAGGACGTAGCCGGTTCGGTCGCCGTTGCGGTACGCGTGGAAGCGGTCGCCGGTCCAGCCCGCCGTCGCCGGCAGGGCGTAGTTCAGCGGGTCGGTCTGGTCCATCGTGCCATCGTCGTCGACGTTCAACGCAGTCCGGACGTCGACGGCGGCGCTCCTGTTGAATTCGTCGTAGAGTGTGTACATGAACATCGTCGAGAGCAACGCCTGTCCGAGTCGGTCGCCGTCGCCAGCGGCGGGTCGGACGCGTTCCCAGTCGTCGGTCGATTCGTCTCGCAACTGCACCGCGTCGGCGTCGGTGGGGTAGCGCTCGGGACTGATCACCTCCGCGGTGGTCGACGGTGCGCGCTCGTAGGCAGCGTTCACCGCGTCCCAGCCGCCGCGGTCGTGCAGGTGCGTGACGAACACCGAACCGTCGACGTACGGGAAGATGGCCGCGAGGTACAGGCCCATGTGCATTCGGGAACTCGCGCCGCCGACGCTGGTCCCCTCGGTCTTCGACTGCACGCAGTCCCACGTCTCGCCACAGCGATCGATATACCGGTCTTCGACGAGCATGGCGTCGCCCTCGACGAGCCCGAGCCGTCCTTTCCGCGCGTCCGAAGTGTTTGCGACGTGGCCGCCGATGCCGAAGTGCTGGTCCTGCAGCGCGTGGGTGAGTTCGTGCGCGAGCGTGCGCTCGTTGGTGATTCGCGGCGTCTCGCTGTCGCTGACGAGAACGATGCTCTCGGAGCTGGGACTGTAGTAGCCGAGGACGCTCTGGCCCATGCTCTCCTGGCGGACGGCGACGGAATCGCGCTGCTCGCCGACGAGAAACAGCGCCTCCGCCCGGACGTTCTCGAAGGTCCGCTGGGTTGCGTTCGCGGTACCGTCGCCACTCGTCTGGTTGGCGTAGGCCGCCCGCGTCGTGACGTCGATGGAGACGTCGCGTTCGAACTCCAGTCCGCGGACGACCTCGACGCGAGCCATCGCACGCGCGACGACGGCGGCGCGCTCGCTCTCGTTGAGTCCGTCGTCGGGCGTGATAGACAGCGTCGCGTTGTGCCAGTAGCCGTTCTCCCAGCCGAGGCGGTCGGTCTCGGGGGCGGGAGCGTTCTCGGTGGCCATCGACCCTGGCTGGGGGTGGGCCACGCTCGCCTGGGTCGCAGTGGGTGCCTGGCACCCCGCGAGGACGACGAGGAGGACGACGAAGACGCCGGCGGAACGGGACATCATCCGGTCAAACGACTCGACGCCTGAAAAAGGACGCGTCCGAACCACCGACCGCAGTGGATTCAAGGCGGGGACGGTCCAAGCGTCGACAGATATGCAGTTCGACACCGACTCGACCGCGCTCGTCGTCGTGGATCTGCAGAACGGCTTCTGCCATCCGGACGGCAGCCTCTACGCCCCGCAGAGCGAGGCGGCGGTCGAACGCGCCGCGGAACTGGTCGAACGCGCCAGAGACGCCGGTGAGCGCGTCGTGTTCACACGGGACGTCCACCCGCCCGAACAGTTCGACGACGCTCACTACTACGACGAGTTCGACCGCTGGGGCGAACACGTCGTCGAGGGGACGTGGGAGACGGAACTCGTCGAAGACCTCGCCCCCACCGAGGACGACCTCGTCGTCGAGAAGCACACATACGACGCGTTCTACCAGACCCAGCTGGAGGGGTGGCTCGACGCACACGGTATCGACGACCTCGTCGTCTGCGGAACGCTCGCGAACGTCTGCGTCCTCCACACTGCGAGTTCGGCGGCACTGCGGGACTTCCGCCCAGTGCTCGTCGAGGACGCCATCGGCGCGATCGAGGACGCCCACCGCGAGTACGCCCTGGAGCACGCCGACTGGCTGTTCGGCGAAGTCACGACGATGGACGACGTTTCGTTCGCGTAGCCGCGTCCAGCGTCACCGCCGCGCTATCTCGACGGTCACGTCGGTTCCGACCGGGAAGTCCGCGTCGGGACAGACCAGCTTCACCCCGAAGGCGTCGTCCCGGGCGAGAAAGAGCGACAGGCCGGTGATTGCCCGCCCGTTCGCGCGGACGGTCAGGTCGTCCCACGACACGGTCCGACCGTCGGGTCCGACCGATCCGAGCGGCGTCCCCAAGAGCGAGGGGCTGGCTTCGTTCCCACCGCCCAGCAGGCCACCGCCGTCGTAGTGGCACAGTCCGCCGTCGAGGAGGCCGCCGCCGTCGTTCGCGACGCCGACCCACCGCGCTCCGGGGTTCGGATGCGCGGGCGAATCGAGGACGGCGTAGGTCTCGCCCGTCTCGACCACCGTTCCACTCCCGTCCCACGCCAGCGGTTCGAGCGGCACGTCGACGTCGACCGGCAACGACCCGCTCGCGCGGAGGTGGTTCCCGTCGGGGTCGCGAAACCCCAGGTGGACGTGGTTGTCGACCCACGGGGCGAAAAAGCCCGAGCGGACCAGTTCGCCCAGCGAGTCTCCCCGCTCGACGTACTCGCCGGGTTCGACCCCCGGCTTCACGTGCAACGCACGCGCGACGTATTCTCCTGTGTCGACCAGAATCAGGTAGTCGTGCTCGACGGCGTAGGGCTTCGGCGGCGCGCTCACGGTTCGGGTGTCGAGGACCTCGCCCGCGACGGGGGAGGGGGCTGCCGTCTGGTCCTCGGGATACAGGTCGATAGCACATCCGGCGTCGTGGGCGTCGTACGGCGAATTGTACAGCGAGAAGCGACGGTACTGCGAGAGAACGTCGGCTCCCAGCGTGACGGCCATTGGTCCACTTTATCGGTCACTGTTGCTTCAACGCGTCGGCTCGACCCCGCGCATTTCCGTCTCTCCGCTGAACCTCCTGTCATGCGAGACGTTCGCGCACTTTCGGCCGACGCGGTGATACTGCGTGACGGCGAGGTCCTGCTCATGCAGAAGGAATCGGGCGCTCGCGAGGGGCTGTGGGTCCTTCCCGGCGGGTACGTCGACCCCGACGAGACGGCCAGCGAGGCCTGTGCGCGCGAGGCACGCGAGGAGGTTGGACTCGACGTCTCGCCCGTCACCCTCGTCGGCCTGTACGACGACCCGGGGCGGGACGAGCGGGGCAACGTCAGTGCGGCGTATCTCTGCCGCGTCCTCGGCGGCGAGCCGAAGCCGCTGGAGGAAGCCGCCGCCGTCCAGTTCTACGACCCGTTCGACCTCCCGGAGACTGGGTTCGACCACGACGCCATCGTCCGCGACGCGGTGACGCTGGCCCCGACCGAGGGGTAGGCCAAAGTGGGGAGGGGGCGTAGCCCGGCGCATGAATCGGCGCAGACTCGGCTCGACGGGCAGTAGCGTGACGGAGGTCGGACTCGGCACCTGGAACATCGGCGGCGACTGGGGCGACGTCTCCGACGATGCGGGACGGGAGGCCGTCCGCACGGCGCTCGATGCCGGGGTCGACTTCCTCGACACGGCAGACGTGTACGGCGACGGCCGGAGCGAGCGCCACATCGGGAGCGTGCTCGACGAGGACGACTACGACCGCGAGGACGTGTTCGTCGCCACGAAGGCCGGCCGACGGCTCGACCCCCACACCGCCGACGGCTACACCGCGGCGAACCTCGAACGGTTCGTCGACCGCTCGCGGGAGAACCTCGGCGTCGAGACGCTGGACCTGCTCCAGCTGCACTGTCCGCCGACCGAGGTGTACTACCGACCCGAGGTCTTCGACGCGCTGGACGACCTCCAGGCAGCGGGGAAGCTCGCCCACTACGGCGTCAGCGTCGAGACGGTCGAGCAGGCGCTCAAGGCCATCGAGTACGACGGCACGGGCGCGGACGACCGCCCGCGCGGCGTCGAGACCGTCCAGATAATCTTCAACCCCTTCCGCCAGCGGCCCGCAGAGTTGTTCTTCCGCGAGGCGAAGCGCCGCGACGTCGGCGTCATCGTCCGCGTCCCCCTCGCCTCGGGCCTGCTCACCGGCGCGCTCTCCCGAGACACCGAGTTCGCCGAGAACGACCACCGGAACTTCAACCGCGAGGGCGAGGCGTTCGACCGCGGGGAGACGTTCGCCGGCCTCCCCTTCGAGGCCGGTCTCGACGCCGTCGACGACCTCCGACCGCAGGTGCCCGAGGCGGCCACGATGGCCCAGTTCGCGCTCCGGTGGATTCTCGACCACGACGCCGTGACGACGGTCATCCCCGGGTCGACCTCGCCCGAGCACATCAGACAGAACGTCGCTGCAGCGGATCTGCCCCCGCTGTCGAACCAGACCCACGGCGCTGTCCGGGACGTCTACGAACAGCACGTCGCCGACAGCGTCCACCACCGCTGGTGATGCGACTCCTCCGCGGCGCTCTCGCTGACCCGACGGCCGACCGCGAGGTGACCGCGCGCCTCGTCGACCGGACCCGCGAGACGGGCGAGCCCGGCCTGCGCGTGTGGACGCCGCCGCGACAGGTCGCGTTCGGCCCCCGGGACGTTCGCTCGGACGGGTACGACCGCGCTCGGGAGACCGCCGAGTCCCGCGGCTACCCGCCAGTGGAGCGCGAGTCCGGTGGCCGCGCCGTCGCGTTCACGGGGACGACGGTCGCGTTCGCCCGAACCGAACGCGTCGGTGACGAGCGGCGGAACGTCCAGTCCCGCTACGAGACCGTGTCCGCGTCGCTCGTCGAGGCACTCGCTTCCCTCGGCGTCGACGCGCGGGCCGGCGAGCCGGACGACTCCTTCTGTCCCGGAACCCACTCGCTGCAGGCGGACGGCAAACTCGTCGGCGTCGCCCAGCGGGTCCACCGGGACGTGGCGATGGTCGCGGGCGTCGTCGTCCCCCGCGAGCACGAGGCCATCGCCGCCGTCCTCGACCCGGTGTACGACGCGCTCGGTCTGCCCTTCGACCCCCACTCGGTCGGGAGCGTCGCGCGAGCGGGCGGTGACGGGCGACCGGACCGGGTCGTCGCCGCCATCGAGGACGTACTCGCCGCCGAGGACGCGACCGCTCTCCGGGTCCGGGACACTTAGGGGGGCTGATGACAGAGCGGGTGATATGCTCATCCGCAACGCGACGCTGGCGGACGGTCGCACCCGCGACGTGCGGGTCGACGGCGAAACCATCTCGGCCGTGGCGTCGGACCTCGATTCCGAAGACGGCGAGCGCGTCGTCGACGCGACGGACAAGCGCCTCCTCCCCGGCATGATCGACGTCCACGTTCACTTCCGGGAACCCGGCTTCTCGCACAAGGAGACCTGGACCACGGGGAGCAAGAGTGCCGCGGCGGGCGGCGTCACCACCGTCGTCGACCAGCCCAACACGGACCCGCCGACCGTCACCGGCGAGTACTACGACCGCAAGGCGGCGCTCGCCCACGAGTCGCTCGTCGACTACGGCATCAACGGCGGCGTCTCGCCCGAGTGGGACCCCGACTCGCTGTTCGAGCGCCCGCTGTTCGCGCTGGGCGAGGTCTTCCTCGCCGATTCGACCGGCGACATGGGTATCGGCGGCGACCGCTTCGCCGACGCGCTCGAACGCGCGACGTTGGAGGGCGTCACCGTCACCGTCCACGCCGAGGACGCGACCCGGTTCAACGAGAGTGCCCGCGAACGCGACGACGCGGACGCCTGGAGCGCGCTCCGGCAGGCCGACGCCGAGATCGCTGCCGTCGAGTACGCCTGCGACCTCGCAACCGAGCAGGACGCGACTATCCACATCGCCCACACCAGCACGCCCGAGGCCATCGACGAGGCCGCCGAGACGGGCATGACCTGCGAGGTGTCGCCCCATCACATGTTCCTCTCCCGCGAGGACCTGCCCGACCTCGGGACCCACGGACGGATGAACCCGCCACTTCGCCGCGAACGCCGCCGACAGGGCGTCTACGACCGCGTCGTCGACGGCACTGTGGACATGATCGCGACCGACCACGCCCCCCACACCAGCGAGGAGAAGGACGCCGACATCTGGAACGCCCCGAGCGGCGTCCCCGGCGTCGAGACCGTCCTCCCGCTGCTGCTCGCCGAAGCCCGCGAGGGCAACATCACGTACGAGCGCGTGCGCGACCTCACCGCCGCGAACCCCGCGGACGTGTTCGACCTGCCGAGCAAGGGCCGCATCGAGGAGGGCGCGGACGCCGACCTCGTCCTCGTAGACCCCGAGTCGCCACGGGAGATTCACGCCGACGACCTCCACACCAACTGCGACTGGACGCCCTTCGAGGGCTGGACCGGCGTCTTCCCCGACCTCACGCTCGTCCGCGGCCGCGTCGTCTACGAACGCGACGGCGACGACGAGCAGTTCGGCGACGCCGAGGGTCGGAACGTCCGGAGGGCGCAGAGTTCGGCGAGCGAGGAGTCGACTCCGCAGCCAAAGGACTGACGCGGTCCGGTGTCCGCCCGAAGCGAGTCGCTGGTCATCGGTGCCGGGCAGCACGTCGCGGATTTTCTCGGGTGTACGACCGTCGGCAACCCGATCGGGTACTCGGAACGGACGGCGTGCGCACGGCGCTCCTGCGGCGTGGCACGTCCCGGAGCTAGAAGACCAGCACCGTCAGCAACACACCGCCGAGGACGCCCACGCCGAAGGTGACGACGCGGGCCATCGCACGCCGCGGCGCGGCTTCGTCCCACGCGGGCTCGTCGCCGAGATACCGCTGGAGTTCGCGAACGCGCGGCGTGAAGACGAGCGTCCCGCCCCAGCCGAGCAGTCCGAGGCTGACACAGAGCAGGCCGATACCGAGGACGTCGCCGCCGGCGGCGGCCGCGTCGCCCGTGACGAACGCGATCCCGAGAGTGGCGACGACGCCGGTGACGAGGCCGCCGACGCCGGTTCGCCAGTACAGTCGGTCGCGGACGGCAGGCCAGCCGGGACGGTCGCCGAAGCTCTCGCTCATCCGGACCACTCCATCGAGGCTGGGCGGCCGGATGTGCGGTGTCCCATCGTGTCAGATCACCTGTGCCGCGAGGACGACGCCGGCCATCACGCCGGCACCGAAGCCGCCGAGTCGCGCCATCGCGCGGCGGGAGTCGGTCTCGCTCCAGTCGCTCCCGCTGTCGAGGTGTCGGTGCATGTTCTCGATTCCGGGGCCGGCGAAGACCGAGCCGGACCAGCCCAGGAGGCCCAGCCCGAGACACAGCGCGCCGAGGGCGAACGTCTTCGTACGGGCGACCGACGGGTCGGTCAGGAGTGCAGTCCCGAGGAGTGTGCCGAGGACGCCCGCGAGGAGGCCGACGCCGAGCGCGCCGCCGACCAGTCGGAGGCGACGGCGCGTCCACCGCGAGAGGTCGAGGTCCGTGGACCGGTTCCGGGCGTTCATCGTCCTCAGTCGACCGCCTCGCGCATGCGCGGGTCCAGCGCGTCGCGCATCCCGTCGCCGAGGAGGTTGAACCCGAGGACGGTGACCGCGAGGAACAGGCCGGGGAAGAACGACCACCACCAGTAGCCGCTCAGGAGGCCCTGGTCGACGCCTTGCGAGAGCATGATTCCCCACGTGGGCGTGCCGGGTTCGGCACCGAAGCCGAGGAACGAGAGTGCGGCGAGGTCGATGATGGCCAGCCCGAAGTTCAGCGTCGACTGGACGGTGATGGGCGCGAGCGTGTTGGGCATGATGTGCCGGACGAGCACGCGCGGGTCCGACGCGCCGAGGGCTTCGGTCGCTTCGATGTACTCGTCTTCGAGGACCTTCAGGGCCGCGCCGCGGACGACCCGGGCGAACCGTGGCGTGTAGACGAGCGTCAGCGCCAGCGTCGCGCGCCAGAGTCCCCACTCCTCGGGGAGGATGGCGACGAGCGCGAGCGCGAGCAGGAGCGACGGGAACGCGAGCAGCACGTCCATCGTCCGCATGATGACGTTGTCGGTGAGCTCGCTGTAGTAGGCCGCGATGGTCCCGAGGGTGACGCCCAGGACCGTCGACGAACCGACGGTGACGGTGCCGAACTGCATGGCGTACCACGCGCCGTAGAGGACGCGGTCGAATATGCCTCGCGCCTGGATGTCGGTCCCGAAGGGATACTGCGCCCGCGGCGAGAGGAACTGGTCGGCGGGGTTGTTCGAGAGCTGCGAGGCGGAGATCGCGCCGACGTCCATCGTGACTCGCGAGTAGAGGGCCACGGCGACCATCGTCGCGATGATGGCGATGCCGATGAGCGCGAGCCGATTCGACAGCAGTTCCGAGAGGAACGGCGAGGCGCGGAGTCGCTGGAGCGCGTTCCGCGTGTCGGTCCGGCCGTCGACAGTCTCGGTACTCATCGGGCCCCCTCCGCGGTCGATGCACCGAGGAATCGGAGTGTGGTCGTATCGGAAATCATTGCTCGATGCGCGGGTCCAGGTAGGAGTACGTGACGTCCACGCCGAGGTTCACGAGCGTGAACAGGAGCGCGAACAGCAACACCGTGCCCTGGACGACGGGGTAGTCGCTGTTGTTGATCGCCTCGACGAGGAGGGTGCCGACGCCGTTGATGGAGAACACCGTCTCGGTCAGGATCGCGCCGCCGAGCAGCGTCCCGAACTGGATGCCGATGACGGTGATGACCGGGATGAGCGCGTTCTGGAAGCCGTGTTTCATCACGGTGATGTTCGCGCCCTGGCCCTTCGCGCGCGCGGTCCGCATGTAGTCCTGCCTGATGACCTCCAGCATGGACGACCGCATCATCCGGGAGATGAGCGCCATCGAGTAGATGCCGATGACGAGCACGGGCAGGAGCATGTGCCTGGCCGCCGAGACGAACGCGGCGGGATTGCCGGACAGCAGCGTGTCGATGAGGATCATGTGCGTGACCGACTCGTACGTGTAGGTCGTGGCGATGCGACCGAACGTCGGCAGCCAGCCGAGCATCACGCCGAACACCATGATGAGGATGGGGCCGCTCCAGAAGATGGGCACGCTGATGCCGGTCAGTGCGCCGATTCTGGTCAGGTGGTCGGTGAGCGAGTCCTGCTTGACCGCCGAGAGGACGCCGAGGGGAATCCCCAGGGCGATGCCGGTGAGCTGACCGAGGACGGCGAGTTCCAGCGTCACCGGGAACCGGGCTTCGAGGATCTCGCTGACCGGTGCGCCCTTCTGGATCTGGTAGGACTTCCCGAAGTCGAACCGGACGACGTCGAGCAGGAACTCACCGTACTGGACGTACACGGGGCGATTCAGGCCGAGTTCGGTCCGGACCTGCTGGACGAAGGCGTCCGGCGCTCGCCGGCCGGCGATGAGTCTCGCGGGGTCGCCCGGCGCGAGGTGCAACATCGCGAACACGAACGTCGCGACGCCGAACAGCACCGGAACCAGGAGCAACAGCCGCTTGAGCAGGAATCTTCGCGAAATCATTGTTGGTGCGAGTCGCTGACGCCCGCGTCACTGCACCGAGACGCGGTTCAGGTACGGGCCGCTGATGGGCGCGATGGTGAAGCCACTGACGCGGTTGTTGACGCCGCGCAACTCCTTTGCGTGGTCGAGGAAGACCCACGGCGCCTGATCGTGCGCGATCTTCGCGGCCTCCTTGTACTTCTCCGCGCGAGTGCCCTTGTCGTAGGTCTCCTGGGCCTCCTCGACGAGCTGTTTGTAGTCGGGGTTCGCCCACGCGGCGACGTTCAGCGTGTTGAAGTTCTCAGCGTCGAAGCTGACCCAGTCCTGACCTCCTGGAATCTCCTCCACGCCGGGGTGCAACAGGGCGTAGAAGAAGTTGTCCGGGTCGGCGTTGTCGGTCATCCACCCGAGGAAGCAGGCGTCGTGCTTGCCGGTGTTGGTGTACTCGATGAAGGCGTTGAACTCCATCGTCCGGATGGAGGTGGTGATGCCGACCTCTTCGAGGTTCGACTTGACGAGCTGGGCCGCCGAGGAGGGCGAGGGGTTGTACGTCCGGGGGTTGCGGAACGTCGCGAGTTCGATCTCGAAGCCGTCGCCGTAGCCCGCCTCCTGCAGCAGCGATTTCGCCTTCTCGACGTCGCGGTCGTACATGTCGAGGTCGTCGTTGTAGCCGGTCATGTTCTCCGGCACGGGCTGGTTCGCCCGCACGGCGAGGCCGCTGTAGATACTCTCGACGAGGGCCTGCGTGTCGACGGCGTAGTTGAACGCCTGTCGGACCTTCTGTGATCGGAACTCCTCGCGACGAGCCATGTTCATCGCGAGGTAGCCGACGTTGATGCCGGGCGTCGTCACCAGTTCGGCGTTCCCGGAGTTCTCGATGGTCGAGGTCGTCTGGGCGTCCAGACCGTCGATGATGTCGACCGACCCTGCGTTGAGCGACTGCGCGCGCGAGGAGTTCTCGGTGATCTCGGTGAACACGACCTCCGAGACCTTCGCCTTCGTGCCCCAGTGGTCGGCGTACCGCGAGAGGCGGATCTGGCCGTCCGACTCGCTCCAGGACTCGAACTGGAACGGCCCGGTCCCGACCGGATTCTTCCGGAGCGGGTCGGAACTCTCGATGGCCGACTTCGAGATCATCCCGAAGGCGAAGACGGCGAGGTTCCGGAGCATCGGCGCGTGCTTCTCCTTCAGCTCGAGTTCGACGGTGTAGTCGTCGGGCGTGTTGACCGTCTTCACCACCGAGAGGAGGTAGGGGCCGTAGTACGACCGGGTGTCCGCGCCGACGAAGTATTCGTACTCCTCGTCGAGGAATCGGCGATAGGTAGCCTCGAAGTCCGCCGACGTGAACTCCTCGCCGTTGTGGAAGGTCGCTCCTTCCCGGAGCGTCAGCGTCGCCGTGGTGCCTTCGAGTTCGAACTCTTTGGCGAGTCCGGCCTGCAGGGTGGTCTTGCCCGGCGCGAACTCGATGACCTGGTCGTATAGCTGCTGGATGACCTTCGCGTCCTCGCCGGAGGACGTTGCCTGCGGGTCGAGAGTACCCGAGTCGTTCCCGCGTGCGTACGTCAGGGTGCCGCTCCCTCCCTCGTCACCGCTCTCCGTGTCGGTGTCACCGCTCGTCTCCTCACCACTCGTCGTCTCGGTCGCCGTGCCGCCATCGTTCGATCCAGCGCCTTGACAGCCTGCTACCGTCGTCGCGACCGCTGCACCACCGGCCGCTTTGAGGAACCGCCGCCTGTCGATGTTTCCGTTCCGTGGCATGACACATAGTTTGGCCAACTGGTGAGGGTAAATACATTTGGATGGTTTTTCATTGACATCTATCACAGACCGGGAATCCGCGGCCAGTCGTCAGTCCCTGCCCGGCTGTTCGAACAGGTGGCAGGCGGCGGGATGTTCACCCTCCTGCAGGACTGGGTTCTGGCGCTCGCAGACGCTCTCGAAGCGGTCCCGGAGAGTCTCGGCCGCGTCCTCCCACTCGCCTCGGGCGACCTGTTCGAGGGCACGGTCGACCACGCGCGCGTTCTCGCCCGAGAGGTCGGTATCGAGGTGTTCGTCGCGGAGAGACGCGACTATCTCGTCGATCCCGGTGCCGCCGTCCGTGGCGGTGACCTGCGGGGGGTCGCCTCGGTCGGTCGCCGAGTCGTACGCCACGGCGTCGAGGCTGATGGCCTCGTCCTCGATCCGCTGGCGGAGGCTCATCACCTCTCTGTACGCCGCCTGCTCGATCTGGACGTCCGCCGGTGGAATCACGGACGGACACCGCGTCCGGAAGTGACAGCCCGACGGCGGGTCGATGGGGGACGGCACGTCGCCCTCCAGGATGACGCGCGCAGTCTCCGCGGTCGGGTCTGGCTCGGGAATCGCCGATAGCAGCGCGTTCGTGTACGGGTGGCGAGGGTCGTCGAAGAGCTCCGCGGTGTCCGCGACCTCGACGATCTCGCCGAGGTACATCACGGCGATGCGGTCGCAGATGTGCCGGACGACGGAGAGGTCGTGGGCGATGAAGAGGTAGGTCAGCCCGAACTCCTCCTGGAGGTCCTCCAACAGATTGAGGATCTGCGCCTGCACGGAGACGTCCAGCGCGCTCACGGGCTCGTCGCAGACGATGAAGTCCGGGTCGACGGCCAGTGCCCTGGCGATGCCGACTCGCTGGCGCTGCCCGCCCGAGAGTTCGTGCGGGTAGCGGTCGTACTGCTCGGGGTCGAGGCCGACCGCCTCGATGAGTTCCATCACGCGGTCGTTGCGCCGCTGTCGCTTCGAGCGCCCGCTCTCGTCGGCCTCGGGAAGGTCGTGTATCTCCAGCGGTTCCTTGATGGTCTGGCCCACCGTCATTCGCGGGTCGAGACTCGACAGCGGGTCCTGGAAGATCATCTGGAGGTCCCGCCGTTTCGCCCGTAACTCCGACCGCGAGAGGTCGCTCAGATCCTCGCCGGCGAAGACCACTCGGCCGTCGGTCGGTTCGAGCATCCGCAGGAGGGTCCGCCCCGTCGTGGACTTGCCACACCCCGACTCGCCGACGAGCCCGAACGTCTCGCCTTCGTAGATGTCGAAGCTGACGCCGTCGACGGCCTTCACCGCGCCGGGCTCGCTGCCGAGGTACTTGTCGAGCAGGTCGTCGGCACGTGAGAAGTGCTTCTTCAGGCCGTCGACCTCGACGAGCCGACGGTCGGTCCGGGTCGACGCTCGCGCCGCGACGCCCTCCTCGTCGGTCCCGTACTCGCTCTCGTCGAACGACTCCATGACGCACTTCGAGCGGTGGTCGACGTCCTCCGGGCCGTGCTGGAGATACGGGATCTCTCCGCTCGTACACTCGTCGGTGGCCCACGGACACCGCGGCGCGAAGTGACACCCCTCGGGGAGGTCCACGAGCGAGGGAACGTTGCCCTCGATAGGGGTCAACCGGTCGACCGTCTCCCGGGGAATCGACTCCAGCAGCGCGTACGTGTACGGGTGCGACGGGTTCTGGAAGATCTGCTCGACCGGCCCTTCCTCGACGATCTCGCCGGCGTACATCACCGCCACCCGGTCGCACGTCTCGGCGACGACGCCGAGGTCGTGCGTGATGAACAGGACGCTCATCCCCAGGTCGTCCTGCAGGTCGTTGACGAGGTCGAGGATCTGCGCCTGGATGGTCACGTCCAGCGCCGTCGTCGGCTCGTCGGCGATGAGCAGTTTCGGCTGGCAGGCCAGCGCGATAGCGATGAGGACGCGCTGGCGCATCCCGCCGGAGAACTCGTGTGGGTACTCGTCGACCCGTGCCGCCGCCTCGGGAATGCCCACCTTCTCCAGCATCTCGACGACGTCGCCGAGGACCCGCTGGTCGATGCCCTTGCCGCCCACCTTCGGGAGGACCTCTCTGACGGCGTTCACCCAGCTATCGGACCGCCGCTTGCCGTAGCGGTGCAACCGTAGCGACTCAGCGACCTGCTCGCCGACGGTCATGGCGGGGTTGAGCGAGGTCATCGGGTCCTGGAAGATCATCCCCATGTCGCCGCCGCGAATCTCTCGCATCGCCGATTCCGGCGCGGCCGTGAGGTCGATCCGACCCGCTCGAATCTCGACCGGCCCCCCGTCGTCGTCCGCAAGCAGCGACGGTTTCGTGCGGATGAGCCGCCGGGCGAGGTCGGTGTCGTCGCCGCCGTCGAAGCCGCCGACCTTCCCTCGGACCGCCTCCGGGACCCCGCCCCGGTCGACGCGGGCGTCGTCGACGTGGACGTACCCGTTTCCGTTCCCGGTCGCGACGCCCTTCGGGTACCGCCTGGCGAAACGCCGGACCGTCTCGACGCCGTGGAACGTCACGCTCCCGCCCGCGACGTAGCCGGGGTCGTCCACCAACCCCATGGTCGACAGCGCCGTCACGGACTTCCCCGACCCCGATTCGCCGACGAGACCGACCGTCTCGCCCTCGCGGATGGTCAGGTCGACGCCGTCGACTGCCTTCACCGTTCCCTCGGCGGTATCGAAGTGCGTGCGCAGACCCTCCAGGCTGAGCAGTTCGCTCATTCCTAGACGTACCAATCAATAAACACAAAAACCTTTGTGCGGCTCGATCCAGTCAACGGGCCAAGGTTTTTGAGCCGGCACCTTGCGCGTCCTCACGATGGAGGCCCACGAACGCTTTGCGGCGGTGACGTCCCACTGGGAGGCCGTCGTCGAGGAGATGCACGACGTGGCCGAGCGCTACCGCGCGGACGGGTACCGAACCGTCGAGATACACCCCGGCGACGTCGCGGTGGTCGGTCCAGACGAGGAGGGCCGGACCGGCTTCGACGTCGTGGCTCCCGACGACGAGTTCGACCGTCTGGAGTCGCTCACCGAGACGTACGGATTCACGTCCTACGAGGTATTCCGCGGCGACGCCGACGCGATGGTGTTCCCGCTCGTCGCGCTCGAAGCCGCGAGTGACGACGTCGCGGTGTTCGTCCCGCTGTACTACGAACGGTCCGAGCTCGGAACGCTTCGGGACGTCGTCGAGAACAGAGACGTGCTGCGGTCGACCGTCAGACCGCTGGCGGGCGACCGGTCGGTCACCTTCGCTCACTCCGACCCGGCCCCGTTCTTCCCCGGCGAGGACGCGCCGGCCACCGCCTGAACGCGGGTCGCCGTCGCCGTCACTCGCTGGCGTCCGCGCCGGCCTCGGCCTCGGTCTCGACGTCCATGTGGTGGCCACACTCCGGACAGCAGATCTCGTCGTTCCGCAGCGCGGCGCTGTGCTCGCGTACCTCGCGCATGACCGAGGAGATGCGCTCCTCGCTCTCCAACTCCTCCTCGACGGTGAGTTCGACTCCCTCGACCTCCAGCAGGAACTTCGCGACCTCCGTGGCCTCGTACATCACGTCGTCCAGTTCCTCGGCGGTGAAGAAGTCGCACATCGCCCCGTAGAGGAAGGTCGCGCCGGCCTTGCGGACCTTCTCCTCGAAGGACGCCCGCGCCTGGTTCACGGCCTGTGGCGTGTACGTGTCGGTCATGAACGGCACGAGTTCGGGAAGGTTCTCGCCGATCTTCGTCATCTCGACCCCGGTCTCGGTCCGGAAGTCGGCACAGAGGCGGGCGATGGCCCACTCGCGCGCGGTGATGTAGGTTCGGTCCCGCAGGAACTCGTTCGCGCGGTCGTACGTGCCGCCGTCGATCTTCTTGAAGCGGTCGTACTTCCGGACGTCCTCCGGGACGTCGCTGTCCGCCGGAATCTCGCCGTCCGCGGGAACGCCCTCTGACGCTTCTGCGGCTTCGGCCTGCTGGTCGCCCCCCTGCATCTCGCCGTCCGTCGGTCCCTGGCTGTCCTCGGCGGTCGCCTCGGGTTCGTCCCGTTCGGCCCCTGCCCCCCGCTCGTCGTCGGTCCCCACCGACTGCGCTGTCTCGCTCGGCGGTGATTCGGGGTCCGGATAGTCGTCCCCGGTACCACGCTCGTCGGCCTCGTCTCCGTCCGGCCCGTCGGTCATGGGCGTTGCTGCGTGCCCACAGCGAAAAAACGTGTCGCCAGCGGCCGCTGTCCGCCGTCGCTCGCTCCCGTCGTCTCGGGCGGTCGTGCTGCGTGGGTGCGTATGCGAGGCCTTTTGCTGCCGGCGCACGCTGGATGTCCTATGTACGTTCTCGTAGGTGTCGACGGGACCGACGCGTCCCTGACGGCACTGGAACAGGCGCTCGAACGCGCCCGGGAAGCGGGTGACGACCTGACTGTCGCCGTCCTCGTCGACGCCGACGCAGCAGGGGACTCGCTCGCCTCGACGGTCCGATCCACCGTCGACGACAGCAGCGTCGATGCTTCGGTTACCGATGTCAACGGCACGCCGGCGAGCAGCCTCGTCGAACTCGCGGACAGAGAGGGGTACGATCGACTCGTCATCGCCGGGGGGCGACGCAGCCCGCTCGGCAAGATCAATCTGGACTCGTTCACCGAGTTCGTCCTGCTGAACGCCACGACCTCGGTGACGCTGATACGATGACCGGGCGCGCGTACCCCGACGAGGCCGCGGCGGACTTCGAGGCTCCGCCCAGTTCGTTCGAGGACCAGGAGGGCCGCCAGATCGACCTCGCCGTCGCGACCGGCGCGGACTACGAGGACCTCGTCGAGATGTATCAGGCGTTCGATCCGGAAGACCGGGCACAGGGAGTCCCACCGGTCCGCGACGAGGCCATCCGCGACTGGATCGAGACGCTCCTGAGCGACGAGTGCGTCAACGTCGTCGCCAGGGACGGGGCCGTCGTGGTCGGCCACGCGACGCTGGTCCCCGACACGCCGCCAACGGAGGACGACGGCGGCGACTACGAACTGGCGATCTTCGTCCAGCACGAGTACCAGGGAGCCGGCATCGGCACCGCGCTGTTGAAGGCGCTCCTCGGGCGCGGTCAGGACGAGGACGTCGAGAAGGTGTGGCTGACCGTCGAGCGCTGGAACGAGCCGGCGCTCGCGCTGTACCGGTCGGTCGGGTTCGTGACCGCCAACGCTGAGACGTTCGAAATGGAGATGGCGATCCGACTACACTGAGAGGACGGGCTGGCTGGCGTACTCCAGCACGTACTGGGCGGACTTCCCGAGCACTTCCGCGGGGTCGGCGGTCGGCGTCTCCCTCGGGACGACGATGAAGTCCGCGTCGAGTTCTTCGGCCGCGTCGAGGATGACGCTGCCCGGGTGCTGGCGCAGCCGCGAGGGCGAGAAGCCGGCGGCCGTCGAGTGACTGACGGTGACGTCGCCGGCGAGGTCGCCCGCGCTGTCGACCAGCGCCTGGTGTTCGGCGGCGACCGTCTCCTCCTCGACGTCGCCCGTCTCCATCCCCCGGACGAGCCCCTCTTCGAGGACGTACAGCGCGTGGACGCTCGCCCCGTAGCGCTCGGCCACGGCGACGGCGTATTCGAGCGCGGATACAGACTGGTCGCTGCCGTCGACCGGCACCAGGACCGTGTCGATTTCGACGGACATGGTAGGGACTGGAGGCCTGAGTACAAAAAAGGCACCGCGACGCGGCCGATCTCGTCGTCGGTGACCGGCCGGGATCCGGACCGGACGCGTGGACTTTATGCCGACTGGCTCGGTAGTCGCGTGCATGTTCGACACCGTGGTCATCGCGACCGACGGCTCGGCCAGCGCCGAACGCGCGGTGACGGTCGCGCTCGACCTCGCAGACAAGTTCGACGCCACGGTTCTCAGCCTGTCGGTCGTCGACGAAGGTGAACTCGACGGCACGCCCGAGGACCTTCGCGCCGATCTCGAAGACGCGCTCGAAGAGACTGCAGCGGACGCGGTCCAAGACGTCGCCGACTTCGCCGCGGACTCGGTGACGACCGCCGTCCGCCGCGGCCACCCGCCGACGGAGATCCGAACCTTCGCGGAATCGGTCGACGCCGACGTGGTCGCGATGGGGACCCGCGGCCGACACGGCGAGCACGGCTTCGTCCTCGGGAGCGTCGCCGAAGCGGTCGTCCGCCGCTGCCCGATGCCCGTCCTCACCGTCCGCCAGCTCGAATCCGCGTAAGCCCAATCGCGGGCTTGATAGCGCTGGGTCCGTTGCAGTGGGGTATGGACGACTGGCTCATCGACGACGACCGCCTCTCTATCGGTCGCAAATCCGTCTTGCCCGGCGAGGGCTTTTTCCACCCCGACTCGTTCGAGGAAGAGCAAGCAGAACTCGAAGCCGCCGACGCGCTCGACGGTGCGAGCGTGGTCGTGGTGGCCGACCCCGACGCCGACGGACTCGCCTGTACCGCCCTGATCCGTGAGGCCCGTGGCGCTGGCTCGCTGATTCCCGCCGGCCCGCACGAACTCGAAGAGGCAATCGAGTGGGTCGCCGAATACGCCGACCCCGACGCCGAGGTGTACATCTGCGACCTCTGTCCGGACTCGGAGTACGACGTCGCAGCCCTCGACGCCCTCGTCGAGCGCGCCGCCAGCGTCTCCTGGTTCGACCACCACCAGTGGGACGCCGACCTCGCCGCGACGGTCGAGGAAGCCGGCGTCACCCTCGCCGTCGGCGACTCCGACGAGGTCTGCTCGGCCGACGTCGCGCTCGCCGAACTCGACTACGACTTCGACGACCGGTACGCCGACCTCGCCGCGGTCACGCGCGACCACGACCTCTGGATTCGCGACGACCCTCGTAGCGACGACATCGCCGACTTCGCCTACTGGGAAGAACCGGAGGAGTACGTCGCCGTCGTCGCCGAACACGGTGCCGACCTCCCGGCCGAGGTCGAGGAGTACCTCGCAGAGCGCCGCGTCGAGAAGGAGGCGCTCATCGAGAAGGCCGTCGAGCGCAGCGAACTCCGCGAGGTCGACGACTGGACCGTCGGGGTCACCTACGGTCGCTGTTCCCAGAACGAGGTCGCGGAAGCGATGCGCGAGCAGGGGGCCGACGCCTCCGTCATCGTCAAACCCGCCGGCTCCGCCTCCATCCGCGGCACCGAGAACTTCGAGCGCTGCCACGAAGTCGCCCAGCAGGTCAACGGCGGCGGCCACCCCCGCGCCGCCGGGTGCAAGCCCGACATCTACGACGACATGCTCGATTACGCCCACCACTGGACGACCCGCGGTGCCGTCGCCAAACAGGCGATCATC
Organism: Haloarculaceae archaeon H-GB1-1; assembly: GCA_029688825.1. Classification (GTDB taxonomy): domain Archaea; phylum Halobacteriota; class Halobacteria; order Halobacteriales; family Haloarculaceae; genus JARUKX01. Next base: position 59,416 of record JARUKX010000004.1, on the reverse strand, counting down.
GACGCCTTCCGCCGACTCGAACCCGAGGACGACGAGGGAATCGAGACCGAGACGTAGCGGACGCTGTCCGCTCCGTTCAGGGCATTCGACTTCGGCGTTCGATAAAGAGCGTTCGCTCGACGGACCCTATTCCTCGACGTTCCGACGCTAAATTTTACTGCGTTGGGTGGCTCGCACACCTCGCCACCCGCCTTGCAAAATTTAGTATAAAATCGTCCGGTCGCTCGCGCTGCTCGCTCCCGGTCGAAACGATTCGCTCGGCGGACGCTATTCCTCGACGTTCCACTTATCGGAGTACGACGCCCCGCAGGAACACGACGCGTACGCGTGGATGACGTCGCCCTCGGCGTAGATGCCGCCGACCTCCTCGTTCTGTTCCTCGGCGAAGGCGAAGATGAACTCCGTGTGGTGGTCTTCCTCGCCCTCGGCCTCGGGACACGTCGCGGTGATGCACTCGCCGTCGATGTCGCCCTCGGTCCCCATCGCTTCCTGGGCGAAGCCCATCACGTCGATACCCGTCGCGTTTCGGAACGAGCCACGCGCCTCGTCGCCGGGCAGGACGAGGACGATGCCGCCATCGACCTTCTCGCCGTAGTCCTGTGCCGCCAGCGCGTCCGGATTCGACACGACGTGCCGCGCCAGAAAGATGTGCACGTCGTCGGGTCGGTCGCCCGCCAGAAACTCCGCTCGGTCAGACATACCCGTGGTGAGTCGGCGGACGCTGAAAAGTACCGCGAAAGCCCGAGCGACGATATTGCGGTGGGGGAGGCGTTGGCAGTGGCGGAGGCGGAAGCGGAAGTGGTAGTCCAAGCATCCGCCGAGTGGAGCGAGGCGGTTCACCGGTCGCGCTTGCGCGACCGGCCTTTTTCCCCAAGTTTTTGCGACGAGAGGTGGCCGCTTCGCGGCCACCCGAGTCGGAAAAAGTGGTCTCAGATCGCGAGGAACTGCGTGACCAGCCACTTCGTCATGACGGCAGTGATCGAGCCGATCCAGGAGAGGATGACGAAGTGGAGGTAGGTGTTGGCCTTGTGGCCGCCGTCGGTGGTACGGATCATCAGGGCGGAGAGCAGGGCGTTGAACATGATGATGATGATGAGCAGGAACTCGATGAGGGGGATGTTGTAGACGCCGGTGTGGATGAGGCTGGCGACGTCGAAGCTCCCGTTGGACTCCAGTTGGAGTCCCATTCCGGCGAGGATGTTGACGACCTGCAGCCCGATGAAGAACGCGAACGTCGACGCCGCGGTAATACCGTAGAGGAGTCCGATGAGGGTCGTCGCGGCCTGTGCGCGGCGTTGACGGAGCTGGAGGACTTCGTTCATGTTCTCGCTGATGAGTTCGCCGAGCAGCTTCGGCGAGCCCCCCATCTCGCGGCCGACGAGGTACATCTCGCTGAACGTCTGGATGAGGTACGACCGGCAGTCGGCGGTGAAGTGCCGCCACGCCTTCGCGGGTTCGAGTCGCATGTTGAGCCGCTTGTAGAGGTCGTTGATCTGCGGGGTGAGTGCGCCGAAGTCCTTCTTCCGGAGGGTCCGCAGGACTTCGGAGGTGGTGGCCTGCTTCGCGCCCTCGGTCGCGCCCAGCGCGCGGATGAAGCTGGGGTACTCGTCGTCGCGGCCGAGGATGCGCTGTTCCTCGGCGCGGAAGACGATGCCGGGGATGATGAGCGGCGTCGTCGGGACGGCGGCGTACAGTGCGAGCGGGAGGGGGTCGACGAAGGGGACGAGCATCCCGAGGGTGAGCGGCGAGAGGCCGAGCATCCCGGTGAGGGAGATGAGCAGGAGGAGCGTGGTCAGCCCGATGCCGATCCCCATGGCGACGTTGAGGCGGTGTTCGATGGGTGAGGGGAGTTCCTCGGGGTGGTACCACAGCGGGTCGTGGGGCGAGATGGAGCGGATGGCGAGGAAGAACCCGGTCTGGACGAAGATGAACAGGACGATGACGGCGCTGACGGTCATCGTCGGGTCGGTCCCGGTGAGCACGGGGAGGACGACCGCGAACACGAGCGCGAACGTCATCGAGAGGATCATCGACAGGTAGAGGTCCTTCATGACCTCGAGGTTGTCCAGGGTGCCCTCGTAGACCGTCTTGTAGTTCTGGATGATCTGCGTCTGTTCGGAGATGAGGTAGTCGTCGAGCTCCTGGCCGGCACCGAGGGTGTACGCCAGGCGGTCGAAGAAGTCCGAGAGGGTGTCGCTGGGGACCTGCTTCGCTCGGCGTCGCATGGCGTCGTCGAGGCTCTGATTCCACGTGTCGACGAGTTCGACGACGCGGTGCATCTCTCTGGCGAGTTCGCCGTACTCCTCCTCTTCGGAGAGCCTGCGGAAGACCTCCATGCGGTCGATCTTCGTCGTCGCCAAAACTGTCATGTGGGTTACAAGCAGATGGAACCGGTCGTTCAGTTCCTGCTTCCGCTGGGACAGCAGTATCTTCGGGTAGAAGATGGCCGACAGCATCGCGAGAAGGCCTAGCATCGGGATGGGGGCGCGGATCATCAGGCGGAAGTCGAGCACGAGCGCGATGCCGATGGTGACGACGAAGAACACGACCGAGGGGATGAGGATGATCGTCAGGTAGCGGCCGATGGGCATCGGCATCTGGTCGTAGGACTCGATGAGACCCTCGGACAGCAACGACGCGAGTTCGAACCCGTCGGAGGCTTCGTCTGTCGACGCCATGTTAGTCCGGCGGGGCGATGTCGAAGGGGATGCCCTCGACGCCGTCACGCTGGAAGTCCTCGATGAACTCGTTGACCTCGTGGTAGCCGACGATGTTCTCCTGGATGGCTCGTCTGATCAGGTTCGCACGGAACTCCAGGTCGTTGTAGATCTCGCGGGTGTCTTCGTACCCGAGCAGCGTCGCGATCTGCTCTTCGAGGACGTAGGAGTTGTTCATGCCCTGGAAGATGATCTCGTCCTCGACGGGGTCCCAGTGGAACGCCTGTCGGGTGACGACACCGTCCATCTCCTTGGAGTACCCCTCGATCTCCTGGACGGAGGTGACCCGACGCAGGACGTCATCGCCCTGCTTCACGCGGTTCTGGAACAGGGCGACGTCGGCGACGCCCATGAACGTCTCGGGGACGTTGATCGGTTCGCTGGTGAACCGCTGGATCATCGAGACGATGTCGCTTGCGTGGAAGGTCAGCATGACCGGGTGGCCCGTCTGGGCGGCCTGGAACGCCATGCGACCCTCGGCCCCACGAACCTCACCGAGGATGATGTAGTCGGGGCGGGACCGCAGTGCGGCCGCGACCAGGTCGAACATGTCCACGCTGGTCCCTTCCTCCTCGCCTTCCCGAGTGAGGAGCTGCTGCCAGGTGTTGTGCGGCGGCAGGACCTCGGCGGTGTCCTCCGCGGTGTATATCTTCGCGTCACGCGGGATGAACGCGAAGATGGAGTTGAGCGTCGTCGTCTTCCCGGACGCCGTCTCGCCGACGACGAACACCGTTTGCTCGTTCTCCAGACAGAGCCAGAGGTACGCCGCGAGCTCCGGACTGAGCGTGTTCCACTTCGTGATCTGGAAGATCGACAGCGGCGTCTCGGTACCCTGACGGATGGTGAGCGATGGCCCCTTCAGCGAGACGTCGTCGGAGTAGATGAGGTTCAGACGCGACCCATCCGGCAGCGTCGAGTCGACGATGGGGTCCGAGTCGGAGACGGGGTCACCCATCCGTTCGCCCATGTTCCGGAGCCACTGGTCGAAGGCCTCGTCGCTCGGCCACTCGACCGTGGTTTCGAGCATCCCGTACACGTCGTGGTCGACGTGACACTCCTGGCGGCCGATGACGTGGATGTCCTCGTTCGCCGGGTCGCGCATGACGGGTTCGAGCGGCCCCAGCCCCACGATGTCCCGATTGAGTCGATACAGGATGTCCTCGTAGGTCTCCTTTTTCACGCGGACCTTCCCGAGGTTGGTGATGTTCGAGAGCCGTGACAGGACGCCGCCGTTATCCGCGTCGGTGTCGACGACCTCGGTCGTCTCCTGGAGCAACTCCTCGATTCGGTCGTCGTACTCCGTCTCGTCCTGTGGCGCGGGTTTGTTGACGCTCTTCTGGAGGAGTTTGTTCCGGACGTTGTCGAAGACGACGCGCTCCTCTTCGTCGAGTTCGGGCTCTATCGCGTAGTACTTGGTGTCCTGGCCCACGTCGCCGTAGACGTGGCAGTAGATGGGACCACCCACGGGATAGAGGACGTTCGGCCTGTCGGACTCGTACTCGTCGTCGGCCTCGTCGATGAACAGCGGGAACTCACCGGTGATCTGCTTGAACTTCTTCAGGTGGTCCTGCAGATGCGGTCTGCGTGCCGCGACTTGTCTGAGTTCGTCCGATGGTTTCGCTCGTCCGTGGTCAGTCATGTCTTGGTCACCTCCTTTATGCGACGCTCCGCGACTCGATGACGATGCCAGTGCCGGAGCGCACCGAGTACCCGATGGTGTCACCGACCTGTTCGCCCATGCCGGCGAACCGCAGGACGCTGATCTGCCGGCGAACGTCGTTGCCGACCTCGATCATCTCCAGTTCGATGAAGACGTCGGCGATGGCCCGGAAGGGACTGATGGCGTCTTCGTTGAGCGTCGTCGGGTCCACCGTCAGCATGACCGACTTGCCCCGGGAGATGATGTCCCGGAAGTAGGAGATGATCTCCAGCGCGGCCTGACGCTCCTCGTTCTGGCGGACCAACGCCTCGAACTTGGGGTCGTTCCGGAGGATGGCGTCGAACGTATCGATGATGATGAAATCGGACTCCCACATCACGTCCGCCTCCATCAGGCGCTTCAGCAGTTCCTTGCGGTCCTGGTCCTCGTCGCCGCCGGAGAACGTGTTGCTGTCGCCGATGTCGGCGTGCAGGAACAGGATGCTCTCGTCCAGCATGTGCTCGACCATGTCGTAGCTCAGCGAGTGCATCTGGTCGATGAAGCTCCCGACGGTCAGCTCCGTCGAGAGGTACGTGACTGTGTGGCCCTCTTCACAGAGCCCGTAACTGAACCGCTGGCTCATCGCCGACTTCCCGGCCCCGTAGTCGCCCTCGACGAGGACGATGCTTCCCGGCGGGATCCCCCCACCGAGTTCCTTGTTGAGGCGGTCGTGGTCTTCAAGCCCGAGCGAGAGGAGTTCTGACTTGATGGCGCTCATGTGCGGAACTCCAACACCTCCTCGTCACCGTTGACGATGATCTTCGCTCGGTGGTCGCCAGCCCCGAGAGAGACCCCGACGACGACCTCGACGACGTCGCCCTGTCCCCAGACCACGCCACTCCCGCCGAGCAGCGAGACGGTGACGTCGGTCTGATAGGATCCGTTGACCAGGACGTCGATCTGCCTGGATTCGGCGTCGAGATTGCCTGATCCCGTATTCTTGACGAGCAGGGTGAGGTTGCTCTCGGCGTCGTCGTAGAGGGCGTCGCTCCCGCTGTCGCTGATGATCTCGACGTCGGTCCGGACCTCCTCGCTTATGAGGACTCCCTGTTCGTCGAGGGCCTCGCTCAGCCGACCGACGCTGTCCGTGAACGTGCCGGCGACGCTCGCCGCGATGAGCATGCTCGCGATGAACAGGATGAGATGCGACGCCGAGACGCTCGCCATGTTATCGTCCCTCCATCAGGTGACCACCACGTTCGTTTCCACGTCGCCGACCCCGGTGGTGGTCACGATTTTGACGCGGGTCGGCGTGGGGTCGCTCCCTGGCCATTCGACGACGACGGTCAGTCGCTCGCCGGGTGCCCAGACGTCCGTCGCAGTCGTGGGCGTCGTGTTCGGACCGTCGACGGTCCGTGACACCTCCGTCTCCTGGTACTGCCCGTTCACCAGGAGGTCGGTGTCGCTGACCGAAAGTGTGGTCGCACCCGTGTTGTTCACTTCGACGGTGAGTTCGTTCGGGTCCACCGTCGTGTCGTAGGCTGCACTCACGACTTCGACCTCGGCGTTCTTCTCCTCGACGAGACCGTCCGCCTGCGACGTTCGGGCGTCGTTGATGCGCTCCTGGGTATCTGCGGTCGCAGAGTAGAACATTCCGAAGGCGATGAACATGCCCGCGAAGACGATAGCCGCGCCCCCGCTAATGCTGAAGCCCATTCGTGCCACCTCCGTGCCCCATCAGTTTCTGCAGCGCGGCCGCCTCGCCGGCGTCGCCGTTCAGCTCGCTGATGTACTTCAGGCTCCGCATGTGGTGGTCGATGGTGAGGTTCTCGTCGCCGTCGCCGGTGGCCTGGAACCCCTTGAGGTACTCCTGAAGCGTGTCGGCCACGTCCTCGCTGATCCAGTCGATCGACTCGTAGTAGTCGATGGCCCGTGCCGTCCCGCGGAAGCCCGCGTTGTCGACGAGGTACTGGAGCCACTCGATAGCCACGAGGTCGCCGGCGAAACTGTTCGGCGGCGTCGTGAGGTACGGTTTGCCGGCATCGCCGGTCGCCGTCTGTTGGCTCTCCGTCGACGCCGAGCCCGTGGACTCGGACTCTGTAGCCGCCGAAGATCCGGATTCGGCCGCCGAGTCCGTCTCGGCCTCCGGCTGTGCGGTCGTCGAGGGCTCCGGTTCGGGCTCGGGTTCCGGTTCAGATTCCGTGACTGGGTCGGATTCGGGTTTCGCCTCCGGTTCGGAATCCGTGACTGGTTCCGGCTCGGTGTCGATGGACTCTGCGGACTCGCTTTCCTCCGGTTCCTCGACGACCTCGTCGAACAGGTCGTCGTCCGCGAAATCGTCGCCCGAATCGGCGGCGTCGACGAAATCGTCGTCGATTCCGTCGTCGAAATCGTCCTCGAATTCGGGTTCGGAATCGGCGACCGGCTCGGATTCGGCCTCCGCCGCTTCGGCTTCACCGCTCTCTTCGCCTTCTGCCCAGTCCGCGTCCCCGGATTCGTACTCGTCTTTGAGTTCCTGGAAGGATTTGCCGCCCTCACCGCCGCCGTCGCCGTCGCTCGTGCTTGATTCACTCATGTCGGCCTCCGTGTCTTGCGACCCGCCCGAACCGTCGACCTCTCCGAAGTCGTCGTCGACGTCGTCGAAGTCGTCTCCGAAGTCGTCGTCGAAGGACCCGCCGTCGTCTTCGAAGCCACCGCCGCCGCCGGAATCGCCGCCACCCCCCGAGTCGAACACGTCGTCGACGCTGGTACCGTCCTGTCCTCCGTCGTCGTCTTCGACCAGGTCGTCGTCGAAGAAGCCCTCCGCGTCCGCCTGTGCGAGGTCGGCGTCGAGGTCCTCTTCCTCCTCGTCCTCGCCGTCGTCGTCGAAGAGTCCGAAGGTTCCGCCGCCGGCACCGCCGCCCGCGCCGCCGAACCCGCCCGCGTCGACGTCGTCCGCGAAGGGGTTCACGCCGCGGGTGACCATCTCGTAGATGTCGAGGAGCTTTCGGACGTTCTCCTCGACTTCCTCGACGCTCTCACTGATCTGTTCGTTCTCGGTTCGGACGGTGTTGACCGTCGACGAGAGGCTACCCAGCTCCGTCTCCATCTCGTCCAGTCGGTGCTCGAGTTCGTCCGTGTCCGCACCGCCCCCGTCCATGTCGCCGAACTCGTCGTCACCGAAGTCGCCGAACTCGTCGTCGCCGCCGTCATCGAGTCCGCCGAGGTCTCCGAGGTCGTCGCCGCCGCCGTCCTCTTCGCCCATGAGGCCTCCGCCATCGCTCATCTCCTCGCCGCTGGCCTCCTCCTCGTCGGAGAGTATCGAGTCGAACACCGACCTGATACTCATTCCGACGAGCCCACCGGTCAGGAGGACGAGAAGCGCTGGCCCGACGCTGGTCGCGTCGGGTACGAGCGCCTGTAGCGGTGGGAGCGCAGCGACACTCATTGCTACAAAAGTGCCGTTTTACACTCTTGAATGTACCGTTTATAGTATCATTGTTGATAACAAAAACGTTTGTACATGCGAGATGGTAGTAAATTACTAAGTGAATCTGCTGCAATATGGGTCTGACACAAAATTCCGCGGGACATCTCGTGAACGAAGTGTGAACGTGTTAACGGGAAAGCACTAGTCAGACGGCTGTCAGCCGGGGCCGCGAATCGCCACTCAGAGCGTGACGGATTCCTTGTTCGCGCTCTTGATGACGAAATCGCCAGTACGCGCCTCCAGTCGGACCGACCGACCGTGGTCGCCACCGACGTCCTCCTCCGCAAGTGGGATACCGAACTCCGACAGCGTCTCACGGACGGTTTCGATGTTCCGGACGCCGATGCCCGAGCCGTTCTCCGAGAAGTCGAGCATGTCGCTCCCACCCGCGACTTTGGCCTCCATGGCCGACCGATCTGCACCCTCGGCTTCCATGGCTTCGACCATGACTTCGATCCCCGCGTCAGCGAACTTCGCCGCGTTTCCGTCGTTCATCTCCTCCGCCGAGGGTAGCATGACGTGAACCAACCCTGCAACTCCAGCGTCGAGGTCGTAGATGGCCACACCGAGACAGGAACCGAGACCACTGGTCGTCAGGACCGCTTCCCCCGACGTGATCTTGTACTCGGCGATACCAACTTTGATTCGCCGGGGCTCGGTCTGGCTTTCAGTGTCCGATTGACCATCGTAGACTTTCATCCGTAGAATATTTCCTCGACGTCTGCTTCCGTTTCGTCGGCTCGTTCCACGAGCAGTTCGTCGAGCGCCTCGCGCAGTTCGTTCTCGTTGGGGAGTGCGTGGATGCTGGCACTGAACTCGACGTCTTCGGTCTTCATCTCCGAATCGATGATGAACGCGTGCTCCTGGAACTGGCCGACCTGTGCGGCGAGCGGGTCCATTATCGCTCGTCCCATGTCGTGGACGAGTCGCGGTGGCGTGTGCTCGACGGACGTCTGCAGGACGTTCGCCCAGCCGTCGACGAAGCCGCTCGTCATGATGTTCCCCAGCTCCTCGATGGCCGCTTTGTGCTGGTCCGTGATCTCCTCACCATCGGGCTCGGTCGGCATCAGTGCCTCGGCGACGTTCTTCGCCGATGTCTCGTCGAACAGGACGACGAGGTAGCCACTCGGTATCCCGGTGAACTGCACGACCGTCCCGACGAAGACGTCGTTGCCGATCTGTTTGGGAACGTCCTCGATCTTGGCGAAGTTTATCTGGCTGACTTCTGCTTCGGTCTCGATGCCAGTCATCATCGTGACGTTCTCGGCCGCCTTCTCCGTCCCCTTCAGCGTCATCTGATTGAAGACTTCGAGCTTGTCGATGGGGATGACGTCGTTCTCCGTGTCGGCGTGCTCCGTCATCATCTCGGCCATCGGCTGGTAGTTGGGGAGCATGTAGATGTAGAAGCTCACGGCCTCGTCGGTCCACTCGATCTGGCTCTTGAAGACGAAGACCTGTTGCTTGTCGCTCCCCTCCGGCGGCTCTGGCAGCACTTCCGTTCCCGTCCCCTCGATGTAGTCCGGCGGCGTGTGGTCGATGGTCGTCTCCAGGTAGTCGGCCCACCCGTCGATGAAACCGCTCATCATGATGTTGCCGATCTCCTGCACGCTGCTCCGGGCCATCGATTCGTCCTCCGACCCTCCAGGAACAAGTGATTCGATGATCGTCTCACTCCCGTCCCTGTCGAAGATGAGGACGGTCTCTCCCGACAGTTCTCCTTCGAAGCCGAAGTGGACACCCACGAAGTCGTCGCCGACGAGTTCCTCGCCGATGTCTTCCCGGCCGACGAGCGATATCTTCGTGACCTCGACGTCTGCGGCGATGCCCGTCATCTGCGACATCGCCGCCGTCGCCTGTTCTGCTCCCTCGTGGGCCAGTTGGTTGAACGTTCCGAGCGACTGGATGTCGACTTTCATCTCACGTGGGCACGACGTCTTCGATGGCTTCGATTACGCTCGGTTTCTGGAAGGGTTTCGTGATGTATCCATCCGCGCCGGCCTTGACGGCCTCTTTCATCTTTTCCTCCTGCCCGACGCTCGTACACATGATGACGTTCGCCTCGGGGTTGGAACTCTTGATCTCGTCGGTGGCTTCGATGCCGTCGCGAATCGGCATCACGATGTCCATCATCACGAGATCGGGGTGTTCTTCTTTGAACAATTCGACCGCTTCTACACCGTTCTCGACTTCGCCCACGATGTTGTGGTCTTCTTCGAGAATCTCACGGAGTAGATTCCGCATGAACTCGGAGTCGTCGGCTATCATTACATCTGCCATGATTTCACCTGGAGTCTGCTGCGTTTTCGTCCACTGTCGGTACGGCTGCCATGCCTATCACCTCAGTCGTACTTCGATTAGCTAAATAAATGCTTCCCGTAAATTATCGGTATTGATATCCGTGAGCCGCCGCACCGACAGCGGTCTCGCGGGTGAGAAGCGCCGTCCGGACGCCGTTCTGCAGTGGGAGTGACTCGGCGGATACAGGATGTGGATACGGCTGTGATTCAGAGGCGAAGTCCTTCGTCCTCGCTGACCGCTTCGATCAGATCAGCGATCGAATCGTCCGGCGTGAGTCCTGCCGCCTTGAGCATGGTCTCGAGGCTCGTCGGCGGATAGTGGATGGGGACGTTCGACTCCATCAACAGGATGCCGAGGATCTCTTCGACCGGCGTCCCGCTATCTATCTGCTGGGCGTACCAGAGAATGAGGCTCTCGAAGATGGTGACGACGTCGTTCGACACCATGTGACGTTGCCGAACCGAATCGTCGAACTTCGCCGTGACGTCGAACCCGTAGCGGGAGTTCGTGGCGTCGAATCGGTCGCTCAGCCAGTCGTGAACGACCTGGTCGTCCAACTCGACTGGCTGGTCCGAGGATTCGGTGGCTTCGGTGGATTCGGGTTCCGTCTCGTCCGCGTCGGAATCGTCGCTCGTCGTGACCGTTGCATCGATGGGCCCGCTGGGTGAGACGACGAACCGACCGTCGTCCAGCTCGGCGACGTGCTCGTCGTCGGTGATGTCCAACTCGTCGGGCGAGAGGATGCGTCCTTCGTCCGATTTCGAGCCGTCCTTCTGGCCACGGGCCATACTGAATAGGTTTGGAAGTAGAGCGACATAATTCCGTCGGCGCGTCAGACGCGTGTCCGACGGAAGAGCAGTGATTCGCTTAGAGCGAGACTGCGCTTTCGCCACTGAGCGACTCCGGAACGACCAGTCGTTCCGAGGTCGTCGCACCGGACTTCGTCGTGATCTTCAGCGTGACCGAGGACCCTTCATCGAGTGGGGAGCCGAAGTAGTCCTTCCCTGCGGTTGCCGAACTTCCGGTCACCGACGGGTCACCGCTGTCCGGATTGGACGCACTTTCGTCTGCGGTCGTATCGTCCTGTCCAATGTCGAAGGTCATGACCATCCGGTCGTCAGGGTCGTTCAGGACCGGTGCTGAATCGTCGGAGTCCTTGAACGGCGTGATGCCGAAGAACCCGTCGGAGCCGGTCGCCGAGACGCTCGCGTTCACGAGGTTGTAGGTTCCGGACGGACCGACCCACTGGACCGTCGCGTTCTCGAGGTCGATGTTCGTCGCACCGGGTGCCTTCTTCACCGTGAGGTTGACGACACCGACAGTCCCAGCGTCGCTGTCGATTGATTCACCAGATGAGGAAACCACCTGGAGTCGATTCGTGACCTGCTGTCCGGACTGCTGACCAGTCTCCTCGGACTTCGATTGCAGGAAGCCGGCCGTGTTGATCAGTACGCCAGCCGCGATTGCGGCCACCAGCACCATCGCGATGAACACGATGAGTGTCCCGATACCGACCTGGCCTCGTTCGTTCGTGTGTTCGTCGTTATTTCTGAACATTGCTCTCTCCGCCCGAAACGCGTCGGTGCGCTCGGACTCTATCATCGATTTTCCGCTATCTGTTAATAAGTGTAACCCACGAAATATCGATGGTGATAACGGCCATAAGCGGGAGATAACGACACTCCAGATATGAGAATGGCAGTTTACGGCCGTGAAACTCCAATATCTGACCCACTCTTGGATGTGTCAACTATGAGGATAGATACAGTTACAGTATCGATTCTCGAACGGAGTCAATCGTACGAGACGAGACTGTACATCACGAACAGATAGCCGAAGGTCGTGAGCCCGCTGTTCACCAGCAGTAACGACCTGACGCCTTCGAAGTCGTTGAGAAATGCACTGATCATGGTCGCGGTTGCACCGGCGACTGCCAGCGAGAAGCCCAGCGATAAGTGCAGCATGGCTTTTCGCGACGTTTGTACGTAGGCACGCATCGCCATGCCGACCATCGTCAAGCCTGCGACGACGAAGACGAGAGTGGAGGTCGCATAGAGGGCTTCTATCATCGTCACTGTACACGCTATTACCTATCGCCTCTAATAAATCCACGCTCAAAAATATCTCTCGTGATAACGTGGATCCTTGCGCGCGCACGCGTAATCAAATATTCTACGAATAGAGCTATACGCACACCGTGCTTCAACCCTCTGATAGCGTTCGCCAGGCTTGGTCGAGTTTGTTGGTCACTTCCGACCGCTCTTCGATGCTGACCTCCAGCGTCTCCTCGAAGTCGACTCGAATCTCTTCGACGTTACGCCGGTACACTTTGATGCGGCGGCGGTCGTCCGAGAGGATGTTGTCGTGAAGCTCGAGCAAGTCGTGCTCGGTCAGTTCGTCGATGCGGCGGTAGCACGTCGCGATGGGGATGTCGAGTTCGTCACTCAGGTCTTGGGCTGACTGGGGTTCGTCCGTCGCGTCGAGGATCTCTGCGCTGTATTTGTTCCCAAGGGTTCGCAGAATATCCACTGATGCCATTGGTTATCAAATTATATACTCTACAAACCATAAGTTTATCGTTGTTGATAATTGATATATTGGTGCAATTATGTGGCCACTTCCTCAACGAGTCTCCCTCCCAGAAATTCCGTCAAGAACTCCCGAAACAGCCATTATCGTCGGTGGTAACGGGACATCGATCAAATCGGGGCGTCGTCCTCGCTCATCATCGAGAACGCACTGGCATTCTGATGGATGCGGAGTCCGCCCTCGGCGATCTCCATCGGGAAGATATCCGTCTCGATGTTCTGCTTCCGCATCTTCGCGACCCACACGTACCGGTTGACTCCGGAGTCGGTCGGGGTCTGTATTAGGTAGATGTTACCGTCGGTCAGGTAGTTCTCGAGGCCGATGTCCGTGTCTGGGAAGACGGCTCCCTGTTCGTTGGTCATCAGCGACGTCAGTTCGTTCTCTTTGAGGATGTCGGTGAACTTCAGCAGGTACGTCCGCTTCTCCCGCTCGTCGTCGAAGAACAGCTCGAACATCGTCAGCGAGTCGAGCACGAGTCGGTCGTACTGTTCGTCCTCGAAATCGTCCAGGAGAATCTCCAGCGACGACGAGAAGTCGTTCTCTCTGAGAAGCTTCCGCTTGTCGTATACCTTGATGTCGCCGTTCTCGACGTGGTCGGCCCAGTTGTCGAATCCGATGCTCTCGGCCGCCTCTCGGAGGTCGTCCTCGTTCTCCTCGAAGGAGAGATAGATGCCCTTCTCGTCGAACTGCTCGACGCCGTTGTACAAGTACTGCAGGCAGAGGATGCTCTTGCCCGCGCCCGGATTTCCGCTGACGAGTGTCGTCGAGTTCTTGACGATGCCACCGTTCAGAATGTCGTCGAGCCCCTCGACCCCCGTCCGTGTGAGTTCCGTCATAGCTGTCCCTTTTCACAGAGGTTCTCCTTACGGGTAAAAAACCTTGTTGCTGGGGATCTCCCGCGAAAACTCGGATGGTCGGGGGCGTTATTCTGCGTGAACAGCTTCTGGATCGACCCAGATGACGAAATCGTCGTCACGTTTGACGACGCCTTTGATCGACTCGTCGTCCTCGTCCCCTGCAGACGTGTCGAGGTCGCCGTCGTCCACGTGGACCACCTGGAACACCTCGTCCACGAGCCAGCCAGCGGCACCCTGGTCTTCGACGATGTCCGGGTCGAAGACGATGATCCGCTTCGGTTCTCGTTCCTCCTCGATGTTGAACACTACCTTCGGGTCGATGATGGACGTCGTTCGACCCCGGAGGTCCATCACGCCCTGTACGTGCGGCGGGGCGTTCGGCACCTTCGTGACGTCACCGATGTCCACGATCTCGGTCACGTAGTCGATACTGACACAGTACGTCTCCTCGCCCAGTTCGAATTCGAGCACCTGGCCGTTCGTATCTGTCATCGTTACTAGCACCGAGAAACGCACGTACGCCCGCGACCGTCGTCCACGTCGCAAACGCGGCGTGGACACCGGTCAGGGCTGTCATTTCTCACGTATGGAGCAACCGAGTACGCCGACTTAAAGCTGTCTCCCATGTTATCAGGGATGATTCCACGGGCGGTGTTTTTATTTAGACGGTTATCTCAGTACGAGACAGGAATGCCGTCCCATCCGGTGACGTTTCGAGTGCTACACACGATTCATCGTCGTGACTCGACGGAGCGATAGCAGGTATGGTAGGACAGACCTCTCCTCGTGCCGTCGTCACCGACGATTCGCACTTCATGCGGAGTGTCATCTCGGACATCCTGGAGGATGGCGGCATCGACGTCGTCGCACAGGCAAAGAACGGACTCGAAGCGATCGACGCCGTGGAAACGCACGACCCGGACGTCGTGACGATGGACCTGGAGATGCCGGAGATGAACGGTATCGAGGCCGTCGAGCGCATCATGGCCGAGCATCCGACGCCGATCCTGATGCTGAGCGCCCACACCGACGAGGGCAACGACGTTACCTTCCAGGCACTGGAGAAGGGTGCCGTCGACTTCTTCACCAAACCCGGGGGCGAGGTGTCGATGGAGATGTCACGACTGAAAGACCAGCTCGTCGACATCGTCCACTCGGTCGCCAAGGCCGACGTCTCTCGGAGCGCCGGTAGCTCGTCGGCATCTGGTGCCGAACCCGCCGACCGGAAGTCACGAACGTACGTCGACAGACCGACGCTCCTCATCGGCTCCTCGACCGGGGGACCGACGATGGTCGAGCAGGTGCTCTCGGAACTCCCACTCGAGGCCGACCTCCGGGTTCTCGTCGTGCAGCACATGCCCGGCGGTTTCACTGGCCGCTTCGCCGAACGCATCGACTCGCGTAGCGAGTACGACGTGCGCGAGGCGACGGACGGCGACCGCATCCGGGGCGGTGAGGTCCTGGTCGCGAAGGGAGGCTATCACATGGAGGTGGCGAGTTATCGACGGGGCCGGATGCGAGTCGAACTCACCGACACCCCGCCGGTCAACAGCGTCCGTCCCGCGGTGGACGTGACGATGAAGTCCGCTGCGGCCACCATCGACGACCCGATGGTCGGGCTCATCCTCACCGGGATGGGCGAGGACGGTGCCGCGGGCATCCGGGCCATCAACGGAGCAGGCGGTTACTGCGTGGCCCAGGACGAGGATACGTCAGCGGTCTACGGCATGCCGAAACGAGCCGTCGAGACCGGATGCGTCGACGCAGTGCGGGCTATCGACGACGTTTCCAGCGCCATCCTGGAGGCACTCGAAGCCGAGGTGAACTAATCATGGACGACCAATACCTTGACGCATTCATCCGCGAAAGTCAAGAGGCGATCACTGAACTGAACAATTCGCTCCTGGACCTGGAATCAGACCCCAGCGACCGGGAGGCGATGGACCTGATCTTCCGAACGGCCCACACGCTGAAGGGTAACTTCGGTGCGATGGGGTTCGAGGACGCGAGCAACCTTGCACACGCGATCGAGGACCTCCTCGACGAGATGCGCGAGGGGAACATGGAGGTCACGCCGGAACGGATGGACCTCATCTTCGCTGGCGTCGACCAGATCGAGGCCATCGTCCGGGAAATCGAAGACGAGGGTGAATCTTCGGTCGACACGAGCGATACCGTCGCCGATCTGCGGGCCGTCCTCGACGGAGAGTACGACGCAGCGACGGAGGACCTCGGCGGCAGTGACGCCGGCGGGGACGCCGACGAGGACGTCGAGGTCACCATCGACGACGAGTTCGAGCACTCGGTCATCCGCGCGACGGTCGACATCGGCGACAGCGACATGCCCGGCGTCGACGCCATGCTCGCGATGAGCAACGCCGAGGACACCTACGATTTCCTCACGACGGTTCCCGACCGCGACGACATCGAGGACGGCGAGTACGAGGGGACGTTCGACGTCTACCTCGACGCCGACGACGTCGGCACGGTCAAGATGGAACTCGAGGACATCGGCGAGATCGAGTCCGTCGACACCGACGACGTGACCGACGAGGTGACTATTGCCGGTGACGACGCCGACGAGGACGACGACGGTGCCGAGGCGGGCTCCGTGGACGAGATCAAGTCCGTCCGCGTGGACGTCGACCAACTCGACGACCTGCACGGCCTCGTCGAACAGCTGGTGACGAGCAGGATCAAGCTCCGCCGCGCCGTCGAGGAGGACGACTTCGACGCCGCCGGGGAGAACCTCAACGAACTCGACAAGATCACCGCGAACCTCCAGAACACGGTGATGGACATGCGGCTCATCCCGCTGAAGAAGGTCGTCGGGAAGTTCCCCCGGCTCGTCCGTGACCTCGCTCGGGACCTCGATAAGGAGGTCGAGTTCACAATCGAGGGCGAGGACATCGAACTCGACCGGACCATCCTCACCGAGATCTCCGATCCACTGATGCACATCCTGCGGAACTCCGTGGACCACGGTATCGAGTCACCCGACGAGCGCGAGGCCGCCGGCAAGGACCGGACGGGCCACATCGAACTCCGCGCGTCGCGAGAGCGCGACCACGTCATCATCGAGGTCGAAGACGACGGCGAGGGGCTCGACGTCGAGGCCATCCGCAGACAGGCCGTCGAGAAGGGCGTCCGCTCGGCCGACGAACTCGACACCATGGACGACGGGGCCATCTACGACCTCGTCTTCCACCCCGGCTTCTCCACGGCGGAAGAGGTCACGGACACGAGCGGCCGAGGCGTCGGGATGGACGTCGTCCACGACACGGTGACCCAGCTCGACGGCTCCGTCAGCGTCGACTCCACGCCCGGCGAGGGGACGACGGTCAGTCTCCGTCTGCCGGTCACGATGGCCATCGTCAAGGTGCTGTTCGTCGAGGTCGGCGACGAGGAGTACGGCGTGCCGCTGAAGAACGTCGACGAGATCACCCGCACCGACGAGACCAAGCAGATCAACGACAACGAGGTCATCAAACACAACGGCGAGATCTATCCCGTCGTGGACCTGGGTGACGCGTTCAACGTTCCCGGCGCGAAAAAGCGTTCGAACGGCCACTCGAACGGTCAGGGAGACGAGGAAGGGATGCTCGTCCGCATCCGCGAGTCCGAGAGACAGGTCGCGCTGCACTGCGATTCGGTCAATAGCCAGGAAGAGGTCGTCGTCAAACCACTCGAAGGCATCCTCAGCGGGACGCCGGGGCTGAGCGGAACGGCGGTGCTGGGCGACGGGAACATCGTCCACATCCTCGACGTGGTGACGCTATAACAACAATGAGCAAGGGGTCAGACCGTGAATTCGACGAGTTGCTAACGTTTATCGAACAGCAGATGGACTTCGAGTCGGGCTTCTACAACGACGCCTACCTCGACCGCCGAATCACCGCGCGGATGCGTCGCACGGACATCGACACGTACCGGAACTACCAGTCGAAGCTCCGGGCAGAGGAGAGCGAGCGGGAGGAACTGCTCGACTCCCTCTCGATCAACGTCACCAGTTTCTTCAGGAACCCCGACGCGTGGGAGTCGTTCCGGTCCGTGTTGCGTGACCTGACCGACACCCACCGCTCGGTCCGAATCTGGAGCGCACCCTGTGCGGACGGCCGCGAACCGTACTCCATCGCGATGCTCGCGCTCGACGACCCGGAGGTGAACACCCGGAACCTCGACATCCTCGGAACCGACATCAACCCCGACATTCTCGTCGACGCTCGTGAGGGCCGCTACGAAACGTCCCAGACGACCGACATTGCCGAGGAACTCTCCCCGCTCGACGACTACGAGTCGTACATCGAACAGGATGGGAACGTCTTCACTGTCCGCGACCGTGTGAAAGACCTCGTCTCCTTCGAGCAACACGACCTCATTCGCGGCGAACCGAAACGCGGGCTGGACATGGTCCTCTGTCGGAACCTCCTCATCTACATCGACTCGGACTTCAAGGTCCCCATCTTCGACACCATCGCCAATTCCCTCGACGACGACGGCTACCTGATGATCGGCATGACGGAGACCCTCCCCGCCGAGTTCCGCGACGTCTTCGACGCCGTCCACAAGCAACATCGCATCTACCGCAAGGCATAATGTCGCTGTACGAACTCGAACGCAAGGGCGAGGTACAGGACATCATCAACCTCCTGCGGACGAGCGACAATCCGAACATCCGCGAGCGCGCCGCCGACGTTCTCGGGGGATTCGACGAGCACGAGGACTATCGCGACGTCGTCAGCGCGCTCATCCAGGCCGCAGACGAGGACGACTCGAAGGCCGTCGTCGGGTCGGCAATCGACTCGCTGAACGACCTCGGCCAGGACGCACTGGAGGACCTCATCGCGGACATGGCCGGCGTCGAGATGGGTGAGGACCAGGCCGACTGGGTCAAGGCGAAGGCGTTCACGAAGGCGCTGAACGCCGACGTCCCCGAACTGCGGATGGCCGCGGCGAACGGGCTGGGGACGGTCGGCGACAACGACGCCGTCCCGGAACTCGTCGACCGCTTCGACGACGCCGACCCGCGGGTTCGTGCCCGCTGTGCCCGGGCGTGCGGCCAGATCGCGGACGCCCGCGCGACGGATGCCCTCGAAGGGCTGCTGACCGACGACTACGTCGCGGTCCGCCGCGAGGCCGCCGAGGCGCTCGGGAACATCGGGAATCGGCAGGCGCTGCAGGCGCTCCTCCCGTTGTATCGCGACGACAACGACCGCGTCCGCCGGATCGCCGTGGGTGCGTTCGGCAACTTCGGCAACGACCGCCCCGTCGACCAACTGATCTCGTCGCTGAGCGACGACTCGAGTGCCGTCCAGCGAACGGCCGTGTACTCGCTCATCCAGCTCATGTCGAACGTGCCGACCGAGCAGAGCCACGACATCCGCGAGACCATCGTCGAGAAGCTCTCGGACACCGACGACCGAAGCGTCGTCGAACCACTCGTCGAACTCCTCGAAGAAAGTCAGCAGAACGCTCAGCGGCGGAACACGGCGTGGCTGCTCGGCCGCGTCGTCGAGGAGGAGGGCAAAGACCGCGTCGTCGCGGGACTGGTCGACGCGCTCGGTGCCGACGACCAGATGACCTCCCAATTCGCGGCGACGAGCCTGGCAGAGATCGGCGGCGAGGACGTCGAGAAGGCGCTCCTCCCCGTCGTCGGCGACGAGGACCTGCCAGCGAAGGCCCGCGCCCAGGCCGTGTTCACGCTGGGGAAGGTCGGCGGCGAACGGTCGCGCCAGCGCCTCGACGCGTTGCTCGACGAGACGGAGCACGACCTCATCCGGAAGCGGGCGTTCTCCGCCCTGTCGAAGCTCGGCGGTCGGACCTGAACAAGCGAATCACTCATGTCGGGCCACGTCGTATCGACACGTACTCACTCGGCACACCGCGTCCGTCGCGGCACCGAGCCACAGACCCGAGGTCACAGATGAGCGAGGGAGAACAGAAACTCAGCGACACGACCGGCAAGTTCGCACAGGTCGTCAAGGACGGCCGCAAGGTCCCGGACCTGGAATGGATCGCCGGTCGCATCCTGCTTTCGAACAAGCGCCTGATTCTGGCCAGCAACGAGGGCAAGAAGACGCTCCCGCTCTCGAAGGTTCGAACCGTCAAGGGCAGCCAGAACAATCAGGCGCTGGCGCAGGTCTCGGGGTATCTCTCGGTTCAGGTCGGCAACGACGTCATGCTCGTCTCGCCGAAGGACTCCGATACCTTCGAAGAGACGCTCTACAGCGCCCTGCTGGACCAGAAAGTCGTGCTCGTCAAACACCCTGCCGTCAAGGGCGGCGTGGTCAAGGACTCGCCGTGGCAGAAGAGCCGTCTGAAACTCGACGACGACGCCATCAACCTCGCCACCGCCGACGGAACGTTCATCGAGATCGAACTGGCCGACGTCGGCGGGGTCGAACGCGACGAGAAGGCCGTCCTCGACAGCCAGCGGAAGGTACTGGAGGTCGAGCACAGCATCGATGGAACCAGCGTCGAGACCCACTTCTCGGGGCCGACCCAACGGATCGGTATCCTCGCTGGCCTGCTGCAACAGGCCGGCGGCGCCGACGTGGACGTCGAACTCTCGAAGACGGAACAGGAGGTTTTGATGGCGCTGTATTCGGGCGTGTCACCGTTCCAGATCTCCGAGTTCGTCGGCATGGACGTCGACGACGTCGAACAGACGTTCGATCAACTCGTCGAGAAGGGCGTCCTCGAGGCCATCCGCACCCGGCGGAACGTCTCGCTGAAGGCTCGCGGCCGGCACATCGCGAGCGACGTGATAGCCGAGCAGTGATCACGTGTTCACGTCTTCGAGGAAGTTGCTCGCGACGATCTTCCCCTTCGGCGTGAGCGTCGGTCCCTCCGGCGCGTCCTCGACCAGCCCGTCGTCGCGGAGGTCGCTGAGCATCATGGTCACCTCGCTGGCTTCCTTGTTGAGGATGTCCGCAAGCGGCATCCCCTGACTCGTCGAGTAGATGGCGACGAGCATCTGCTTCTCGTCGTCGCTGAGCGAGATGTCGCCGATCTCCTCCATGATATCGCTGTACTCCAGCCTCAGATAGCGGCCGAGGATGTTCATCTTCCGGGCCGACGACGTCGCCGCCAGCGAGGTGATCGCCTGTCCACCCGACTGGTGACGGACGGTAAGCACCGGTCGCTCCGAGCCGGCTATCTCCCGGCTCACCCGCTGGAAGTCGGTGACAGATGCCAGTTCGATCGTGAACGGCTTTCCCTTTCGTTTGAACTGGACTGCTTTCGGCTTGAGAAACAGCCGCGCTCCCTCGAACGCGTTGTCGGTGATGCGGCCCCCCATCCGTGCCGGGTGTTTGATCGTCATCTCGGTCCCGTTGAGGATGGCCTTGAACAACACCGTGGAGAACTTCTGGATCTTCTCGTCGGAGGCCTCGACGGCGGCGACGATGCGTCTGTCCTTGTGGTCGAACGCGATGGTCACTGTCGAGTTGAAGAAGTCGCCGAGGTCCGGCGGGACGTGGCCGACGGCGATATCGAAGATCTTCGAGAGGGGAATCGTCAGTTTGTCATCGCGGGCGCTGGCCGCCAGGACGAGGCGCTTCTGACTGAGCAAAATACGCCCCTTCACGGGATCCACCTGGGACGTCGCCTCGGAATTGAATTTGGCGACGAAGTCCGCGATGACTGATTCCGACATTAGCTCGTGATGGGTTTGTGGGGCACAAATATTGAGCGTTTCGCGCGAGTATCACTTTCAAAAACCAGTTTCGGCCGAATCGGAGCTACCGCAACCACGCCGGGGATCACTCCGGCGGGCTCACTCGTCGGATTCGAGCTGGTCTGCGATGGCGGCGAGCGAGTCGTCCGGCGCGTCGGTGGCGTCGTAGATGACGCGCTCGCCCGGACTCCGAACGCCGTACTTGAAGCCCGCTGTGACGACGTCGAAGAGGACCGATCCGCCGAACTCGATACCGTCCGACTCGACCCATTCGGCGAGTCGCTCGGCCCCCTCGTCGGGCGTCCGTGCCAGCCGCGCGTTGTCGAACGCGCCACGAATCACGGGCGTCCCGTCCAGCGACGCCTCGATGTGAGCGTGATACTCTGTGCCCGATATCGACAGCCGGACGACCTCGTCCGTCGGGACGTCGGCGTCGTCGGGGAGTGTGATCTGCGGGCGGTCGGTGCGTCCCACGCGCTCCAGCGTCGCTCGAACGGTCTCTACCGCGTCGTTGTCGCTGGAGATGCGGTCGCTCACTATTCGTCGTCGTCGCCGCCGAGCAGGTCCTCGACGGACTCGCTCCCGCGACCGACGATGCTCGCGTTGAGCTGTCGCGTCTCGTCGCTGACCTCGCGGCCGCGAACGGTGACGCGCTTGCGCTCGCCCTCGCGGCTGGGGTTGTAGCCCGTGCCGCCCTCCAGCAGCAGCTCCTTCAGCGCCGTTCCGCGCACGTCGTCGCGCATCGGACGGCCGGCCTTGTCGGAGCCACCGGTCAGCTCCAGCGTGTACCCGCTCAGGCCGACGGCGCTGCCGTCGACCTCCTCGCCGAGTTCCTTACCCATGAATCGGTTGGCGTCCTGTCCATCGACGTCGAGCTGGTAGGTCTTCCCGCTTTCCGGGTCGGAAAGCGCGACGGTGAAATCTGCCATAGGTGTTCGAACTCCCTTAGCGTTCAAAAGTCCGTCGAACCGCTGTTGGGCTACTCGCGCCACCGCGGCCCGGCGAGGGCTACTCTCAGTCGTCGGCCTCGATATCGACCGGCATCTCCTGTTCGTTGGCGTCGCCGAATCCCGCGCTGAGGATGCGGGTCAGAGCGTCCTCGACCTTCTCGCCGGTTTCGGAGATGTTCTCGGGTTCGACCTCGATGACGAACCCGGTGGTGATGTTCGGTGCCGTCGGGAGAAAAATGACCTCGCGGCCGTCCTCGGTCGTCTTGCCGGTTTTGAATGCCGTCATACGCATCCCCTCCCACGGTTCGACCTTGACGGGTTTCTGCAGGTCTTCGGTCCCCGAGACGGCCGTTTCGACGGCCATCTTCGAGGCGTTGTAGACGACGCGGAGGCCGGGAAGCTGGTTCATCAGCTGGTCGATGCCGTCCTCGACGCTCCCGCCGAAGGCGGTTCGCATGAGATAGCCCACCGAGAACACCATCAACACGAAGATCGTCATCGCCAGCCCCGCACGGAGGAGCGGATTTTCGATCGGAAGCGGGACCGCTGCGAGCTTGGCGTAGAGCCAGAGGATGATGTACAGCGTCACGAGCAACGGAATCAGGACGATGAGTCCGCTCGCGAGGTCGCGCTTCCACGAGGCCGTTCCCATGTCCGCAGGTCGGAGTCGCCCTCTAATCAGTGTTCCTTTCCCGCGTCGTCCGACGCGGCGTCAGATCCCCAGCACGGCCCGTAGTGCGAACAGCGCGTTCTCCTTGCGCTCCATTACGCGGCGGTAGAAGTACGACAGCCACTTCTCGCCGTAGGGGAGGTACTGCCACACCTCGTACTCCTCGCCGAGGTCGAACAACGCTGGCTCGCGCACGCCCATCAGCATCTGGATCTCGAAGCCGGTGCCGAACTCCTCGTGGAGGTCGGTCGCGAGCGAGATCATCTCCGGGTCGTGGCTCCCGATGGCGACGCCGTCGTCGAAGTGTTCGAACGCGTACGTGATGTCTGACCTGTATGCTTCGTTGACACGCGACTTCTTCTTGTACGCGACTGCTTTCGGGGGGTCGTACGCTCCCTTCACCAGGCGGACTTTCCCTGGCAGGTCGGCGAGTCGTTCTAGATCCTCGCGAGTCCGCTTGAGGTTCGACTGGATGCACACGCCGACGTCACCGTGTTCGCGCGCGTTTCGCTCGAAGGCGTCGAGCGTCGCGTCCGTCGTCGTGTGGTCTTCCATGTCGATCCAGACGAACACGTCGTTCGCTGCGGCGTGGTCGACGATGCGGTCGACGTTCTCGGCGAACACCGCGTCGCTCACGTTGATTCCTACCTGCGAGGGCTTCACCGAGAGGCAGGCGTTCAGGTCGCTCTCCGCGACGTCCTCGACCATGTCGAGATACACCTCGGTGTCCTCGTCGGCAGGTTCCCGTTCGTCGTAGTGCTCGCCGAGGAGGTTCACGATACCACCGACGTCGCGTTCGTTGAGCTGGCGTACTCGTTCGAATGCCTGTGCTGGCGTCTGCCCGGCGACGAAGCGACTGGCAATCGGCGGTATCATCAGCTCACAATACAGTCTGGCAGACTAAAGAAATACCGGCGCTGTAAACCACCGACGATTATACCGTCCGCACCACTCTCCTCGCACATGGAGTTGCTTCCGGTGGTCGTGACGGCGCTGTGGGCGATGCTGCCGGCGTACGTCCCCAACAACGCCGCGGTACTCGCGGGTGGGGGGACCCCCATCGACGGCGGGCGGTCGATGGGTGGTCGACGACTGCTCGGCGACGGGAAGACCTGGCGCGGAACCGCAGCGGGGACGCTCGCGGGGACGGCTCTCGCGCTCGTTCTGAACGCGGTCCGCGTGCCACTCGGCGATGCGGTGGGCGTTCCGCTCCCGAGGTTCCCACTCGCTGCTGCGGTCGCGCTGGCCTTCGGGGCGATGCTGGGCGACATCGCGGCGTCGTTTCTGAAACGACGAACCGGCCGGGAACGCGGCGCGCCGTTCCCGGGCCTGGACCAACTGGACTTCGTCGTCGGTGCGCTGGTGCTCGTTGCGCTCGTCACACCGCGGTGGTTCGCCCGAACGTTCCCGCTTCGGGCACTTCTCGTGGTGCTCGTGGCGACCCCGCTGTTGCACGTCGTGACGAACGCCATCGCCTACGTGCTCGGCGTCAAGGACGAACCGTGGTGACGAGTCGGCGTCTCGATGGGGACGGAAACGGCCACACTCGCTCCGTATCAGCCCGGAGCCGCGGCCGCCGAGCGCGGTGGACGCGAAGTGGTGTGCTTTTGACCCCGGACGCGTGAGAGATAGGTATCATGAGCACGCGCGGCAGGACGTTTCAGCTGGGGACACGTGGCTCGGACCTCGCACTCCGCCAGGCAGCGACCGTCCAGGAGACGCTTTCGAGTCGACGACAGGCCGTCGAACTCGTCGAGGTCGAGACACGCGGCGACCAGATACGGGACGAACTGATACATCGACTGGGGAAGACCGGTGCGTTCGTCCGCAGTATCGACGAGAAGGTCCTCTCCGGCGACCTCGACGGGGCGATCCACTCGATGAAGGACATGCCGACCGAACAGCCCGACGAGCTCGTCGTCGCTGGCGTCCCCGAACGTGCGGCTGCCACGGACGTGCTGGTGACGCCCGACGGCACGACGCTCGACGATCTGCCCGAAGGCGCGACCGTCGGCACGTCCAGTCTCCGCCGCGGCGCGCAGTTGCTCGCCGAGCGGCCGGACCTGGCGGTCGAACCCCTCCGCGGGAACGTCGACACTCGGCTCGTCAAACTCCTCGCGCCGTCGCTGCAGCGCGAACACGCCGAACGTAGCGACGCCGAGGACGACCGCAAGGCGAACGTCGACAACGACGACTACGAGCACCCATACGACCGAACCGTCGAGGAGTGGTTCGACGACCTCGCCGAAATCGAACGGCGCGCGCTCGAGCGCGAGGTCGAAACGGCCTACGACGCCATCGTCCTCGCCGAAGCGGGGCTGGAGCGGTCGGGGCTGCTCCACCACGTCGAGTACCAGCGACTCTCACCAGATACGTTCGTCCCCGCCGCCGGCCAGGGTGCCCTCGCGATTACCGCCGTCGACGACGAGGTCGTGGAGTACGTCCGCGACACCATCGACCACCCGCGCTCGCGCGTCGAGACGACGGTTGAGCGCACCGTCCTGGAGGAACTGGGTGGCGGCTGCGTCGCACCGGTCGGCATCCACGCCGTCGTGCAGGGCGAGTACGTCCACACGAGGGTTCGCGTTCTCAGCCGAGACGGAACCGAGGAGGTATCCGAGAGCCGGGATCTATCCGTGCAGAACCACGCCAAGGAGGCGCGGGACTTCGCAGCCCACCTGGCCGAGAAAGGCGGGGCGGAACTCATCGAGCAGGCCCGTCGGGAGGCCGAGGAATGACCGGCAAGGTGTACCTGGTCGGCAGCGGCCCCGGTGACCCGGAACTGCTGACGGTCAAGGCACAGCGGCTCATCGACGAGGCCGACGTGGTGCTCCACGACAAGCTTCCCGGCCCGGAGATTCTGGACTCCATCCCGGACGAGCGCGCCGAGGACGTGGGGAAACGCGCCAACGGCGAACGGACCTCCCAGCCGGAGATCAACCGCCGGTTGGTCGAACTCGCCGAGGAGGACAAGACCGTCGTACGTCTCAAAGGTGGCGACCCCTTCGTCTTCGGCCGCGGGGGCGAAGAGATGGTCCACCTCGCGGAGCACGGCGTCCCGTTCGAGGTCGTTCCCGGCGTCACCTCGGCCATCGCCGGCCCCGGCGTCGCGGCCATCCCCGCCACGCATCGCGACCACGCCTCGACCGTCTCGCTCGTCACGGGCCACGAAGATCCCGAGAAGGAGGAGTCGGCCGTCGACTGGGAGGCGCTCGCATCCACGGACGGGACCATCGTGGTCCTGATGGGCGTCGGCAAGCTCCCGGAGTACACGTCCGCGCTCCGGAACGCGGGCATGGCCGAGTCGACGCCGGTCGCGCTCGTCGAGCGCGCGACGTGGCCGAACCAGCGCGTCGCCACGGGAACGCTCGACTCCATCGTCGACGTCCGTGACGAGGCAGGCATCGAACCACCGGCCCTGACCGTCATCGGCGACGTCGCGAGCGAGCGCGAGCGCGCGGTCGAGTTCTTGGAGGGTGTGGGCGAATGACCGACCCCGAACCCCGACTCCGCGTCGCGGTGTTTCGACCGGACGACGAGCGACTCGTCGAGGCCGTCGACCTCCTCGATTCGCTGGGCGCGACGCCGGTCGGCGATCCCATGCTCGACGTGCGCCCGACCGACGCCGTCCCGCGGAGTGACGCCGACTACGCCATCCTGACGAGCAAGACCGGCGTCGAACTCGCCGCCGACGCCGGCTGGGACCCCGGAGACACCGAGGTCGTCGCAATCGGCGAGCGGACCGCGAGCGAACTCCGAGGGGCCGGCTACGAGGTGTCGCACGTCCCCGAGGAGTACTCCTCGGAGGGACTGGTCGAGTACCTCGCGGACCGCGTCGACGGCAGGCGGGTCGAAGTGGCCCGCAGCGACCACGGCTCGCCCGTCCTCACGAACGGGCTCGAGGACGCCGGCGCGTACGTCCACGAGACCATCCTCTACCGGCTCGTCCGGCCGGAGAGCGCGGGCGAATCGGCCGCCCTCGCAGCGGCGGGCGACCTCGGCGCGGCGCTGTTCACCTCCTCGCTCACCGTCCAGCACTTCCTCGACGCCGCCGAGGACCGGGGAGTTCGGGAGGACGCTCTCGCCGGACTCGAAACCGCCGTCGTCGGAGCGATCGGCGAGCCGACTCGCGAGACGGCCGAATCGCTCGGCGTGTCCGTCGACGTGGTGCCCGAATCGGCCGACTTCGAGTCGCTGGCGACCGAAGTGGTCGAGGCCGCCGCGCCGACCTACCACGAGTGAGTGGGGACCGGAGATTTAAACCGCAGTAGGAGCCAACGACCCGCTAATGGCTGGCCCGGTACCCGACCTCGACGCGCGTGCGAACGCCTGTGCGAACACGATTGCTGACGCCGACTCCATGGTGCTTGCTTCGCACATCGACGCGGACGGGCTGACGAGCGCCGCCATCGCGACGACGGCGCTGGAGCGTGCGGGGCTGTCCTTCGAGGTCGTGTTCAAGGAACAGCTCGACGCGACCGAGATCGCCTCCATCGCGAAGCGGGAGTACGACACCGTCCTGTTCACGGACTTCGGAAGCGGCCAGCTCGACGTCATCGCCGAGCACGAGGCGGCGGGCGATTTCACGCCCGTCATCGCCGACCACCACCAGCCCGCCGATGCGGACACGGAGTACCACCTGAACCCGCTGCTGGAGGGGATCGACGGGGCGTCGGAACTCTCCGGGGCGGGCGCGAGCTACGTCCTCGCCCGTGCGCTGGCGGAGGTGGTCGACGCGGACGTGCCACAGGCCAATCGCGACCTCGCGGGGCTGGCCGTCGTCGGCGCGGTCGGGGACATGCAGGCCGTCGACGGCGAACTCGTCGGCGCGAACGAGGCAATCGTCTCCGAGGGCGTCGAGGCGGGCGTCCTCCACGAGGGAACGGATCTCACGCTATACGGCAAGCAGACCCGTCCCCTCCCGAAGCTGCTGGAGTACGCCAGCGAGATCCGGATTCCGGGCGTCTCCAACGACGAGAGCGGCGCGGTTCGGTTCCTCGACGAACTCGGCCTCGACCTGCACGACGAGGCGGGGGAGTGGCGCACGTGGGTCTCGCTGAGCGACGACGAGAAACGGACGGTCGCGAGCGCGCTGGTCCAGCGCGCCGTCGAGCGCGGCGTCCCAGCGTCGAAGATCGACCGCCTCGTCGGGACGACCTACACGCTGCTGGCCGAACCGGAGGGGACGGAACTGCGCGACGCCAGCGAGTTCTCGACGCTACTGAACGCGACCGCGCGCTACGAGCGCGCCGACGTCGGGTTGGCCGTCTGTCTCGGCGACCGCGAGGACGGACTCCGACGCGCGCGGACGCTGCTACAGAACCATCGGCGGAACCTCTCGGAAGGCCTGCAGTGGGTGAAGAACAACGGCGTCACCCGCGAGGAGCACCTCCAGTGGTTCGACTCCGGGACGGAGATCCGCGATACCATCGTGGGAATCGTCGCGGGGATGGCCGTCGGCGTCGAGGGGGTCGACCGCGACCGGCCGATCGTCGCTCTCGCGCGAAAGAACGACGAGGAGACGAAGGTCTCCGCCCGGGGTACGGGACCTCTCGTGGGCCGTGGCCTCGATTTATCAGTCGTGATGCGCGAAGCGTCCCAGGCGGTCGGAGGCGACGGCGGCGGCCACAACGTCGCTGCCGGTGCGACAGTCCCTGCGGGGCGGGAGCGGGACTTCGTCGAGCACGCAGACGCGCTCGTCGGCGACCAGATCGGCTAATTCCAACAATTGATAATACAGTAGCCCATACGTCGGATACGATGCTCCGCGTGTGGCTGGAGCACGATACAGATGGGCTGGCAATCGACGCCGTACACGATTCCGCTCGCGGTCTCGGCGGTCGTGTCGCTCGGACTCGCGGCGTACGTCGGGGTTCACCTCCGCGACGACAACGCCGACGCGAGTCTCACGGCAATCTTCCTGTTGCTGGTCTCGGCCGCGTTGTGGACGCTCGGGTACGCGGTTCAGCTAGCGCAAATCGACCTCGCCGGAAAAGCCACGGGGCTGGCGTTCGCCAACGTGGGGTCTATCGCGGTTCCGGTCTTCTGGATTCTGTTCGCGCTGGTGTACACTGGTCGGGAGGCGTGGCTTAGCCGTCGCCGACTCGGGGCGCTGCTCGGCGTCTCCGGAATCGTAATCACCATCCAGCTTACCAACCCAGTCCACCATTGGTTCTGGACGGCTACGGTCTCCTGGAACGGGTCGTTCTACGTCCTCGAACGGTCGTTCTCGGCTGCGTTCTACCTCCAGCTCGCGTTCTTCATCGGGATTGTGCTCGCGGGAATCTACCTGCTCTTCAGATACATCCTGGGCGAACAGGACCTCTATCGGGGACAGGCTGCAGCACTGGCTCTGAGCCCAGTGTTACCACTCGCGGCGACCCTCAAGTTCTTCTTCGGAATCGGTCCCCATCCCGGCGTCGACCTGACGGGCATCGGCTTCGTCGCGTCGAGCGGGGCGCTCACGTTCGCAATCATGCGGTATCGGTTCCTCGACGTCGTCCCGGTGGCCCGCAACGTCGTCGTCGAGACGATGCGCGACGGCTACGTGGTGGTCGACGACGACGAGACTGTCGTGGACCTGAACCCTGCGGCACGAGACCTGCTCGACGTGGACGAGGGGGAAATCGGTGGCCCCGTCGCTGCCCTCTTCCCCGCTGGCTTCGACTGGAACCGAGGCGACGGAAGTAGCCAGAGGGGGACTGATCTCGTTCTCAGTCACGATGGCGTCAGGCGGTATCTCGACGTCCGGGTCACACCACTCGACGGCAACCGGGGAGGGCGAGTCGTCTCGCTCCGAGACGTGACGGATCGCCGTCGAGTCGAACAGCGCCATCGAGCGCTCATCGAGCACTCGTCGGACCTGACCACGGTCCTCGATACGGACGGGCGCTTCCAGTACGTCAGTCCTTCCGCTGAGCGACTGCTCGGGTTTCCGCCGTCGTACTTCGAGGACGATGACGCGTTCCAACTGGTCCTGGAGGACGACCGGGGTCGGCTGCTGGAGGAGTTCGAGCGGGTCCTTTCGGACGCGTCGTACAGGTCCAGGTTCGAGTTTCGACTCCGCGACGCCGACGACGACGTGCGCGTGTTCGAGGCCATCGGCCGGAATCTGCTCACGAATCCGTTTGTCGAGGGCATCGTCGTCAATTCCTGGGATATCACCGACCGCAAACGCCGCGAGCAGGAACTCCAGCGGACGAACGAGCGCTTAGAGGAGTTCGCCAGTCTGCTCAGCCACGACCTGCGGAACCCGCTGGCCGTCGCCCGCGGAAACGTCGAACTCGCCAGGGAGGGCGAGACCGAGGCGCTCGCGAAGGTCGACGATGCACACCAGCGAATCGAACGGCTCATCGAGGACGTCCTCGTCCTCGCTCGCGACGGTCGGAGCGTCGAGGAGACGACGACGGTCGACCTCGATTCGGTCGCGACCGAAGCCTGGTCGAACGTCCGTACTGCCGACGCGTCACTTACCGTGGTGGATACGGTCACGTTCTCGGCAGACCGGGACCGCCTCGCCAGGCTGTTCGAGAACCTCTTTCGGAACGCCGTCGAGCATGGCTCGACGAGCCCTGACTCGCAGGCTCAGGAGGACGCCGTGGAACACGGTTCCACGAGCCAGGAACGGTCTGGGGTCTCCGTTCGCGTCGGCGTACTGTCGGACCGGAGGAGCAGTGCTGACAGTCGAATCACTGGCTTCTTCGTCGAAGACGACGGGCCGGGAATTCCTGAGGAGCACCGCGACGACGTCTTCGAGTACGGGTACTCGTCGTCGCCCGATGGGACGGGATTCGGACTCGCCATCGTCCGGCGTATCACGGAGGCCCACGGATGGTCGCTGTCGCTCGACGAGGGCCCCGACGGTGGCACCCGCTTCGCGTTCGGGGAACTCGAGAGGCGATCCGACCTCACCGCGTCGACGGACTGACGGGCACGGATCTCACGGTCGGGTTCGAGTATTCGCCCCGCGCCAACCGCTGGCCGCCAGACGCGGTCCATCACGAGGGAAAGACGATTCGAGGCCGTCCAATCAGGTGATGGAAGTATGATTCGGGACGCACCGTTGTATTCGTTCGCGAACATCGTTGGCCTCGGTCGGTACTTTTAAGTTATTCTGGCGTCTTCGTTCAGGTGACGCTTCGCTTGGAGGGCCGAAGCGTCAGCGGGGACCAATTCAGGGCGGCAAGCGGACCAGGCGGCTATTTTCACCCGCCTGGTCCGCTTTCCATTCCATTCGAATACCTACGAACGACGAGTTGTTACGCTCGCTGTCTCGGGTGCTTTCAAGGGTCTGGAGACACGCGTCCACGCGTCCGATTACTGTCCAGTAGGTAATGCGTTTATGCCAATTTAGAGAAACACACCCCGTATATCTCAATGGTTCTATCTGTTTCGAACGCTCATATACGGGTGTGTATTGGCATTATTCGCGCAATAGCGGAGTCTCGGTCGATATGCTTATATTATTCCGACAGTAATGTTTTGTTGGACTTTACCGATGTACGACTTGACAGGATTCCAGCGTGACCTGCTCTACGTAATCGCGGGGAAGGAGGAACCCCACGGGCTCGCGATCAAAGAGGAACTCGAAGAGTACTACGAGAAGGAGATTCACCACGGTCGACTGTATCCGAACCTCGACACGCTCGTCGACAAGGGACTCGTCGAGAAGGGCCAACGCGACCGGCGCACCAACT
This sequence comes from Haloarculaceae archaeon H-GB1-1, assembly GCA_029688825.1. Classification (GTDB taxonomy): domain Archaea; phylum Halobacteriota; class Halobacteria; order Halobacteriales; family Haloarculaceae; genus JARUKX01. The sequence goes on along the minus strand of JARUKX010000004.1, from coordinate 27,853 downwards.
TCTACAGTCTCACACGACGGGGCCGCCGCGAGATCGAGGCGCGACGTGATTGGGAAGAGCAGTACGTCGACCTGTAATTCTTCGATTCGAGACGGCGCGTGAGCGAGGGTCACGCTTTCTGAGGCTATCCAGCTAGCGACGCGTGGGTAACTATCGCTCGTCGGGTTCCTGAACGTGGCCGGTAAGCGACGCGGGGTCGACCGCGTATGGTTGGATGGGCGTTCTGACCAGCAACTCCGGTAACACGATGCGGGCGAAGTGCGTGAACAGCACGAGGAGGATGGGGCCGAGGAAGATGCCGTACCAACCGAACAGCAGCGGGCCGAGGATGTACGCGAACATCAACGAGCCGACGTGGAGGCTCCCGCGGGAGACGTACGGTCGGATGAGGAAGTCCGGAATCGAATCGACGACGACGAAGGAGATGCCGACGAACATGCCGAGAAAGGCCCAGCCAGTGCCGGCGGTGAACGCCAGCCACGCGAGGTAGCCCGCGACGGGGACGTAGACCAGTTTCATGCCGACGACGGGAATGAGGCTGGCGACGCCCGCGAGCAGTCCGGTGAGGGCGGGATAGGGAATGCGTATTCCGGACGGCGAGATGGCGTTCAGCAGGCTGTAGGCGATCGCACCGATGGTGCCGGTAACGACCGCGTTGAGGATGTTGCCGTAGAATACCTTGTCGAGGCTCCGGTCGACAGTTCGAACGTACTCCTCCAGCACCCCGTACTGGTCGCCGAAGTTCGAGAGCCACGCCGAGACTCGGTAGCCGTCGCGAAGCATGTAGAACGCGAGCGCGAACATGACGAACAGGTGCAAGAGCCCGTTCCCAACGAATCCGAGGACGCCGAGCAGGGACTCCAGCGTCGTCTGGACGCCGTTCAGGCCAGCCGGGTCGGCCAGCAGCGCACCCGGCTTCTCGACGATGTCCGTCAACGGGAGATACGGTTCGACGGTGTTCAACAGCGGCCCGATGTCCGCGTTCTTCGCGAATCGGTCGAGTTCCTGCAACGCGATGCCGACCGTGTACAACAGAAGCGCCACGGCGGGGAGCGCCAGACCCAGAATCGAGAGTCCCGCCGCGAGCGACGGTGGATGGACCCGGCCCCGAAGGCGTCTGTACAACCGCCGCGTCGCATAGTAGATGAAGATGCCGAAGACGAAGGTTCCGATGAAGGCGCGGACGATGAACAGAATGGCCCCGAGGAGGACGGCACCGAACGCCAGCCATCCGACGCGGGACCAGTCGATGTCGAAGGAAACGGTGACCATGTGCCGTCCGTTAGACGGGATGGGCTAAAAAGGCGGTAGTGCCCACGAGCCCACTGACTGAATCTCCGACCCCGTCGAGCGACGCCATCACCCGGCACCAAACGTTTACCCGTTGGGACGTGTACCCGGAAGGGTGTACGTCGGGCAAGTGGTTCCCGTCTTCGGGGACGCCGACGTCGTCCGCATCGCGCTCGCGGCGGCGCTGGGGCTGTTCCTCGGATTGGAACGCGAGTGGTCGCACAAGTCGGCCGGTATTCGGACGTTCTCGCTCGTGAGTTTGCTCGCGGCTGTGTTCACGATCCTGGACCGGGAGGTACTCCTTGGCTTGGGCGGCGTGCTGGTCATCGTGCAGGGCATCCTGCTTGCGGTCCCGGGCATTCGCGACGAGGAGACGGGGCTCTCGCTGACCACGTCGGTGTCGATGCTGGTCGCGTACGGCGTCGGCGCGCTCGTCGCCGACGGCTTGGTTCTCGAAGGCATCACGGTGACGGTCCTGTCGTCGCTCTTGCTCGTCCTCAAGCGGGAGCTCCACAGCTTCGCGTGGGGACTCACTCGCGAGGAACTGCGCTCGGCGACGGAGTTCGCCATCCTGGCGTTCGTCATCTATCCACTCTTGCCCGCCCGCGCCTACGAGGTGGGCGTCAGCGGGCAGTCCATGAGCGTCGAACCGCGCGTCATCTGGCTGATGGTCGTCACCGTCGCGGCCATCGGTATCGTGAACTACGCCGTGGTCCAGACCTACGGGGGTCGCGGCATCGCCGTCACGGGCTTCTTCGGCGGGCTCGCATCGTCGACGGCCGTCGTCGGCGCGATGTTGGACCACGTCAAACAGCGACCCGCCGCCAGTTCCTACGCCGTGGCGGCCATCCTGCTGGCCGACGCCGCCATGGCGCTCCGGAACCTCCTCATCACCATCGCGTTCACGTTCGAGGTGGGCATCCTCCTGGGCGCGGCGCTGCCGCTCGGTGCGGTCATCCTCGGGAGCGTCCTCGTCGCCAGCTACGTCGCCGACTGGGGCGAGCAGGTCGAGATGCAACTCGATAGCCCGTTCTCGATGCGCAACGCACTGACCTTCGGCGGGATGTTCCTGCTGGTCATCGTCGCTGGCGGGCTGGCGAAGGCGACGTTCGGAACGCTCGGCTTCTACGTCACGGCCGTGCTGACCGGGCTGGTCTCCAGTGCGGGCGCGACGACGACGGCCGTCATCCTCTACCGGGGCGGCAGCCTGAGCGGCGAGGCCGCAGTCGTCGCGATCCTGCTCGCGACCGGGGCGAGCATCGTCGTGAAAGCGGCGCTGACAGCGTCGAGTCCGAACCGGTCGTTCGCTGTCCGGGTGGCGATTACGAGCACGGTCGTCGTGATGGCCGCTGTGGTTGCGACAGTCGTGACGGTGTTGTGACACCGAACCTGACACATGGTTTAACTGCCGGCTACTCGTGTGCAAGACATGGACCGCGATACGGCAACCCCGACGGTCTCCGACATGCCGGGCGAACACGCCCGGGAATGGGTCGAGTACCATCACGAGACGGCCGCCCCCAGCACCTACGTATACGATTTCGTGTGGGACTACACCGCCGACGCGGAGGGACCTTTCTGTACCGACGTCGACGGCAACGTCCTCATGGACTTCACCGGCCACGTCGCCGCCGCGCCGCTGGGGTACAACAACCCCAAGCTGATGGAGCGACTGGAGGGGTTCGACCTCGTCGACCCCCTGAAGATCGCCGGGCAGGACTTCTACGCCGCCAGCGGGCCGCTCGACGAGCACGACTTTCCGACGCCGGCGGACCTGATGGACCGACTCGCCGACGTCAGCAGCCACTACGACATGGACACGGTGTTCCTCTCCAACAGCGGTGCGGAGGCCGTCGAGAACGCGTTGAAGATCTGCTACGACCAGCAGGAGGGGAAGTACGCGGTCACCTGCGAGGGTGCCTTCCACGGTCGCACCCTCGGCGCGCTGTCGCTGAACCGATCGAAGGAGGTCTACCGCCGGGAGTTCCCCGAGATTCCGAGCGTGCACGAGATGCCGTACTGCACCGACCGGTCGTGCACGGCCGAGACCTGTGACTGTGGCTTCTTCTCGCAAGATAGCTCGAAGCTCCGGCGGATGATCGACTCCGAGACCGGGTACGTCAACGCCGACGAACTGGCGTACGTCATCCTCGAACCGCTCCAGGGCGAGGGTGGCTATCGCATTCCGAGCGACGCGTTCATGCAGGAACTCGCCGACCTCCGCGAGGAGTACGGGTTCAACCTGATCGCCGACGAGATCCAGTCCGGGCTGGGTCGCAGCGGCGAGTGGTGGACCGCCGACCACTACCCCATCGAACCAGACGTCATCGCCAGCGCGAAGGGGCTCCGCGTCGGCGCGACCATCTCCCGCGAGGACGTCTTCCCTGCGGAGGAGAGCCGCCTCTCCTCGACCTGGGGTGCGGGCGACGTGCTCTCGTCGGCGGTCGGCGCGCTCACCATCGACGTCATCCGGGACTACGACCTCATGGCCAACGCGACCGAGCGCGGCCGGCAGACGAAGGAACTCCTCGCCGACGAGGACCTGCCCGGCGTCGTCGACGTCCGCGGTCTCGGCCTGCTCCTCGCGGTCGAGTTCGACACGAAGGAGCGCCGCGACGACGTGATGGAGGCGGCGATGAAGCGCGGCCTGCTGACGCTGGGCTGTGGGTACAAGACGCTCCGACTGCTCCCGCCACTCGACGTGACCGAGCGGGAGATCGAGCTCGGCGTCGACCTGCTCGCCTCGGCCGTCGAACACGTCGCGTAGCTGGTCACTCCACCCACGCCTCGGCGAAGGCGTCGAAGAAGTCGCGGTCGGTATCGACGCGGACGTGACTCGCCTGGAGCCGGTGGGCGGCACCCTCCACGGCGTCGAGGTGTTCTCGAAGGCGCTGCTGGTAGGCGCTCCGCTGGCGCGACCCGAAGTAGGTCCGGATGCTGAGCGCGCGCTCGACGCCGCGGAAGATGGTGTCGGTTCGGGTCGGTGGGTCCCGTTCCTCCGGTGCGACGACGTGGGCGAGGACGAGGTCGTTCTTCGAGAGAGCGTCCAGCCCGGTCTCGATGACGTCGACGTCGGCGAGGAAGTCGCTGCCGACGAAGACCAGCGACCGTGAGTCGATGGTGGCGGCGTAGGACTCCAGCACGCGCTCGAAGTCCGCTTCGCCGCCGGGGGTGGTGTCGTTCAGCAACTCGATGGTCCGGAGTATCTCGCCGCGGCTGGACGCGCCGGTGTCGAGACGGTCGAACTCCTCGCCGAAGACGGAAACGCGGAAGTCGTTGTTCTCCTCGGCGGCGAGCGCGCAGAAGCCGAGCCCGAGCTTCGCGGCGTACTCGAACTTGTTGGCGGTCTCGCCGGTCGATTCCGTGCGGTCGGTCTCGCCCCCGAAGTCCATGGACGCACTGGCGTCGAGCAGGACGTGGACGGTGAGGTTGCGCTCGGATTCGAACTGCTTGACGAACAGTTCGCCGGTGCGGGCGTAGAGCTTCCAGTCGACGAGGCGGGTGTCGTCGCCCGGCGCGTAGTTGCGGTAGTCGCTGAAGGTCAGTCCCTCACCGACCCGGCGGGACTGCTGCTCGCCGCGGCGATGGGAGTCCGCGAGGTGCGACAGCGACGCCTCGAAGCGTTCCAGTTCGTCGAGGAAGTCCGGCTCTATCATAGCAGATCGGCGACCACGTCGTCGGGTGTGACGCCCTCGCGCTCGGCCCGGAAGTCGACGATGACGCGGTGTCTGAGGACTGACGGGGCCATCGCTTCGACGTCCTCGGCGGTGACGTGGGTGCGTCCGTGCAGGAACGCGCGGGCCTTCGCGGCCAGCACCAGTCCCATGCTCGCCCTCGGGCTGGCTCCGTACTCCAGTTGCTCGTGGTCGCGGGTCGCCCGGACGAGGTCGATGGCCCGGTCGCGCAGGTCGGTCGCGATGGGGACCTCGCGGACGAGCCCCTGGGCGGCACGCAGTCGCTCGCCGGTCAGCACGCGGTCGACGTCGATGCCGCCGTTCAGCCGGCGGGTGTAGCGGTCGACGATCTCGGTCTCCTCGTCCTCGCCGGGGTAGTCGAGCAGTATCTTCAGCAGAAAGCGGTCGGACTGGGCTTCGGGGAGCTGGTAGGTCCCCTCCTGGTCGATGGGGTTCTGCGTCGCCAGCACGAAGAACGGCTTCGGAAGCTGGTAGGTTTCGCCCCCGACGGTGACCTGTTGCTCCTGCATCGCTTCGAGCAGGGCGGCCTGGGTCTTCGGGGTCGCGCGGTTGATCTCGTCGGCGAGGACGAGGTTGGCGAACACCGGCCCGCGCTCGAAGACGAACTCGCGATTGTCGCCGTCGCCGCGGATGATCTCGGTGCCGGTCACGTCCGACGGCATGAGGTCGGGCGTGTTCTGGATGCGCGAGAAGTCCAGGTCGGTCGCGTCGGCGACGGTTCGGACGAGCAGCGTCTTGCCCAGTCCGGGCGTGCTCTCCAGCAAGGCGTTGCCGTCGCAGAGCAGACACGTGAGCAGTTGCTCGACGACGGCCTGCTGGCCGACGATCCGTTTCCGTATCTCCTCGCGAACGCGCTGGAGTCCGTCCTGTAGTTGCTGTACGTCGTCGGAATCGAGTTCTGCGTCACTCATCTGAATCCTCCTCGCTGAGCCGCACCGTGTAGTCCCGAATCAGGTCCGCGTCCTCCAGTTCGCCCGGCGAGTCGAAGCCGGCGCGCTGGGCCGAGACGTCGTCGCCGCTCGAGAGGCCGCCGGCGTCGTACGCGTCCCCAGTCCCGTCCTCACCGTTCCGGCCGCCACCGCCGGTCGAGAGGTTCGCCGCGAGTTCTTCGCTCCCGCTCGTGACGTTCTCCGCCTCGCCGAGCACCGCGCTCGGGTCGTCCAGCGTCTCCCGGTCGACGCTCGTCCCGGAGGCCGTCGTCACCGCTCGCGCACCGTCGCCGCCACCGTCCGATGACGGCGTCCCGACTCCGAACTCCATGCCGACGACGGCGACGTGGACGCTCGCGAGACTCACCACGAGGACGAGCCCCATCCTGAGCGCGAGCGTCCTGCCGTTCAGGAAACCCTGGCTCGACGTCTCGCGCAGGCGCTCCAACACGTCGTCGTAGAGCCGGCGGGCCATCAGGCTCGTCCGCTCGTCCTCGCTGGCGTCCCGCGCGGACCGGAGGGCGGTCTCGACGGTGGGATTGAACCGCTCGAACCGAGCGATGGCGTCCCGTCGATGCCGGACGCCGACACTCGCGACCGTGACGACCAGGCCACAGGCGACGCCGGCCGCGGCGGCCAGCGGCAGCGGCCCGACCGTCGGGGGGAGGCCCGGAACGCGGAGGACCGACAGCGCGAGGTTCACGACCAGTAACGTGAGCACCCCGTCGACGACGCCGTCGAGCAGCGCCGCCTTCAGCCGCTCGCGTCGAATCTCGGCGAGAGCCGCCCTGATCGACGTTCGCTCGTCGGTCGCGGCCGACTCTCCGTCCGCCGCTCCTCGTCGCTGTTGGTCGTCGGCCACGGTCACGACCCCCCGTCGTCGCTCTCCAGTTCGTCGATACGGTCGTTCAACCGCTCGATCTCCGCTTCGAGGTCGTCGATCTTCGCCCGAAGTTCCTCGTTGGTCGCTTGCAGTTCCTCGTTCTTCTGTTCGAGTTGTGCGTTCGTCGCTTGCAGTTCCTCGTTCGTCTGTTCCAGCTCCTCGTTGGTCGCTTCGAGGTCGTCGTTCGTCTCGGCGAGGTCCTCGTTCTTCTGCTCCAGGGTCGCCTTCTGTTCCTTCAGAGTCTCCCTCTGGGATTTGAGCTCGTCGACGCGATCCTGAAGCGACGACACGTCCGACCGGAGTTGCTGGACCTGCGATTCGAGGGACTGGACTTCCGAGCGGGCGGACTGGAGTCGTTCGCGCGCGTTCGAGAGCTTGTTCTCCGTGCTCGCCAGCCTCGATTCGGTGGCGTTCAGCTTCTGGGTCACCGCCTGGAGGTCGCCCTGTCGAGTCTCCAAGCTACGGTTCAGCCGCTGGAGGCGTTGCTCCGTCTCGCTGAGGTTCGCGCGCGTGGCTTGCAACTCGCTGCGTAGCTCGGCGTTCCGCTCCTGCAATCGTTCGTTACGGTCGGTGACTCTGTCTGCCGATTCCTGGTAGTAGACCGTCGCGCCGGCGACGCTCGCGGTCGCCAGCGTGGCGACGAGTACCAGCGTCAGGCTGAGGTTGGATCCGATGTAGCTCATAGTGGGTCTCCGTACAGGTCGCGGACGCGGCGGACGCTCACTTCCAGCAGGTAGACGAGGAGGCCGGCCGCGAGCGGGAGCCACGTCCAGTCGGTCGTGACCTCCCGGACGCGGCGCGAGCGTTCGCGGGCGAACTCTGCGATGGCGGCCGCCTGATCCGGCTCGAACACCTGCCCGCCGGTCGTGACGGCCGCGGTCCGGAGCGCCGATGCCTGCCCGAACGCGCCGTACTCCCGCGGGTAGTTCGCGGCGTAGCTCGCGTCCAAAACGGTGTGATAATCCTGTTCCGAGGCGACGACGGTGGCCCGGTAGCGCGAGTCGCCGTCGCGGACGAACTGGACGCCCTCGGCGGTCGGCCGCTCACCGCCTTCGTAGACGACCGTCGTCGGCTCGCCGACGCGCGTGTCGGGAACGTCGGTGACGCCGGTCGCCAGCCGCTCGGGGTCGCCGATGGCCCAGTTGACCGACTTCGTGACGGCGAGCGAGTCCGGCGCGTCCAGCAGGCCGTCGAGCGTGCCGTCGGACGCGTAGGTCGTGATGGAGACGGTGCGGCCCAGCCCGTACTGCCACGCGGCGATGGCCGGTTTGCCCGACCCCGTCGCGACGAGGTAGTCCGCGCGTTCCTTGACGCGCACGTCGTGTGCCTGGCCCGGATTCGCCGTCAGTTCGACGCCGCGGGTGACGAAGTGGTCGCCCTCGACGACGGTGAGTCGGTTCCCGCTGTACTCGCGGTTCGGGCCGCCGAAGAGGATGCGCAGTCGATTGGTCTGGTCGGCGCGCAGGTACGAGCCGCCGGTCGCCGACCCGATTCGCTGTAGCTGGGCCTCGTCGACGTTGACCCCGACGCCCACGGCGATGACGCGCGTCCCCTGGTTCGCGAGTTCCGCGGCGGCCGCAGGGACGCCGCCGCCGTGGTCCCGCCCGTCGCTGATGAGGATGACCGTCCCGCCGCCGTCGCCGAGCATCGTCCCGGACCCGCGCAGGCCGGTCGCGATGTGGGTGCCGCCGCTGCTCTCGAGCCGCTTGATGCGGTCTTCCAGGGTGTCGCGGGACTCCCGGAGCGGTTCGGGGTCGGTGACCCCGTAGGCTCGCGTGTTGAACGCGACGAGGCCCACGCGGTTCTGGTCGCCGAGCTGGTCGAGCACGTCGAGCGCCAGCGCCTTCTGGACGCGCATCCCCTTCTGGGAACTGCCCGACACGTCGACGGCGAGGACGACGGTCGCGGCGTCGCTGGGCTCGCCCTGCGTGACCGGGAGCACGGTGCCGATGGTCGCGTTCCGGTAGCCGCCCTCGTCGTAGGCGTTCGGGCCACCGACGACCACGAGCCCCGTCCCGTCGACGACGGCCCGCTGGAGCGCGGTGACGTTCCCGAGACTCGACGCCGGGCGGTCCTGGACGACGACGGCGTAGTACGGCGAGAGGTCGTCCGGAATCGTCCGAGCGCGCTCGACGTCGTACAGTCGGTCGAGGTACCCGCCGAGGGGGTAGTCTCCCTGGGCGACGTACAGCACGCTCGGCTGTGGGACGACGCGGACGGTCGAGCGGTAGACGTCGTTGCGGTCGAAGCGGTCGTCGCCGTCGACGGTCGCGGTGATCCTGTGGCTCCCTGTCTCGTTGAAGGTGTGGGAAACCTCGACGGCCGTCCGATTCCGCACGGACTCGGCGTGGACCTCCTCGCCGTCGACCGTCACGGAGAGGCTGGCGTTGCCCTCGTCCAGTCGGACGCCACCGACGCGGACGAGGTAGGTGTTCTCGACGCCGACGCTGGTCTTTCGCGGCCCGTTGACGGTGACGAACCGCTCGGTGGTCGTCGTGGTCCCGTTGACGACGCTGATGGTCGCGTTGACCTGCTGGGCGAGTTCGGCGACCGCCGCCGTCGAGCGCCCGTCGGTGACGCGGCCGTCCGAGACGACCACGACGGTGCCGTTCGGCCGGAGCGCCGAGGCGATGCGGTCGCCCAGCGGCGAGTTCGCCCCTGAGGCGACGACGGTCGTCTCGACGGGGACGCCGCGCTCCTCGATGGCCGTCGCCAGCCGCCCGCTCACGTTCGACTGTACGGCGGTGCTGTCGGAACGGTCGACCAGCAGTCTGACCGTCGGATCACCGACGGCTTCCCGCGTCGTCGCGCTGTAGGGGCCGGCCGCCGCGAGGACGAGCAGCGAGACGACGAGCAATCGCGACCCGAACAGGGCGAGCCGGCGGCGCGACAGCGACGAGTCCTCCCGAGGGCGGAGGACGAGCAGGCCCACCACGACCGCGAGTACGGGAATCGCCAGCAGGACGATCGGTCGCTGGACGCCGAGTTCGACGCCCTGGACAGTGGCCACGTCCACCATCAGAGGTCACCCCGTGAGCGGAGATAGGCGAGTTCGGCGAGGACGAGGACGAGCCCCGCCGCGACGAAGACCGGCGTCAGCGACTGCGGGACGTTCGCAGACTGCGCGTTCGCGCCGGTGGCGACCGCCGTCGAATCGTTCAGCGACGGGGCACGCACCTCGGACTCGGACGAGCGCAGGAGTGCGGCCCCGACGCGTCGCTCGTCGGTCGCGTAGTAGCCCACGCGGGCCAGCGTCAGCGACCGCGTTCGGTAGGTTCCCTCCGGTCCGCGAACGGTCGTCGCGTTCGAGCGGGTCAGTAACTCGCCGGTCCGGCGGTTCAGGTCCGCGGTCGACGGTCGGTCCGCGAGGTAGTAGACGGCCCGCTTCCAGAAGACGGGATAGCGGTAGTCGTCGTGGAAGTCCGAGGCGTCCTCGACGTACCCGTAGTACAGCAGCCGCCCACGGCCGTCCTGCGCGGTCGCGAGCAGCGGCGTGCCGTCCTCGTAGGAGACGACCGCCGTACCGCGCTTCAGCGTCCCGGTGACGGCTCTCTCCGGCGACGTGAAGTCGAACCCCTCCGTCAGGTCGGTCCGACGAACCGTCCCGACCGTGCGGTTCTCCGCGGTCCCGTTCGGGGAGAGTAGCAGCAGGTCGCCGTAGCCGGCTGCCCGTAGGTTCTCCTGTGCGAGGACGGCGACGCCACCGCCGTTCTGGACGGTTTCGCGGGCACGTTCGAGCGTCCCGGCGAGGAGTCGGTCGGGAGCGACGTTGCTGAACACGATCACGTCGTACCGCTTCGTGATCGTCGTAGGCGGCCGCTTGACGGTGAGCGAGACGGTGTCGATGACGTCCAGCGCGGTCAGCAGATAGCGGTTCTCGTCGTTCGTCAGCACGAGCACGTCGAGCGTCGACTCGTTCGGTGCGCTGACCGGGACCGAATCGTCGACCGCGAAGGAGTCGCCGGGGACGAGTCTGGCCCGGCCACCGCCCGGGGGAAGTTCGAACGAGACGGAGGCGACGTCGCCCGGCTGTAGCTCGACGGTCCGGCGCTCGCCAGCGAAGCGGACCTCCCGACTCGCGGGCTTCGTCCCCGTGTTGGCGAGCGAGAGCGTGACCCGCTGTTCGCTCAGCGAGCGGTCGACGAAGCCGACGTTGTCCGCACCGCCGCGGTCGAACTGCCGGAGTTCGACCCCGACGCCGCTCGCCCGTGCGGAGACGACCGCCGACCGCCAGCCGCTCTCGTCCACGAAGTCGCTGAAGACGACGACGCGGCCGTCCTCGCCGGCCAGCGACGACGCTTGCGAGATGGCGCTCCGGAGGTCGCCCGGTGCGTCGGTGCCCTCGATGGTCCCGACCGCCTCCCTGGCAGCGGCCCGTCCCTCGGCTTCGAGGACCGTTCCGGTCGTCGCGCCGGTGACCACGACGCTCGTCGTCCCCGCTGCGTCGTCCCGCGCCGCTTGCTTCGCTGCTGCGAGCCGGCTTTGTCCGCCACTCGACGTCGCCATGCTCGCGCTCGCGTCCACGACGAGGACCGTCTCCTTCGGCGAGAATCCCTCCTCGACGGTGACGTACGGCGACGCGAGCGAGACCGCGAGCGCGAGCAGCACCAGCGCCTGCAGCAGGAACAGGAGGTTCCGGACGAGTCTATCGAAGACGGGATTGGAGCCCTGCTCCTCCGGGTCGTCGACCAGGAACTCGGCCGTCGGGAGCGCGAGTTCGCGCGGATCCGGTCGCAAGAGGTACAACACCACCAGTGGGACCAGCGCGAGGAGCGCGAGCAGACCCGTCGGTGTCAGGAAGACGTCCTGGAGAGCCATGGTGGGGACGGGGAACGCTGCATTGAGCGGGAGATACACCCCCTTCTAGAAAGGGGGTATTGATAAATGCGAGGGTGCGGTAAAACCGCAGGAGAGCGCCTGTCCGCGCGGATGACGGTTTCAGAATTGATAGCGACGGTCGTCGTTCTGTGCCTGCTGTGGGAACTGCGACGCGCCGGTCATCTCGTCGAAGGTCATCCCCGAGAGGTACTCGTCGTAGGTCACGTCGTATCCGCTTCGCAGGTGGAAATCGAGCGTGCCCGTCTCGACCGTCCGCTGGAACAGTACGTGGATGGCCCGCCGGACGAGTTCGTCCGGGTCGTCGGGTTCCAGCGCCGTCGTCAGCATCGCCAGTTCGTTGCGCGTCTCCCGGTCGAGCGAGACGTCGAGTTCCTCGCCGAGGTCGGCATAGCGTTCTTCCACGTCTTCTCCGAGCGTGTCGAGGCTCATGTGAAACCGAAGTGTTCGGGCGTGGAAACGCCTTTCGCTCCACCAATCGGAATTTTATTGTACTAATAGAAGGCTGATATCAAACAGCCACTCGTTGCTGGACGAACCGAAAGTATGAGTAGACCAGAACAGACCGATTCCGGACAGTCCGACCGACCACAGGAGTTGACCCTGTGGCGGTCGCTTCGGTCCACCGCGCCCGGCTTCATCAAGCGGAGTTTCTCCGCGAAGTTCCTGTTCTCCTTTCTGTTCGTGGTCTTGCTCATCAGCGCTATCGGCGCGACGACGTTCGTCCATATCCAGGACACCATCGAAGACGACGCCAGCGAACAACTGCGCTCGACCGCCCGGCTACGGGCCGACATGGTCGGCCAGTGGGTGCTCGCGATGCAGTCCCAGACCCGGATGATATCCGCGTCCGACCGACTCCCGACCGGGACACGAAGCGACGTGTCTCTTCTATTGCGACGCTCGAAGGCCCAGGCATCGTTGAACGTCATCGCACTGCACTACGTCGATACCACCAACGGAACGATTCGCGCGAGCACTGAGTCGGACGTGGAAGGCAAACAGCTCTCGTCGGCCGACACTCCGTGGGAACCGATGGTGACGGACCTCGCGGACTCGACCACTGCTCCCTCGGCGGTCAGCGTCTCGCCGGACGCCTACGTCAGGGAGAACCAGTCGGTGGTCGCGTTCGTGACCCTCACTGACGACCGCTCCGGTGCCATCGTCCTCGTGGGGAGTCTGCAGCGACACTTGCTGAGCACCGAGTCCGCCGTCGCGACGACGGTGGTCAACGAAGACGGTCAGGCGCTGTTCACGGCGTCGTCATCGGACGTCGACTACGGCAACGCCACCGGCTTCGCCGCGTCGAAGCGGACGCGGACGGTCCAGTTGACCGAGACCGAGGACCACCTCCGGGCGTTCTCGACCGTCGAGGGTGCGCCGTGGGTCACCGTCACCTCCGCGCCGAAGGACGACGTGTACGAGGTGGCCGACGCCGTCGGCTCGAACGTCACGCGCATCGTCGTGTCGAGCGTCCTCAGCCTCTCGCTCATCGGGTTCGTCCTCGGCAGACAGACCGTCGTCCCGCTGGTACGATTGCGCCGACGGACCGAGGAGATGCAGTCCGGCGACCTCGACGTGGACCTGACGACCGAGCGCGTCGACGAGATCGGACGGCTCTTCCGCGGGTTCGCGCAGATGCGCGACGCGCTCCGGAAACAGATCCGGGACGCTCACGAGGCCCGTCGGCAGGCCGAAGCGTCGCGACGCGAGATGGTGCGACAGAACGAACGGCTCGACCAGTTCGCCAGCACGCTCAGCCACGACCTGCGGAATCCGCTGGCCGTCGCCCGTGGGCACGTCGAACTCCTTCGGGCGTCGCTACAGGACGGCGAGCCGACGCCGGAGACGCTCTCGACGCACGTCGAGAAGATGGACGCAGCACACGACCGCATCGACTCCATCATCAACGACGTCCTGATGCTGACCCGCGAGGGCGAACACGTCGAGGAGACGACGGCGGTCGAACTGCTCGACGTCGCGACCGACGCGTGGGAGAACGTCGATAGCCGAGACGCCACACTCTCCATCGATGAGAGCCACGTCATCGAGGCCGACCGCAACCGCCTGCTCAGGCTGTTCGAGAACGTCTTCCGCAACGCCATCGACCACGTGGGCGACGACGTGGAAGTGACGCTGGGACTGCTCGAGGACGGTTTCTACCTCGCCGACGACGGCCCCGGAATCCCCGACGACGAGGTCGACGACGTCTTCGAGTACGGGCACACGACGAGCAGCGAGGGGACGGGGCTGGGCCTCTCCATCGTCAAGACCATCGCCGAAGCTCACGGGTGGTCCGTCCACGTCGACACGGAGTACGACGGCGGCGCGTGTTTCACCTTCTCCGACGTGTTCGAGGACGAACCGCTCGACTTCGAGGACACCCAGTTCGCGTGGGGCGAGACCGCCAGCCAGTTCGAGTGGGGGAGTTCCAGCGCCGGCTTCGAGTGGGCCAGCCCGGCCGACGAACTCGAAGCCGCCGAGTCCGCGGCTGCGGACGACGAACAGGACACACCCGAGTCTGCGGCCGCGGACGACGACGCAGCGGCGGACCGACGCGAGCAGCCCGGCGACTTCGACTGGGGACTCGAACGGGACGGCTGACGGACGCCGGGGCAAGACATATCGGGGTCGCAGTTCCCTGGCAATTGATGGCAAACTTCGAGATACACACGATCGCCAGAGGCACCGATCGGATGGACATGAGCTTCGCGGTGAACCACGGCTACGGCCCTCGAGGGGAGGCCGACCTGATCGGGTACAGCTGGTACGTCGAGGGGCCTGACCACCAGATACTCCTCGACGCTGGCCACCCCGACCACCCGGACGCGCTGGCCGAGGGACTGGCGGACCTCGGCGTCGAACACGAGGACATCGACGCCGTCGTCTGCTCGCACCTCCACATCGGCCACAACGGAGGGTTCGACCGCTTCCCGAACGCGACGGTGTACGTCCAGCAGGACGAGATTGCCCACGCGATGAACCCGACCCCACATCATCGGGAGAGTTCGGCGTCCATCGACGGCCGCCTCGAAGGCGTCATGCACGAGCTCGTCGACCGGAAACAGCCGTCCGAACTGGTGATACGTGACGGTGACTACGAGCTGACCGAGGGCTTCGAGGTCCGACACACGCCGGGACACACGCCCGGATTTCAGACCCCCGTCATATCCACGGAGAAAGGGACCGTCGGACTGTACATGAGCAAGTACTACACGAACTGGTTCCCGGCGGACCCGACGTTTCATCCGAAGGGCGTCGAATTCGAACACGAGGAGTGGTTCGACATCTCCAGCGTCGGTGGGTTCTACTCCGAGGCCGTCCAGACCGAATCGACGCGGACCTACCTCGACAGCATGCAACGCATCGCGGACGAGTGTGACGTCGTCGTTCCCGGACACGACCCGTACATCCCCGAGAAGCTACCCGATCAGTGGTACTTCACGAACGTCGGCGACTCCCGCGTCACCGAGGAGGAGAAGGCCGAGTACCTCGCGGTCAAGCGACGCCGACAGGAGGCGTTCCCCGAACTACGGGAGTGGTAGCTCGGCCAGTCCGGCCGGGTACGACCCACCGTCAGACCCCCCACTCCTCCCGTCGCCACGCGGCGTCCCAGAAGCGGTACTCGTACTGTGCAGACCGCCGGAACAGGTGCGTGTAGCGCTCGCGTTCGGCGTCGGTCGCGTCGGCCGCGACGTCGTCGAGCAAGCCCTTACACCACGTCGTCAGCTCCGTGAAATCCTCGCCGGCGTACATGTCGATCCACGCCGCGTACTGCTCGTGGTCCGGTCTGCCGCGGTCGGCCAGCCGACGCCCGGTCTCGTTGAACCCCCACATACAGGGCAACAGCGCGGCGACGAGGTCGCCGAAGGTCCCCATCGCGGCGACCCGAATCAGGAAGTCCGTGTACGCCCGCGTGGTGGGCGACGGCTCGGTCGCTTCGAGTTCGGTCTCGTCGATGCCGAACGCCGCTGCGTACGACCGGTGAAGGTCCATCTCGGTGTTGATGGTCTCGTCCAGCAGCGTCGCGAAGGTGCTCATCCGCTGGAGATCAGGCGACTTCGCGGCACCGAGCGCGAACAGTCGACCGTACTCGACGAGATAGACGTAGTCCTGTTTGACCCAGTATCGGAACACGTCCTCGTCGAGCGTCCCGTCGCCGAGTTCGGTGACGGCCGGATGGTCGAGAATCGACGTCCAGATCGGTTCGGCCACCGGTTCGAGGTCGTCAGTGAACGCCATGGTCGAACTGGGGGGACGGCCGGCCAATATTCTTTGGTTGTAAAACCAAATATTCTACCTCGGGTGGCCACTTATATTCGGCACTTGCGTATGCCATTCTATGGCAACCGTCGCGGAGTTCTCCATCGAACCGACGGCGGTCCCGCTGCAGGAGATATTCGACGTATTCCCGGCTGCGCAGATCGAACTCGAACGAGTGGTCCCGCTCGAACAGGGTATCGTCCCGTACCTCTGGATCTCCGGAATCGACGCCTCTGGTCGGGACGTCCTGGCGTCTTTGCACGCGCTCAGCCACGTCCGCATCGTCGACTTGATCGACGACGAGGTCCTGTGTCGCGCGGACTGGGAGAGGTGTAACCGGGGATTTTTCGACCCGCTCATCGAATCAAACGTCTCTCTGCTCTCGGCGACCTGTACGGCAGACGGTTGGACGGTCATCGTCCGCGGCGAGGATCGGGGCGACGTCGCGGCGTTCCAGGAACGCTGCCTGTCGGGTGGCGTCCCGCTCACACTCTCCCGAATTCACTCGCTGACGCCGCTCCTGACGGGCCACGAGTACACCTTGACGGACCCCCAGCGAACCGCCCTGCTGCTGGCGTTCGAACGCGGCTACTTCGACACGCCGCGAGAGACGACGCTCGAAGAACTGGCCGGCGAACTCGGTATCACCCGCCAGGCGCTCGCGTCCCGACTGCGTCGCGGCCATCGCCGACTCATCGAAGCGACGCTGGTAGAACTCTGACGATTCGGCCCCACATATACCTCTTACATAGTCAAGTGGGTACGTCTCAGATGGGCCGCTCGTACCGTGCTTCGAGATGCCCAGTGAAGATGAGTTCAAGCGACTCGGTTTTGGCGACACGACGGGTTCGACGGTGGCCGGGACGAGCCGGTCGTCTGATCGACTCGAATACGACGCTGAGACCGACTCCTACGCGGGGACGTTCGACTTTCGGGACCTCCACCCGAGCGTCGCCGTCGTGAACGCAGTTGCGGCAGTCGCGGACATGGATCCGCTGGCCTTCGACCCGATCGGCGACTGTCTCGACCCGGACGCGCTCGACGTACTGCTCGGCGCTGACTCGGCCACCGGGACCGACTGCTCCGTCTCCTTCAACTATGCGAGCTCCGAGGTCACGATATCGACGACGGGCCGGATCGAAGTCAGACCCCAATAGCTCTCCAGCTCGATTCATCCCGACGGAACGCTAGACGGCCGCACTAGCCAGATTCGCGACCGTCGTCACGAACGTTTCCCACACTGAGACGCCCGTCGTCATCCCGAGCACGGTGTCCAGTCCGAAGAACAGGAAGAGGACCGCCGACCCGAGATGCGCCCGACGGACGTCGAACCGATGGGCGAACCGGTCGAACAACAGGGCGTTCGCGATGCTCACCGGAATAATCGCCAGCATCTCACCGGCCCAGATCGCCGGGTGTGCGCCGTACTGAACCGCGAGGCCGATGGTGACGAGCTGGGTCTTGTCGCCGAACTCTCCAGCCGCCATCAACACGAAGATCGGGACGAACCCGCCGAGCGCGTCGGGCACCTCCCGACCGAACAGCGTCACGTCGAGTTCCTCGTCGGCTCTCGGAAGTCCGCCGTCGGTCTCGGTCGGATTCTCGTCAGGGTCCGGTGCCGACCAGTACAGCAGGACGGCGAACCCGAGGAACAGGACCGCAGTAATCCCATCCAGGACGAGCGGAGAGAGCGCGCTCTGCAACGCCTGCCCGAACAGGATCTCGAGGACGGTCCACCCGGCGAAGGCGCTCCCCGCGGCGCTGACCACCACCCACGGACTGTACCGCGTCGACAGTCCAGCGATGATGAACTGCACCTTCTCGCCGGGCAGGACCGCCAACTGCGCGCCGAACGCGACGAGCAGTATCTCCAGCCAGCCCGTCACGGCGGCAGCCCCTCGACTGGTCGGACCGGACCGTCCGCGGCACTCGTTCGACCGCCGGCTTCGACCGTTGACGCGGCGTGGCGCTTCAACTCCATACGATACGTCTGTTGAGAGATGGCTAGCTTCGTCTAATTCTTGAGTTTGTTGGTGCGAACCCGTCCGATCCCGTTCGGATACCGCGCTCGAAAGCGTTCGGAACCGGCACGCGTAAAGGACCCTGCATGCAAGCCAGCACCGATGACCGACTGTCAGCGGCCACTTCCCGACGACGTCACGGCGGTCCGCCGGGCGCTCGTCGAGTGGTACGAGGGGGACCATCGGTCGTTCCCCTGGCGCGAGACGACAGATCCCTACGAGATCCTCGTCTCCGAGGTGATGAGCCAGCAGACCCAGCTCGGCCGCGTCGTCGAGGCCTGGTCGGAGTTCCTCGAACGCTGGCCGACCGCCGCCGACCTCGCCGCAGCCGACCGCGCCGATGTGGTCGGATTCTGGACCAGCCACAGCCTCGGGTACAACAACCGCGCGAAGTATCTCCACGAGGCCGCCCAGCAGGTCCAGTCGGAGTTCGACGGCTCGTTCCCCCAAACGCCCGCCGGGCTCAGCGAGCTGATGGGCGTCGGTCCCTACACCGCAAACGCCGTCGCCTCCTTCGCGTTCGACAACGGCGACGCCGTCGTCGACACGAACGTCAAACGCGTCCTGTACCGCGTCTTCGACGTCCCCGACGACGACGCGACGTTCGAGCGGGTCGCCAACGACCTCATGCCGGACGGCGAGTCCCGCGTCTGGAACAACGCCATCATGGAACTCGGTGGCGTCGCCTGCGAGAAGACGCCGCATTGCGACGAGGCAGGGTGCCCGTGGCGCGAGTGGTGTCACGCCTACCAGACCGGCGACTTCACCGCTCCCGACGTTCCCACACAGCCCAGTTTCGAGGGGAGTCGGCGGCAGATGAGAGGGCGTGTCGTGAAGGTCCTCGGTGAGCACGACGAGATGAATCTCGATACCCTCGGCCACCGAATCCGCGTGGATTACACGCCAGACGGCGAGTACGGGCGCGTATGGCTTCGAGAGCTACTCTCGGACCTTTCTGACGATGGGTTGGTCGAAGTCGAGGGGGCCGAGGGCGAGACCGTGATACGTCTGCAGGGGTAATCGGTACGTTCCGCAAACTCCGGTATCGGAGTCTCTGCTGGTTCGTGCATACTCATTGCAAGAATCTCGCTTCTCGATCGGACGAAACAGACTAGTTCTCCACCCTCCGCAGTACGTAGGATAGCCCGGCCAGAATCGCCGCTGAGCCTGCGACTGCAGCCTCAACTGGGATCCCAAACGCTTCGAGAACGTCGAGCAGATCGGGCGTTTCAGGTTCAGCAGAGTCATCCGGTATCTCAGCGTGCTCGCGGTGGAACTCGGTTACGTGACGGACCATCGTTTCGGTAACAGTGTGGCCGACGCCGTCGTATGATTCGAACTCCGCCGCTGCCCCCACATCTTCGTACACTGATTCGCAATACGGGAAGCGGTCCTCCTGCATACCTTCCCCGTATACCTCGCGGGCAATCTCACGCTGCTCGTCACTCCACGCGTCTCCAGCCGGTAGTGTGTCGTTTTCGTCCTCTGCCCCCATGTAGATGTACTGATCGACATTGCGGAACGCTGCCATATCGAATGGGTTCCCGGTTATCTCCTCGATATCGGCGACGCCGATCTGATAATTCAACGTATACCCTTTCGCTTCCGTAATCGGCAACGTCACCATCCCGTTGACCCCACCCGCTGTCACGGACGTTACCAGTTCGGGGTGAAAGACTGCGAACCGATTAACGAAATTCCCCGATGCGGAGAAGCCGTTCAGTATGACCTTCTCCGTGAGTGGAATCTCCCCTGCAAGCCGATCCTGTGCATCCTCGATCATCCCGACTAACTGACGGTCAACTCGTTGGAGTGGACCGCCCGAGATCCGCATCGTCTCTGTATCGAGTTGATGAACGTAGTGCCGCCAGTCAACCGGTTCAGACTCCGGTCTCGGGAACACCGGGACTAGTAGGGGGACGCCTAATTCGTCGCTGATCGTTCTCGGGAAGCCACTTTCTACGTCCTCTCGAGCTGCTCGTCGATGCTTTTCGAAGTCGTCAGTGGAGGTGCCCGTATTGTTCGGCTGAACCAGTAGTGGGCGTTCCTCGTCCGTCGTAGTCGACGGCGCGTACAGAAAGTACGGATAGTTGAACGAGTCGCTGTCGTCAGGTGAAATCAACGTCGTCGGCGATTCAGTGTCTTCCGTGCTCTCAGTCGCTGGAAGTGCTCCGAATACGGTGGCACTGATGAGTTCGCGACGACTGACTGCTGATTCGGGACCGCTCATATGGAACCGTGATACCCGGACGTTTGGCTCACCTTCTGCTTAAACGGTAGACATCACAGGTCGTCTTTGAGTACGCTATCCTGGCTCTACAAACGAACTGCGTGGAAGACGCTCGGGCTTCGGTCCCTGTGTAAGAACGGATTCGATGATGATTCTTGATACACCTTCTCGGAACAGGATACTATTGCGCGACTCGATTACCACGCCGGCCCAGGAACGCTCGCTCGAACCCGATTCGATGCGACCCGATTCGGCGGGCGGAGAGCAGGTGGTCGACACGGACTGACAGCTGACCGGTCCGGCGTCGCGGCTGGACCCGGTGACAACAGAGCAGGTGACACCGACGCCACCTCAGAATTATCACTCACCGGGACGACCTTCGGCTATGGCAGACGTCCACGTCGTCGCGATCTGTGGCAGTCTCCGTGACGAGAGCTACACGCGAATCGCCATGCAGCGAGCCCTCGACGGCGCAGCGAACGCCGGCGCGAGTACGGACCTGCTCGACCTCCGCGAGTGGGAGCTGCCGGTCTACGATCCCGACGAAGACGACGCCGGTGATGCGGCCGCGTTCCGCGAACGCGTTCGCGAGGCCGACTCCATCCTGCTGGGCTCGCCGATGTACCACGGCTCGTACTCGGCGGCTCTGAAGAACGCGCTCGATTACTGCGGGTTCGACGAGTTCGAGCATACGACCGTCGGACTGCTCGGCGTCGCCGGCGGAAGCTTCCCCATCACGACGCTGGAGCATCTGCGGTCGGTCGGCCGGGCACTGAACGCGTGGGTCATCCCCCATCAGGCGGCGATTCCGCGCTCGCACTCCTCGTTCGCCGACGGGGAGTTCGTCGACGAGGGGACCGAAGATCGAGTGCTGACGCTCGGCCGGGAAGCCGTCCGGTTCGCGAACATCGAACCCGACCCGTCGACGTTCGAGGGCGATGAGAACGTCGGCGCTGGTCACTGACGAACGCCTCCGAGCCGGCGCGTTCGGAACGACAACCGTGATGGTGGGTGGCCCCCAACCGCCGACCGTGACTCAGTGGGTACGGAATCCGACCGGTGGCCGCGACCGCGGACCGGTAGCGCTCGCGCGGGCGTGGTTCGAGATCCTGACGCGACCCCGGCGGTTCTTCCGCGCGGCCATCGCGCCCGGTGATCAGGCACCGGGGCTCGTCTTCCTCGCGACCGTCGTCGCGATAGCGGTCGGCTCGCGGTTCGTGCTGGTCCCCGGGAGTTATCCGGTGGTCGGCGGCCGGCCGGTCGCGTCCGCGCTCCTGTGGCTGGCGCTGCTTGTCCTCCTCGCAGCACCGGCCGCGCTCCACCTGACCGCGGCGCTGCAGACGCTCCTCCTGTTGGCGTTCGTCGACGACCGCGCGGGTGTCAGCCAGACCGTCCAGGTCATCGCCTACGCGACGGCACCGTGCGTGGTCGCGGGGATTCCCATCCCAGGCCTGCGACTCGCGTGCTGTGTTTACGGCACGGTCCTGCTCGCCATCGGGATGGCCGAGGTTCACGACGTCCCGCTCGTGCAGGCGTCCGTCCTCGTCGCGGTTCCCGCCGCGCTGGTGTTCGGCTACGCTTTCGGCGGGTTCGCTGCAGCGGAGACGGTCGGGGAGACCGTCGCCCGGACCCTCGACCGACGGTTCGACGTCGACGTTACAGTCGGTTTCTGACAGTCTGTGGGGTGCCTTTATCCGCTCGCCGGCCCGTTCTCCGCTATGTTCACGCTGGACTTCGATGCGCTCTCGTTCGAACTCAAAGACGGCGCTGTCAAGCACATGGGGCTCTCGAACAAGGCCGTCACCGCGAAGCTCTACGACGTCGCTGACGCCGACGCGCGGGTCTTCGGCGACGAGCGGGTCAAGCTCGTGTTCGCGGACGACGAGGGCAACGAGGTGGAAGTCGCGCTGTTCCCCGAGCAGGCGAGCGCGCTCAAACGGCAAATCGAGTCACTAGAGGGCGAGACTGGCGTCTTCGAGTAGCATCTCGGGCCTCGCGTCGCTCCGCGAGCGTTTCGACAACAGTTTTAGTCGGGACGTACTTTCACGACGTAATGGGTTCGTGTATCATCTGCGGTGTCTCCGTGGACGGTCGCATTTGCGACATCCATCAGGAGGACGTCGTTTTCGAGTTTCGCGGAAACAGCCCCGAACAGTTGACTCCCGGACGATTTTACCGTGGTTCCGTCGACGGCTTCGCCGAGTTCGGCGTCTTCGTCGACATCGGTGACAGCGTTACCGGCTTGCTCCACCGGAGCGAGCTGGACCGCCGACTGGAGAGCCTCGACTGGGACGCCGGCGACACGGTCTTCGTCCAGGTGAAGAACGTCCGAGACAACGGCAACGTCGACCTCGGCTGGTCGATTCGCCAGTCCGACCGCGAGTTCCGTGGCAACCTCATCGACGACCCCGAGCGCGGTCACGCCATCCTCGCCGAAGAAGAGGAGTCGGCGGCCGACGAGCAACCCGACCAGCCCTCAGCGGCGCAGTCGGCGTCCGAATCGGAACCGGAACCCGAACCGAAGTCGGAACCGGAACCCGAACCGGAGCCCGAACCGGAACCCGAATCGACCGGCTCGGACACCGCCGAGGCAGGTCCGTCCCACGGAGGCGGCGGCCAGGCCGTGCTGGAAGCACCGACGCGCATCACCATCGATTCGCTGGAAGACAACGTTGGCGAGACCGTTCGCCTGGAGGGCGTCGTCGAGACCATCCACCAGACGAGCGGCCCGACCGTATTCACGCTGCGCGACGAGAGCGGCGACGTCGAGTGCGCCGCGTTCGAGGAAGCCGGTGTCCGCGCCTACCCCGCCGTCGACGAGGGTGACGTCGCCCGCTTCGAGGGCGAGGTCCGCAAACGCCGCGGCGACCTCCAACTCGAGACCGAGGCGCTCGTCGTCCTCGAGGGCGACGACGGCGAGGCCGTCCAGCAGCGACTCGACGACGCGCTCGACGCCGAATCCCGACCTGACGCGGTCGACCCGCTGGCCGACGACGAGACCGTCGACGCGCTGAGCGACGACCTCGTCGACGCTGCGACGGCTATCCGCCGCGCGGTCATCGAGGAGCGTCCCGTCATCGTCCGCCACACCGCGACTGCCGACGGCTACGTCGCCGGCGTCGCCATCGAGCACGCGACGCTCCCGCTGGTCGTCGACCACCACAACGAGAGCGACGCCGTGTACCACTACTTCGACCGCCGCCCGCTCGAAGCCGGCGTCTACGACATGGCAGACGCGACCGGCGACGTGACGTCGATGCTCGACAACCGCGAGCGCCACGGCGAGAAGCTCCCGCTGTTCGTCTTCGCCGCCGCCGGTGGCACGCGCGAGTCGCTGGACGGCTTCGAACTCCTCGACATCTACGGCGCGGACTGCGTCGTCGTCGACGACGTCGTGGCCGACGCCGAAATCGCCGACGCCACTGACACGACGGTGACGCCCGACGCCGCTGACGTCGGCACGACCGCGACCACGCTGGCCGCGAACGTCGCCGTCCACGTCAACGACGACGTCCGAGACGACCTCCGTCACCTCCCCGCCGTCAGCTTCTGGGAGGACGCGCCGGACGCGTACGCCGAGGCCGCCGCAGAGGCCGGCTACGACGAGACCGCGACCCGCGAAATCCGCGAGGCGATCGCGCTGGAGGCGTACTACCAGTCCTACGAAGACAAGCGCGAACTCATCGCCGACCTGCTGTTCGACGACGAGCAGTCCGGTGACGGCCCCGGCGGCCTCGCCGAGCACGTCAGCGAGCAGTTCCGCTCGAAGCTCTCGGCCGCCGTCGAGACCGCCGAGGCGAACGTCGAGTTCCGCACCGTCGACGGCGTCGAGGTGGCCGTCCTCGATACCGACTCCTACACCCACCGCTACGAGTTCCCGCCGACGGAACTCCTGCTCGACGAACTGTACCGTCGCCACCGCGACGACGTGTCCGTCGTCGTCGGGGCGGACGACAGCGACCTCCATCTCCGGACCGGCGAGACGCTGGACCTGCACGCCATCGTCGCCGAAGTGTCCGAACAGGTGCCCAACGCCGGCCTCGCCGCCGGCAGCGCCCACGAGGGCATCGTCGAGTTCCTCGCCGGCGAGCGCGACGTGGTCCTCGACGCCGTCGTCGAGACCGTCGTCGACCGGCTCTGAGAACGGTTCGCCGTCGCTTCTCGTCGCCGCCAGTGTCCGAGCGACACGCTTATTCGCGCGACGCCACGAGTATCGCCAACGCGGTATGAGTACGGACACCGACGGGTCGGACGCCTTCGAGCAAGTCTGCGAGGAGCTGGTGGACCGGATTCTTGCGGGCGAGATCGAACGCGACGACCTCGAAGCGGCGAAGCTGGAGGTGTGTTCGGAGTTCTCTGCACCGAAGGTACCGAAGAACTCCGAGCTGCTGGACCACGCGCCCCACGAACTCCGCGAGGAGCTGCTGGCGGTCCTCCAGCGCAAGCCAGTCCGCACGGCGTCGGGCGTCTCGCCGGTCGCCATCATGACGAGCCCGCACATGTGCCCACACGGGAAGTGCCTGTACTGTCCCGGCGGGCCGGCCTCGGAGTTCTCCTCCAGCCAGAGCTACACGGGCCACGAACCGGCCGCCGCCCGCGGCGAGCAGAACGACTACGACCCGTACGGGCAGGTGACCCTGCGGCTGGAACAGCTCCGGGAGATCGGCCATCCCGTCGACAAGGTCGAACTCATCCTCATGGGTGGGACGATGACCGCTCGGAGCCACGACTACCAGGAGTGGTTCGTCAAGCGGGCGCTGGAGGCGCTGAACGACTACGACGTCGACAAGCGACCCGAACCCGCGGAGGGCGAGAGCTTCGCACAGGACCCCGACGAGTACGAGTTCCGGTACCTGGAGGACGTCGTCGCCGAGAACGAGACGGCGGACATCCGCAACATCGGCACCACCTTCGAGACGAAGCCGGACTGGTGTGACCCCGAGCAGATCGACCGGATGCTCGACCTCGGCGGGACGAAGGTCGAGGTCGGCGTCCAGACGACGTACGAGCGCATCAATCGCGAGATGCACCGCGGCCACGGCGTGCAGGCGTCCATCTCGGCCAATCGTCGCCTCCGCGACGCGGCGTTCAAGGTCGGCTTCCACATGATGCCCGGCCAGCCCGGGATGTCGAAGGAGATGTGTCTGGAGGACTTCCGGCGCATCTTCGAGGACAGCCAGTGGCGACCGGACTACCTGAAGATCTACCCGACGCTGGTCGTCCGGGACACCATCGTCTACGACCAGTGGTACAACGACGAGTACGAGCCGCTAACCAACGAGGAGGCTGCGGACCTCGTCGCCGAGATAAAGTCGATCATCCCGAAGTACACGCGACTCCAGCGCGTCCAGCGGGACATCCCCGCTGACTTCATCGACGCCGGCGTCTGGAAGTCGAACCTCCGCCAGCTCGCCCGCCAGCGGATGGACGACCACGGCTGGACCTGCGACTGCATCCGCTGTCGCGAGGTCGGGCACAACGACGAGGACCCCGAGGACGTCACGCTCGACGTCACCACCTACGACGCCGCAGGCGGCGTCGAGCACTTCATCAGCTTCGAGGACCGAGCGAAGGACCTCCTCGTCGGCTTCTGCCGGCTGCGGTTCCCCTCCTACTCCCACCACGGGACGGACCCCTCCGAGGGCGCGGACCCAGTCCGGCGCGAACTCGAAGACGCGGCACTCGTCCGGGAACTCCACGTCTACGGGAGCGAGGTCGGCGTCGGCGGCGAGGGCGACGATTCCACCCAGCAACACCGCGGCTACGGCCGCCGGCTCCTCGAAGAAGCCGAGGCCATCGCGGCCGACGCCGGCTTCGAGAAGCTCTCGGTCATCTCCGGCATCGGCGTCCGCCAGTACTACCGCCAGAAGCTCGGCTACTACCAGGACGGACCGTACGTGTCGAAACGGCTGTAGCTGGGCGGTTCGGTGGCGGTGCCGTGGCTGAAGTTGTAGCGGTTGCGGTGGGGTGGCTGTGCGGTCGACGCCAGCATCCGGCGGCGAAGCCGCCGATTCGCCATCAGAGCAACGCTCTGACGAGCCTTCGTTCGTTCACAATCCTCACTCACGAAGACACCGGTCGCGCGGAGCGCGACCGGCATTTTCCCCAAGTTTTTGCGAGGAGCGGTGCGCGCGTAGCGCGCACCCGAGTCGGAAAGAGTGGGGACGAAAGTGGTAGCCCTAAACGAGGAGGACGGGCCGGTCGGTCATGCGGATGATGGCGTCCGCGACTGAGCCGAGGCGGCCGGGCTGGTCGTGGGTCTGACCGCGGTAGCCGATGACGATGACGTCGACCTCCATATCCTCGGCGGCGGCGAGCAGTTCGTCGTCGGGGGTGCCGTGGCAGACGCGGTTGGTAACCTCGATGCCGCGGTTGTCGGCGCGGTCGGTGATGTCGTTGAGGAGGGAGTGGCCGTAGTCCTCGATCTCGTCGGTGACGATTTCGACGCTGCTGAGCGCGGGCTCGCCGTACTGTCGGGTGTCGACGACGAAGAGGGCGTGGAGGCGGGCGTCGTGTCGCTCGGCGAGGTTGAGGGCGTGTTCGATGGCGCGATTGGAGTCGTCACTCCCATCGATGCCGACGAGAATCGTGTCGTACATGTCGAATGGAAGGTGACGGCGAGGCAAATACCTGACAGATGATTCCCACTTCAGGAGAACGGGGTCCTGCTGGTGCTCGCTTTCGTGACTGGTCGGCGTCCGCCGCGTCCCAGCGATGGCGGCGATGGACCACCGCTGTGACCGGCAGTGCCAGCCCACTGGACGTCGGAGGAGGTGGCCCTCGATAGCGTCACCGTATCGGTCCCGAGCGACGGCCGCGATGGTTTTCAGGCTCCAGCGTCTATTCGAGTTGATGGCAGAACAGTTGCGCGAGGGGCTGTGGTTGCTGGAACTGGGGTTCGTAGCGCCGCTGGCGTCGAACGCGTACCTCCTCGACGACGGTGGTGACGTGACGCTCGTCGATAGCGGACTGCCGCGGAACTGGCCGACGCTCCGGAGCGAACTCGCCGCCGCGGGGTACGAGGTGGGTGACGTCGACCGCGTCCTCCTCACCCACTACGACCTCGACCACGTGGGCGGACTGGCTCGTTTGCGGCCCGAGTTCGACGGGCCGGTGTACGTGGGCCGCGACGACCTGCGACTGGTCCACGGTGAGGACGATCCGTCGGTGTTTCACCACAAGGGAGCGTTCCACCGGCTCGCCCGCGTGTTGTTCCCGTTCCCGGCCGATGTGGACGTCCATCCGGTCACCGACGGCGAGACGTTCGACGGGTTCACCGCGTTTCACACGCCCGGCCACAATCCCGGACACACGGTCTATCTCCACGAGTCTGGCGTGGCCTTCCTCGGCGACCTCGTCTGGGAGGAGGACGCCGAGCTGACGACGCCGATCTGGTTCGACTCCTACGACGTTCGGGAGATAGACGAGAGCGTCAAGGGTCTCGTCGACCGGATTCCGCCGTTCGAAGTCGCGGCAATGGGACACGGCGACCCGATTCGTTCCCGTGGTCACGCAGCGTTGCTGGCGCTGGCCGACCGACTGTAAGGGGAGATGACGCAGCGTGTCATAGAATACGTCTCATGCCCTCTATGCATGGATTTTGACTGCTTCATCTCACGCTGATTCAGGGGAACACCGTATTCCACTCTCTATTCGAGAGAGAATGTGTGAAATATTCCGGTCAAGAACTATTGTATGACACGCTC
>JARUKX010000039.1 GCA_029688825.1 Haloarculaceae archaeon H-GB1-1 | reverse complement strand
ACGGAGTCGTCTGCCGCCAGCAGCGCCAGCCCGACGACGAGCGCCCGGTGACGCCGCGGCCAGTACGTCGACCACTCCGGCCGCATCGGCGCGAACAGGACGAGCGCGTTGCACGCCAGCGTCAGGGTCGCCCCGACCGCCGGGTAGCGCGGCCACACCAGCCCGAAGGCGAACAGCCCGCCGAGGATGCCGACCAGCACGACCCACGGCTCGCGGTCGCGGTGGTCGTCCCACACGATGAGCAGCGGTACGAGCGCCGCCAGCAGCGCCAGCACGAAGTGGTGAGGGAGCGCCGTCGACCCGTCCGGCACGGTATGGTGCGGGTAGCTCACTGCTCACCCTCCGACTGCTCGCTCGCCGCGATCTCCTCGACCTCCGACGCGTCAACGGCGTCGGTCGCCTCGACCATCGCCTGCTCGGTCTCGACGCCCGGCGGGGCCTTGTACGGCAGTTTGCTCACGACCCAGCGCCCGAAGCCGTTGATGCGCTCGATGCCGTAGCCCGTCGGCACCGTCATGCCCCCGATGAGCATGAGGACGCCAAGAGCGAGCGTCTGCGCGTCTGGGACCGGAATCTGAGGGATGGCCGTCATGCCACCACCTCGTATACTTTGTACTCGACGTGCTGGTCGCCGCCCGAGTCGAGTTTGACCTGCACGTTGTTGTGGTCTACCTTCACCTTCATCGAGGATGTCGTGGTGCTGTCGTTGCCGTACACGATTTGCCCGTGGGCGGACGAACCCCCGTCGTAGTCGGGGTTTAGCTGCACTTGAACAGGTCGCCCGTTCAGGCCGGACGCGATGGACGTCCACCCGTCCGAACTGTTGAGAGTGAGCGTCCCCTGCGAGATGACATTGATGACCGCTGACTGCGCTTCTCCGTCCGTGTATCGGCTGTGATGGGCGTCGTTGTCGCTCGCGTGGCTGTCGAGTTCGGACTGCGTCGCGGGGTCGAACGAGAGATGGCCGACTCCGAGCGAGTCTGGTTGTACGTCGAGGTCGCCGTTACTGTCGACGTGGATCGTACCCGACCGGAGTATCGTGAGGTCTCCGCCCGAGAACGCCAGTCCTGCCCCCGGAGAGAAGTGGTCTCCCGGTGAGACGCCGCTGATGTTGTCGTGCGAGATTGCCGACTCATCCACGGCGAGGTCGTTACTCCCGTCAAGTTCGAGGGCGTTACCGAACGCCAGCGCGAGCGCCTGCTGAGTCCGGGTGATCGGCGCGGAGACCGTCACCGGGTCGTGGTGGTCGGCGTCCGAGACGCCTGCGATGTTGTCGTGCGAGATGGCCGACTCATCGACGGCGAGGTCGTTGCTCCCGTCGAGTTCGAGCGCGTTACCGAACGCCAGAGCGAGCGACTGAGCCGACCGAGTGAGCGGGGCGGACACGTCCACGGGGTCGTGGTGATCGGCCGGTGCGATGTTCTGAAGGTTGTCGTGCGAGATGTAGCCCGTCGGCTCCCATGTCGAACCGTCGTAGACCTTCGCCTCGCCGCTCCCGTCGCTCCCGCCGTCGGTGTCGAACCACGATTCCCCCACGTCGGGGTCGGTCGGCGTCGCTGCTTGCACGTAGTCGAAGCCGCCACCGCCGCCCGAGGTAAAGCCCGCCATCAGGCACCTCCCTCGAACACGAGACCGACGCCGTCGCCGGCCGTCTGCGACTTGACGTAGATCGAGGCCGTGTCCGTCACCTCGAACGTCGCCGTGTCGCCCGTCTGAGTGAGCGCGATGGGCTGCGCGGTGTCATCTCCGACGAACACGTCGCTTCCGTTGCCCGGCAGGTACGTCACCAGCACCGTCACCCCGTCAGGGACGGAGTGGGACGGTAGCTGCTCCGGGTTCGTGCTGCCGGTCGTGACCTCCTCGGCCGTCAGTCCGTCGTGGTTGCCCACCGAGTCCCGAATCTCCTTCTGTCGGCCCTCGTTCGCCGGGTAGTCGTCGTTTCCGTTGCTGTCCTGCACCGTGTTCAGTCGCTCGACCTTCGAGTTCGTCTCGATGGTCATTCTCGCGAGACCTCCCAGCCGATAGGCTGCACCGAGTACCTGCGCGTCGTGGTGTCGCTCAGATTCCGGCAGATGACCTTGAGCGACGTGCTGAACCGGCGTGCCGGGTACCACGTCGCCGTGAGGTCGTCTATGTCCGTCGGCGGGATGGGGGCCGGCCCGTAGATGCGCTCGCCGTCCTTCCAGACCTCGTAACTGCTGTTCGGATGCTTCGAGACGGCGAGAATCGGCAGTACGAACTCGCTCACCTGCTGCTTCGGCTGGAACGTCACCGTGAGCTTGTTGCCGGGGTCGACCGACCGCGTGATAGGGTCGTTGTACGGCACGTCTCCCTCTCGGGGTCGCGGAACGACCGTCACGCTCGACCACCCGTACCGTCGATTTTCTGCCGCTGTCGCTCCTGTTCGGCGTCGCTCATCTCCTCGGTCTCGACCTCGATGTCAGGCATGATTGCTGTCCTCCTCGATGTCCTCGACTCTCTCGACCAGCCCCCGCCGGTACTGCGTCCCGTAGAGGGTCCGGTGGTGCTTCTCGACTGACTTGCGCGTCTTGCGGGCCTCTCGGAGCGTTGCCAGTGCTGCCGTCGAGACCAGCGTAGCGCCAGCCTTGACCGCCAGTGACTCGACTATCACCGTGCCAGCACCTCCGAGCCGATCTCTGCGTACGGGCTGAGGATGTACAGCACGAGCAGGAGCAGGATGCCGCCGAGCAGCAGCTTCAGGTCGTCCACCGCCGCGAGCGGCCCGTCGTTGTCCTCCGAGTCCGAGCCACCCCACGGCAGGCCGCCACCGGTCTGCGGGTCGCTGCCGTCGGGTAGCCCGCTCGTCCCTGACTCGACGGTGAGCGTCTGTGGCTGGGTCTGGTCGTGGCCGCTGACGTGCTTCGCGTCGACCTCTGCCGAGACGGTGTACTCGCCTTCGGGCAAGTCGAGGCTGAACTCCTCTATCTGGTTCGCACCGCCGAGGTGGTCGAAAGAGTTGACCGGAATGCACGTCTCCCGCGTCCGGTTGAACACCTCGCTGCCGTCCGGCGACAGAACGGAGAGCGTCACGTCTGCCTTGTGGCCGCCTGTGCCGCTGCTCTCACAGTAGGCGTCTCCCCAGAAGGGTGCTGTAGATTCGAGGTTGTTCAGTCGCACTTCGATGGGGAACGGCGTGCCGGCGCTCTGCGGCGTCGAGTACTCGACGGCGCGGACTCGGAGGTCGGCCACTACTCCTCACCTCCGAGCAGCCAGTAGCCGCCGCCGGCCACCACCAGGAGCGCGGCGACCGCCGGCCACGCCTCGCCGTCGCTGGCACTCTCCTCGTTGGAGAGTTGGGCGGCGAGTGCCTGCATCGACTGTCGGAGTCGCTGGTTGGCCTGCTCGACCTGCGCGGTGGCGTTCGCTACGGTCTCCTCGACCGTCTCCGAGACCTGCTCCTGCGTCGAGTCGCCCGAGCCGCCACCCGAGCCGGAGTCGTCCCCGGCGTTGACCGAGAGACCGTCCTCGTCCGTCGCGTCGATGAGCGGGTCGGAGGCGTCGCCAAACACGACCTCCTCCGTCGAGACGTTCGTCACGCCCTCCAACCACGTATCGCGGAACGCGTCGTCGATGCTCGACTCGTTGCTGTCGGCTTCGTCGGTGGCCGTCACTGACCCGTCGGTCACGTCCTCCGTCGAGTCCGTCGAGCTGGAGCTGTCCGAGTCGGTCGGCTCGCTCCAGTCGTCCGCGGACACGTCGGTGTCGGAGTCGCTGGCCTCCCACAGCGCGCCGTCCTGCTGGTTCAGCCCCTCCGTGGTCTGGTCCGTCGACGTGCTGGTCGACGTGCTGGTCGAGTCGTCCGAGTCGCTGCTCGAACCGGACCACGAGGTCGAGTCCCCGCCGTCGTCCGAGTCGCTGCTCGACGTTGAGGTCGACGTTGAACCACTGTCGCTGTCGCTGTCGCTGCTGTCGGTCCAGTCGTCCGCCGATACGTCTGTATCGGAGTCGCTGGCCGACCATAGCGCGCCGTCCTGCTGGTTCAGGCCCGAGGTAGTCGAGTCCCCGCCGTCGTCCGAGTCCGAGTCCGAGGTCGTGGTCGTTGCGGAGTAATCGCCTGAGTAGCCGTAACTGCCGTACATGGAGTAGTCGACCATCACCGACCACCCCATTCGAGGTACAGCAGCGCGGCGAACAGCACGACGTTCGCGGCCGTGAGCGCCATCATCACGTCGTCCGTCGTCCATCCGCTCTGCTCGACCGTCGCCGTCAGCGGCCCGTTCTCGATCCCGTCTGCGTTGCTGCTCGCGTCGGTCGCCTCGAACGTCACCGAGTCCTCAAAGTCCCGGTTGTCGTCCTCAGCCGACGCGGAAACCGATGCTCCGCTCTCCCAAATGGGCACGTAGTCGCTGGAAAAACTCGTTGTCATGGTCTCACCCGGCTGCCTACGCCTGACTCATGTCCTGCTTGATGGCCGACGTGAGGCCCGCGACCTCCGACTGACCGATGTAGGCAGGCACGTTCAGGAGCGCGTTCGTCGGCTCGGTTCCGTCGCCGTCGCCGTCCTCGAAGCGGACGGTGTACGGCGCGTCGATGTACGCCGTGAGCGTCATGTCGGTCCCGAGCCACGCGTGAAGCGGCGTCTCGTTCAGGTCCAGATACTCGGGCTGCTCGGTCTGCTTCGTGCCATGCACGAGGCCGACGTTGCCCTTGTAGACCTGCTGGCTGCTGTCCGTCGAGGACGCCGGCACCGACTTCCGAAGTTCGAGAGTGGCCGGCGCGTCGCTGATGTAGTAGACGTGGACGTTCGAGCCGGTCCCCGAGTCGGTCACGTCGATCTCGTCCGCGTCGAAGTCGGTCGAGTCCGGCGCTCCGTAGTACTCGCCGTCGAGCCACACGACCACCGACTGCGTAGCCGGCGAGTCGACCACCGAATGCGTCAGGCTGAACGTCTCGGTGTTGTCGGCGCTCCCGTCGCTCGTGAACTTCTCGTAGGCCGGAACCGCGACGCGGAACGGTTGCCGAGGACGGAGCATGTGCGCCGTCGCCGCCGTGTACGCCGCGATTTCCGAGCGAACGCCCTGCGAGGAGACCTCAGTCTCCATGTCGGCCGGCGCGATGTGGCCGGGCTGCCGACTCGCCTTGTTGAGTCGTTGCTTGAGGTCAGACATGCAGAATCACCGCCGTCCGTGCTTCTCGACGGCGTTGCTCTCGATGTAGACCGAGGACTTCGACCAGTCGATTTTGGCCGAGGACTCGGCCGTCAGGTACGCGGTGTCGATGTCGCGCACATCGACGTGAGGGACCGCCCCGCCGTCGTCGGCCGTCTCCGGGGCCATCAGCGTGAGCTTGGTCGCGTCGATGTTGTCGCGGTTACGCTGCTCGGAGATACTGAGCGTCTGGTACTGGTCGATGGACCGCACCACCTCGGATACCTTCATGGCCTCCGTCATGCCCGCCGGCTGAAGTTCGAGGAACAGCGACGTGTTGATCGGCAGCGGATCGCCGTTCGAGTCCTTCAGCTTGGCGAAGATGGGGATGCCCTGCTCGTCTCCCTTCGCCACCCGGTTGAGGAGACGGAGAAAGGTGCCTTGGTCCGGCGCGATCTCCATGATGGGAGTGGGCCGGGGGCTGGCCGGTTCGTTCTGGTAGGTCGTGACCACATCCGCGCTCTTGCCCTGCGCGGCGAAGATGTCTTCAGCCATCGTTAGCTATCCTCCGTGAACCGCGTTCGGAGCGCTTCGAGCGTGTGAATACCTCCGCCGACAGCAGCCTGTCGGCCAGCCCCGCCGTAGATCGCGCCGCCAACGACCACAGTGAGGCCGTAGACCTCATCAGGGAGGTCCTTGCCCGCCTTCTCCTCGATTCCGTACCTGACCGCTGCCGGTGCGATGAAGCCGACCATCACGAGCGCGATCTCCACGGCGAAGTCCTCGCTCGTTAGCGTCGACATTGCATTACCAAAGTCCATGCAACCAGCCCAAGAACCCATCTACCCTTCAAGAACCGACGAATTCACGAAGCCATTCGGTGCGGTCTGAATCCAAAGAGGTGCACTCTGCACTCAGTACGAACAGTCGTCCATCAGAACCCGCACGACCTCGGCGTTGCTCGGCTCGCTTCCGGGCCGCTTCCGCGTGATTCGGTTTCGTACCTCCTCGAATCGGTCGCTGTCGTCTCCTCGGAGTGTAATCTGTGTCATCATGCGTACTCTGGCATCGCGAGTTTGTTCCCACGGCTGCCGTAGTGGGTACTGTCCATGCTGACAGTCTGGGTGTTGACGCGGTACTTCTCGCCGTCGTCGTCGGAGTATATCCATTCGCTGCCGATGGTCCGGTCCTGCTCGTCCTTGTGCTTCTGGAGCGTCACAGGCCGCTCTCTTCCCGCAGGAAGAAGCTGCTCGGGGATACCCGACGGCGAGAGGTCGGCAGCGGGGTTGTGGAGTGCCTCGGGGTACTCGATCCCCTCGGAGACGCGGCCGAGGTCGCCGCCCTCGAAGCCGCCGAGCATCCGGGCCTGACACTGCGTCAGGACCGTGTTGTCGCACTCGGAGAGGCGTTGCGTGACCCACATCGATGACGTGCCAGCGCCGCGGCCGGTCGTCGCGATGTGCTTCACGGGGTCGGGTAACTTCTCTGCCTGTGGCGCCACGAAGTGCGCTTCGTCGACGACGACGAGCTGGTCGCGCTGGAGTCGCCGCACCGCTTCGCAGATCGTCGCGCAGATGGCGCGCCACTCCTCCGTCCCAACGTGGTTGTGCTTTTCGAGGACCACGCGCGGGTTCTCGTCGAGGATCGTCACCCAGTCGGCGACCGACAGGTCCGCTTCGCGGTGGCCCACGATCCAGTGTGTGGCCAGTCCTTCCTTGACCAACCCCCTGTATTCGCCACAGAAGTCGAGGACGACCAGCGCGTCGTAGGCCCTCGCGTTGCTCTCCATCCACGCCTGAGCGTGGTAGGACTTTCCCCACCCGCTCTGTGCTGCAAACAGGAGGTTCACGCTTCCACCTCGCCTGTTCCGTCACATCGGGGGCACTCCTGAAAGCCGAACATCCCGCCGCAGACGTCGTGTTTGCCGGAGCCTTCGCACTTCGGGCAATGCTCACTCATTCCGATACGTCCACCTCCTCGCCGTCGACGGCTTCGAGTCGGAGGGTGTCGCCGTCGGCCGTCCGGACGCGCCGCGTCTCACCGTCAGCGAGGGCGTCGAGGTCGAGGTCGGTCAG
This sequence comes from Haloarculaceae archaeon H-GB1-1, assembly GCA_029688825.1. Taxonomy (GTDB): domain Archaea; phylum Halobacteriota; class Halobacteria; order Halobacteriales; family Haloarculaceae; genus JARUKX01. Next base: position 27,445 of record JARUKX010000039.1, on the reverse strand, counting down.
GGTCGCCCAGTCCGGGCGGTCGCCGTCCGTGTTGGACGGCTCCGCTTCGAGGAGCGCCATCCCCACGACGTAGACGATGAACGCGGCCCCGAGTGCTTCGAGCACGTCGCTCGTTTCGAGGTACATCGTTATGCCAGCACCTCGGTGTTGGCCTCGATGGCCTGTTCTGTCGCTTCAGAGGGGGCCGCGAGCAGGTCCCGAAGGGCCTGACGGCGATCCCACTGCACGACCTCCATCTCAAAGCGGTCAAGCGTGACGCCCCACTGCCCTTCGACGTGGAGGTCGGCAAGGTCGCGGTCGGTCGCGTCGAGCGAGCCACCTGCCTGTGCTCGGTACGTGTCTGCCCACCGGCTGATTTGCTGCTCCCACTCCTCGCCGCTCATCTCGACGTAGTGGGCCAGTTGCGTCGGGTCCTCGGCGTCGAGGTCGGCCGGCGCGCACTTGTCGAGCCACACGTCGACCAACGACTGGCCGCCCGGCGTGTAGGCGTCCACGAGATCGACCATCTCGGCCTTGCGCCGATCCTTGTCGATCCGCTCGACGCCATCCGCGGGGTCCAGGTCGAGCGTGTCGCGCTGGTCCATCACTGCCGCTCGCTGAGCGCGCTCGATTTCGGCCAGTACCTCCGCAACAGCCTGCACTTGCTCGCTGTCGTGGGGGTTGGTCAGTTCGTGCTTCGCCTGTCGCACTCGCTTCAGTTTGTCCATCATGGTGTCAGAATAGGTCGGTGTCGAGGTCGTCCATCAGACTGTTCGCCACGTCCGTCTCGGTCAGGAGCACGACGGCGACGAGGCCGAGAGTGCCGACCGCCACGGCCTTGCCGGGCGGGATATCTGTGCCCATCCCGGCCTGTTCGAGCCATCGGTCGACGTTCCGGTCGAGTTCGACCGGTGGCGCACGGGCCAGATTCTCGATATCCTCGGCGGTCTTGCCCGGTTCGCCGTCGGACTGCTCCGCTATCTCTCCGAGCACGAGCGCCAGCATGTCGACGTACTGGTCACCCCACGTCTCGCCGTCGGGCAGGGCCGCCTGCTGGGCGCTCTCATCGGCTCCGGCCGAGTCCGGGGTGTCTCCCTCGGCTTCGGCGTCGGCGCTCTCCTCGCTGTCGTCCGCGCCAGCGCCGGCCTCCTCCTCGACCGCTTCGGGGTCGATATCGAGGTCGTCGAGCGAGATATCAGCGCGCTCGTCCTCCTCGATCTCCGGGCGGTCGTCCTCCTCGTCGGTGGCAGGCTCCTCGACCTGCTCGGTGTCGGTCGCGCTCACGTCCACTCCTCCACGTTCGGCGTCTCCGCGTCGTCTTCCTCGCCGACGACCTCGCTCTCGACCTCTACCGGCTCGCTGTCGCTCTCCTCGTCGGAACCGGACAGCAGCACGACCGCCGCGACCGCCGCGACTCCGAGGCCGACCATCAGGCCCGGCGACAGCCCGCCGCTCGACGTTCTGGAAGACTGTTGGCCGGTGTCCTGCTCGGCGTCGTCCTGCTCGTCCTCTCCCTTGTGCTCGGTCGCCTGCTCGAACTGCTGCTCGTACTCGTCTGCTTGGTCCATGTCCTCGGTGCTGTCCTGCTCGCTTTCGCTCGCTTCAGGCTGGTCTTCGTGCTGTTCTTCGGTGTCGAGATGGCCCGTTTCTCCGTTGGGTCCGGGCCGCTCTCCGGGGTCGCCTCCCTGCGCTTCGACCACCGCCTTCAGGTCGTCCCACTCGTGCGCTTCGTCCGCTTTCGCGCTGATGTGAGACTGTACTGCTGATAGGCTCTTGTCGCTCGATTCTCCGAAGTCGCACCCCTCGACGGGGCAGTAGTAACTGGTCATAGGGTCTTCTGGCCGCCCTCCGCGACCTGAAACTCGTCGGGTATCTGCTGTTCCGTGCTCTCTGTAGCCGATTCCGTGCTCGGCGGGTCCCGTTGGTCGGCCATGAGACCGCCGGGGTTCTCCTCGACGACGTCGACGGCCTCCGTCTCTACGTCGCCGGTTTCACCGCCAGCAAGGCGCGCCTGATCGTTCGCTCGTCCGCCACCGAGCGACCGCTGCTCGTCCATCTCGATAACCTGTTCACCGTCGTCGCCTTCACCCCGAAAGTGCTCCAACGTGCGGACCTCGGGAATCGCCTGCGGCATCTCCGCGAGTGCGTCGAGCAGGTCGTGCAGCTTGTCGGGGTGCAGTGGGTCCTGCCCGTGACGCTCTCGAATGGCGTTGATAGCACGGATAGCCTGCCGAGCGTCGGTAACTGCCTCCCGAACGTCGTCCAACTCACGAGAGAGCCGCCCGGTCGCTCCACGGTAGCCCTGCCACGACCGGTGGAGTGCGCCAGCGACCTGCGGGGTCACGTCCATCTCGGGGAACTCCCCGCCGCCGACCGTCACGAGGTCCTGCTGTTCGGTCGTCTCCTCGGTGGTGTCACGGCGGTCGCCCTCGGCGAGCAGGTAATCGACCTGCTCCTCGGCGTAGCCACAGGAAGTGGTCAGGAACTCGCAGGCGTCGGGATCGCCGTGCTCGCAGTGGCCCCGAGCGTGGTCGCACTCCTCGGCAGCAGCAGTTTCCGCTGCTCGACCTGCTTTCTCGCTCGTTGAGTCGACAGAATCGAGCCGCTTCCCACCCCCATCGGTACCTGCTTCGGCCATTACCTCCCGGTGCTCGTCGACTGTCAGAGCAGGGTCGTAGTAGCTCGTCCAGTCGCTCACACCCTGGTCGAGTGCGACGCCCTTCACCGACCGCGCTTTGAGCAGGTTATTCTCGCCAGTGAAGGGGCTGACGCGCTCTTTTTCGCTCTCATCGAGTGGTACCTGACCGGCCCCTTCAGCCTGCTCGTCTGCCCCGCGACTCATCTCCGCGTCACGTCGAGCCTGATCGAGCAGGTTGTCGGGGGTGTCAGACCGGAATCGAACCGTCTTCAGCCGTCGGTCGTCATCCGGACACAGGTGCTCGCTGTAGTCCGTTCTCGCCGTATCGGCTGCACTTTTGCTACCAAACTCTACCGTCGGCACCAGTATCGGCCTCCATACAGCAGGGAGAAACAGGTACGCAATAAAACCTATCAATAAATCAATAAGTCAATGAATGAGTCAATGACAGCGAAATCAGGAGAAAATAAGGCGAGTTGAACCTACCAATTGTATAAAAAACAACAGCCTTTTGCGCGATAGATACTAATAGAATTACGTCCTCGGCTTCATTTTCCACCTCTCCCACCCCCCACCCGCAGGCTGGAACAGCCGGGGACTGATGAGGCGGGCATCCCTGATGCCGCAGTTTTGCCCGCCTTCTCGTCGTCGATTATAGAAGACTGATCACGATACTACTGGCTACGATTGCCTCACGTACACCGGGCCGAACTCCATTCCGCACTGGCAGGTATGCCCGGTAATTGCCTGAGCCAAGAAGAACTGGCGATAACAGTTCGGACACTCAAATTTCAAACCGTCGTGAGTCTCCTGAAAGTTCGTTCCTCGAAGCTTCAGAAGCCGGTCAGGCATCTATTTCTCACCTTCCGGTTCTACTGAGTATCCACCATCGGCAGCTACCAGTTCAGTTAGAGACTGTTGCCGAGATCGACCCTCGACCGCCTGAAGGATGGCCTCGGAGAGTTCATAGGGCACGAGTGACCGCTCAGCGGCGTCTTCGCTATATCCCTCCACGCCGTGCATTCCACCGTGACCGCCGTCGCGTGCGGGTCTATTCGAATCGTGACAGTCGTCGCCCTCGTTGCACCGCCGGTACGTCATCGGTGGGTGACTGCCCCAAAGGTCGGTCGGCTTCATGTGAGGCCGGCCGTACTGGCAGTAGGTGACCATCGCTGTGGGTTGCCCGAGCACCCAGCGTAGCCGTCCGAGAGGGTTTTCGAGGAACCAGTAGTTCGGGGAAAGACCGCGAATCAGGCCAACCGTGTGCAGTACGAGAGCGACCGCATCACGCGATTCATCTGCGGTCGGTTCCTGCGATTCGTGGTCCCAGTGGTCGTGATTCCCGACACGAGAGAACTGTGTACACGGGGGACTGGCGAGGATTACGTCATACTCGTGGTCGAAGTCCGAGGGACGCAGGTCGAGGATGTCGGCGCAGATGTCCGGGTCGAACTGTTCCTCGATCTCCACGGTGGTCACCTCCCAGTTCGAGGAATCCTCGAATGCGGCGCTGAACCCTCCGAGTCCCGAGAATAAATCAAGGATACGACGGGACTCACTACCGCTCATGCACTGCTCACCTCGCTGTCTCCACTCTCGTCAGAGACGTGCCGCGTCGAGAACGGCCGGACGTGAACGGCAACGTAGTCGCTCGGCGGGATGCCGTTCTGTAGGTGAACATAGCCGCGGTTCTGGAGCCGCTTGAGGACGCGCATGGCGTCGCTCTGATCGAGGTTGTCGACGGCCTGGGCGAGCATCTTCTTCGCGCTCTTGCCCCGGACGATGCTGCTCTTGCTCCGCTTCTCGCAGAGCGTCCGGTAGGCGATGGCGAGTTCGCGGTCCTCGGGGTCCTCGTACGGCTCGACGCCGCCGTCGGTGGTAGCCGAGTCCGATACCTGACTTCGTACGTAGGCTTCGAGGTCCGCGCTCATGTTGTCCACCTGCTCCTTGTACTGCTCTTTCAGGAGGCTCGACAGGCGGAACGTGATCTTGTCGCTGCCGTCCTCCTCGTGAAGTTTCGACCCACCACTCATGTCTGACTCGTCACCTCCGCGTAAGACAGGGCAAAACCCCCACACGGTAGCGGGATTGCCGAAGATGTTGGTACTTGTAGGACAGCCCCCCAGGGGGTGCTGCTGAGGTCTCGCGTCGGCGGGCGGGCGGGCACGTGCGTCATTGGCGGCCCTCCTCGATCTTGTCGCGTGCTCTCCGGAGAAGGTTGCCGACGGTGCCCGGCGAGCGGCCGGACTGTCGGGCGTACCGTCGGACGCCGACGCCGGCCTCGTCGCAGGTGAGGTAGGCGTCGAGTTCAGCAGGAGAGAGTTGGTCGAAGTCGATTCGGTCGGGTGTGTCGTCGAGGCGTAGCCACGCTGGTGGCTGTGGGTACTCCCTGCCGGTGTCGAGGTGGGTGACGACGACCTGCCCGCGGACCCACTGCCACCACAGAGAGGCGACGTGAGCGCACCAGCCGTCGTTGTACTTGTGGCCCGAGCAATCGCACTCGGCGACGAGTGAGCGGCCTCTGAGCGCCCACGTCACGCGGTGGACGCCGCTGCCGTCGCTCAGCCGGACCATGCGCTCGGCGTCGTTGACCGGGCCGCCGTGGTCGGTCTCCTCCTGTGCCCGCCGCCACGGCGTCGAGAACGTCCACTCGTCGGGCATCGACAGCGTCGACGGCCCGCCGATGCGCTGGGGAAGGTCCCCGCTCGGCTGCCAGTTGCGCGCGCCGAGGCTCATGGCCGACACACCCCCACTGTTCGCGCCGGGCAGGGGCTACCCTGATCGGTGATAGGTGTACCACAATACCGACAGATAGCCGTCTCTCGGAGTGGCTGTGTCACGCCGACCACCTCCGAGAAACGGCGAAGGTGAAACTGCTGAAAAAGCGGCAGAGACGGCCGCTACCCTTAAATATCGGATGGGTTCGGGCGGGTTCGAACCACCGACCTCGGCCTTGTAAAGGCCGCGTCATAACCAACTAGACCACGAACCCTCGTTCGGTAGAAGCCGACGCTGCGGAATAACGCTTTCTCTCTGGGCCGAAGGCTTACCCGGCGCGGTGCCCTACGGCAGACTGATGAGCGAGCGTCGAACGGCAGGTATCCTCCTGGTACTGGTTCTGGTGACCGGCGGTGTTCTCGCCGCCGAGTCGGGGCTCGCGGTCCAGTTTCTCGGGACGGGTTCCTACGAGGAGGCGACAGTCACCGTCAGCGACGAGAACGGCACGGAACTCGGGAGCGTCGAGGTGACCATCGCGAACACGTCGACGAAGCGGTACGTCGGGCTGAGCCGGAACGATGCGCTGGCGTGGGACCGCGGGATGCTGTTCGTCCACGAGGAGGAAGACGAGTTCGGGTACGTGATGCGGAACATGTCGTTCCCGCTCGACATCGTGTTCGTCGACGCCAACGGGACCATCACCGAGATCTACCACGCGCCGACGCCGGACGAGGAAGCGAGCGAGTCGGACCTCGACGTGTACCGCGGACGTGCGAAGTGGGTCCTCGAAGTGAATCGGGGCTGGACCAACGAGACGGGCGTCGAGGTCGGGGACACCGTGGCTGTGCCACCAGCCGCACGATAGTACTCGACGGCCTTTTGACGCCGTATCCCCTGTCAGAAGACGATGCATTTCGACGTCGGCGGGACGGACGGCGACGGGACGTTCGAGACCGAGCGAGAGCGCGTCTCGAGTCCGATGCGGAGGCTGTTCGTCGAGTACGGGCGTGAGAACACGCTCCAGTTCACGGTCGGGCTGCTCACCAGCGTCTTCGCTCGCGTTCTCGACCTCCTCCCGCCGCTACTGCTCGCACTCGCCATCGACGCTATCTTCCAGGACGGTATCGCGTTCAGTCTGTGGGGCGTCCCCGACGCCTGGCTTCCGGCGACGAAGACCGGCCAGCTGTATCTGACGGCCGGCCTGATCAGCGTCTCCTTCCTCGGCGGCGCAGCCTTTCACTGGACGAGAAACTGGGGGTGGAACTCGTTCGCGCAGTCCATCCAGCACGACCTGCGGACGGACACCTACGACAAGATGCAGCGGTTGAACATGGAGTTCTACGCGGAGAAGCAGACGGGCGAGATGATGTCGGTCCTCTCGAACGACGTCAACCGGCTGGAGCGGTTCCTCAACGACGGCCTGAACTCGTTCTCCCGACTCGTCGTGATGGTTGTCGGCATCGCCATTATCCTGTTGCGGATGAACTGGCAGCTGGCGCTGATCGCGCTCGTTCCGGTGCCGCTCATCGCGCTGTTCACGCGCCGGTTCGTGGCCACGGTGCAGCCGAAGTACGCCGAGGTCCGCTCGTCGGTCGGCCAGCTGAATTCCCGGCTGGAGAACAACCTCGGCGGCATCCAGGTCATCAAGACGGCCACCGCCGAGACGCACGAGTCCGACCGCGTCGACGACGCCTCGATGGACTACTTCGACGCCAACTGGGACGCCATCACGACCCGGATTCGGTTTTACCCCGCACTCCGAATCCTCTCCGGTGTGGGTTTCGTCCTGACCTTCTTCGTCGGCGGGATGTGGGTCCTCGGTAATCCGGTCGGCCCGCTGGAAGGGGCGCTCCGTCCCGGCGAGTTCGTGGCGTTCATCCTCTACACGCAGCGGTTCATCTGGCCGGTCGCGCAGTTCGGCCAGCTGATCAACATGTACCAGCGCGCGCACGCCTCCGCGGAGCGCATCTTCGGGCTGATGGAGACGCCCAGCCGAATCGTCGAGGACCCCGACGCAGCGGCCGTCGAGGTGGGCGACGGCCACGTCACGTACGACGACGTGTCCTTCGGCTACGGCGACGAGCCGGTCCTCGAAGACGTGAGCTTCGAGGTCGACGGCGGCGAGACGCTCGCGCTCGTCGGACCGACGGGAGCGGGGAAGTCGACGGTGATGAAGCTCCTCCTCCGGATGTACGACGTGGACGAGGGTGCCATCACCATCGACGGCACGGACGTGCGTGACGTCACCATCCCGAGTCTTCGTCGGGCCATCGGGTACGTCAGCCAGGACCCGTTCCTCTTCTACGGGACCGTCCGCGAGAACATCGCCTACGGCAGCTTCGACGCCACCGACGAGGAGGTCGAACAGGCCGCCCGCGCCGCCGAAGCCCACGCGTTCATCCGAACCCTTCCCGAGGGCTACGACACGATGGTCGGCGAGCGCGGCGTGAAGCTCTCCGGCGGCCAGCGCCAGCGGATCGCCATCGCTCGCGCGGTTCTGAACGACCCCGAGATTCTGGTCTTCGACGAGGCGACCTCCGACGTCGACACCGAGACGGAGATGCTCATCCAGCGGAGTCTCGACCGCCTGACCGACGACCGCACGACCTTCGTCATCGCGCACCGCCTCTCGACCATCAAGGACGCCGATCAGATCGTCGTCCTCGAAGACGGACGGGTCGTCGAGCGCGGAAGTCACGCGGACCTCCTCGACGAGGACGGACTCTACGCGAATCTGTGGGCCGTGCAAGCGGGCGAGATAGACGAACTGCCCCAGGAGTTCATCGAGCGCGCTGCGCGACGGCGACTGGAGACGGACGCCGACGACTGAGCGTCTGCCCCTGGGAAAGCAGGGCCTACACCAGTGGGAGGAATTCCTTACTACGGGACGTATCGAAAAAAGTTCCAGTAACCTCCTTCTAGAATTTGGATCTTATTTGGTTTGAATTTATCCTCGCACACCCGAGGTGATTTTACCTCCTATCGCGGCCACCCGCTAACCGCATGAGGCAGACAGAATCCATCGACGAGACGGTAGACGAGATCGTCGCGGAGAGTCTCGCAGTCACCAAACGTTCGTTCGACGACGACAGTAACCTGGAGGCGGAGCCACTTGCTATCGAGTCCATCGACGTGCTCGACATCGCCCAAGCACTCGACGCGGAGCTGGACGTCCACGCGTCGGCGAACGACCTCGAATCGCTCGATACCGTTGGCGACCTGAAGGACTTCGTCGACGCGAAGTACGACGGCAAATGACTCGCGACGTCTGCGTGACCGGCCTCGGAGCGGTGACCGCCGCGGGGTCGACGGCAACCGACTCCTGGGAGTCGCTGCTGGCGGGCGACAACGGCGTCGAGCCGATCACGAGCTTCGACGCCGAGGACGCCGGCTGTCGCTCCCGTATCGCCGGCGAAGCGACACTCCCCGAAACCGGAACCGAACGTTTGGACGAAGTGCAGGGCGGCCGATACAGCCGCCTCGCCGTCGCTGCGGCGGCCGAAGCCGTCTCCGACGCGGGGTACGACCCCACCGAACCGGACTGGGACGGCGACCGCGTCGGGACGAGCGTCGCCTGCTCGATGGGCGGGATTCCCGAACTCGAAGCCGCGACCGAGGGGCGCGTCCGGCCGCGGACGACGCTGCAGTTCATGCCGAACCTCGCTGCCGGACAGGTGAGCATCAGTCTGGACGCCCGCGGGCCGCTTCGCTCGTCGTCGATGGCGTGCGCAGCGGGCCTGCACGCGATTGCCGACGGCGTCACCGACATCCGTCGCGGCGCGGCCGACGTGGTCGTCGCCGGCGGGACCGAGGCGATTCTCTCACGGCTCGGCGTCGAAGGCTTCGACGCGTTGCAGACGCTGAGCACGCGCAACGACGACCCCGAAGGCGCGAGTCGGCCGTTCGACGCCGACCGCGACGGATTCGTCGTCGGCGAAGGCGCTGGCGCAGTGGTCCTCGAAGCCGAGTCCCACGCTGCCGAGCGGGGCGCGACGCCGCTGGCTCGGATACGCGGGCACGGACGAACGGCGAACGCTTTCCACCAGGCTCGCCCGCCCGAGGATGCGGCCGGGATGCGCCGCTGTCTCGCCGCCGCCCTGTCCAACGCCGACGTCGCTGCCGGCGACGTCGACCACGTCAACGCTCACGCCACGAGTTCGCCGGCCGGCGACGAGCACGAAGCCCTCGCGCTGACCGAGACCTTCCCGGAGTGCCCGCCGGTCACGAGCACGAAGAGCGCAATCGGCCACACGATGGCTGCCAGTGGCGCCATCGACAGCGTGTTCACGACGCTGGCCCTGGAGACCGGAACTCTCCCGCCGACGCACAACTACGAGACGCCGGATCCCGACTGCGACGTGCCGGTCGTCGCCGAACCCACCGCTGCCGACCCCGAACTCGCGGTGAACGTCGCCTCCGGCTTCGGCGGGACGAACGCCGCTGTCGTGTTCGAGCGCGTCTGATGTCGAAGCTGTATCGGCCCGAGCCGACGGGAGACCGTCTCGTCCCGGTCGTGGCCACCGGTATCGACGTGGTCGCCATCGACCGCATCGCCAGCCTCAGAGACCAATACGGCGAGCCGTTCGACGAGCGGGTCTTCACCGACGCCGAGCGGGACTACTGCACCCGCCGTGCGAGGCCCGACGAACACTTCGCGGCCCGCTTCGCAGCGAAGGAAGCCTTCCGCAAGACGCTGCCCGAACCCTCGCCGTCGGTTCCCCTGCACGCGGTCGGCGTCGTCCGCCACGCGCACGGTCCCACGCTGGAGGTCAGCGAGGACGGGTGGTCGGCGCTTGCGACCGTCGCACCAACCACGAGTCCCGACGCGGTCGATACCGCCGTGAGCCTGACCCACGACCGCCAGACCGGCGTCGCTGCTGCGCACGTCACGCTGCTCGCTCTCGAAACAGACCGACCACGGGCGTGAACCAACGAGCGGCCGAGCCGTCGCTCGTCGTGTTGTGGTCCGAAAAACACGCCACCGCCAGGGCTCGAACGAGCCGAGGCGGTCCTGCTCGCCACTCACGGGTCACTTCGTTCCCCGTTCGGGCTGTGCGGGCTGCGACTCGTCGGCTCGACGCCTTCTGAGTCCGGTTTCAGGTGAACTGGACGTTCGCTGTCGCTCACGTCGTTGTCCATCGAAAAACACGCCACCGCCAGGGCTCGAACCTGGGACAACCACGTTAACAGCGTGGTGCTCTACCAACTGAGCTACGGCGGCTCCGTGCTACGCATTCATCGGTAATCGGGTACTGAAGAAAGGGTTTTCGCTTTCGGCCTCGCATCGACACGCTTTCACGTACTTATGCGAAATCGCGACGTATGAGCGACGAGTTCGACGCCGTCGTCGAGCGGGTCGGAGAGCGGGTGACGCCCGACGCCGACGAACGCGAGCGACTGGCCACGGTCGCCGACCAGGTGATGGACCGTGCACGGGCGGCCCTGGAGGAGATTCCGGTCGACGCCGAGGTCGTGCAGGTCGGGTCGACGGCCCGCGGGACGTGGATCGCCGGCGACCGAGACATCGACGTCTTCGTCTGTTTCCCGCCGTCGTTGGACCGCGACCAGCTGGAGTCGTACGGGCTGGACGTGGGCCACAGCGTCCTGCCCGACGGTCACGAGGAGTTCGCCGAGCATCCGTACGTCGTGGGCGAAATCGAGGGGTTCTCCGTGGACCTCGTTCCGTGCTACGCGGTCGACACCGCGAGCGACATCAAATCGGCGGTCGACCGGACGCCGTTCCACACGCGCTATCTGGAGTCGCGACTGACCGACGACCTCGCCGCGGCGGTGCGCGTCGCCAAACAGTTCCTCAAAGGCATCGGCGCGTACGGGAGCGATCTCCGGACGCGCGGCTTCTCGGGCTACCTCGTCGAACTGCTCGTGCTGGAGTACGGGGACGTTCGGGCCTTCATCGAGGCGGCGAGCGACTGGACGCCGCCGGTCGAATTCGACCCCGAAGACCACGGCGACAAAACGTTCGACGACCCGCTGGTCGTCATCGACCCGACCGACCCCGAGCGCAACGTCGCCGCCGCGCTCTCGGCGGCCAACGTCGCACGCGTCCAGCACTACGCCCGCGAACTGCTGGCCGACCCCCGCGAGGAGCTGTTCGTCGCCGAGGAGCCGGAGCCGCTCACCGACGCGGAAGCGCGGGAGGTCATCGACGACCGCGGGACGACGCCCATCGCGGTCCGCTTCGACGCGCCCGACCTCGTCGACGACCAGCTCTATCCGCAACTGGAGAAGTCGAAAACGGGGCTGAAAGGAGAACTCGACCGCCGCGGCTTCGACGTCCTCCGCGCGGCGGCGTTCGCCGACGAGACGGTCGCGCTCCTGCTGGAATGCGAGGTCGTCGAGCGGCCGGCCGTCGAGCGCCACGAGGGGCCGCCAGTGCACGTCCGCCAGCACGCGACCGGCTTCTTCGAGGCCTACGAGTCCGACCCCGACGCGTACGGCCCGTTCATCGACGGCGACCGCTACGTCGTCGAACGGGAACGGGAGTTTCGGACCGTATCCGGACTACTGGAGAGCGACGCTCTCTTCGACGTCGCGCTCGGGGCGCACGTCGAGAGCGCCCTGGAAGACGGGTACGAGGTGCTGGTCGGTGATGAAGTCGCTGCACTGGTCCCGGAGTTCGGGGTCGACCTCGCGCGCTACTGCTCGCCGAAGCCCTGAGCGGCCACGTCGTCGATGACCTCGCGCGCGCCGTCGGCGATCTCGCCGTCGTCTGCCGCGGGTTCGTAGCCATCGAACACCTCGTGGATGATATGGATGCCCTCAGCCAGTGCGTCGAGGTGGTAGCCGCCTTCGAGGACGAACCCGAGTCCCGCGCCGGCCCGCTCTGTGAGCGCACGGAGGCGCGTCGTCATGAGCGCGTACCCCTCCGTGGAGACGCGCATCCGCGAGATGGGGTCGTACTCGTGGGCGTCGAACCCCGCACTGACGAGCAGAAGATCTGGGTCGTACGATTCGAGCGCGGGCTCGACCACCTCCGCGAAGGCTGCGAGGTAGTCGGCGTCCGTACTCCCCTGGGGGAGCGGGAAGTTCATCGTCGTCTCCTCACCGTCGCCCTCGCCGGTCTCGGCGACGTCGCCAGTTCCGGGATAGAGCCCCGCTTCGTGGAGCGAGACGTAGAAGACGTCACCGCGGTCGTAGAAGATGTCCTGGGTGCCGTTCCCGTGGTGGACGTCCCAGTCGACGATGGCGACGCGGTCGGCGTCGCCTGCGTCGAGGGCGGCCTGCGCGGCGACGGCGGCGTTGTTGAAGAAGCAAAAGCCCATCGCGTCGTCGACGACGGCGTGGTGGCCCGGTGGGCGGCCGAGAGAAAAGGGCGTGTTACGACCGTCTGCACCCGACAGTGCGCGGTCGGCGGCCCACTCCGCCATGCCGGCGCTGGCGGTCGCGGCGTCCCAGGTCGCCTCGACGGCGACGGTGTCGGCGTCCCAATCGCCGCCGCCGCTCTCGCAGAACTCCCTGACCTCGTCGACGTAGTCGTCGTCGTGGACGGCGGTGAGTTCCGCGACCGTCGCGGAGTCCGGTTCCTTGTAGACGACGCCGTGTGCGCCCGACAACCCTTCACGGATCGCCCGAAGCCGGTCGGGGTGCTCCGGGTGGCGCGGGCCGGTGTCGTGATCGAGACAGACCGCTCGATAGCCGAAGTTCATTCAAAGAATCGTGCGAGTTCGAAGTACGCCTCGACGTCCTCGGCCTTGACCGTCCGGCGCTCCGCGTGGCGTGCCAGTTCCGCGGCAGCGGCGGCGACCGTCTCGGCGTACGCTTCCAGTTGGGCGGCCAGGGCGACTCTCGCCTCCATCGCGACGCGGTAGTCGTCGATGTCGAGGCGGGCGATGCGGTCGACGGGGGCGATGGGAAGTTCCAGTTCGTCTTTGTCGGCGACTTCGTCGGCGCCGAAGTCGCTCGCCATCAGCGTCTTTCGTCCGTCCGCCGTGGCGACCTCCGCGGCGTCGGCCGCGAGGTCGGCCCCGCGGTCCTGGATGCGGCGAGCCAGTTCCTCTGCGGCCTCTGCACTCACGCGCAAGTCACCAGCGTTCCGTCGAATGAGAGAATCTACCGGGGCGAACGGTAACTCGACGCTCATAGACAATAACGGGGCCGTTGCCGTCTTAAGGGTTTCCGATGCCGTCAGAACACGTCGTCTGCGTCGAGGTGGCCGTCCCGCATGGTCCCGCGAACGGTGACCTCCTGGCCGAGTTGGAGGGAGGTGTCCGTCTCGACGGTGACGGTCTGCTCGCCGTCGTCGAGGATGGCGGGACTGCCCGCCTGGACCACGGTCCCGCGGAATTCCGTCTGCTCGCCGTCGGCAGTCACGGTCGCCGCGGCGGCGTCGCCACCTGCGTCGCCACCGGCATCGGAGCCGCCGTCCGATCCGCTCCCGTCGGCGAACGACGAGAGGTCGCCCGCGTCGCTCTCGGTGGCGGCGTCGGCCCCACCCGCAGTCGGGTCGTCGAGGACCATGACCGTCGAGCGCCAGCCGGCGGAGGCTTCGAGGTCGTCCTGCCACCCGTCCTGTATCTCGGCGTCGGCGACGAACACCTCGTCGCCGGGCGCGATGTCCTTGTCCGCCTTCTCGCTCCAGAGTGCGACCCGGATGTCGCCGGTGTCGTCCTGAATGCGGACGTTCCGAACCTGTCCCTCCGAGCCGTCGTCGCGGTCGAAGGTGCGTTTCGGATCGGCCGACCGGACGACGCCGGCGATGTCGGCGGTCTCGTCGAGTTCGAGGTCGGCGATGGGCGTCGTCTCCGGCGTGAAGTCGACCTCCTCGTCGACCTCCTCGACGGCACCGCGGTCGCCGACGTGGAGTTCGAGGTCGCCGTCGCGCTCGCGGACGTACCCGTCGACGACCTCCACGGGGACGCCAGCCTCGAGTTCCTCCGCTCGGTCGGCACGTTCGTCCCACATCGTCACGCGGATGCGCCCCGTCTCGTCGCCGAGCAGGAGGTTCGAGACTCGCCCCTCCGAGCCGTCGTCGCGGTCGAACGTCCGCACCGGGTCGGTCTCGAGGACGATGCCGAGAACGTCGACGTCGGACTGTCCCATCGACAGCGAGTCGATGGCCGACGTATCGCCCGGCTGGACGTCGATCTCGACTTCGTCGTCCGGTTCGGCCTTGTCGACGCTCACTTCCAGGCCGTTGTAACCCTCCTTCGGTCGGCCCTTGATGCGCAGGACGTCACCGATTTCGAGCTGGCCCTCGGCGACTGACTGCGCCTGTTCGTCCCAGAACGCGAGCCGGACGGCCCCGGTCTCGTCGCCCGCCTCGACGTTGATGACGTGGCCGTCCTCGTCCTCGCCGTCGCGTTCGAACGTCCGGAGGTCGCCGACGGACAGCACCTTCGCGAGGAACTTTACCTCCTCCATCCCCGGTTCGATGTCCGCCACGGTGTCGACCTCACCCTCCGCGAGCTCGTGCGCGATGAGCATCGCCGCCGTCTCCTCGTCGGCGAGGCCGCCCATCTGTTCGACCTTCTGCTCGACGGCGTCGCGAAATTCCTCTTCGGAGACGTCGGTGTCGAGGTCCGCGTAGATGTCCTCTATCGCGCCCATAATCCTACACTGTGGCTGGGTTCCGCCCCGCTTAAGCGTTGTCGTTGGCGTATCACACGACCGCAGTCGCTCGATTTCGAGTGCCGGGCCATAGCGTCGCTTGCCGCGCCTTCGTGGATAAACGTCAGGGCGACGCTATCCGGGAGTGTCGCTCGGCGTCTCCGACACCGGTCGTTGGACCGTGGCGACGGTCTTCTCGTCCCCGCGACAGCGGTGGATCACGCGCACCGACTCCGGGAGTTCGTCCGCGAAGGTCACGCGTGCGTGATAGTCGATGTCGACGAGACACTGTGCACAGACCGGCGTCTCCCCGTCGACGGTCTCGGTGAACGTTTCGACGACCACGTCGAGTCGCGTCGCCGACGCGTCGTATGCGACCGAGCGCAAGCGCGCCCGCTTGCAGGTATCGCTGCCGGAGATCGTGCCGTCCACCGCGACCGCCGTCGCCTCGCCGTCGAACGCGACGCTGGCCTCGTTCGTCGCCTGCCCACAGCCGACGTTCTCGACGGTGAGCGTGCTCTCTCCAACCGACGGCGTCGGCGTCGGCGACGCGGTGGTCGTCGACTCGGACGGTTCGGGCGTCGAATCGGTCGCCTGGCCCGCCTGCGGGGAGTTCCGGCCCGAGCAGCCGGCGAGGGAGAGCGTCCCCAGCGCGGCGAGGCGACGGAGGAGGGCGCGTCGATTCACGGGCGGAGCTTGGACGCTGACGAAGAAGGACCTTGGGGAACCTCAACTCGGCGTTTGACCTTCCGACGCCGCTCACCGCGTGCGATATCGATACAGCGCGTACGTGAGCACTAGAAACAGTGGGGCGAGCGGCGCTGCCGCTTCGAACGGAATCAGGAGAAACACCGCCGCCGCCATGACGACGAATTCGAGGGCGACGAGCGCGCCGAGGACCTCCCAGTGGTTGGCCATGCGATTGTTCGGACTTCGTCCGAGTGCTACGTCAATCTGTGGTGGCGACCACCGGACCTGCACGAACGGTCCCCAGCGCGGTCGCTGCCGGCGAGTGGAACCGCCTGCCAACGCCAACCATCCCCGTACCGTCGGTGAATCGTAACCCCTTTAAGTAACTCGCAGGTACAGATAGATGAGTCCGGGTAGGGTAGTGGACTATCCTCTTGGCTTGCGGAGCCAGGGACCGGAGTTCAAATCTCCGTCCGGACGCTCACTTCTTGCGAGCGCTTCACTTCGTTCAGCACCCGCTTCGTCGTTTGGTCCGAACGTGCCCAGCGCTCGTTTCACTCGCGCTGGACTCCGTCCGGACGTTTTCACCGACGCAACACCGACGAGCGACAGCGAGGCGTCTGCGTCGGTGACATTCGTAACGAGGAGACGCTCGTCGAGTCTCGTGCCAGTGACGAGCGAGGTTTCGGCCACTCGCGGAGCAGCTCTGACGTCGCGACCCCGATAGCGACGTCGTCGCGTGGTGGCGGTGGGAGGCCACACGTCGCAATCGTGACCGCTGTCGGGCCACTTTTGCCCTCCCAGGAGACACCACCAACCACATGAGTCTGATGCACGCGTCGCTGTGCGTCGAAGACGAGGACGCCACGCTGGAATTCTACCGCGACGTCCTCGGCTACGAGCAGAAGTGGGCGTTCACCGACGATGGCGTCCGGAACTTCTACCTGGACCACCCCGACGACGAGGACGACGAACCCGACCTCCAGATCAAGGTCGTCGAGGAATCCGTCGAGCAGGCGGGCCTCGACCACGTCGCGCTGGAAGTCGACGACGTGGACGCCATCGCCGCCGAGGTGCCCGAGGAGCGAATCCTGGAAGCCCCGTTCGACATGGAGGGCTACGAGCTGCGCGTCGCCCACGTCGCCGACCCCGACGGCTACCGCGTCGAGCTCATCGAATTCCTCGACGAGTAGGGTTTTCACCGCTCGGCGTCCAGCGAGAGTATGGACGCCCACCTCCGGGCAGGCGTCGCCATCTACAACACCGGCGAATACCACGCCGCCCACGACGCCTGGGAGGACCACTGGCTCGCCCTCGACTCGGGCACCGACGACGAGCGGCTGCTCCACGGCCTCATCCAGTTCACCGCCGCCGTCCACCACGCCAACGAGCGGAACTGGTCGGGGGCGACCGGCCTCGCCGCGAGCGCGCTGGAGTACCTCGACGGCCTTCCCAGCGACTACCGCGGCGTCTCGGTGGGCGTGGCTCGGGACTATCTCGCCGCACTCGCAGCCGACCCCGAACGCGTCGAGCGCGCGCGACCGCCCCGGCTGACCGTCGACGGTGCGGCGCTGACGGTGGATGACCTGCGGTTCGACGACGCCGCCGTCGCCGCCGTCGTCCTCGCCGAAAAGTACGGCTACGACGAGGCAGTCCTCGAACGGGCAGCGGAGTACGGCCGGCAGGACCTCGACGACGGCGCGGCGACCAGCCCGTTCGTCACACACGTCCTCGACTTCTGTACGAACGCCGAGCGCAGGCCCGTCGTCTACCAGCGTCTCCAGCAGCGAGTGCAACGACGACGGTCACGGGAGACGGACGTCGAAGGGTTGTTCTGAGAGGCAACTGTTATCGGTGTGCTCGTCCTCGTCAAACCATGGCAACTTGCCGGAACTGTGATTCGTTCGTCACGGAAGGCTACGTCCGGGTATTCGCGCCAAACGAGATGACACAGCCGCGTGTCTGTCCGAACTGCGAGGACAAGATCCGCACTCGCGGCGAGGTGCGCCAGAAGCACTGAGAGTACGTTTCGACGGGCAACGGTCTCAACTCTCGTCAGCGACCTTCTCGTCGCCGTCCCACTCCGCGGAGTTGTCCATCGGCCGATAGCCGAGGACCTCTTTCGCCCGCTCGATGGAGTAGTACTCTCGTGTGAAGTCATACATAGGAGAAGGAAGTGTCGTCTGCCGTCAAATACCCTGATTATTTTAGCTCTTGATTCTAGGGTTCTACGTGAATGGCTAACGAAACTGTAGCCTTATTTATCCCCCTTTTATTAGCTATTGTAACTGGCCTATCCTCATTTCTCAGGGAGAACGTTAATTTGAAATCTGCAGTGGATAAAAATCGCCCCTCCTTTCCGGTACTTTTGTCCTTCCTGCCATCTCTCGGGCGATTTCCAGTAATCCATTTGTCTAACATCCTGCTCCTTTTGATTGGGATTAGAATAATTAAGGACCTTGCCACAAACCGACAAACTGCAATTATCGGTGCGATTATACTGAGCGTTTTTCTGCTAATTCTGCCAATAATCGAGATAGAGCCGTTAGACGAGATACTAGATGAGGACTCTCGATGGTTCTCTCCGAGGTCCTACTACTATCACTGGCTAGCTGTGATTTTCCTTTCCCTGTACTTCTTTGGCTTTGTAGAGTTGCAGGTAATGGTAATCAATGTCTTTATTTTACGTGGGTTTGCTATTAGTGGAACTGCTATATGGCTACTTAATCAATTATTAGAAATCTTACTATTTTCTCCGCTGGTAGTGGGTGCACTGTTACTCTATCAGTCTCTAGCCTGTCTAAAGAGCGAAATCAAGCAGTTGAACCATAAGAACTAGAACCCCTCCACCCCTACTACGAGTGAACCGACGGATGGCGAGGACCCACCGATACGCGGTGTATGACTACGAGAACGGACCCAGGAAATCGGGGTATACCCCGGATTTCTGTAACGGCCTCAGTTCTCGTCAGCGACCTTCTCGTCGCCGTTCCACTCCGCGGAGTTGTCCATCGGCCGATAGCCCAGGACCTCTTTCGCCCGTTCGATGGAGTAGTACTTGCGGTCGTTGTCGGAGATGCCGTAGACGATCTCGAACTCGTAGTCGGCTTCCAGCGCGCAAGCGTGGATCTGCGCGCAGTCGCGGTGGGAGAGCCACATGGCCTGGCCGCGCTCGTAGTCGATGGGTGGGTGGCCGCGAGTGAGGTTGCCGATGCGGATGTTGCAGACCGTGATGCCGTACTCGTCGTGGTAGTACCGGCCGAGAATCTCGCCGGTGGCCTTCGAGACGCCGTAGAGGTTGCCGGGACGAGGGAACTCCGAGCCGTCGAGTCTGAACTCGTCGTGGGTGCGGTACATCTCGGGGGTTCGTTCGTCGGTCTCGAACGCGCCGACGGCGTGGTTCGAGGAGGCGAAGACGAACTTCTCGACGCCGTGGTCGACGGCGATCTCGTACATGTTCTGCGTGCCGTCGATGTTGTTGCTGAGCACGCTGTCCCAGGGTGCGGTCTTCCGGGGGTCGCCGGCGAGGTGGACGACGGCCCCGACGTCGGCCATGGCATCGGTGACGACCTCGTCGTCGGTGACGTCGCCGACGAAGTACTCCGCCTCGGGTTCCTCGTCGGGCTGGCTGTGGAAGAACAACCGCCAGTCGTACTGATCGCCGATACCCTCGAGGATGGCTCTCCCGACCTGCCCGCCAGCACCCGTGAGTAGAACCGGCTCGTCCATTCAGGTGTACATGAGTGAAACCCCAGTAAGAATGATGCGGTTTCCGTGCCGTCCGAAGACGTTTAGCGCCGGGCTGGCGAGGACGTTCCCATGGA
The DNA here is from genome assembly GCA_029688825.1 of Haloarculaceae archaeon H-GB1-1. Lineage (GTDB taxonomy): Archaea > Halobacteriota > Halobacteria > Halobacteriales > Haloarculaceae > JARUKX01. Next base: position 8,029 of record JARUKX010000039.1, on the reverse strand, counting down.
CCCGACCGACGCCGAGCAGGCCTGTTTCGAGGCCGGCATCAAGTTCGGCTCGCTGTACCACCAGTTCGCGGGAACGCCCGTCAGCACCGACAGCGCGCGCAGTCTGGAGCAGGCCATCGAAGAGGCCATCGAGAACCAACCGTACTGCGAATCGGTGACCGTCGACATTCTCGACGACGAGGTGGAGGCGGCCATCGACCACGGCGCTGGCTACACGGAGCTGACCGGGTCGCTCATGGAGGTCTCGATGACCATCGCGTACGAGGGACAGACCGTCGAGACAAGCATGGAGATGACCGACGGTTACCCGCTCATGGCCATCGATTCGGTCGATTCCTGAATCCGGCAAGCTTCTTGTAACAGGCACGAGCAGAATCGGCCATGTCCCTCTCCGCCCTGGATTCGATAGACGACGCCCTACAGGCGACGAAGGGGTTGCTGCTTCCCTTCGACCGAGCGATATGGCTCCGGCTCGCCGTCGTCATGTTCTTCGTCGGCGGCGGCGGTGGCTTCAGTTTCCCGAACACGTCGAACTTCGGCGGTAGTGACTTCGGCAACGGTGGTGGCGTGGGTGGCACGCCCTCGGGCCAGGTCCAGCCGCCGGAGTTCACGCCCGAGCTGATGGGCCTCATCGCTGGCTTCGCCCTCGTCGTTCTGCTCATCGTCCTCGTACTGGCCGTGCTCGGCGGCATCATGGAGTTCGTCTTCGTCGAGTCGCTGGGCACGGAGGAAGTCCGACTGAAACAGTACGTCAGCGAGAACTGGGGTCGCGGTCTGCGACTGTTCGGCTTCCGAATCGGATTCGGCCTCCTGAATCTGCTCGTCGTGGTGGCGGTTCTGGCCGCCATCGCGGCCGCGACGGTCGGCTTCTCGCCGGAGCAGTGGACGCCGGGTGGCCTGATTGGAGTCGTCCTCCTCGCCATTCCGTTCCTCATCCTCGACGCACTCGTCGCGGGCACAATCACGGGGTTCACGACGATGTTCGTCGTCCCCATCATGCTCCTCGAAGAGCGGGGCGTGCTGTCGGCGTGGCGGCGCTTCTGGCCGACGCTGAAGACCGAGTGGAAGGAGTACGTCTCCTACGGAATCATGGCGTTCATCCTGAACATCGTGACCGCCATCGCGCAGGGAATCATCGGGTTCGTCCTGGTGCTGGTCGTGACCATCCCGTTCGCCGTCGTCGGGTTCGGGCTGTACTTCGCGCTCGGTGGCGCGAACGGGGTCGGCGTCATCGTGGGTTCGGTCATCCTCGTGCTGGCAGTCCTGTTCGTCCTCGTCGTGATAGTCCTGAGCCTGCTCGTGAAGGTCCCGTTCCAGTCGTTCCTGCGGTACTACGCGCTGTTCGTGCTCGGCGACACGAACGACTCGTTCGACGCGGTCGCCGAGGTCCGGTCCTCGGTTCGGGCCGACTAGGCGGCGCTGGCCTGCGATTTCACTTTCAGTTTGTGCCGTGTTTTTAAACCTCACGGGATACAACAGTGACATATGAGTCAATCGACACTCGACGACGACGAACTGTTCGGAGAGGCCGCGAACGAGATGCGTGCGGACGTCGAGGAGAGCCTCGCGGCGGCTCGTGAGACGCTCCCCAGCGCAGACGACGTCTGGGACGTCGACGCCGACAACACGCTCGGTGCGCTGAACGCGCTCCGGTCGGCGCTCGACGTCGGCGACGCCGAGGACCACGTCCGCGACGCGAAGAAGTGGTACACGATGGGCGAACGTGCAGACGCCTTCGAGGACGCCGACGACCTCGCCGAAGCTATCGAAGAGGTCGAAGCCCTGATCCAGGACGTCACCGACGCGCGCGAGCAGGTCGGAGAGCTCACCAGCGCGATTCCGCAGCTCAAGGGCGCGCTGGAAGACGCTGCCGAGGATGCGGACGACGAATCCGACGCCGAGACCGACGCAGACGCGGACGCCGAGGCCGAAGCCGAGGCCTAGCGCGGCGAGCGGTCGGTCGACGCCACAGTTCGGGAGACCGCCGGCGACGCCCCCAGCGGCGGTCGACGACGTCGACAGCGAGTGCTTCTTCCGCGACGTGCAGCCCGTCGCCGGTAGCGACCTACCAGGTCACCCTCCAACCTGGCCCGTCTTCACGGGTCGAATACGATCGAACGTCCGAGAGTTTATATGCAATAACGGGACCAGCCCGCCCCAACGATGCACCGACGGACGTTTCTGGGGACAGTGGGGGCGACGGCGCTCGCCGGCTGTACCGCGACGGGAGACGACGCACAGACCGAATCCACCGGCAACGCGACGACGACCGACGGACGAACGGCGACCGCGACCGACACGCCGACCGAGACACCAACTGAAACGGCGACCGAGTTGCCACCGAATCCGACCATCGAGGCGGTCAACGTCCTCACCCACTGGGAGGGAGTCGGCGATACGCTCGACAACGCGACGGACGCCGTGGCATCTGGTGCCGCGGTCAAACTCGGCATCCGGGCCTCGATACCCACCGATCCCGAGAACGTCACCTTCGAAGTCAGCTACGAACGGGACGGCGAGGTAGTGGAACGAGCGCAGTACGACGCCAGTAAGATGGCGACGGAAGCGGACTCGTCGATCCGGGAGACGATGGGGTACCTCTACAGCACCGACTGGAAGCGAGGTGACTACGTGGCGAAGGTGATGGCCGTCGACCCGAGCTCGACCTACGCCTCGGAGAACGTCGAGACGGAGTTCTCGGTGACCGAACCGCTCGGAGCCGACGGCGTCGCGTTGAAGAAGGCGGTGATTCCGAGCACGGTCCAGCAGGGGGAGCCGTTCGGCTACACCCTCGTCTTCCAGAACGAGCACGACCGTGACGGGACGTTCATCAGCCCGATGTCGTACTCGGAGCCGGCAACGACGCGCTGGATTCCGCAAGACACGCCCATCCGCGTCAACATGACCGCCGGCGGGGAGCGGAGATACACCGTCGAGGGGGTGACCATCGACGAAAAAGGAACGAAACAGTTCCGTATCGACGCCCTCGACGAGGAGTTCGCGTTCCTCGTGAAGTGACTACACCAGCGTGTCGGGTCGCGACGAGAGGTAATCGAACACCAGGCCGACCCCGATGCCGTACATCCAGTGGGCGATCAGCGTGACGACGAGATACAGCAGGAAGGACAAGCCGGCGTAGCCGTCGTAGAACGCGAAGACGTAGCCCGTCCACAGCGCGGTCCCGAAGAAGATGCCGTGAACGGGATCCGTCTTACCCGGCAAGTACCCCTTCAGCGAGGCGAACAGCAGCGGCCAGGGGAACATCCCGACCAGCAGGAAGACGACGAACCCGAACGTTACCGGCGGGACGACGGTCTCGAGTCCGAGCATCTGCGTCAAGAGGGCGAACGAGTCCCGGTTGAACGCCCCGAACGACTCTCCGATGACGAGGACGACGGTCATCATTGTGATGCCGACGAGACCGCCAGCAGCACCGACGACGCCGTCGGCGATGATGCCGCGGACGCTGTCGAACTCGTCCGTGCGTTCGGCCCCGGTCGGGTCGTCGAACTTCGCGTTTGTATCTACCATGACAATACATACCATCTCAAACGTAATAAGCGTGCCAGACCTGTGAAGCCAACCCCGCCGAGCGCTCAGATCGCCGCGAGCCCGGACGAGGAGAGCTTCAGTCCGATGACAGTCAACAGCACCAGCGCACCCGCGGTCTCCACCTCGGGCGAGAGGTACCGTCGGAGTCGGTTTCCGACGGCGACGCCGAGGAGTCCGGGAGCCGCACCGACGATGGACACGACGACGAGCGACGTGGACTCGTACAGCCCGAGATACCACGCAGCGCCGACGCGCACCGAGGAGACACCGACGAGGATCATCGCGAGGACGCCGACGAAGGTCGAGCGGTCCAGCGAGAGGCTGTCCAGGTACGCGACGATCTGAACCGCGATGTTGCTCGCACCGAAGACGAGCCCGGAGACGAGGCCGAGTATCGCCTTCGCGCCCGTCCCGGGCCGGAAACACCGGTCGACGACCCACGCTTCGCCGGGAAGCGCCGCGTACGGCTGACTGACGAGCACGTACGTGAGCGTGAACAGCCCGAGTCCGAGCGCGAGCAGTGGCTTCGGGATGCGTGCGAGCAGCGCCATGCCAGCCACCGTCCCGACGAGCGCGGCGGCGACGAACGGCCAGAAGCGCTCGACGCACGTCGGAAGGTCCGTCCGGTCGAGTTCCCCGAGCAGCCGGACGTTCGCCGCCAGCATCGGAAGGATCATCACGACGACGGCGGTCGAGGGGTCCAGCACCGAGGCCAGAATCGCCGTCGACGCGATGGCGTAACCGAAGCCGGCGATACCCTTCACGAGCCCACCGAAGAAGATGATGGCGAGCACGAGCGTGAATACGACCGGCTCGAAGCCGAAGACTGCCATCTACGGTCGCCCCCTCGAACGGCTCGATGCGTTCCACCCTCCCCCAAGAGTGGACGGCCTCATGCGACGGTGGACTCGTCCCCAGGCGGCATGAGGTGTTCGCTCCCCCACTCGGCCATCGCCGTCACGACCGCTTCGAGATCCGCCCCGCGCTCGGTCAGGGAGTACTCGACGCGGAACGGCTTCTCGCTCACGATCTCGCGATCGACGAGCTGGGCCTCTTCGAGGTCGCTCAGACTATCGGAGAGGACCTTGCTGGAGATTCCGTCGACCTCCTCTTTCAGCGCGTTGAACCCCAGTGGACCGTTCTGGAGCAATCGGTGAACGATGACCGGATGCCACTTCTTCCCGATGAGCGTCGCCGTCGTCGTGATCGGACACCAGTCGTCGCCGGCACACCAGATTTCGATCTTGTCTGTCTCGGAGTCTGCCATAGTCGAGGATATCGACGGCCACGGTCATAACGTTACGTATGGGAAGTTGGTATTGTTTAGTTATCTTGCTCTCTCGGTTCTCGGAGCGTCCGCTCTGCACACGCATCCACGAGACAGCCCGAGAGACGGGTGTTTCCCGGCAATGAGTGCCTGCTCTCGCTTCCTCTTCCGTACACTCGGGTCCGGTACTAGAAACCCCTGCACAGCCAGCAAAGGCGACCAGCAGGCCGTCGACACACACGAGACGCACCACCGGCTCTCCCTGTTATCGGGAGACAGTCGGTACGATCCGGAGAGGTCCACGCGAACGGACGTCGAAAACGCCTGCGCCGGCTGCTGACGGAGAGCGATCATGAGACCAACCATCGGGCGTGGCTGGAGAGCAACGTCGTCTCGGCGTTCAACGACAGCGTCTACTACCCGTACACGAGCCTGAAGTATCACACACTGCTCGTGGCGGCGCTGCTGGACAACTATCGCGATGGCCGCGCATTCGAGGCTCTGTGTTGGTCGTTGTCCACGCCGAGGAGATCGTTCCTCACCGCACAGTCTACGCGGGTGACCGCTTCGCACTCCGAATCGACGAGGACGCTGACGGCCAGCCGTGGGCGCGCCTCGGAAGTCGTCCGTGGCGGTCGTGGGCGTCCACATGGAAGCGCCTGACTGCCCATCCGCTCAACGTCGATTCCGACAAACACGACATGGTGCTCGACGCAAACCTCCGGCGGATTTGGAGCTGGTCAACGGCACTCCAGTACATCGAAGACTACGAGCGCGAGGTGAGCCCATGACGCGCATCCAGCAGGTCCACTGGGAACATGACATGGACTATCTCGGGCACCCCTACTACGTCTCGGGGAACGCGATCTACCACACGCTCGGGAGGCAGCTGGAGCACGACGTCCGCCAGCACATCAACGCCAGTCACGGGATGTTCGTGCCCGGTCAGTTCGGCACTTTTCCGGAAGAGCACTCACAGATCGGTATCCGTCCCTACATGGGGTCGTCGCTGCCTAACGTCGAGAGCTACGACGACCTCTTCCTGTTCCGGCACCCAGACCACCCGTGGCTGCTGGACTCCCGGCCGCGCGATGCGCTGAACGCCCACGACATCCGCATCCAGAGTGGGATGCCAGCGTTGGCTCACCAAACCACCATGGGACGACCCGAGGACCACCGGAAGCAGCAGCAGACGACGCGGTGGTACGTCACCGCCTACCTGCACGCCGATGACCCCGAGACGCTTCCCCTGGGCGAGGACGTGCTCGATGGCCTCCAGTTCGGCAGCAAGCGCAACTACGGTTTCGGCGAGGTCTCGCTGAAGGACATGCAGGTCATAGATTTGGAGGACCTGGACTACTCGCGGCTCGAAGAGGGCAAAGCGTACATCCTCGAACTCGCACGCCGTTCGTGCTCCGGTCAGAGTATCCGGCGGCAAACAACGTCGATGTTCCGTGGTTGTGGAGCGTCGACGACGAAGACCAGCTACGCCACCGCCTGGAGAAGGTCGTCGAAGGAGGCGACGTCTACGAGTTGGAGACCGTCGATCATGGCATGGTCGTTGGGTACGATGGTGACCGCCCGGTCGAGACTGCGAAGAATGGGATCTCCCGCATCGGGAACCATTCGAAGGACGGCTTCGGCGAACTCCGAGTCAAGCCGGTTCCGAAGCAGGAGGAAAATCAGGAATGAGATACAAACAACAGGAACAATCAAGATGGTGATAGTACGAGGTAACTGCGTCCCGGTTGAACCCCATTCCTACCCCGGCATCCACGGGATTGGTTTCACGGAACCGCCTTGATAAAGATAATCGGATTGCCGAGAACTGGTATTCAGCACTCACTGAACGAACCACCCGATTACTGTCAGGAACGACGTAACCGACTGAGAGGGCGTGTGCAGTACGGTGATCACGCTCATTCCAGTTCCGAGTTGCTGAACCAGCCGTGAAATGGAGCCTGCAGATTGTCTACTCACAGCCAGTCGTTGGGGAGTTCATCAGCGTGATCCCGCATCAGTTCGAGGAGAGGACGAATCTCGTCGAATCGCGGCCCCTTCCTGACCTCGCGTGTTTCTTGATCCCAGCTGATGAAGCCTGCCTGTTCCAGTTTGGGCAGATGCGTATGGTAGAGTTCTTTCTGAAGCGTTTCTACCGCTTTCTCTCCGCCATGGGCATCTTCGGGAGTCCGGACAGTATCTTGTTGTGGGTTGTGGCCGAGTAATGCGACGAGCAATCGACGTCGGTGTACGTTCGCCAGTGCGTCGAAAATGTCGTCCATTGTTGATTATTGTTCGTTGGAGATGCAGATAAACCGTTCGTGCAGGCCGTTCGTTCGAGGATCGACGGACCGGTGTGTGATCGGTTTTCGGGAGCCGAGAGTGCGCTACTGATTAGCGGCCACCCAGTAGTACAGAGTATCCACAAGACTGATAAGATCCATTCATCTAACTCTGGCATGGCCGAATCACAACATGACCTGTATCGCGGGTGTACTCCCGTTGTTGACGCGCAATACGGGCCATCAAGTAACAGGACGCCCACAGTGGCAGTCGTCGAAGCCCTGGCAACGGCCGCCGAGACCGACTCGACCGAGTTAGATCCATTGCGCGAGAGTATCGATACCGCGGCTCTCAATCAGTTGTTTGCCGACCATCATGGAGCCGCCGATGCGAACGCCGTCCTGAGTTTCGAGGTCGAGAGGTGGAATGTTTTCGTCCGCGCCGACGGGAGGATCCGGGTTTGTGACGCCACACAACCGACCGATCCAACACCGGTCTTTGAAGACCAACCAGTCTAGGTGACTCGACGTTCCAGCGGTGGGCGGATGAGCCTGTGACGGACTCTCCCCACCTGGTTGTTTCTCAGTTACTCGACACTCTACGTGAGAGTGAAAAAGTAGTAGCATTCGTTACCAAACTACTGGACACAGACGACATCCCCGATGACGAACGGAGTACTGATCCGGTTTCTGCTGCTACTGACGTTGCGTAGTTCCACCTGCAACTCCGCGATATCTCGCTTGGACAGTTAGAGTCCGGGGGGTGGTCGAGTGGGACAGAGAACTCGCCGTCGTCCGAAAAGAACCGAACTTTACGGAGAAACAGCAGCCGTTGCGAAGTGGTTAACGCAATCCGATACTCGAGCCCCTGAACTGATCGGTCTAGACAGCCAAGGCTTCCCGGCGCATCCATTGGAAAATACGCGCC
>JARUKX010000038.1 GCA_029688825.1 Haloarculaceae archaeon H-GB1-1 | reverse complement strand
ATTCGGTCGTGGTGCTCATTATTCGAAGTTCTGCCACTCGTCGGCCCAACCGTCGGGTCCTGCCTCCTCGGGCGTCTCGTTCCCGAGGACGACGTTGAACGTCGGCATGTTGATGTTGTAGGCGATCTCCTCGTAGCCCCACTCGTTTTTAACCCAGTCCTCGCGGACGCCCGCGTACGGCGTGACCGGGAAGTAGCCCGTGACGTCGGTCTCCGCGAGGAGCTGTTTGGCGGGCTTTCGCGACTCGAAGACGCCGTTCGCGATGTACTGGATGTCGTTGTCGGCGATGACCTGCTTCGCCTCCTTGATGTCGGAGGGTTTGACGTCGCCGCTGGCCGCGAGGTTGACGACGAGGGGGCGCATCTCGACGCCGTAGCGGACGCCGATGTACTGGAAGGCGTTGTGCGCGGCGAGCTGGACGATCTTCCGTGACGCCTGGTCGAAGATGGACTGATAGTCCGCGTCGATTCGCTCCAGTACGTCCGATTTGTACGTCTCGGCGTTCGACCGGAGCGTGTCCTCGTGGTCGGGAGCGAGATCGACGAGTCCCTCGGTGATGTTGTCGACGGATTTCTTCGCCCGCTGCGGGTCGAGCCAGAAGTGGGGGTCCTTGCCCCGGTTCGACCCGACGCCTTCCTCCTCGCTGTCCAGCGTCGCGGCGAGGTCGACGAGCTGGACGCCTTCGCGGACGTTGATGAGCGCCGTGTCCGCGTCGTCGTCTTTCAGCGTCTGGATGGCGCGGTCGGCCCACGGCTGGAAGTCCTTCCCGACGTGGATGAACGCGTCGGCGTCGATGATGTCCTTCGTGACGCTCGCGTTCGGTTCCCAGCCGTGGCCGTGCAGCCCGGTCGGGACGAGGTTCTCGACGGTTATCGGCGTGTCTTTCGCGATCTCTCTGGCGAAGTCGAAGAAGCTGAAGAACGATGCGACCGCGACGGGACCGTCGGTACTCTGGCTGGCTTCGCTACCACCGAGACAGCCGGCGAGACCGGCGGCGAGTGCGCTCGAACCGGCCGCGAGCGCTCGGCGACGTGACAGCGTCGGCCCGGTATCCGGACCCGACGTTTCCTTCATCATACAGGGTTTTCTAGCTTCCAACCGCAATAACGTTTCCATCTACACCAAAACTTAGACGTATCTAATTCAGGGAAAAGAGACCTCGTAGATGGGCCATAGCGAATTCCAGCGAAGTCGGATCGAGCGCACGGAGCGCTCCGAAGTCCCCCGACCCGCGGGCCGCAGAGAGACCGATTGTGAGCGCATCGCCACAGCAACCGCTACGTGCTGGGTCGAAGGCCGGAAAACGAGAGGTTGCTACAGGACGTCGCGGTACTGCAGGTCGCCGTCGAAGACGCGTTCGAGGATGGCCTCGATGTCCTCCTGGCGGGTCTGGCGGGGATTGCCGGTCAGACTGCCGTCGTCCAGGGCGTTCGCTGCGAGTTCAGGGATGGCGTCGCGCTCGGCGTCGGTGTCGGCCAGCGTCTCGGGGATGCGGACGCTGTCGCCGAGTTCGCGGGCCGCGCGGACGGCCTTGTACGCCTCGCGACGCGCGGGTGCGTCGTGGTCGACGTCCTCGCCCAGTGCCTCGGCGACGGCGACGAACTTCTCGGGCACTTGCGGGACGTTGTACTCCATGACGTACGGGAGCACGATGGCGTTGATGAGACCGTGGGGCAGGCCGAACTTCCCGCCGATCTGGTGGGAGATGGCGTGGACGGCTCCGAGTCCCGCGCCGTTGAAGGCCATCCCGGCTTGGGAGGAGGCGCGAGCCATCTTCCCGAGGGCCTCGTCGTCGCCGCCGCGGTACTCGACGGCACGGGGGAGGTACTCGCCGACCTTCTCGATGCTGTCGAGCGCGAGCGCGGAGGTCTGGCTCTGGGCCTTGATGGAGACGAACGCTTCGACGGCGTGGGTCAGTACGTCCATCCCTGTCGCGGCCTTCACCGGCGCGGGGGCGCTGGCGGTCAGTTGCGGGTCGACGAGCGCGAGGTCGGCCAGCAGTTTCACGTCGCCGATCTCCTCTTTGATGTCGGTCTCGCTGTCGCGGACGATACACCAGTTGCCGACCTCGCTCCCGCTGCCGGAGGTGGTCGGCATGTAGATGGTCGGCGGCGTGTCGTTCTCGACGTTGCCCGCGCCCTCGTAGTCGAGGATGTGGCCGTCGTTCGTCGCCAGGATGGAGGCGGCCTTCGCGGTGTCCATCGACGAGCCCCCGCCGATGCCGATGAGCATGTCGGCGTCGGCCTCGTCGTACGTCTCGGCGGCCTCGTGGACGACGGTGTCCGTCGGGTCTGGCACGACGCCGTCGAAGATGGCGTAGTCCTTGCCGGCGTCTTCGATGGCGTCGGTGACGGGGTCCAGTACGCCCGCCCCGCGGACGCCCTCGTCGGTGACGATGAGTGCCCGCTCGGCACCGAACGATTCGAGATAGTCGCCCGTTTCGGCTGCTGCGCCGTGCCCGAACAAGACGCGGTTCGGGACGTTCCACATGTGGAGATCCTGGGTCATGATTGCGTTTTCTCAGGCCGTGAAAGAAGGCCGGAGTATCTGTCTAGTACACCTCGCTTCGGGGGATACCGATTCTGCCACACACCTGCGAGCGTTTAAATAGGATAGCGAAGTCGAACCGCAGTCAGGCGTCTTCGTCCAGCGGATAGAGTGGGCGTGGAACGTGTTCGTAATCGAACCGGGAGAGGTCCGGGTGGCAGAGTCCGGGGGCTTCGACCTCGCGGACCGCGCCGACCATCGGTTCGAACGCTGCGCGGTAGTGGACGGTGCTCTTGAGGACGAGCACGCGCTGTCGCTCCGGCGTGATACCCTGGCTGCGGAACGCCTCCGGGTCGTAGGGCTGCTGGCGGTGCGAGCCGACGACGACGTCGATACCGTCGATCTCGAGGACGGCGGTGCGGCCGAGGTTCACCTGGAGGCCGCGGGACATCGGCCCGTAGTTGCGGTAGGAGCCGTCGGAGATGAGGCGGACGCGGCCCTCGACCGGGAGCGGGTCGCCGTTGTCCTCGACGTGCCCGCCCAGTTCGACCGCCACGGTGTTGCCCACGCCGGCCTCGACGGCGGCGTCGACGGCGGCGGGGTCGACGATGAGCGCGAGTGCGGCGTCCTCGACGCCAGCGTCGAGCAGGGCTTCGAGGACGACCGTCCCGTCCTCGGCGCTTCCGCCGCCGGGGTTGTCGGCCAGGTCGGCGAGCAGGAGCGGTCCCCCCTCCGCGTCGGCGTCCCAGTCCGCGGCCTCCGCAACGGCGTCCTCGACGCTCGTGTAGTCGTGGTCGAACTCGTGGCGACGCTCGTAGGCGGACTCTGCCAGCGCCGCGCAGGTCGCCCGCGTCTCGTCGGCGACGCTCTCGTCGGTCACGCCCACGACGGAGAAGCCCGCTTCCTCGACGTCGGCGTAGGCGAAACCGCCGAAGACGGAGACGTCGGGCCGGAACTTCGATTCGCTGGCGGCGGCCTGCTGGAGCAGCGAGTCCATCGGTTCGATAGCGGTCTGCAGCGGCGGCAGCGGCGGCAGGAGCGGCGCGCGCTCGACGACGACCTGCGGGTCGAGGTCGCCGTTCAGGGTGGCGGCCATCGCCCGTGCGGCGGTCTCGCCCGCGTCGCCGATGTCGACGTGCGGGTAGGTGTCGTAACCGAACAGGCCGTCGGCGTGGTCGACCATCCGCTCGGAGATGTTGGCGTGGAGGTCGAGACTGGCCATCACGGGCACGTCGCCGGTGGCCTCGCGGACGCGTTCGAGGATGTAGCCGTCGCCGTCGGGGTGGTCCTCGCTGACCATCGCGCCGTGCAGCGCGAGCAGGACGGCGTCGGGGTCGGACTCCTCGATGCCGGTGAGCACTTCGTCCAACAGCGTCGAGAGGGCGTCGGCCGTCACGATACCGCCCGGCGTCGCGTCGGCGGCGACCGTGGGAACGACGTCCCAGTCCTCCTCGTCGGCGACGCGGAGGAAGCCACCGATGGCGGTGTTCGAGCCGCGGAACTCCGGCGGGATGGCGTCGCCGTAGTGCAGCGACGCATCGGCGAACTGGTCGAGGTCGGTGGGGAGCGACGAGAACGTATTCGTCTCGTGCTCGATCTGTCCGACCAGCACCGTGTGGTCGCTCATCGGTAGCCCTCGCCCATGTCGCCGTGCTCGACGACGACGCTGTTGACGGTGGTGAACGCCTCGACGCCTTCGAGGCCGCCCTCGCGGCCGATGCCGGACTGCTTGTTGCCGCCCCACGGACTCTGGGGCATCGAGACGGGGAAGGTGTTGACCGCGACGAGGCCGTGGTCGAGGCGGTCTGCGTACTTCGTCGCGTCGAGGCGCTCCGTCCACAGGCTGGCCGCCAGCGCGAAGTCGGAGTCGTTGGCGATCTCGATGGCCTCCTCGACCGACGAGACCGTGATGACCGACAGGACCGGCCCGAAGATCTCCTCCCGTGCGATGCGCATGTCGTTGGTCACGTCGTCGAAGACGGTCGGTTCGAGGAAGTTCCCGTCCGCGAGGTCGGGGTCGTCGGGCCGCTTGCCGCCCGTGAGCAGCGTCGCCCCCTCCTGTTTCGCGACCTCGACGTAGTTCAGCATGTCTTCGAGCGCGTCCTCGGAGATGACCGCGCCCATGTCCGTCTCGGGGTCCGTACCGTCGCCGAGCGTGATGGCTTCGGCCTGCGCGACCACCTCGTCGACGACCTCGTCTTTCACGTCCTCGTGGACGATGAGCCGCGACTGCGCGACGCAGTTCTGGCCCGTGTTCGAGAAGATGCCGGTGGCGACGCCGACGGCGGCGTTCGTCGGGTCAGCGTCGGGCAGGACGATGGCCGGGGCCTTCCCGCCGAGTTCGACGTCGACCGGGACGATGTGCTTCGCCGCCGATTCGAGGACGCGCTGGCCGACCGCCGTCGACCCCGTGAAGCTGATGGCGTCCACGTCGGCGTTGTCCGAGAGCTCGGCACCCACCTCGCTGCCCGGCCCGGAGAGGAGGTTGAAGACGCCGTCGGGGAGTTCCGCCTGGAGGAGCTCGCCGTACCACATCGTCGACAGCGGGGCCTGACTCGGCGCTTTGGCGACCACGGTGTTGCCCGTCGCCAGCGCGGCGGCGATGGACCGAGAGCCGAGCAGCAGGGGATAGTTCCACGGGACGATGTGGGCGGTCACGCCGTAGGGAACCCGTTTGGTGTAGTTGAAGCGGTTCGACGGGGTCGGGACGGTGTCGCCGCGAACCTTGTCCGTGACGCCGGCGTAGAAGCGGAACTGTGCGACCGTCTCGGCCACCTCGCCCTCCGCCGTCCCGATGCACTTGCCCGTCTCGCGGCTCAGTACCTCGGCTATCTCGTCGGCCTCGTCCTCGATGCGGTCGGCGACCTCGTGCAGCGGAGCCGCGCGCTCGCCGGGGTCGCTGTCGCCCCACTCGCGGGCCGTCCGTCGAGCCGCCTCGATGGCGTCCGCCGTCTGTGCTGCCGTGCCGCTCGCGACCGTGCCGACCTCCTCGCCGGTCGCCGGGGCGTCGACCGACAGCCGGTCCTCGGAGTCCACCGTCTCGCCGTCTATCAGCAGTCCGTAGTCCATGACAAATGTCGGCACGCGTTCGGGCCTAAGCCTTCCCTGCGTGATGTGGGAGTGTTTAAGTGCGGGAGGTCCGGCGACCGCCCGCGCCCCACCGCCGTCGGGTCGGTCCCCACGGGTCGACGGTGTGGTCCGATGACACCTCACATAAAAGCCGTCGCAAGTCTGCGGGTGAAGGGTTACTACCTCTGGAGCACCTGTATGGGCCATGGCTTCTACCGACGAGTTCGACACCATCCGACTGGTCTGGACCGACCTGAACGGCGTCGCGCGAGGTATCACCCTCCCGGCGTCCGAACTGGACGACGCGGCCGAGGAGGGCGTCGGGTTCGCGAACGGCGTCGCCGAGCTCACCCTCGAACCGGGGCTGCTCGACGACCCGAAGTACGGGCCCCAGCACGGGGACATGATGGCAGTCGCCGACCTCGACTCGATAACGCCGGTCTCCTGGCGCGACGACACGGCGGCGGTGTTCACCGACCTGACCAGCGTCGACGGCCACCGGTTCGACCTCTGTACGCGAAGCGCGCTCAAGTCCGTCGTCGAGGACGTCCGCGACGCCGGCTTCGAGCCGAACATCGGCGTCGAGACCGAGTTCTCGCTGCTCGCGCCGGACGACGACGAGGGCTGGGTGCCGTTCAATCACCGCTGTTCGTACGACATGGACGCGCTGGACCAGAGCGCCGACCTCATCCACGCCTGGTCGGACGCCATGGACGCCGGCGGGTACAACGTCATCGGCATCCACCAGGAGTCCCAGCCCGGGCAGTACGAGGTCAACATCGAGTACGACGACGCCGTCACCACCGCCGACGGCGTGATGTTCTTCCGGCACATGGTGAAGGCCCTCTCCCGGAACGAGGGGCTGAAGGCGACGATGATGCCCCGCCCCCACTCCGGCGAGGACGCCAACGGGCTGCACTACCACCTCAGCCTGTGGGACGGTGACGAGAACGTGTTCGCGGGCGGCGACGACGCCGAGGACCTCGAGTTCCCGGCCGGCAAGCACCCCCACGAGGCGGGCATCTCCGACGAAGCGCGACACTTCATGGGCGGCCTGCTCGAACACATGAAGGCCCTGACCGCCGTCTGCGCGCCGACCGTGAACTCCTACAAGCGCCTGATTCCGGGCATCTGGGCACCCGTCAACATCGCGTGGGGGCCGGACAACCGCTCGACCGTCCTCCGGCTCCCGCCCGAACTCGGCAAATCGACCCGCATCGAACACCGCGTCACCGACAGCGCCGCCAACCCCTACCTCTCGATGGCCGCGACGCTCGCCGCCGGACTGGACGGCATCGAGAACGAGATCGACCCCGGCGAAGGCACGCTGGAGAACGCGTACAAGGAGGACTACGAGCGGCTCCCCCGGACGCTCCCGGGCGCGCTCGCCCACCTGGAGAACGACGACGTCCTCGTCGACGCGCTCGGCGAGGACCTCGTGACCGAGTTCGTGAAGCTCAAGCGCGACGAGTTCGACCGCTACCAGAACCACGTCACCGACTGGGAGCGCGAGGAGTACCGCGACGAGTTCTAGAGGGAGAGAGCTCGAATCCAGCGCTCGTCGTCAGCATAATTCGGGGAGTGAACTGTTTTCGGCTGGGGAACGGACGAGCGACTATGGCCCGCGAAGTCGAGAGCGAAACGACCGTGAACGAGTGTTTCTCCGTCACGGTCCCAGCGGCAGTGCGGCGGGAGGCCGGCGTCGAAGCAGGTGAGACGCTCCGCTGGTCGGTCGGCGAAGATGGAACACTCTCGGTCGAACTCGTCGCGGAACGCCACGGGTTAGTCTCGAAACTGGAGCCGATCGACGTCGGTGAGCCGACCGACGCCGCCTCGGACCACGACCGCTGAACACCTGTCCGAACGAAAACGACCTCAGGCTTCCGCACCGGTTCGACGCTCGTTCTCGCCCCGCTCCGGACGACTCAGCAGCGGCGCGACGGCCTTCAGGATCTTCGCCTCCGAGCGGCGGAGGTGTTCGCCGACCGTCGAGGTGTTCGCGTCGTCCTGCTCGGCGAGGTCGGCGATGTTGCACGCGCGGGGGGAGTCGTAGTAGCCTTCGTCGATGGCGCGGCCGAGGACCTCCCGCTGGCGCGGCGAGAGGTCCTGGACGGCCTGTTTCACCTCGCTCAGACCAGTGAGCAGGCGGTCGAGTTCGGGCGTGCGGAGCGAGTCCACCTCGACGCGACCGATTTTCTGGAGTTCCTCGTGGGTCCGGCTGACCTGTTCGTGGTCGGAGGCCAGGACGCTCCAGTGTTCCCGACCGCCGGTCACCGTCGCCGGCACGGTCGGGAAACAGCGGTTGCGCAGCAGGACGTTGAGGACGGGTTCGGTGTCGGTCTCGTAGTCGCCGGCGAGGCTGACGAACGCCGTCTCGCGGTCCTCGTCGTAGCTGACGAGCTGGGCCACGGTCATGACGGCGTGGTCGTCGAGCCACTCGACGAACGCGTCCGCGTCGGCGACGTTCGTCGCCTCGATCATGGTGATCGAGACGCCCAGCAGGCGGTACGAGTAGATGATCGTCGCCGAAACGTCCGGAAACCGGTCGTTCAGGTTCTCAGTCCAACAGCCCTCGTGTCTGATTCGGAAGGTGTATTCCAGCATTGGTGACTCCCCGAGGGGTTGGTAGAAAATAGCAATGCATCTATTTACGCCTACCGCCGCAAATATCCGGGTCGGAAAGTGTTGTCGTGCAGTCAGTTGTTCTTCGCTTCCTCGCGGAACTCGAAGATGACCGCGCCGACGACGAGCAGCAGCGAGACGTAGAAGATGAGCGACGCCACGGCGGGCACCACCGGCGTGAATCCCTGGGTCATCCGGCCGTGGATCCACGTCGTGATGGTGCTCTGGACCCCGGAGAGGTACGAGACGATGTAGTAGTTGTTCCACGCCAGGACGAACGCGAAGATGCCCCCGGAGACGACGCCGTCCTTGATGAGCGGGAGCACGACCTTCGTGTACAGCGTGACCGAGTCGGCACCGAGGTCGCGCGCGGCTTCCTCGACGTTCGGATCCACGCCCAGCGCCGTGATGGAGACGACGAACATCACGATGGGCGAGATCCAGACGAGTTCGCCGACGATGGCCGGCAGGATGCCGTAGCCGAGGCCGACGACGCTGGCCCACATCGACATGCCCAGCCCGAGCAGGATGAGCGGGAAGAAGATGGGCAACAGCGCCAGCAGCTTGAACTTGTCCTGGTAGGGGAACTCGTGGCGCGTGTACGCGATCGCGCCGCCGGTGCCGATGATCGTGCTGATGATGGTCACCGGAACCGCGATGCGAACCGTGTTGTCGAACGCCGAGCGGATGCTCCCCGAATTGAGCGCCGCCTCGTACCAGTGCAGCGTGAATTCGTAGTCCACGATGGAGAAGAACCGGCCGTCGTAGAACGACGCGATGACGAGGCTCAAGAGCGGCAGGATGAAGAACAGCGCCACCAGCGCCACGTAGGCGTACCACGAGCCCGCCTTGAGCTTGGCGACGAGCGGGCTCGTCTGTTTGGTGCTCATCGCTCACCACCTCGCGAGGCGATCTCCCTGAGGTCGATCGTCCGCAGGATGATGACGCCGGCCACGAGCGTGATGAGCAGCAGGCCGACCGCCTGTGCCGATCCGAGCGGCCAGTTCTGACTGTACCCGAACGAGTAGTTGATGTTGCTCGCCATGGTGAACACGGAGCCGCCGCCGAGGATCTGCGCCTCGACGTCCGCGCCGAGGCTGAGCACGAACACGAACAGCGAACCGATGATGATACCGGGCATGCTGAGCGGCAGCAGTATCTTCCGGAACATCGTCAGCTTGTTCGCGCCGAGGTCAGCCGCCGCCTCGAACGTCGTATCTTCGATGCTCAGCAGCGACAGGTAGATCGGGAACAGCATGAACGGCATGTAGACGTACGTCGTCCCCAGGATGATGGTCCAGCGCTGGTACATCATCGATGGATAGTCGGTGACGCCGAACAGACCGACGATGCTGTCGAGCACGCCGTTCTGCACGAGGAACAGCGCCCACCCGAACACGCGGATGTTGACGCTGGTGAACAGCGGGATGATGAGCATAAGCAGGAACACCAGCTTGTAGCGCTTGATCTTCCGCGCGAGCGCGTACGCCGCCGGGTAGGAGAACACGAGCGTCGTCGCCGTCGTGATCGCGCTGATGACGACGGTATTGGCCATGACCTTCCCGTAGATGCCCGAGCCGCCGAGCATGCCGCTGATGATCTCCTCGTAGTTGGCCAGCGTCCACATCGCGGGGTCGAGCGAGATGCTGTTCCCCGTCTGGATGGAGAACAGCACGATGGCGACCATCGGCCCCACGAACATGAACAGCAACAGCAGCGTCAGCGGCAGCATGAACAGATATGGCGGCCGCAACAGCGCCAGCAGAGGGTTGTCGCTCTCGGAGGCGTCGGAGAACGCGCCGCGGAGGGACTCCATGGTCGACATTATTCTGGCACCAGAATTGCCTTGTGGGCGTCCCACTGGAGGTACGCGGTGTCACCGACCTCCAGGTCGACGCCCTCGAACACCTCGAAGTCGACCTCCGCGACGTAATCCTGGTCGGTCTCGTCGTTCGACCCTTCGATGAGCACGGTGTTCCCCCGAACGAGGATGTTGTCGACGTGGACCTCCGCACCGAAGTCCTTCCGAAGCTCGGGTTCGACGATGCAGTCGTCGTAGCGCACGACGAGGTACTCGGGGGTGTCGTCCAGGTGAGTGTCGACCGTTCCCGAGCGCTCGAACTCCGTGCTCGTTACGTCGGCCGTCCCGCCCCCGACGTTGTCCGCGGTCACGGCGAAGACGTTCGCGTCGCCCATGAACTCCGCGATGAACTTGTTGTTCGGCTCGCGGTAGATGTCCTCGGGCGGCCCCGTCTGGATGGTGTCGCCGTCGTCCAGCACGAACAGCTTGTCGCTCATCACCAGCGCGGCCTCGAGGCTGTGGGTAACGTAGATGAACGTCATGTCCAACTCGACGTTGAGATCGGCGAGTTCGCGCTGGAGGCGCTTCTGCAGGACGTAGTCCAGCGAGGCGAGCGGCTCGTCGAGCAGCAAGATGTCGGGGTCGTACGCCAGCGAGCGGGCCAGCGCGACGCGCTGCTTCTGCCCGCCGGAGAGCTCCGTCGCCTGCTTGTCGGCGTGCACGTCGGGGTCGAGTCGCACCTGTTCGAGCAGTTCCTCGACCTGGCCGTTGACCTCGCGGCCGGTGGTCTTGATGGGGAACTCGATGTTCTCGCGAACGGTCATGTGGGGGAACAGCGCCCACGACTGGAACACCAGGCTGGTCGGTCGCTCCTGTGGCGACGTGTAGGTGATGTCCTGTCCGTTCAGATTGATCTCCCCCGAGGTCGGTTCGAGGTGGCCGGCAAGCATCCGCAGCAGCGTCGTCTTTCCGCAGCCAGACGGACCGACGATCGTGGCGAATTCGCCGGTCTCGATCTCCAGATTCACGTCGTCGACCGCGACGAGCGATCCATACTCCTTTCGTAGATTTGTGGCCGTTAACATTGGTATCAGTGCGGTTCTGAAACCCCAAACGCGAGAAGAACAGCTTAGATGCGGCCCTTCGCTTCCCGCCAGATGGGTTCGAACTTGTCGAGGTCCGGAATGCCGGTGTAGAACACCGAGCGGTCAAGGATGTCCGGGATGTCGTCGACGCGTAGCACTTCGCGTTGCTCGTCGTTGTAGTTCTCCCAGGCCGTCTTGTGCGGGACGACGTTGGTCCCGCCGGAAGTGGGCCAGGAGAGCTTCAGCGCGTTCTCACCCTGCTGCATGTACGCGAGGTAGTTGTCCGAGACGGTCGGCTGGTCGCCCTTCACGAACGCCGTCGTCTCGACCCAGATGACCCCGCCCTCTTCGGGCACGTGGGCCTCGAATTGGAGGTTGCCACCGCGTCGCAGGGTGCCGTTGATCCAGTTGCCGGAGATGAACCCGATGTCGATCTCGCCGGACTTGAGCGCCTGGTTCATCGACGCGAAGTCCGGCAGCAGGGTCTTCGCGTTGTCGAACAGGTCGAACGTCGCCTGTCGGATCTGCTCGACCTCCTCGTCGGAGTGCTCCTTGTACGGGTCGATGCCCTCCCGGAGCATGATGATCTGGATGCCCCAGAACATCAGGTCGTAGACGCCGACGTCGTACTCGTCGGACCACGCCGCGTCGTAGGTCTTGTAGTCGTCCTCGGAGACGGTGTCCTTGTTCACCACGAACGACGCCCAGCCGAACCGCTGCGGTGCGCCGTACATCTTCCCTTCCGTGTCGAACGAGTAGTCGTCCTCGTTGACGAAGGCGTACTTGTAGCCGTTCTTCTTCTGGAAGATGTCGATGTACTGGTCGAACGTGTACGGCTTCCACTCCTCGTAGTTTATCGGGCGAATGAGCCCCGCTTCGGCCAGGCGCGGAATCCACGCCATGTCGAACGTCGCCTGGTGGAACTGCTTCCACTCGCCGGACTTGAGGCGGTTGAACGCCTTCGGGTTCGAGGTGAACAGGTCCAGTTGCGTGTTGCAGTTGAACTGCTCCCGGAACGGGTCCTGCACGTTCGACGCGTCGTAGCCCGTCCACGTGAGGTGGTTGACAGTCTCGCCCTTCTCGTCGTCCTCGTCAGGCGAGTACAGCGCGTCGTACTCCTTCGCCGGCACCATCGCCAGTTCCTGGGTGCGCCAGCTCTCGCTACCGCCGCTGTCACCGTCTCCACCGCTGTCACCGTCTCCGCCACCGTTGCCACCGGAACAGCCTGCAACTCCGGCGACCCCGGTCGCGGCTGCGGCCTTCATCAGCCGTCGTCGAGTTACGCTTGGTTTGTCACTCATTGTTTACCGTCCGCTACCCACCCCGCATGCGCTACGGAGTAATACGCTCTTGTCGGCCGTTTCCTGACTCATCACGGGTTTTGATGACTTAGTGAGAGACATTACCATTCTGCCGGCTACATGCGGTGATTTATAAGCACCACCAATACTCGTCATCCCCCTTTAAATAATACCATCATGAAAGATGTGTAAAAATCGGACGAGGGAGCGGCATCTGACAGGCCCCGAGACAGTTCAGAACGTTGTATAACGGGAAGTGATCGGCCGCAGAAACGCGCCGGTCACCGACGACCGAAGCCGTGGCGTCTTCCTCGCATCCGTGTGAAGCCGACACAAGATATCGACCGCTGGTCGAGTACATTTTTGTCGTCACACCCTCTCGAGAGACCTATGGAACCCCCGCTCGCCGTGGAGGACGCGTCCGCGAAGTGTCGGACCATCGTCGAGAGCATCTCCGAGGCCGTCATCGCGGACCCGGCGTTCCTGGAGACCGTCCTCACCGGCGCGCTCTCGAAGGGGCACGTCCTGCTGGAGGACGTCCCAGGGACAGGGAAGACCCTCACGGCGCGCGTCCTCGCGGACGCTCTGGGGCTGTCGTTCAACCGAGTCCAGTTCACGCCGGACCTGCTTCCCAGCGACGTCACCGGCTCGCACGTCTACGACGAACACACCGGGACCTTCGAGTTCAACCCCGGCCCGCTGTTCGCGAACGTCGTGCTCGCCGACGAGATCAACCGCGCACCGCCGAAGACCCAGGCCGCGCTGCTGGAGGCGATGGAGGAGAAGCAGGTGAGCGTCGACGGGGAGACCCACCAGCTTCCGGATCCGTTCTTCGTCATCGCCACGCAGAACCCCGTCGAGCAGGAGGGGACCTTCGAACTCCCCGAGGCCCAGCGGGACCGCTTCGTCGTCAAGACAGCGATGGGCTACCCCGAACGCGAGGGAGAACTCGAACTCATCGAGCGACGGGCGAGTCGGACCACGCAGATGCCCTCGGTCGACCCCGTCGTCGACGAGTCCGAGGTCCGCGCCCTCCAGGCCGTCCCGGAATTCGTGACCGTCGACGACAGCGTCCGCGAGTACATCGTCGACCTCGCGCGAGCGACCCGGTCGGACGCCCGCGTCTCGGTCGGCATCTCGCCGCGGGGCATCCAGCGCTTCTTCGAGGCGGCACGGACGCGCGCGATGCTCGCCGGCCGTGACTACGTCGCCCCCGACGACGTGACGTTCGTCGCACGGCCGGTCATGCAACACCGCATCGTCCGCACCGCCGAAGCACACATCGACGACGTGAGCGGCAGCGACGTGGTCGATGACGTCCTCGACCGCGTCGACGTGCCGGGGATGAAGCTCGAACCAGATTCCTGAAGCGCGTTCTCACCCGCGAACGAACGGAGCCAGCAGCGCGACGCTCACCAGTGCGAGCGCGGCAGCGACGGCGAAGCTCGTCCCCGTCAGCGGCTCGACGCCCGCGAGCAGGAGATAGCCCACCGTGCTCACGCCGACGAGCGTCGCGCCCATCGCGAGCGTCCCGCCGGCGTGGGCCAGTTCTGCGCGGCCCGTCGGTGCGCGTCGGCCGAGTTCCTCGCTCGTCACGACGCCGTAGGAGCCCACGTCCCAGGCGGCCAGCGCGAGCGCGACAGTGACGAACGTGACGACGACCGGGAGCGACCCGGCCAGCGTGGCCACCACCGCCAGCCCGAACAGACAGCCTCCGCCGAGCGCGCCGGCGCGGTTGTGCGGCCCGAGGAACAGCCCTCGAATCACGAGCACGGCCACCAGCCCGCCGACGACCAGCCAGGACGCGGCCGCCAGCGACCCGAGGACGACGGCCGGCGCTCCGATTTCGATGCCGAGCGCGCGACCAGCCGTCGCCGCCGGTCCGAGCGACGCCAGGGCGTCCAGCAGGACCGCCTCGGAGACCGCAGCGACGGCGACGAGAGCGAACGCCAGCGTCCCGGCGGTCCGCGTGGCCCACCAGCGAGCGCGCGGTCCGGCCGACGTGGCGAGTTTCGTCGTCACGAGCGACGCTCCGCCGACCGTGGATGCGGTCACGACGACGCCGAGCAGGAGGACGCGAATCGGGAGGGCGGTCGTGACCGCCGTCAGGAGCGACCGAAGCGGGCTCGACCCGTCCAGAACCGGTGACGTGAGAACGCCGACGCCCAGCAGCGCGAGGAGGAGCGAGACGCCGATAGCCACCGAGAGCCAGTGTGCGAGCGCGTCAGCCGCCTCACGCCACCTCTCTCGGCGGTGCTGGGGGAGGAACGGCTCCCACGGAACGCTCCAGATGGCGAACCGAACGCTCGCTGCTGCGGTCGCCAGTAAGAGGCCGAACGTCGCGAGGTGGGGCGGTCTCCACGACGGACGTACCGCGGCCTCGACCAGGAACTGGCCGATTCCACCGACGAAGCCGAACGCCGTTCCGAGACCGGCGTGCAGCGCGGCGAGGACCGTGGCGGCGAGACCGAGCAGCGCCGCGTTCGCCGCGACCGTCTTCGCCCCTCCGCCGGGGACGTCGCCGTCGAGACTGCCCGTCAGGTGGCTCGTGGCGCTGTAGCCAGCCGCCACCGCCAGCGACGCGAGTACGGGGCCGTAGACCGCCACGGCTCCGTCGAGTCGAAGCGGATACCCGAGTGCGACGGTGACGCCAAGCGCGACCGGAACGACGAACAGCCCGCCGACCGTCGCCGCCAGCGGGTCGTCCGTCGTCACGAGCGCCACGACGACCGCCAGCCCCGCCCCGCCGAGCAGGCCAGCGAGCACCGCCACCGTGTTCGGACCGGTGAGACCGACGAGGGCGACGCCGAGCACCAG
The DNA here is from genome assembly GCA_029688825.1 of Haloarculaceae archaeon H-GB1-1. GTDB lineage: Archaea > Halobacteriota > Halobacteria > Halobacteriales > Haloarculaceae > JARUKX01. The sequence goes on along the minus strand of JARUKX010000038.1, from coordinate 19,830 downwards.
CAGCCCCGTCGCCACGACGGTGCTCGCGGTCGGCATCGCGAGCCCGCCCGAGCCCGCCTCCCGTGTCGGGGGAGCGGCCCCCGATTCACTCCGTCGCGTGTCCGGGCTGGCGTCTCGCTTCCGGCGATTCACGGGCTCGGTCAGCGGGCCGTCGCGCTCGCCGCTCATCGCCGCCCTCCGGCCCGCCGGCGTGGTGTGGACGGTCGGGTCACGATTCGGTCACCAGTGGGTCGAGTGCGGTCGTGAGCGCGAGCGGCAGCGTCGTGTCGCGGTTCCAGTCGACGACGGGGACGCCCAGCGACCGCAGCTCGCGGAGTCGTTCGCGACGGTCGATGCCGAGCAAGCGCTGGGCGGACGCCTGGAACGTCGAGTCCCCCCGCCATTGCCCGGCGGATTCGTCCCCGAGCGGCGAGAGCGCGTCGGGACTGACGACGGTCACGACGTGGCCGTGGGTCCGGAGCGCGTTCGCGACCGTGACGGGGAAGTCGTCGACCGCCGCCGAGACGAACAGGACCTGCGCGTCCGCCGGAAGCTGCTTGCGAAGTCGGTCGAGTTGCGTCTCGGCGCTGGCCGCCGGCGACGGGTCGAGGTTCGAACCGGCCTCTACCGGCGTCGCGGCCGCCGTACAGAGCCTGTCCGCGCGGACGGCCACGTTCGACGCGTCCGACGACACCCAGGCCGGCGCGCGTCCGGTCCCCGCGTCGTCGGCCAGCCCGAACACGGCCAGCCCGACGGCGTGGCCGTCGTCGTGGAGCGACTGGAGCGCCAGCAGACCGGCGTACGCGCCGAGCGCGGACCCGCTGGGCGTCCCCGGATGCGCGGTCACGCGCGTCTCGCTGCGCGCGTCGACGACGACCACGATTCGGGCTGCGCGGTGTTCCCGATAGTTGACCGTCGAGAGGTCGCCCGACTTCGCGTACGAGCGCCAGTGGATGCGGTTCCGCGGGTCGGAGGCGCGGTACTCCCGCGTCGAGTGGAACTCGACGCCAGGCCCGCCGACGTCCGTCGCCAGCGGGCCGACGAACGGCATCGTCTCGGCCGGGATGGACACGTGTTCGAGCGAGACGGAGAACTCGACGGCGGCGTCGCCCGCGACGGACACCTCCTCGGTCGCCGCGAAGACGCCCGAGAGGTTCCGCGTCCGGACGCGGGGCGGCGAGAACGCGTGGAGGCCGCGCTGGCCCGAGACCGTGTACTCGACGGTGCACGTCTCGCCGCTGGCGAGCGCCGTCCCGAGCCGCGGCGTGCCGGCCGTCACCACCGCGCTCTCCGGCACGCCGTCGACGAGGTGCAGGCTCGTGACCGGCCTGTCCGTCGGGTTCTCGACGGTCAGTTCGACCCTCGTCGTCTCACCGGGAACCAGCGACGTTCGCTCCAGGTCCCGTGTGAACGCCAGGTCCGAGGGTTCCACGGGCGCGGTGGTGACCGCGCTGTAGGCGACGAATCCCAGCGGGATCAGCGCGGCGAGCAGCAGCGCCGGCGTCGCCGTCAGGACGCCGACGACGCCGAGCGCGAGCGTACCCGTGATTGCCTGCGCCCACCGCGGCCGATAGGCGAGCGTCATTCGTCGACGCCTCCGTCGGCGGCCGCGGTGACCGCGTCACCGCCTCGTTCGTGGACGGGGTCCGGGACCGTCGCGGTCGTCGAGCCGGCGTCCGTGACCTCCTCGTACAGGGTCGCGACGACGTCGACGGTGTGGGTCACGTACCGGCGGTGTGCTGCTTGCGGGTAGAACCACGCGTACAGTCGCTCGCGGAGCGGGAACGTTGCGGCACCGTCGGTCGAGAGGAACGCCGCCGCGAGCCGGTCGTCCGTCCAGGTCGCGTCCGCGACGGCCGCCCGAGCCGTCTCGTCGTCGCAGTCCGCCGCCGCCGCGTAGGCCGTCGCTGCACCCCGGCGCAGAAGTGCCCTCGTCTCGCCCCGTTCTGGGACGCCGCGGTCTGCAGTCGCGGTCTCCCGCTCGAACGTCGCCGCCACGTCCGCTGCAGGCCGCCCACCGTCCCCGGAGACGCGCTCCGGCGGCGTCTCGACCAGCGGATCGAGCGAATCCCCGCTCGTCGGCCCGGTGGCCGCACGCCACAGTCCGTACAGTCCCGCCGCGACCGCCGCCACGCCGAGGATCGGAACGACGCCGACGCCGTCGGTGAGCACCGCCATGGGCGTCCGAATCGCGGGCGGGAGGCCCCCGCCGAGCGCCAGCGCGCCCACGACGACCGCGGCGAGGACGCCGCACACGCCCGCCACCAGCGGCACGGCTCGCAGGACCTCGACGACGGTGACGCGGGGAGCGTCGTCGCGGTCTGTCTCGTCCGTCACGGCCGCTCACCCTCCGATTCGTCGCTGTTCTGCCCGGCCTCACCGTCGAGCGACCCCACCACAGTCCGCAGGCGGTCGAGCGCGTCGGTCGACGGCCAGCGGTCGCCGTAGAGCGCCTCTCGGTAGGCGTCGGTCACCTCGTAGACCGGCCCCTCGGGGAACCCTCGCTCGACGGCGTGTCTGGCCACGTCGCCCGGCGTCCACGTCCGCACGCCGGTCTGCGAGAGCGAGAGCGCGGCGAGAAAGCGCGTCCAGAGTCGGTTCAGCGTCAGCTCTGCCGAGTCGAGGTCCGCGGTCGATTCGACCGGGTCGCGTGGCGCAGCATCGTCCGCGGCCGTCTCGTCGTCTCCGCGACGGAGCGACCGGATCGTCGCCATGAGGGAGCGAAGCGCGCCCAGTACCGCCCGTCGAATCCGGTCTCCGAAACCGAGCGCAATCCCCACCGGCGACGGCCGTTCTCGCAGCCACTCGCGGACCCGAGCCGGAACGCGCTCGACCCGCCTCGCCAGCGCGACCACGCCGTCGAGGACGCGATAGTAGCCCCGACGGAAGCGGTCGGACAGGCGAGCGACGAGCGCGCGGAGCCGTCCCATCCCGTCGCGGGCCGACGACGCCGCACCGAGCCGGCGGCCCAGCAGCGCCACGCCGAGAGCGAGTGCGAGGACGCCGCCGGTCAGGCCCGCGACGTTCCGGAACAGCCCCCCGACGCTGCGGGTCGTCGTCCGACCGTCCCAGCGAGCGGCGATGGTGGTCGCGTCCGCGACCGGGAGCCGGACCGTCGCCGTCCCGTGAGATCCCGTCGTGGCCACCGCGCGCCCGTCGACGAGTATCGTCGCGTTCGAGGCGTTTCGGTCGCCGAACGAGACGTCGACGGTCGTCGGTTGCGTCGGGAGCGGCAGTCCCCACGGGTGCGAGAGGGCCAGCGAGAGCCGAGGTATCGTGACCGTCGTCTCACCCCCGACCGACCCGCGCTCGACGCGAAGCACTGCCGTCTCGGAAACGTTCTCGGGGACGCGCGCGGTGAGTCGACCGGTCTCGTTCGTCCGCCCCAGTACCGTCTCGTTCAGCGTCACGCTGGCGTTCCGAACGGGGACGCCGTCGACGGTCACGACCACCGTCATCGGCGACGCTCGAATCGGCTGGCCGACGACGGCGACGGTGGCGTTCGTCGGCAGCGAGAAGGTGCCCGCCGTGGCGTTTCCGGACGCGTTGCCCGTCGCTGTCACCGTCCCGTTCTCCGTCGTGACCTGTCGAGCGAGCCCGGTCGGTGCGACGTGCAGTGCAGCGACCGCGTCGGCCGGTCCACCTCCGCCGACGGTCGCCGCCATCGGTTCGAGTGACTCGCGGGTCGTCGCCGACTCGTTCGAGGCGACGGACACGACCATCTCGTCGTCGTACGGCACCGTCGTCGTCACCACGCCGGAGGCGTTCGTGGTCCCCACCGGCTCGCCGTTGACCGCGATGGGGACGCCCGAGAGCGGCGCACCGCCCCGCGTGACTGTGATGGCGACCGGCGCGCCGGGAATCGCCGACCTGTTCACCGTCGCGTTCAGCGCGGCTCGTTCGTCGCTGTCGGACGACTCTCCCCCGCCGGACTGCTCCCCGGCCGACCCGTCGCCGGGCGCGCTTCCGTCGCCGCCCTCGCCGACGCCCTCCGCCGTCCCCGACCCGCCGTCACCTGCGCCCACGCCCCTGCTGGCACCGGACCCGTCGCCGGGCGTCGCGGTGCCGACCGGTCCTGTCTGGGAGCCATCGTCGCCACCCGACGGCACTCGCTCGCCGGGCGACCCGCCGACGCGGGGCCGTTCGGGGGTCTCCCCGTCGGTCGCCGTCTCGTCACCGCTCCCGGGCCGCTCGCCAGCGGTTCCGGCAGCACCGCCCCCGCTCCGATTCCCGCCGCCTCCAGTCGCCGTCGACGTACCGTCGGGACCCCCAGCGGTCGTCTCGCCGTCGCCACCGGGAACTCCGCTCGGCGTGGACGCGTTCGCCGCCCGCCTGTCGGCCTGCCGCCGACCGCTGGCGGGCGTCGGGTCGAACCGGACCCACCCGGTATCCGGGAAGTAGACCTCGACCCAGGCGTGGGCGTACTTCCCGCGGACGACGTAGGTGTCTTCGCCCGCCCGCTCACCGGGGGCGTACCCGACCACGTAGCGCGCCGGGACGCCCTGCGTCCTGAGCATCACGACCATCGTCGACGCGAAGTACTCGCAGTCGCCCGCCGCCATCTCGAAGAGGAACTGGTCGGCGACCGGCTGGCCGCGCTCGTGGGTCGTGTTCGTCGAGTACGCCTTCTGCGATTCGAGGTACCGCTCGATGCGGCGCGCCTGGTCGTACGACGTCGCCGCGTCGCCGACGACCCGGTGGGAGAGTTCTGTGACTCGGTCGGGGGTCTCGGCCGGCAACTGCGTGTACCGGTCGTAGATCGCGGCCGGATACCCGCCGCTCGCGTCGCGAAGCCGCGACACCGACGCCGGCGGCGGCGCGCTCACCGCCCGATAGGTCGTCCCGTTGGGGACGGCCGTCTCGGCCCGTATACCACCGGTCGGAGCCACCGCGAGGCCGGTGCCGAGTGCGCCCTCGTCGAGACGCCGGGGTTTCCAGACCACGGGGACGCTCGTCGCCGAGCGACGGAGTTCGACGCGGTAGGAGACGGTTCCCGACGCAGCCGTCGACCCGTGAAGGTCCGCGGTCGCCAGCGAATCGAACGACTCGCCCGTGGAGCGTTCGAAACCGTCCCCAGTGTACCTGTCGTACGCCGCCGTCCGAAGGTAGTGCGGGCGGTCGCTGTGGAGGACGAGGTGGACGTCGTTGGACTGCTGGGAGAACGCGTCGCCAGCGGCCGGACTGCCCACGCTCGTCGACGCGGACGGGGAAAGCGCCCCGAGGCTTCCCGCCGACCCACCCGTCTGGGTGCCCATCTCGCTCGGTGCCTCGTCGGCCAGCGCAGCGCTCGCGCTTCCGGTGCCCGCGACGAGGTCGCCCGGACTCGTCCGACCGGTCCCGGCGAACGGCGAGTGGGCCGCTATCGTCGGCGCGAACAGCGCGGCCACGACCAGCCCCAGCGCACAGCACACGGCGACGAACGCGTCGCGCCCCCGCGGGTTGGATGGGTCGGGTGACTTACCCATCCGTCGGCCTTCGATTCTGCAAACGAGTACTCGGTCTCGACCGACGTGACGACCCCGTCAGACTCCGATACATGGACAGCGTTAATTGACTGCTCATTCGGCCGGGAAGAATTAAGCATTGTGACCGCCCCGGAGGCGGACGTTCCCGATGATGGCCGAACGCGACCGTCTCGGACGGTTAGCTCCCGGTTCCGGCCGTCCGTCCGAGCCAGCGTAGCGTCTCGGCGGTCGTCCACGTCGGACGACCGACAAGAGCAGCAAATCGGCCGTTTCGGCCATCGAACGGGCCGTTCCAGCCGTAGTGAGTTGGTCCGGTCCAAACGGAGCACGGCACATTCGATATAGCGTTCACGAGTTTATCGTTGCTGGGGTGAAGCCACACCTTGAATCGAGTGTAACGCCCGCAGAAGGCCCGTACGTTCCCTTTACCGACGGTTTCGCGCGTTTCGGCAGCACCCGATCACGGCGGCCCCCGCGTCCTCCGGAACAGTCGACGCGTCGACCGACGAACGTACCGAGTGCCCTTCGTGAGCCGTCACTGCGTCACCGGGCGATCCGAGCGGTGGGGGCCCACGGGCGGGTGCCGCCGAGCGAGACGAGCGGTATCGACGATTGCATTTCGCGGCCGAGATCGCCCATCCGCTAATCAGGGGCCAACTCCAGAGAGTCCGGGCAGATGAAGAGCAGACCGTGTCCTTCGCCGCAGATTGTCGGCGGCTCACGTCGCGCCGGTCGCGGGGGCGCGGACGACAAAGCGTGGGAACTGCGACGGACCCCCGAGAGGGGCTCCACCCTCGACCACGGCGCCGACCCTCGCTTCGTCACAGGGTGAGCCGACGGAGCCCCACTCCGAGCCATGTCGACGGGCACGTTTCGATACCCATGACAACTGGAAACACACGTTCCGGCCAGGAGCGTTCGAGACGGAGCGAACGCCCTGTTTTCGACTGAAAGAGAAATGGGGAACGAATTGGACGGGAACAGCCCATAAACACTATAATGCGATATAGAACTGTCGTCGAGGCGCGACGGCGAGTCCACGGCGAACGAAGTCCGGCCGGGTGGGACAGCGTGACCCGGGTTTATGTACGGAGCGGTGCAATGTTCAGTGAACGGACATGGAGGAACGGCCGCACGTTCTGGTCGTTGGGGACGAGGGATCGACGGCGACGGCACTGCAGGACGCATCCGACCGCCTGACGGCGACGGGAGTCGCGACGGTCGACACCGACGTCGGAGACCACGTTTCGTGCGTCGTCTACGACGTGGACGACCTCGCCGAGCTACTGGATTCGACCGAACAGCGTCGAGAGCGCGAGACGCACGTCGTCGCGTTCGTCGACGACAGCGACGCAGAGACGACGAAACGGGCGCTCGATGGTCCCGTCGACGCAGTCGTGCAGGCGGGTGGGGACGAGAGCGTCGTCGTCCTGGCCCACCGGATCGAGCAGCTCGTCGGGGAACGGTCCGAGACAGGTCGCCGCGAGGAGCGAGTGGTGGCGAGCGACGGCCTCGGCGGTCCCGAACCCGTGTGCGAAACGCGTCCGCTCGACCGAATCACCGACTGCATCGTCGCGGTCGACGACGAGTGGCGATACACGTACGTCAACGGGTCTGCCGAGGAGATCCTCGGCGTCGAGTCGTCGGCGGTCCTCGGCGAACCGATCTGGAGTGGGCCCGACGTCGCCCTCGGCCCGACGTTCGAAGCCGAAACTCGACAGGCGATGGAGACGCAGACGACGAGGACCTACGAGGAGTACCACGGAGCGCTGGACAGATGGCTCCAGATAACGATATATCCTGACTCGGACGGGCTTACCGTCTACGCTCGGGACGTCACGGAACAGAAGATGGCGAAGACGGGGCTCGAACGGAACGAGCAGGCGCTTCGCAGACTCCAGTCACTGGCAGCCAGCGGCGACCTCGGCGTCGACGCGAAGATCGAGCGCGCGCTGGAGATCGGGTGCGCCAGACTCGATCTGCCAGTCGGGTTCCTCACCCGGGTCGACGACAGGACACTGACGGTCGTGGTCTCGCGTGGAGACCACGAGCAGTTGCAGCCGGAGTCGAAAGCGTCGCTCTCGGAGACGTACTGCCGCGAGGCGATCGAGGCCGACGGGCTCCTGGCCGTCACTGACGCCGAGGCGTCGGGATGGGACGACGACCCGGCGTACGAACGCTTCGGGCTGGGGTGTTATCTCGGCGGCACGGTCGACGTGTACGGCGAGCTCTACGGAACGTTCTGCTTCGCCGACACGGAAGCGCGAACGGAGTCGTTCACGGCGGCCGAGGAGACGTTCATCGAACTCCTGACGGAGTGGGTGAGCCACGAACTGGAGCGGGACGAACGAGAGCACGAACTGAAACGCTACGAGGCGATGCTGGAGTCCATCGACGACGGCGTCTACGAACTCGGCGACGACGGGATCATCCGCTTCGTCAATCAGGCGATGTGCGAGCTGTCCGGGTACGATCGGTCGGAACTCGTCGGCGAACACTACTCGAAGGTCGTCGGCGGCGAGACGGTAGCGCGGGCAGAAGAAGCAGTGGCCAACGCGCTCTCGACCGGCCGCGACGGCGAGACGTTCACGCTGACCGTCCAGCCGAAGGGTCGGCGACCGGTGGAAGCCGAGGTCAACATGACGATCCTCCGGAGCGACGATGGCGAGTACAACGGCACCGTCGGTGTCGTCCGCGACATCACCGAGCAACGCGCGTACCGGGACCGTCTCTCGGAGTTGCTGTCTGCCTCGCGAACCCTGATGCAGGCCCGGACGCGCGAAGAGGTCGCCGAGATGGTCGTGACGGCGGCGAAGAACGTGCTCGGGTTCGACCTGAACGTCGTCCGACTGTACGACGCCGACGCACAGGAACTGGTCCCGGTGGCGGCGACGAGCGAGACCGAGGGGACGCTCGGAGACCGACCGCGCTACGGGCTGCACGAAGCGCCGCCCGGCGAAGTGTTCGCGTCCGGCGAGTCGGTCGTCTACGAGGACGCTGGGGAGATCGACGACGGATACGACCGGTCGCCGCTACGGAGCGCGATGTACTTCCCGATGGGCGTCCACGGGACCATCAGTCTGGGTACGACGAGCGGCGGCCGTACGGGCGACATCGACGAGCAACTGGCCGCGCTCCTCGCGACGAGTGCTGCTGCGGCATGCAACCGAGCGAAGCGCGAAGAGGACATTCGCGAGGCACACGAGCGAATCGACGCCCTCGTCGATCACATCAACGGACTCATCGAAGACACGATCGAGGTGCTGGTGAACGCGACGACGCGCGAGGAGATCGAATCGAAGGTCTGCGACGAACTCCTGAACACGAAGACGTACGACTGCGCCTGGATCGGCCGTCCAGATCTGAGCAGCGAGACGCTGCAAGTGAGCCAGCTGGCTGGCTGTGAGCAGCCAGCCGAGGAGTTCGAATTCACCATCACTGGTGAGTCGACCGACCCCTGCGTTCGAGCGTTCGTCGAGGGCGAAACGCAGGTCGTCGAGGACCTCGCCGGGGTACCCGACGGCAGCATGCACAGGCGAGCACACGAGGAGGGCATGACGGGGCTCCTGGCGATTCCGCTCACCTACAAGGAGACGGTCTACGGGGTGTTGACGGTGTACGCCGCGAGCGCGAAGGCGTTCGAGGACCGCGAACAGGTCGTCCTCGGAGCACTGGGGCGAGCCATCGGAAACGCCATCAACGCCGTCGAGCGCGGTCGCATCCTTTCGACCGACCGCGTCGTCGAACTGGAGGTCACGGCCCGGGACGACGACCTGTTGTTCAGCCGTCTGTCGGCGGCCACAGACTGCACCCTCGAATCGGCCGGGACGCTCCAGCAGTCCGACGGGACCCTGGACCTGTACGTCACGAGCGAAGACGCCGACGCCGAGACGTTCCTCGACGTCGCTCGGGACGATCCGGCCGTGAGCGAAGCGGCCTGCATCGTCGACCACGAGGGCGAGACGCTGTTCGAGCTGGTGGCCGAGGAGACGCTCGTGACCACGCTCGCTGAGCGGGGTGCGATGCCACTCGGCGTGGAGGGAGAGACCGGAACGACGCGCATCACCGTCGAGGTCCCCTACGAGTCCGAGGCCCGCGAGGTGTTCGACCTCGTGAACGAGGGCTACGACAACGTCGACCTCGTGGGGTATCACGAACACGAGCGGCCGGTCCGAACCAGACAGGAGTTCCGCGCGGCCGTGACCGACCGATTCACCCAGCGACAGGCGACCGCAATCCGGTCGGCGTACCTCGGCGGCTTCTTCGAGTGGCCCCGCGACGTCGACGGGACGGAACTGGCCGAGTCGATGGACGTGACGCGTCCGACCTACCACCAGCACCTCCGGGCCGCCCAGCGGAAAGTGCTGGAGGAGCTGTTCGAACCCGACCGCTGAGCGGAGAGGGATGGATTCTTACCCCGTTACGTCCTACGGGCGGCCGATGGACGCTCCGCTGTGGACCGAGACGTACGCGCCGAGCCTCGACGAGCTGCCCCAGCCGCAGGTCCGCGAGCACCTGTGGGGGGCCGTCGAGGAGCCGATGAACCTCCTGGTACACGGGCCGATCGGCAGCGGGAAGACGGCGGCGGTGCGGGCGCTCGCCGAGGAGATCCACGACAATCCCGACAGCGACCTCGTCGAGATCAACGTCGCGGACTTCTTCGACATGACGAAGAAGGAGGTGAGCAACGACCCGCGCTTCGAGTCGTTCATCTCCCCCAAGCGCCGCCGTGAATCCTCGAAGGCCGACCTCATCAACCACGTCCTCAAGGAGTCGGCCAGCTATTCGCCGGTCTCGGGCAACTACAAGACCATCCTGCTCGACAACGCCGAGGGGATGCGCGAGGACTTCCAGCAGGCGCTCCGCCGCGTCATGGAGCAACACTACGAGGCGACGCAGTTCGTCATCGCCACCCGCCAGCCCTCCAGCATCATCCCGCCGATTCGCTCGCGCTGCTTCCCGATTCCCGTCCGCGCACCCACGCACGACGAGATCGTCACCGTCCTCGACCGCATCGTCGCGGCCGAGAACGTCGACGCCGACGACGACGGCGTCAAGTACGTCGCGGGCTACGCCGACGGCAACCTCCGGAAAGCCATCCTGAGCGCCCAGACCATCGTCGAACAGGAGGGCGAACTCACCATGCAGACCGCCTACGAGGTGCTGGGGTCGCTCGGCATCGACGAGCGCGTCCAGGAGATGATCGTCGACGCCGAAGCCGGCGAGTTCACCGACGCCCGCAAGACGCTCGACGACCTCCTCGTCGACGAGGGTTACAGCGGCACCGAGGTGCTGGAGGACGTCCTCGCCGTCGCCCGCTCGCGCTACTCCGGCGCGGAACTCGCCCGCGTCCACGACCTCGCCGGCGAGATCGACATGGACCTCACCGAGGGGACGAACGACCGCCTCCACATCTCGCACCTGCTCGCCGAACTGGGACGATGAACCGCAAGCGAATCCTTCTGTGGGGCGCAATCGGTGGGCTCGCCTTCCTCGTCCTCGTGCAGGGCTTCGAACTGGTCAGTGGCCAGCGCGTCGACTGGCTGGTGAAGTTCGGCGTCGCCGCCGTGGTGGCGGTCGGAGCGGCCGCCGTGTCGCGTGTGACCCACCGACAACTCCCGGACGCGAACGAAAGGACTTAAACTGACGACCCCGGAACACTCGAACGAGCCAGGATGGCCGAACGGTAAGGCGCACGCCTGGAAAGCGTGTTCCCTTTCGGGATTCTGGGTTCAAATCCCAGTCCTGGCGTATTTTCGGACTGCAACGCGACCGAGGAGCCGTAGCGACGAGCGTCGCCAGCAGTCCGAAGATCGATGACACTGGGATTTGAATCACGGCAGACGCAGCGCGAACGCAGTGAGCGACCGTCTGGCATCGGGTTCAAATCCCAGTCCTGGCGTCTTCTGCTCCGAGCACTTTCGTGAGCGGCGAGCCTCTGCTGACGGCCATACGAGGAGGCTCATCATAGGTCCGTAATCGTCGGGGACCCGAAGCGTGAAACGCCGGCCCATCGAAGCCGCGAGCGTGAAGCTGGGTCTGGTCTTCGCCATCGCATCGGCGTTCCTCTTCGGGAGCTATCTCTTCCTGCTGAAGCGGTACTTCGCGTCGTATTCCGCGCCGGTCTACGTCTGCGTGGTGATGGCGTTCGGGCTGGTGTGGTACGCGCCGATTGCCGCGGTGCGGACGGGAACGAGCGCGGTCGCGGGGCTCTCGACGGGGGTCGTCGCCTACGCTATCGGGTTGAGCCTGGTGACGGTGGGCGCACAGCTGACGTTCTTCGCGGCGGTGGCGGCGGGGGAGGTGTCGTACGTCGCGCCGTTGAGCAAGGTCGTGCCGCTGTTCGTGTTGCCCCTGGAGGTGGCGTTGCTGGGCGAGCGCCTCGCGCCGCTCCAGGTCGCCGGCGTCCTCGTGGTCACGGGTGCGATCTACGTGGCGAACTTCGACGCCGGCGCACTGCTCGACCCGTTCAAACGGGCGGTGACGACGCGGGCGGCGCAGCTGGCCCTGCTCAGCGCGGCGACGTGGGGCGTCGTCGACGTGGGACGGCGAGTGCTGTTGCAGGAACTCGCCTTCCAGCCGGCGGTGTTCGTCGTGCTCCAGCTCGCGGTGATCGTGCTGGCGCTGCTGCCGCTCGCCGTGCGACGGGGCTTCGGTGGCGTGCGGTCGGACCTCGGGAAGTTCGCGGGCATGGGGCTGCTGGTGGCGCTCGGGAACCACATGGTCATGGCGGCGTTCACGCAGTTGCCGGCGAGCATCGTCTCGCCGGTGGTGAACACGCAGGCCGTCGTGGCGGTGGTCCTCGGTGGGGTTCTGCTGGGCGAAGATGCGTTCCGGATGCGCCTGCTCGCGGCGGGACTCGCAGTCGGCGGTGTGACGCTCATCACCGTGGGCTAAGGGTAGCGTTATATTACTGGGTGATAATTCTCGGATATGAGCGACCTCGGAAAGGTAGACCGCGAGTTCTTCGACGAGTACATCTACCCCTACCTGGGGGCCGACCGCGACGACGTATCGCTATCGCCACAGCACGGCGTGGACTTCGGCGTCGTCGACGTGGGCGAGAAGGCCGTCGCGATGGCGACCGATCCCGTGTTCCTCATGCCGTCGGTGGGCTTCGAGAAGGCGGCGTGGTTCGCATTCCACATCCTGATGAGCGACGTCGCCGTCTCGGGCATCCCACCGTCGCACCTGAGCATCGACTTCAACCTCCCGCCGGAGATCACCGACGAGCAGTTCGAGACGGTCTGGAGCACCTTCGACGAGGAGGCAAAGAAGCTGGGCGTTTCGGTCGTGACGGGCCACACGGCGCGCTACGCGGGCTGTAACTACCCGATGGTCGGCGGCGCGACGGCCATCTCGGTCGGCGACCACGAGGACCTTGTTCGACCGGACGGCGCGCAGGCGGGCGACCGCGTCGTCATCACGAAGGGGCCGGCCGTGGAGGCGACGGGCCTGATGGCGACGCAGTTCGAGTCGCTGATGGAGGGTGACCTCCCCGCCGAGACCATCGACGCCGCGAAGGACCGCTTCTACGACATGAGCCCGGTCAAGGACGCCTTAACGGCGGCCGCGGCCGGGCCGGTGACGGCGATGCACGACGCGACCGAGTGCGGCGTCTACGGCGGCCTGTACGAGGTGGCGCGGGCAGGGGGCGTGCGACTGGAGATCGACCGCGACGAGATTCCGGTCCTGCCCGGCGTGCTGGAGGCCTGCGAGTTCTTCGGTATGGATCCGTGGGCGGCCATCAGCGAGGGAACGCTCGTCCTGACGGTCGCGGAAGACGGCGTCGACGACGTGCTCGACGCGCTCGCCGCCGAGGACATCCCGGCGGCCGACGTCGGCTACGCGACGGAGGGGTCGAGCGTGTTCGTCGACGGCGACCACGTCGAACACCCCGGCGTCGACCCGTTCTGGGGTACCTTCGAGGAGTACATGGGGAAGCTGGAAAGCCGGGACTAATCCCCGCTTACTTCGAGCGAGAGGTCGGATTCGATCCAGGCGGTCGGTTCATCGCGGTCGTAGACGACCACCGTGTCGCCGTTCGTCTGGAAGCCACCGAACTGTGCGCGAGCGGGTCCGTCGAGGTCGTCGTTGGACATCAGTCGTTCCTCCGGACGACTCTACGAGGGGAGCAGTTAGAACGTGTGACCTGCACCTGAAAGCCGGGCCGCTGAGAGAGATCAGTCGCCACTCGACGGTCGCCGGACGAACCTACTGCGGGCCGAACTCGACGGCGTAGTCGGACTGAATCCAGGCTGTTGGTTCCCTGCAGTCGTAGACGACGACGTCGCCGTCGCCTGTCTCGAAGGCACCGTAGCGGTTCTCCTGGGTTCCGAGCGCCGTTTCGTCGTGGATCGTGTCGGTCATAGTTCCTCGTTGCGTGCTATCGAATGGCACGCTTGTGTACCAGAAAGTAATGGATAGGTATAGGTATTCGTCAGACAAACATCACTCAGTTGTCAATATCGTTCGCGAACCGCCGGGGACAGAGCGGATTATGCGCCGAGCGTGACGGAGTAGTTCGACTGAATCCACGCGGTCGGTTCGTCTCTATCGTAGACGACGACAGCGCCCCCTTCGGTCTCGAACGCTCCGTACTTGCTTTCCTGCCGTGAATCTTCGGTTTGGGTTGCGGAATCGGTCATGGGATCGACGGCGTGACATCAGGTGACACGCGCTACTATCCCGTCAGCGGTCAGCCACCTTAAGCGCACGGTCTCTCACAATAATCTGCTACTACTCCGGCTAGTGAGTTCCTACTAATCGAAGGCGAACACGTACCGATATGTAGACGGCCACGCACATCTCGAACATGACTCGACAGTCTGCCCCTACCTCGCCCGCAGTCGTGTTGACCGTGGCCGGGAGCGACTCCGGCGGCGGTGCCGGTATCCAGGCCGACGTGAAGACCATCGAAGCGAGCGGTGGGTTCGCCACGACCGCGATTACTGGCGTCACCGCACAGAACACGACCGGCGTCGAGAGCACGCATCTGGTGCCCGAGTCCGAGATCGAGGCCCAGATCGACGCCGTATGCTCGGATTTCGACGTCGCGGCAGTCAAGACGGGGATGCTCGCCACGAGCGACGTCGTCACCCTGGTCGCCGAGCGTGCGAGCGACCTCCCGAACCTCGTCGTCGACCCCGTGATGGTGGCAGCCTCCGGCGACCGCCTGCTCGAACCCGAGGCCGAAACCGCCTACGAGGAGTTGATTGCCGAAGCGACGCTCGTCACGCCCAACGCGGACGAGGCGGCGGTGCTGACCGATATCGACGTCGAAGACGAGGCGGACGCCCGACGCGCGGGTGAGCAGTTGCTCGACCTCGGGGCGGACGCGGCGCTCGTCAAGGGCGGGCACGTTCCCGGCGACGAGGTGGTCGACGTCCTCGTGACGGCTGACGCCGTCGAGACGTTCCGGCACGACCGCGTCTCGACCGAGGCCACGCACGGGTCGGGCTGTACCCTCTCGGCAGCCATCGCGACCGAGCTGGCCCACGGCGTCGGCCTTACCGAGGCAGTCGGGACGGGCATCGGCCTCCTCTCGCGCGCGGTCCGGTACAACCTCGACGTCGGGCAGGGTCCCGGCGCGGTTCACCACCTCGTCGAAGCGCGCGAGCGGGCGGCCCGCCAGCCGACCGCCGAGGAGGTCGAGTTCGTGGTCGAGGGGCTCGTCGAGGCGAACGCCCGCGAACTCGTGCCCGAGGTGGGGATGAACGTCGTCGGCGCGACGCCCTACGCCGAGGTACCCGGCGAGACAGCGGCGGTCGAGGGGCGAATCACCAGGACGTTGTCGGGCATCAAACCGAATCGGGGCGTCCGCTTCGGCGCGTCCAGTCACGTCGCGCGCTTCCTGCTGGCGGCTCGCGAGTTCGAACCGGACCTCCGCTTCGCGATCAACTGTCGCTTCGACGAACGGGTCGAAGCGGCGCTGGAATCGCTGGCTGCGCCCGTCGCGGAGTTCGACCGAGACGCCGAGCCGGAGTCGGTCAAAGAACAGGAGGGCTCGACCATGCAGTGGGGAGCCCGACGAGCGTTCGAGGAGAGCGAGGGCTCGCCCGTCGCAGTCATCGACCGCGGCGAGGTCGGCAAGGAAGCCATCGTGAAGCTGCTCGCACCCGACGCGGAGACGCTGCTCGAGCGGGCGACGACGCTGGCCGACGAACTCTAGCTGCGTCGGAGCGCCAGCGCGACGGCGACGAGGAGCGCTAGCAGGGTCGCCGCCGCGCCGAATCCGGGACCGGAGGTTCCAGTCGTGGAGTGCGTGGCAGGCGGCTGGCTCGTCTGCTGGCCCGGCGGCGTGTCGGAGGCGGTGTGAACGTCCGTCGGCGTCGGCGTCGGTTCGACGGTGACGGTCCGCCGGGTGGCGTTCTCGACGCCGACGGAATACGTTCCAGGCCCGTCGAGCGTCAGCACCGTCGAGACGGACACCTCCTCGCCGGGGCCGAGGGTGAGCGTCCGCGTCGCGACCGCCTCGCCGTCCCGGACGAAGGTGAGGTCCCGCAGGGCCGGAATCGCGGCGTCGTTCGCGACGGTGGCGGACACCTCGACGGCACCGCCGCCGACGAGCGTCGTCCGGTTGAGTTCGACCGCGGTCACGGTGGGCGTGGCCGGCTCCACGACCGCGACCGTTATCTCGTCCGCCCCGCTGCGGAGCGTGTAGTTTCCGGTGCTCTCGAAGACGTGCGACGTCTCGACGGTCGTCGTCTCGTCGGGAGCGACAGTCACCGTCGTCGCGTCCAGCAGTCGCCCGTCCAGCCACACCGTCGCGTTGTGGTCAGCGGTCGTCCCCCCGTCGTTGGAGACGCTCGTGGTGACCGTCACCTCCTCGCCGGGAACGACGGTCAGATTCGGTGACGAGTCGAGCGGGCCGCTGCGGTACGGACCGTCGACCGAGAACGGCTCCGCGGCGGCGAAGCCCTGGGTCGTGGCGGCCGGGAGTGCGCCGAATGCCTCGTCGTGTTGCTCGCGCGTCCAGACGTGCGGGGTGTCGCTGGTGACGGTGTATCGCTGGGCGGCGTCCCGCACGTCGTCGTCGCCGGCGTCGGCGGTCGCGTCGAGGAAGCGCTCCTGTGTCAGCTTCGAGTCCGCGTCGTTCATCGCCCGGAAGACGCGCTGGAAGGTCCGGTCACCGTCGGACGCCAGGCGTATCCGGCGGTCGAGTTCGCCCATCACCAGCGCGCCCTTGAAGTAGTTCCCGTTGCCCGCCCAGGCGCTGGGATCCGAGAGGACGGCGTCACCGTACTGCTTCCGCCCGATGTCGAGGAAGGCGGCGAGCTCCGAGAACGGGATGCGCTCTTGCTGGAGCGCGAGCAGCGTCGCGTAGTACGTCGCGCCGCCCTCCGTAACCCACCGGACCTCGCGGCTGGGAGCGTACGCTTGCCTCGTGTGAACGTACTCGTGAAGCCACGCGCTGTTGGTGCGGTTGAGCTGCTCGCCGTCCTCGACCCAGAAGTCCGACGGGCCGGTCTGGAGGCCGCGGACTGCCCACTCGACGTCGACGGACGGCGCGGCGACGATGAACACGTGATCGTCGCGGTCGTTGACCGACATCGCTCGCGACGACTGCGCCATCGCAGTGAGGATATCGTCCGGTGACTCCTCCATCGACGCCGCCGCCGGGACGACGAGTTCGAACTGCTGCCCGTTGACGGCCCGGTAGACGGTCTCGTGCTCGCCGAGGAAGACCAGCACTTCGCCGGCCGCGCCCGGGCCCTTCGTCTCGACCGTTCGCGAGAAGGTGACCTCGCCGCGGGAGGCCCACTGGACCGGCGTCGACGGCCGGCGAACGAGCGCCCAGTCGCCGGCGTCGACGAGCAGATATCCCTCGTCGGCGGACTGGCTCGCGACGTGTGCATCGGTCGACGCGTAACCCGGTCCGGACGACGAGATCGTCTCGTTGACCGGAAGCTCGTACGTGATGGTCGCGATATCGTTCCCGTCGGTCCACTCGTAGTGGGTGTCGTTGATGACGTCGAAGCCCGATCTGTCGGTGACGGTGGCGTCGGCCGGGACCTGCGTCGAGAGCCGACCGACGCGGTCGGGAATCCTGAACCGGAGCGTGACGTCGACCCGTCCCGGCTCGTCGGGCGTGAGCGCCAGCCGTTGCGTGAGATGGATGGTGTCGGTCGTCGCGCGTGCGCCGTCCCCGACCGCAGGCTGGGTGGCCGCCGCGGCGGCCGGACCGACGACCGACCCGACGAGGAGAGCGACCACCGCCAGCGAGAGGGCGACGCGACTCATTCGGCGGCGATAGGACCCGTTTCCTTAAGGGCGTAGCGGCCGGCCAGTGGGGTCACCACTCCTGGAACCACCAGACGATGCCGAGCAGCATCAGCCCGACGCCGAGCGTCGACGTCGCCGGCTCCGGGATGACGAACAGGACGAACCCGATGGCGATGAGCAGCGTCGGTTCCACCTCGTCGATGTGGTCGGAGAGAGCCATACACTGCGTACGGCGGGATAGTGCAAGAACCTCCGGGCGATGCGGCCGTGGCGATGACCGATGGGAAGCCGAATGTTCATACCGGCAACTCCGGGGTGGTGAGCCAACGGGATTATGACGCTCGCGGCAAGATTTGTGATATCGGCGACTAGCATGGCAGTCCAGGTGACGCTCTACTCGTGGCTCCAGGCGCTCTCGACGGCGCTCTCGGTCGGGCTGGCGCTGGTTTCGCTCGCCGCGGCGTGGCGACGGCCATCCCATCGGACCAGCCTGCTGTTCTTCAGCGGGTACACAGCGTTCGCGAGCGTGTGGGCGGCGGGCTACGGCCTGATGATCTCCAGCGAGACGCTGCCGGCGAAGATACTCGGCTGGCAGGTCACGGACGTCGGAGCCGCCTTCGTTCCCGCACTCTGGCTCCTGTTCGCGCTGGTGTATACGGGACGGTTTCGACGGCACGTCCGCCCGCTATCCGTCGTCCTCGGGACCGTCGCCGTCGGCTTCTCGACGGCGGTGGTGGTCGCCCCGGTTCCGACGTTGCTGCGGCCGCTGGGGACGAGCGTCGCCACCGGTCCGCTGGGGACCCAGTTCGTCGTGCTCCAACGGACGTTCAGCACACCGTTCTTCGCCTGGGCGATCTGGTCGCACCTGCTCGTTCTCGCCGGCGCGGCCGTCTTCGTTCGCTACCTCCAGACGAATCGCGACACCTATCGCGGCCAGGCGGTGTTGCTCGTCACGGCCGCCGCCGTCCCGGTCGCGGCGAGCCTGGCCTTCTTCACCGGCGTGACACCGCACCAGCTCAACTTCACGTCGCTGTCGTTCGCCGTCTCCGGGATCGTCTTCTGGGTCGCGATTCGGCGCTACCGGCTGCTGGACGTGGTGCCCGTCGCCCGCGAGTCCGTCATCGAGGACATGCGCGACGGGTTCGTCGTCGTCGACGAGCGCTGGACCGTCGTCGACACGAATCCCGCGGCCCGCGAGCTCACACCCGGTGACGGTCCGACGGTCGGCAACCGAATCACGGACGCACTCCCGGAGGCGGCGAGGGTGCTCGACGGCGAGACCGACCGGACGGAGGTGACCGTCGAGACCGACGCTGGCCGCCGCTATCTCGACCTCTCGGTCTCGAAACTCTCGGGGCGCAACGACGACGGGACGTTGCTCGTCCTCCAGGACGTCACGGAGCGACGCTCCACCGAGCGTCACTACCAGACGCTCATCGAGCACTCCTCGGACCTCATCACCCTGCTCGACGCGGACGGGACCATCCGATACGAGAGTCCGTCCGTCGAGCAGGTCCTCGGGTACGAACCGGGCGAGCGCATCGGGCAGAGCGCCTTCGAGAACATCCATCCGGAGGACCGGGGTCGCCTCGCGGCCGAGTTCGAACGCGGCGTCGAGCAACCGGGCTACACCAGCCGCGCGGAGTTCCGCATCCAACACGCCGACGGCTCCTGGCGCGTCCACGAGGGGATCGCCAGAAACCTCCTGCACCATCCGGACGTCGAGGGAATCGTCGTCAACTCGCGGGACGTAACCGAGCAGAAGCGACGCGAACGGGAAGTGCGAGCCGAGCGGGAGCGTCTCGACCGCTTCGCGTCCGTCGTGTCCCACGACCTCCGGAACCCCCTTACTGTCGCGACCGGGAACCTGGAACTACTCGAACCGCACGTCGACCCCGATGGCGAGCAGTTCCTCGAATCTGTCCGGGAGAGCCACGAGCGGATGGACGATCTCATCGAGGACGCGCTGTCGATGGCCCGCGAGGGGCGGGCGGTCGACGACGTCGAGTCCGTCTCGCTGGAATCGGTCGCACGCGACGCCTGGAGCGGCGTCGAGACCGGCGACGCGACCCTCGACGTCGAGACGAGCGCCACGGTGGACGCCGACCGGTCGCGACTGGTCCGCGTGTTCGAGAATCTGTTTCGGAACGCCGTCGAGCAT